>CAZGEX010000007.1:0-80639 GCA_964524385.1 uncultured Sangeribacter sp.
CCGTTCTATTTCATTACCTTGCGTTTCTTTGCTAAATTGCCATTGTTACTATTTCCGAGGTTTTCTGTTTAATGCGTTATGGCTCAGTTCAAAACGCAGAATTTCACCTTTTTTGCTCCGAGAACCGTAATTTTTTACTTAAATTTTTCCTATAGACTTGTTCTATAATGTTTGAGCATCTGCTTGAGTTCTTTTCGTGCGACAAAAATTCTTGATTTAACCGTCCCTATCGGCACATTCATCTGCGTTGCAATTTCTTCATACTTATAACCTGCGACATACATCGAGAACGTATTTTTAAGTTCGTCCTGCAAAGAATTGATTGCATCTGAAATTTCTTTCACCGAGTAGATTCCTTCAGGCGTTTCCCTATCAGCATGGCTTAACATATTTTTCATATACAATTCGTCTGATAAGTCTGTAATTACGCCCTCTTTAACAGACTTTCTGAAATTGTTGATGAAAATATTTTTCATTATTATAAATAACCAACCTTTGAGGTTGTTATTATTCACAAATTTATCTTCGTTGCATAAGGCTTTTAATGTAGTGTCTTGTACTAAATCATAAGCATTATCTTTGTCGGCGGTCAATTTATAAGCAAAGTTCAACATACTTGCTTGCATACCGAGTAAGCGTGTCTTAAATGATATATTTTTATTCATAGTTGCTTCATTATTATTACTCCACAAAGATAATTAAACGATTCCATTATCGCAACTTTTTGAAGAAAAAAATTAAGTAAACATTTTAGGCAGGTTCTATAAATTGATTTGGAAAGATTTTAATATTTTAAACGAGGAGATTTCAAGATTGAGAAAGGAGCTTAGCGAGCTAAACGACTGACGAAATTGTAGAAATCTGCCGATTAAAACTCAAAAGCTACCAAAAGTCTGCCATAAAAACAAAAGAAATTGAAATAATAACATCTCAGCGTTCAATTTAGTAACCGACTTTTAAAAATTTATCAACGAATAGCTCAACATATTGGGGGGGGTATGAAATTTTAGTATTAAGCTGGAAGATTATAAGACAATCTACCAAAATAAAAATTATCCACTTCGAAAAATTTTCAAAGTGGATATAATATCATTATTTCATTGGTTTTACTCGTTTTTCTCCGGCAATTTTTCGATTCTGACGAGTTCGATTTTTGTGGAAGTCATTTTCAATACTTCAAATTTTAGATTATCGATTTCGAAACTATCACCTATTGACGGCAACTCCCCACGATTTACCAAAATGAATCCGGCAATTGTGTGGTACTCTTCAGATTCTTTTATTTCCAATCCGAAATTTTCATTTATATGTTCGATTTCCACACGTCCGGAGAATTCGAAACTTACATCATTCAGACGACGTGCGATAAACTGTTGACGGTCGTGTTCGTCTTCAATTTCGCCGAATATCTCCTCCACAATATCTTCCAACGTTACAAGTCCGCTTGTTCCGCCAAATTCGTCGACAACAATTGCCATTGATTTTTTTTCAGCCATCAACCTATGCATCATTTTGTTGGCGAGCATAGTTTGAGGAGTGAATATCACCGGTTTGATTCTATTTTTCCAATCGACATTAGTGTTAAACAATTCTGAAATATGAATATATCCTTTGACATCGTCAATATCTTCTTTATAGACCACGATTTTTGACAAACCCGTCGAGATAAACAATTTAAGCAAATCATCCTTTGAAGTTTCATCTACATCTACAGCGACCATCTCATTTCGTGGAATCATACATTCGCGTATCAGAGTATCTTTGAAATTGATAGCATTTTTAAATATTTTAAGTTCGGTTTCCACCTCTGCTTTATTCTCTTGTTCATCAATTGTCTGTTGAATGTAATCATCTATTTCATCCATAGTGATACGTCCGGAATCTTGTTCTACACTTTTTATTCCGAAAATTTTCATCATACCCTTTGACAGCGTAGACGTAAACAATGAAATCGGGTACAATATAATGTAAATCAGATATATGGGGAGAGCAAAGAAGCGTAACATTCCATTTGGATTCAATTTGAATGTGGCTTTAGGAATGAACTCTCCTGTGATAAGAATCACGCCTGTAGAAAACACCGTATTTGAAATCAGCATAAAGGCTTCATTATCATATATACCTTGCAATATCGGATTAATCAAAATTGAAATAGTGATACCATATATAACCAAAACCACATTATTTCCGACCAATATTGAAGATATATACATATCTTGATTTCTATTGAAAATGCTGATTATCCTATTGATAAGACCACCCTTAGTGGCATCTATTTCCATTCTAACTTTGTTGGATTGCACAAATGCTATCTCCATTCCGGAGAATAATCCGGAAAACAAAATTGCGATTATCGTCAATATTATAGCAGTAGTAGTATCCATTATATATTAATTATTTTTTACGTCTATTTCAGTTGGACGAGCGACAGAAGGAGAGGCTTGGGACGGGTTACTAAAGCCCGGTGTATTAGTAACGTCAGGATTTTCACCGGAACCTAATTTTTCTTTATCAATAGGGAAAATTCCGGTCGGTTTTTTAATTCTATAAGAAGAAAGGCTGCGTTCTGACATAACGCCATCGAAACCATAACCTTCAATCACTCTATCAGGTTGCTCGATTTGAATAAAAGAGGTGTCGTTATAAATCTTTTGTGTACGTTGATTCCAAAACAATTCATGGGTACGAATCACTTCTTCATCGCCATTTCTCAATTCCACATTTCCGATAAGTTGCCAAAGCTGATCGTTTTGATAATTAATAGCAGAATCACATGCCACAGAAGCAATCACTTTCAGATTTTTATCAAACTTTTCAAGATATAATCCTTCAGGCAGTAAATATAGCGGAGTATCTACCTCATCATAGACATACCAAATAGGAGTAACTATTTTAAATTGAGGGACACCTGAGTCACTGACCACCATATTCACATTAGTCGTCAGCATCGTAGGCATTTTCTCCGGATTGATATTAGCCGCCACATCAAGCTTCTTTTCTTCCGTGCAGGAGAACATGAGAGAAACAAAAACCACTATTCCTAATATGTGTGCGACAATACGCATTACCGATAATTTTATTTAATCTTACGTTGCCAGAACCAAAGTTCATTAAAATTAATTCCAAGTGTGATATTGAAATAATTTTCACTGATTAAGGTTTGCGGTGTAGCATTACGATGTTTCCATTCAAAACCGAGATTAATCATAGTTTTTCCTTCAGGAGTCGGGAACCCGAAACCGGCAGATATGCCATAATCCAACACATCATTTCCATTTATAGTGAGATAATCACGTGTGTAATATCCACCTAATCTGAACGACATTCTTTGGAAATAATTTCCTCTGAGACGAGGCACAAATTCAAATCCTATAGCAGCTTTCCACCTATCATTAAAAGTCATTCCTTCGAAAGCAATCATACCGTCGGGGTCATACAATGGAGAATATTTTGCTTTCGACCAATCTTGCCAAGTAAAATCGGCTTCTACCATAAATTTTGAAGAGCGTTCATATTGATAATTAATACCTACACCAATAGTATTAGGCTGATAATAATTGCCTTTAATATCCATCATCGCCACTGTGTCGGCACCTTGATCTTTATCTATATCCCAAAATGCGGCCCAAGTTTTACCGAGGAGAGTCTTACGAGGAGAATAAGTTGCGCCAAGAGTCAATTTGTGGAACTTTTTGATTCTTGCAGTGTATTGAGTGCCGATAGTTATATCCCAATCACGAATCTGCATCACATGTTCAAACAAAGTTTTACCACCATCATTAGTGTAAGCATAAGTATCGTTAATTATATTACCGAATTTATAAGAAATATTTGCACCGATAGAGAACCCTTTGATTTTACCACTGACACCGACATAGGCTTGTGTTATTCCCCCTGTGCCTTGATTTTCCATAGTTCCGTGCATAATTTCGTTGCCAAACGAATATCCTACAGAAGTAAAAGGCAGCAAACCTGCAGAGCCACCCATGTGTTTACCGAGAGGGAATTGCATAGTGATATAATCCAAACCACCACCGACAGCGTTTTCTTTAGCACTACCTTCCCGGCTCCACAACATTGAAACATCGGCACCCATATCCCAAAGGAAAGTCAGAGTGTCAATTTGTGCATACGAAGCCGGATTCATTACATTAATTTGGCGACCGGAATTCATGGCATACCCCACGCCACCCATTTGTCGTTGCATACTTGTTGCATTATCGTTCAGCATACCATATCCATACATTGAATAAGGAGTAACGGAGTTCTGCGAACTTGCACTGAAAGCAAGGATGGTCATCATCAATGCGACCAACAATAAGTTTCTATATATTTTCATTGTATCGTAATATTCTATTCAGTCCTTTAGCTACTAAATCGTCTGATATTATTATTGATTCTATATTTAAATTCAAACGTGTTGATAAGTATTGAGCATCCCCCCCGGTTAAGACCAATACTGTATCTCCATATCTTTTACTAGCATTTTGATATGCAATTTCAATTTCTGCCACCACGCCATTTACTACACCTGCCGCAATTGCAGTGGTTGTATCATTTCCAAATTGAGGCACATTGAGTGTCTCAAAATTGTCAATCAATGGCAATAATTGTGTATAATCGTTTAAAGATTTAAATCTCAAGTTTATTCCGGGTGAAATATTTCCACCTTTATAGACTCCTTTCTTATCGACTACATCAATTGTAAGTGCAGTTCCCGCATCCACTACCAATATGCTTTTCCCTTCGACTAATTCACTTGCTCCAATTGCAGCAGCCACCCTATCATAGCCAAGAGTCTTAGGCGTTTTATAATCTATTTTTATTGGCAACACAGTGTCGTGAGTTAAGACAACTACATTTGTATTTACCGTATGACGGAGCGATTCCACCAATTTAGCATCATAGCGTGCCACAGTGCAATAGATAACACCTACTATCTCGTAACCATCTATAAATTCTACTAAATTTTCAATTGAAGGTATGGTATAACGCATAGTGGCGACAATTTCGTCCCCACTAAAGAGATATGCTTTGCAAGCTGTATTTCCGGAGTCTATTATTAACGTATATCCCATAGACGTTGCAAAATTACCTTAAATTGAAACATTTTGCAAAAATAGTGTACTAAAAATTTTTAATTTTACATTTTAAATGTTTTAGTAAGCTATTTTTGAGGCTCTTTCATCTTATTTTCCTTTTTTTCACGAAAATAGATAAGCCATGTTGCAATTATCTGAATCACAGCACCGGCTAATGTAAATACTATCGTATCTCTTAGCGAAGTAATTTCCACAGCTCCGGGTATTTGCAAATCCGAACGACCGGTGTGATAGAACCAGAAAAATGTTGCAGTAGCAAAACTTATACCTGCCCAGAATTCCATTCTCCGTAATCGCTTGACGTTAGAACTATCACCAGGGATAGTAAGATTGACTACCCGAGCTATTAAAAACGTTACGGCACCGGTCGCAAATGCCCAACGCATTGTGGATTTCAACTCCTCGTCAAGTGGATTAAACAATGTTATTAGTAATGACACAGCTAAGATTACCATTCCTAATGTAGCTGTTGACTCTGCTTTTTTACGTTTTTGAACGGATTGAAGTCGTTGTGCCTCATTCAATTCTTTATTATCCGTTTTTTTATTTTTTGCCATATTCGTTTTAATATATTTTCTTTTTTATCTGTTTTTTCAAGTTTACGATACAATTTACCGGTATAAAAACAATATTCACATTTTTCGAAGAATTTTCCATCATAGTCCATCTGCTCGATTTTACGATATTTATTCACTAATTCTTCTGAATTAAATTGTTCGGGTTGTTCCGTATATGCTTTTCTAAGCATATACCAATCTGCCCACACAAGAAAATGATATGATAAAAAATTGGACAACCATAATGGCTGACCGGGTTCGACCGTATTATCTATAAGCTCTATATATTCTTCTCTTATAGACTCAAAACATTCGTAGATTTCATCATAATCCGACAATTGTAGATTATGAGGATCTAAATATATTATTCTCCAAAGCATTTTTATCGCTTTCAATTCCACCTTTACATACTTTGGCGATGTTTCGACTTGCTCACCAAACAGATCATCTAAATATTCGTAGCTCATAATAATATTATTATTTTTCTATGATATAAACATCTTCCGTCGGTCGTTGCATTTTATAATTTTCACGTGCCAATCGCTCTAAATCTTCTACGCCGGTGGTCAATTCTTTATATTTATTCTCATAATATGTTGCCGAATCCTCACAAAGTTTTATATCAGCCTTGAGTTCGGATATTTCACTATCATACTGACGACTTTTTGTCAGACTGACATCTTCGTTAAAGAACAACAATAATATCAATCCCCCTAAGATTAATATGACAGAAATATGCGATTTACGTCGCACCCACAGATTTGCCCTTTTTATTTTCTTACCCATTTACTCAAAAAATCTTAATATGTTTTTCTTCTTTTTGGGATGTTCTTCTTCTATTATCTCTTTTGCTTCATATATCAGCAATAATTTATCGCCTAAATGCAAGCGTGTTTTGCCTGTTGGCACTAAGTATTCATCACCTCTACGCACCATCACGACAAGCGTATTAGGGGGGAGTTTAATATCCTTTATTAATTCTCCATCATTCAATAGTTCCGCTGACACTTCCATCTCCTCTGTTTTGGCTGGAATTTCGTCGTGCATTATAATTCTGAATCCATCATCTTTGACGGGCAGGTCCAAATTTAGTTTTTTTGCAAACCAATTTATGGATGTTCCTTGGACTACAAGCGATAATATAGTGATAAAGAAAACTATATTAAACATGAATTTAGCGTGTGGCACATCGGGTGAAATCAATGCATATGTAGCAAAAATGATAGGCACAGCACCTCTTAAACCCACCCATGAGATAAAAATCTTGGCACGCATACTGAATTGTCGCATCCACCCCACACATAGCATCACAGATAATGGACGTCCGATTAATATCATAAATAATCCCAGCAACAAACCTGCCACAATTATATGCCAATCAATTAATTCGTGCGGGTTGACAAGCAATCCCAACGTAAGGAACATCATTATTTGCACAAGCCATGTAAAACCTCCAAAGAATGTGGTCATCGTGTGTTTCAATACAATTTTTTTATTTCCGACCACCAATCCTCCGATATAGACTGCCAAATAGCTATTTCCCCCTATAATTTCTGTTATAGAAAATATCATAAAGACAATGGCAAGCAACAATATCGGGTACATAAACTCGTTATTCGCCTTAATCTTATTGATAATCCACACAGCTACAAATCCGAAGATAGCACCCGACACAACGCCTATTACTAATTGTTTTACCAACAAAAACACTGACTCGGCTATCAGATGCGAACTGCTTTCTCCTGCTCCTTCCATAATTCCGATAAGGATAATTACAAGTAGATAAGCCATTGGGTCGTTACTTCCACTCTCAAGTTCCAATAGTGGCTTAACATTTTCCTTTAATCCTTTTTTCGAAGAATTAAGAATCGAAAACACTGATGCTGAATCGGTTGATGACATAATTGCCGCCAACAATAGTGATTCCGTCCATCCGAATTCAACTCCCGGCACAGTGGCAATTTGGAACATATAATATATAAATGCACCGCTCAGACCGGTGGTCAGCAGCACTCCAAATGTAGCTAATAAAATTCCCGGACCAATCACCGGACGTATCTGTTTAAAATCTGTATCCAAACCTCCCGAAAACAGTATGACACTAAGAGAAATCATACCTATAAATTGGGCTGTCTCCGCACTATCAAACTGCAATCCGAAACCATCGACTCCGGCAAGCATTCCCACACCCAAAAACAGCAACAACGAGGGTAACCCATACTTAAATCCGGCCTTGCTTGCCAATACGCTCAACAACAACAAGACTGCCAACACCAACATTATATTACTCGACGTAATTACCATATATTTCTAATTTTCCACAAAGATACAACAATCCCCCGAACATTACAACTCATTCCGCCAACTTATTCTCCGCATTTTTCCTATTCGACCTGTTTGTCGCGTCAAAGTTTGTTTTTCAACCACACTTTCCGACATTTCCTCCTCTCCTTTCAGTCGGTCGGCGATTAATATCGTTACATAAAAAAATCAGAGCGACATAATTCCTTACTATGTCGCCCTTACTTTATCCGGATATTATATTTCAATTATTTGCTCTATTCTATTATAATGATTCTTTAACCTCCATTCATTTTAAATACATTTCTTTTACCTCTATACGCAAAAGAGCTTCTTTGGCTTCTTCCAAACCTTGTTCTGCCGCTTTATTATACCAATATTTTGCTAATACAATATTCTATCTACAACATCGCCATTTTCATAACAACTTGCAAGAATTAATTGTGCCATGTCATTTCCTTGCTCTGCCGCTTTACAAATCCATTTTACTGCTTCAACTTTATTCTGCAGTACTCCTTCGCCATTTTCATAACACAATCCCATAGAACATTGTGCTATGTCATCACCTTGCTCTGCCGCTTTACGATACCATTTTACTGCTTCAACTTTATTCTGAGGTACTCCATTGCCATTATAATAACACATTCCTAACTCACCTTGTGCCGCGGCATCTCCTCGTTCAGCTCTAAGGCGTATTTCCACTATATCCACTTATGCATTGCTTGTAAAACCGACAACAAGCGAAATTATAAAAATCAATACTTTAAATTTCTTCATCATACTATTTATTATTTACTGTTATACTTGTTTTATTGCTATTCCGAATCGTAGTAATTGCTTAGTTCCTACGACCGGTCATATATACATCAAATGAATAATCATCGTCCATCATTGTTCCGCTAAGTACGTTTTTCCCTGATGATATTTTGAATTTCAAGTCCATTTTAGCCAACAAACGACCTCGATAATAGGCTTTAATCTCTACTCGATTGCCACTCATCTGTCCTTTCAACTCACATGTCCCTGTATTTGTTCCGAATATTTTGCCGGAACCGGATATATTGTTATTGCTATCAACCGAGAACGTCAAATTCATATCGCCAGTAAGACCCATTCTTGCCATTTTGGCTGTTCCTGAAAAGTAATAATTACCTGCGCTGATTTTGGGAGTTGGAAGCGAACCTTTTTTGACAACGTCTCCATTTAAACTATATACACTTTCACTTGAAGCATATTGAGAGGGTGCAAATATCAAAGTTTGCTCCGTAATTTTTATTTGATTGTTTTCAAAATCAATTTCAGCAGTCGCTTGTGAGTTTTGCGATGACGCTATATTTTTGAGCGAATCAACTGAAAATTTGAAACAATAAGCATTATATCCTCCTTTAACAGGCATTTCCTCTACGATAACCATTGCACTATCAGGCGACATCACTGAGTTTATCACAGACTCACCAACCGCCACTGAATAAATAGTATCAACAGCAAATGTTTTACGATCAAACTTCAACAAGCGATTATATTTATCTACTGCAGAAGTATCTGCACTCTCCATGTAATAATATATTTCAGGAAATTCTCCTACTAATTTTTGATTTTCGGCTATTTCTACCGGAGCAAGTTTTATTTCCACTTTTCCTTCTGCCACTGATTCCTTGTTTGAATTAGAACATGATGCAACTAATGCTGCACAGACTAATAACAATCCTGATTTTTTCATGATAAATTGTGTTGCTTTAAGTTTTATTATTATTGGTTGCAAATATAGTAATTATATCTTAGTAGTCGATATTTCAAATTGTTTCAAACAACTTCAAATTATATCACAATAAATTCACATTCAATTTTTCACATATCTCTCCTCTCAAAATGATAATAACCTGTCAAGATTCACATTCTGTTTTGATTTTTTTGTTATTTTTGCAATATGAACGAATATGATAGCGACATATCTGAAATTTCTCGTGGCACAAAGTCGGATTTTATCTCTCAAAAATTCACTGAGATAAAGTTTTTACATGCATCAAAACAAGGTGCTTTTTGTCTTTATCGGGCAAATCACTTCAGCAAATGGGTAGTTCTCAAAGCTTTGAAGGAAGACTATCGCGAAGATCCGTTCTACGAAAGTATTTTGAAAAAGGAATTTCAAATTGGTCATAGTCTACGCCATCCAAATATTATCAACACAATCGACTTTGTCACTCTTTCTGAAATTGGCAATGCTATCGTATTGGAATATATCGATAGGGTTACTTTAAGGCAATATTTAGCGGATAAATCACCTATCTCTATTGATGTAGCAGAGCGACAGATGTGTTGCATCTGTGATGCTACAAGCTATCTTCACTTTTCAAAAATAATACATCGAGATTTAAAACCGGAAAATATTATGATTGAAAGAAGCACCGGTTTGCTCAAGATCATAGATTTAGGATGTGCCGATGCTTCTGACTACAACATAGTGAAAGGTCCTGCCGGTACTCGCCGTTATGCCGCTCTGGAACAACTTTCAACCGATGGAACAATCGACATTCGAACCGACATTTTCGCCATTGGGCGTATTCTCTCAGATTACATCAATGCTACAACACAAAAATGGAATAAAGCCGTTATAATTGCAAGACGTTGTTGTTATGACAATCCGGCAAAAAGATACCCATCTGCTGAGGATGTAAAAAAAGCTTTAACTAATAAGCGGAAACCATCTATACTAATATTGACTATCCTGCTTGCAATAATGACATTAGGACTTATTGCTTTTATATTTTTTCGACTGAAATTTGAAACCGAGCCGACTGAACGACAAGATATAGAGGTTATTACTGAAACCAAGACTGAGAAAACAGATAAAGAAGAATCACCCGATAGCAGCGATTACTCCGAGACAACAATTAAAAGTTCACATCCGGAAGAAAAATCGACACAAAGTCCACCATTGGCAAAGACAGAAAAAGCGAACACAATCGATGATGACAGCTATGTTATAGAAGACAGATTCGCTGTGGACCTTGGACTATCTGTCCTGTGGGGGACAAACAATTTATACGCTGTTACTTTTTACGAAAATGGAAAATATTATGCATGGGGAGAACCGTTGTCTAAATCTGACTTTTCTCTTGCTACTTATGAATATTTCCTCGATATAGACAATGATGGGAAATGGTCGGCGAGCGACAAAATGAAAGATGAGTTTATTTATGATACAGCAACCATCCATTTAGGTGATGATTGGTCAATTCCATCTGAGAAACATTTTAATGAACTTATAAATAATTGTAAATGGGAGTGGACAATATCAGATGGTCGCACAGGATATAAAATTACAGGTCCTAACGGCAACAACATTTTCTTGCCTGCTGCCGGCTTTCAATCCGGAATGGATACATATTACATAGGAGAAAGGGGCATGTATTGGAGTAGTACGGATGGTATGACACGAACAGCTATTTGCCTCGAATTCACCGCTGACAAGCATTACATAAGTTTTATGGACCGTCATTATGGTTTGTCAATTCGTCCGATAAGGCATAGGAAAGGATCTATCAATTGACCTGAAAATTCCATGCTTAAATTCTCAAATCCTCCCTAAATCAAATTTTAAAAAAACAGACATAAGTGATTTGTTATTTTTACGAGTATCAAACTCTTTTAATTCATATCAAATTATGTCAAATTATATCAAAGCACTTCAAGAGCAAAAACCTATATAATTTATCATATTTTTCGCTAACTTTGCAGAGAAAATAACGAAATCGATGGCACATAATTCATTTTATATCGAATGTTTGAAGAACGATATCGAACTTAAAATCGGACGCTCATTAAAGTCTCCGACTGATTTTGATTTTTTGTCATATAAAATGCAAACCGAACGAGAAGAGACACTAAGTTCGTCGACTCTTCAGCGATTATGGAACTATGTATCGACAAAATCAGTTCCACGCACATCAACACTATCATTGTTGTGTCGATTCTTAGGTTATTCCTGCTGGGATAGTTACGTTGCAGACCTTATGAGAAACAAGACAAGCGAATCTGATTATATCACTGCAAAATTGGTTAGGACACGCGATTTATGCAATGGAGACATTCTACATCTCGGATGGCCTCCCAATAGAGAGCTTAGCATCCGATATGAAGGTGATTTCAAATTCACCGTAATTGATTCAATCAATTCGAAACTAAAAGTGAACGACACATTCATTGCAATGTCATTTAGTTTGGGCAACCCTATGATTTTAACCAACTTGATTCAAGGTGATGAATCTCCATGCGAATATATTGCCGGGAAAAAGCATGGATTGACAATGTTAGAAATTCTCCCTCAGTAAGAAAGGAGTGTCATTATGCAAAATAAATGTTTCTTAGATTCACACTAAGAATACACATTGATACCCATAGGTCATTCAAATATTTTATTTCAATAAATCGGGACGAAGACGCAATGTTCGTTCCATAGCTTGATTATGCTTCCATTCATCAATTTTTGCTTGATGACCGGAGAGCAATATTTCGGGTACTTTCCACCCTTTATAATCTGCCGGGCGTGTATATACAGGAGGAGCAAGTAAATTATCTTGAAACGAGTCACTTAGTGCAGATTGTTCATCTCCTATTGCACCGGGAATAAGTCGCACTATTGCATCTGTTATAATAGCGGCAGGAAGTTCACCACCTGTCAGCACGTAATCGCCTATTGAAATTTCTTTAGTAATAAGATGTTCGCGTATTCTATAGTCAATTCCTTTGTAATGTCCACAAAGAATTATTAAATTTTCGCAAAGTGAAAGCGTATTGGCCATAGGCTGATTAAAAGTCTCTCCGTCGGGACTTGTGAATATCACTTCATCATAATTGCGTTCAGACTTTAATTTCGTGATACATGCATCTATCGGCTGAATTTGCATTACCATTCCGGCTTCACCTCCAAAAGGATAATCATCGACTTTGCGATGCTTATTGGTAGTGTAATCCCGAAGATTATGCACCACAATCTTCGCCAATTCTTTGTCTTGAGCTCTTTTAAGAATAGAACAACCGAGTGGAGATTCAAGCATCTCCGGCATTACTGTCAATATATCTATACGCATAACGCTTGCAAAGTTAACTAAAACTTACTAATCTAAAAAATAGGAGACTCCAAATCATGAAGTCTCCGTTAGTTTTTATTTCAATTTTACTTCGATTATATAATCAGGTGATTCTGCCGACACTTCCACATCCATTGTCAAAATTCCTTTTTTTAACTTATATTTCAGAGGTGTTTGTTTTTCGAAATCTACCACTTTTTTTACTTTGCCTTCTATTGGAATTTCCAAATTCTTCACTTCATTCGATAGGATGTGTATGAAATAGCGGTCAACTTTTTTTGTAGTAACAATACTATCGCCTTGTGCATATCCTCCGGAACAAGTAGCATAAATAGCATCGCCATTTTTATCAAGCCATTTGCCGATTTCTGCAAGTCTGCTTAAAGCAGTTTGTGGCAATGTCCCATCCGGCTGAGGACCTACATTTAACAACAGATTTGCTCCTTTACCTGAAGTTCTGACGAGTAAGCGAATGAGGTCGGTTGTTGATTTATAATTTTGGTCGGCTACTTTGTAACCCCACATTCCATTCATTGTTTGACATGTTTCCAAAGGCAATCTGCTAATATCTTGTCCTGATAATCCGGCTTTATTTTCACCCGGCACATCGCGTTCGAATATTTGAATATCTTCTCCTTCAAATGGTACTTGATGATGATTATTACCCACCAAACAACCCGGTTGCAACGTGTGAATCATTTCATACTGATATGGCAATTCCCAATCAAATGGCACAGAATCAGAATCATGATCCCACCATCCATCAAACCAGATAGCACCAATTTCACCATAATTAGTTAACAATTCTTTTAGCTGTCCATTCATAAAATCATAATATCCTCTCCAATCCGGATTTTCGAGCGATTTTGTTTTTCTACCTGTACGTCCCGCCGGATAATCCTCACGAGTCCAATCGATGTGAGAATAATATAGATGCAGTTTAATCCCTTGACGATGACACTCATCTGCCAATTGTCGGATAATATCTTTTCCGTAGGGAGTATTCATTATGTTATAGTCCGACATCTTTGTATCCCACATCGAAAATCCTTCGTGATGACGTGACGTGAAACATATATATTTTGCACCTGCAGCCTTTATAGCGGAAACCCACTCTTTTGCATTGAATCTATGCGGATAAAAAGCTTGTGCGGCTTTTGCATATTCTTTACTATCAATTCCACTATTCAGATACCATTCACCTTGGGCAAACATACTATAAAGCCCCCAGTGTAGAAAAACACCGAATTTACTATCGGCAAATTCTTTTCTTGACTTTAAATTTTCTTCTGATGGGGTATACTCTGCTGACAACCTGATAGGCGGCAACATCGCCAACAACACTAATAATGTAGAAATTTTTTTTACCATTTTATTACTAACAATTTATATTTATTTTCCGATGCACTTTAAAGCTGTATTATACATTAAACTCTTTCCACTGTCATTAGAGTCATCTACAGTGAATGTTAAGAGTGTCTGCAGGATAATGATAATATAAACATTATATCTGACAATTATAAATGCAATCCCATTACATGATTTACTCGACTTATGTTAATCTAAAAGACAGTTCACAAAGATAGTATGTTTTTTCAAAATAAAAAAGTCCTCGACATCTCGCCGAGGACTTTGACAGATTTATATTTAGGTAGAAAATATTAATCGATTTCTTCGTCTGCTTCATAACCACCCATAACGCGGATAGCGTTTTTAAGCATAACATATTGTTGGAAAAGATGATTAACAGGGATTTCATCTTGAGTATAGTCATGCATTGGGCTCTTAAGGAAGAAGCTGAGGAATCTTTGAGTTCCATACCAACCTGCACGAGCAGCGAGGTCGCTGAGCAACACAAGGTCAAGACACAAAGGAGCAGCGAGGATAGAGTCGCGACAAAGGAAGTCGATCTTGATTTGCATTGGGTAACCCATCCAACCAAAGATGTCGATGTTGTCCCATCCTTCTTTATCGTCGTTGCGAGGTGGATAGTAGTTAATACGTACTTTGTGATAGTAATCATTGTAAAGATCCGGTTGATTTTCCGGTACAAGGATAGATTCCAAAGTAGAAAGTTTACTTACTTCTTTTGTACGGAAGTTTGCAGGTTCATCAAGTACAAGACCATCGCGGTTACCAAGGATGTTAGTAGAGAACCAACCGTTAAGACCGAGGCAACGAGTGCCAATAATAGGAGCAAAGCCTGATTTTACGAGAGTTTGACCTGTTTTGAAATCTTTACCGGCAATAGGCATTTTAGTTTTTTCTGCGAGTTCCCACATTGCAGGGATGTCAACAGTTGTGTTAGGAGCACCCATAATGAATGGAGCACCTTCCATAAGTGCAGCATAAGCATAGCACATTGAAGGAGCGATATTTTCTTTATCATCAGCCTTCATTGCCGCTTCAAGATCAGCGATAGTGTAGTGAACTTTTTCATTTACCGGAACATACACTTCAGTAGAAGCGGCCCAAAGCACAACAACACGTTCTACGCCTGTTTCTTTTTTGAAGTTGCGAATATCTTCGCGAACTTGTTCTGTCATATCCCAACGGTCTTTGCATTCTTTTACATTATCGCCATCAAGACGTTTTGCAAAATTTTTATCGAATGCAGCTTTCATTGGAACGATTTTAACGAGTTCATCTTTTACCGGTTCAATATCTTTTGCTTTAAGCACTTCGCAGTGAACAGCTGATTCGTAAGCATTTGCAGGATATACATCCCATGCTCCGAACACGATGTCGTTAAGATCTGCGATTGGAACGATATCTTTATAGTGTAGATATTTTTTTTCTGCACCACGTCCTACGCGAATTTTGTCGTACTGAGTCATTGAACCTACAGGTTTTGTCAAACCTTTACGAGCCATCAATACTCCGGTCATAAATGTTGAGCTTACTGCTCCAAGACCTACTACGAGTACACCTAATTTACCATTAGATTTTTGTACTATACATTCTGCCATAATTCTTTTTAATTTTATGTCGTTATTTGTTATTTCGTAATCCTAAAACTATGTTTTTAAAATTGCTCGCCAAAGTTACTACTTTTTTACCGAATAAAAAAGTGTTTTTTACTTCTTTGACACATCCATTATGTAAAAGTTTCTTAAACAGCGGTCTTTTTAGTTAAATTTTACAAATTTATATCCATTATAAACAAATTTGTTAAATTTTACAAAATAAGCACGTCGCTATTTTACTTATTATTCCGACAAATCAGACATTCAAAATTTTTTCTATCTCATTAAGTGAGGAAATGATATTTGAATGCATCTGTGCATCTTCTTCTGCCGTCCAACCTTTACCTTTTATCCACAACACTTGACAGCCTATTGTCTCTGCCGGGACTATATCTTTGCGATAGCTATCGCCAATAACCAACACTTGCGATGGTTCTAATTGAAGAGCCTCAACTCCTAATTCAAAAATTTTAGGATCCGGCTTTCTGACCCCCACTACTGCACTTTCGACAATTTCTTTAAAATATCTTTTCAAATCAAAGTCTTCAAGCACAGCTTCGACATTGCCATAAAAATTTGAAACTAAAACAAGCGGATAATTATTATATAATTTTTCTATCACCGGACGTGCATCTTCTATGCTTGATTTTGCAGCTTCATAGCAATAGCCTGCTATTTCAATTGCTTTTGCATCCAATGATTGCTGATTTAGAGAGATTACATTCTGCTCTACTAATCTCTTCAACTCGATTTTCATTTTTATGAGTAAGAGATCATAGAATGTGTGATGAGGTAAAATATGCCGAGTTTTTGCAAGTTCACGCTCTGCATATACATACGCCTCTCTGAAAGCATCCTTTGGGATTATAATTACTGCTTTTTTATAAGCATCCCATATCACTTCGCTCCAATGGTCGCCTCGACTATCTATTGTACCACCATAATCGAATATTATTCCGCGAAGTAAATCTTTATTAATATTTGCCATTATCTATTTCTTCTACAAAATTAGCACATATTTTCTCGTGACGCATCATCATGTAAATGAGCATCACATTGAGCACTGTCAATTCAAATGCAAAATATAGCCACGGCATTCCAATGAATATTGCTGCGAATAAGGCAAAGCATCTGGTATTAAACGACAGCATATTAGTGTATTTCATCAGAGGCTTGCTCTTCAATCGGAAGTCATCTCTGAATGTTTGAGGTATTTTTTCGCCGAAACAATTTCTTATTCTGTCGCGAAGAACTTGCATTTTGGGCGTACGTCGCTCTTGACCGACAGTATAATTCAAATAAAACATCATAAAGAATTTCTGTATGAAATCATTTTTCCAACTTAATGATGCATATTTCTCTTTCATAGGTTCTGAAGAATCAAGCTCGCTACCTTCTTTCCCTTTTAAAAAGAAAAGGTGGAATTGACGATAATAATCTGCCATCGCCGCTTGAGAAGCGTGACACACTCCGGTTATTACTGCTATCAGCCAAATCAGCCATGGGCGTTCGGCAAAGAATGGATTATTGAGGTTTTCTCTCATACAAATTGCAATGTAGATAGCAGCAAACCAAAAATCTCCACTCACACCATCTAATATTCTCCCTAATCGCGAATATTGTCCTGTCATTCTCGCCAATTGGCCATCAGCACTATCAAATGAATTGGCCCACACTAACAACAAAACACCTATAAGGTTATAGCATACATCATTGGGATAAAACATAACTCCGGCACCTACACCAAGAAATATCGATGCTATTGTGATTGCATTAGGGGTTATGCCTAATTTCTTTGCAAGCAACGCCCACATATATCCTATTGGACGATAGAAAATCAAGTCGAAAGTTTCCTCAGTATCCATCGACTTTAAAGTCGATTTATAAGTTGATTCTTTTTTATCTGTTTTTTTCATTTTTTCCTCTCCACTCTTTGACTTCATTTATTACACATTTTGCAATCATTGGGGCGGCTTCCATTCTGCATGGAGCGAAACTTGGCCAATCGTTAAAATCGATTATACGGATTGAGCCATCTGTACCGACAATACAATCACCACCATAAATTTTAACATCAAGGACATCGGATGCTCTTTGACATATTTCTTTTAGATATTCCTCATCGAATTTCAATCCTTGCGATTTACCATTGATTGCTTCATGTCCGTATTTGCTATGTCCGCTTTCAAATGGATAGAACCAATGAAAGAACGGCATGCCACTGACACCATAGAATTTTATCAAATCGCCTTCAAGATGGCGATTAATTACAGCTCGTTTGATACCTCGATAGAAATATTCTTGTAACACCTCTTGAGCTTCTTGTACATGGCGACAATAACTGACATCTTCTTTGTGCATGGCATGAAAATCTCCTCTTTTTATCCAACACACATTGAAGCCACCTTCTTTAAGTTCTTCTCTGATTTCTTGGTTAGTGTCAACCATCAGACTTTCAGGATAAGGAATGTTATTGGCAAGTAAAAGTCGTGTCATTCGTTCACGTGTACAATTTTCAATACCATAGCCTGAATTAATCACTAATTTACCTTGATCCTCTAATTCCTGCAAACGACTGATCGAACCGGATTCTCTGCACATATTGAGAATTACCTCTTCTTCTATATCTTTTGTACGGAATTCTTCCTCGCTATATATATTTACTTCGCATCCGCGTTTTCTAAGTTGCTCCGCCACTGCATTAAAGATTGCAGCGTCATTACCTATATGATTGGGAGAATATGCACCGGCTCTCATCACACCGGCTATTCTTATTTCTGCCATTTCTACAACTTTTTTATTGTGCTTCTTTTATAAATTTTTCTGCAGTTTGTATGTCACCGGCGTGATCTACATCTACTATTTTTTCAAATGGATACCCCTTGAGTTTAAGACCTGACGACACTAATGCCCGTTGATAATTTCTCATTCGACTTACGCCTTTTTCAATACATTCTTCAAGCACATCGATTGCAGGCTCTGACAATCCATATATTCCACCTGAAATGTATTTTACTTCCGGCCAAGACTCATCTCTGAAGTTTAGTATATAATTTGCATCGTCGACTTCTATGTATAGAGGTTTTTCGTCATCAATAAATGATGTCATCGGCATCATTCCGTCAATTTCCGAAGATGACTCAAATGCTTCTACATATTGTTTAAATTCCTGCTCGCGAAATATTGTATCGACTGTGGTCAAAACAAACTTTCCACGTCCTTTCATCACTCTACTTAATTCGTAGAAACTATGCATCGAACTTGGAGTAGTTTTAACTACAATTTTAAGTTCCACTGAAATCTTAGTTTTAAGTTGTTCTAAGAAATCTCTTACCTGAGTCATCTGTTCGTTTACAATCACGCTGATTGACTCTGCATTTGCAGCCATAAAAAGACGAATTAGACGTTCAATCATAGGGACTCCATTGAGTTCTACTAATGGTTTTGGCTTAGCTATACCTTCTTGTACTAATCTTGAACCTTCTCCGGCAGCAATTATTCCGTAATTCATAGTTATTCTCTTAATTAAATTTCTTGATCGTCATCTTTTGTAAGGTCGAGTACTTCTTTATCTCCACTTCTGTCAACATATTGTTTTTTGAGTGGATTTGCTTTACTTCCGATATAAGTCATTCGATTGCGATATAAATCGACTGCTTTATACACTGCTTCTCGCATTGATGTGGGATCTGCCATATTTTTCCCGGCGATGTCATACCCTGTACCATGTCCGGGCGATGTTCTTATAAATGGCAATCCCGCAGTTAAATTCACTGAAGTTTCACATGCCAAGGCTTTAAATGGAGCTAATCCCTGGTCGTGATACATTGCTATCACTCCATCAAATTTTTCATACATTTTCGATGCAAAAAATCCGTCAGCAGAATATGGCCCGAATGTCACTATTTTCTGATTATTAGCTTCTTCTATTGCCGGAACTATACTTTCTTTTTCTTCACTTCCTATCAATCCATTGTCACCCGCATGCGGATTTAACGACAAAACTGCGATTTTGGGTCGCTCTATGGCAAAATCCTTCCTGAGGGTATTGCTCATATTGCGTATTTTTTCCAAAACAGAATCTTTTGTTATGGCTGAAGCCACATCCTTAATAGGAAGGTGAGTTGTCACCAATGCTATTCTTAAGTCATCGTTAAAAAGCAACATCATCGCCTTATAACCATTTCCATATTCTTGCTCTAAATATTCTGTATGACCTGCGAATTTAAATTCGTCTGACTGAATGGCATTTTTGCTAATCGGAGCAGTTACCAACACATCTATATATCCCGACTTTAAAGCATCTACGGCAGCCGACAATGACAGAAATGCAGCTCTACCCGATTCCGGAGTAGCCTGTCCCATATCAACTTTAAATTCTTCGTCGCTAATATTTATAAGATTGCACGTACCCTCCTCAATATCCTCAACTGACTTGACCGGAGTGTAATTGAAACCTTCAGCTTCTACCACATTTTTATAGTAAGCAATAAGTTTTGCAGAGCCAAAGATGACAGGAGTGCATAGCTCCATCATTCTATCATCTGCAAAAGTTTTCATTATTACTTCATATCCTATGCCATTTATATCGCCATGGGTAATCCCAACTCTTACTAATCTCGACATCATATTTTATTTATAGCAATTTTACTTTCAATTCTTTTTCTCTCCCTTGCCCGCAAGCATTCCGCAAGCAGCCATTATATCTTCTCCGCGAGAAGCTCGTATCGTACAAATAATACCTTTGGAATTCAAATAATTACGGAATATTGCCATTTTTTCATCACTTGACGACACTAATTCCACACCCGGTATAGCATGAAAACGAATTAAATTGACGCGACAATCATTCTTTCCAATTAATGAAATCAACATATCTGCATGTGCCAAATCGTCGTTGACGTTTCGCCACATTATATATTCGAGTGACAATCGTCGTTGATGCGAAAAATCATAGCTTGATAATAACTTCATTACTGCCGAAATCGGAAATGCTTTTTGAATCGGCATCATTGATGCTCGCTGTTCCGGATCAGCAGAATGAACGCTTACTGCTATATGTACTTGTGTTTTATCCAAAAGGTCTTTTAATTCAGTCAGTTTTCCAACTGTTGATACAGTGATTCGTTTCGGGCTCCACGCCATCCCCCAAGGAGCAGTCATGATCTCCAAAACGGTCATCAATTCATGCAAATTATCCAATGGCTCACCCATCCCCATAAAAACCACATTGGTAAGTTCATTCATTGCATCTGACTCAACTGATTTCTTGGGAGGAATACTCAATATTTGGTTGATTATCTGTGCAGCAGTTAAATTCCCTTTAAAGCCTTGCTTTCCTGTCATACAAAAATAGCAATTCATTCTGCACCCTACTTGTGATGACACACACAATGTAGCTCTTTCTTTATCAGGGATATAGACCGATTCAATTTTCTTGCCGCCTCCAACATCGAAAAGATATTTCACTGTGCCATCAGTTGATTTTAGATTAGAGACCGGCTCTTTGCGACCTATTTCATAATATTCTGACAACCACTCTTTATTCTTCTTGGATATGTTTGCCATCTCATCAAACGATGTAACACGCTTATCATAAAGCCATTGAGCTAATTGCCTAGCGACAAAGCGAGGCATTCCTCCTTCTTTTACGACTGCCTCCAATTCCGTCAACGTCATACCTATCAACGGACTTTTAACTCTCTTTTTGCTATTATCGTTTGATTCCATACTATGAAAATCTGATGTTTATTTTTAGTTAAAAGAGTACCGACCTTTATTAAGGACGGTACTCAATTACTTTATTATATTTTATTTTTATTCAGAAACAAAATTGAAGATTTTATTTTCAATCTTTTTACCATCTCTGAGCAACAAGTTCAGATTTGGTTGGAATTTTTGAAGATATTTGTTCTTATATGCATCTTCATAAAACTCAGAAGTAACTGTATTTTGAGCTTTTACTTCGTAAGCATATACTCCGTCAGTTGCTTTAACGACTACAACTTTGCCCGGTTGTGTTCCTACCATTTTTCCTATCACTTTCGGATCACGAACTTCGCGACTTGCTATACGGAATTGCTCTACACTTTGAGGTTCTACACCCATTGCCTCTGCTGTTGATTCGATAGATCCTTTGCCTGAGTATTGTTTTACCAATTCATCTCCTGCCTTAGATGCACGAACAGACATTTCCAATTGTTCTTTAACTTGCTTGTCTGTATATGGAACGTATTCATCATATTCATCCACTACAGCAGCCACATAGAACATCGGAGCATTAGCATCACCATTATCATAGATTTCTGACACTTGCCCTTTTTCAGCATCCATAACAGCCCATTTTACAATAGCTTTTGTCGCCGGGTAGTAACCCATATAACCTTGCATAATTGCAGGTGTCGATGCTGTTACTTTTACAGGAGTGATGTTAGCATATCCTTCTTTCACTGCGTTTTCCGCGAATTTAGCGGCAGTATTGTTTGCAGTTATAAATTTTTGCAGCTTTGATTTTGCTTCGCTGACAGTCTTTTCACTTGGAACCAAAGAGTAAGATGCAACATCATAATTATAAACTTCGATAGAATCTTTCATTTCTTTTGCTCCCATTCTAACTACAGTAAATCCAAGATTAGTATGACCAACCACAGCTACTGAATCTTGTGGTGCAGATTTTACAAAGTTTTTAACTGCAGGATTTTTGATGTCTGCTTCCGCGAATTTTTCTTTTTTCAATTCCACACCGGCACCTACGAGTTTCTTAGACAATTTAGCATTTTCGTCTAATTCACTTACTGTTTGTTTAGCAAGTTCTTGAGCTGCTTTTTTATCCTCGTCAGAAGGAGTAACACTTACTGCGATAAAGTCCAATGATTTCATCGGCTCTACAACCTTGTAAAGATTTTTATCTTTTTCGTATTCAGCCTTAAGTTCTTCGTCAGATACTGTGTATTTCTTTTCATCAAGAGTCCCGAATGGTTTGAAAGCCATCACTACGTTCAATGAATTGTTTTCATCATCAAACATTGCTTTTGCATCAAGCTTGTTTGCTTTATAACAATTTGCCAACAATGCTTGATAAGTCATTTGCTTAATCATGTCAGCAGTTTCAACTTCAAAAGCGAGCCACATACTTTTGTATGGAGCAACTTGTTCTTCAGTAAAACCACTATTTTGTGGGTTAAACAACACTTCGTAAGCATTCGGAATTAAACCGATTAATGCATCTGAATATTCTTGATTTGCTTTTTGGATTGATTGTTCGTCGCCTGCTTCTACAAGCTTTTTAACATTATCTTCCACATTTTTAGGAAGCATCAACAATCCATTTTGTTGCATTTGAGCCACTAATTGAACAAGATTTTGATTGATTGGATTTTCCAATGTATAATATGTAATTTGCTCATTACTTGCCTCGATGCCGAGTTCATCAAGTGATTGATCGAAAAGGCGTTCAAAAATTAAAGCATCAATAGCTTGTTGACTTAAAGTTTGTTCATCAACTTTTTGTCCGCGACTTTCTGCCATTTCAGAAATTTCGGAAATTTTGTTTTGATACTGAGTGATGTCGATTTTTTCGCCATCTACATCTACTACTGTTGTTTGATCGCCAAGGAGGCTTCTGCCATTTGTCAAAGCATCACCAAGGATGAAAGCCAAGAGTGCCGCAAAAATTACTACGACAAGCAAGACTGATTTGTTTCTGATTTTTTCTAATGTTGCCATTTTGTTATAGCTATAAATTTTTAATTATCTGATTGTTAGGCTCAAAACAGACGGCACAAATGCGATTTCACTGCACACTAATCCATTTTTAAGCACGCAAAGATAACATCTTTTACGGAATTAAACAACTTATTTTAAGTTTTTTATTCCAAATGCATCTTTCACCTTATCTACATAATCCAATTTCTCCCAAGCGAAAAGCTCTACCTCTATTGTTTTATCTGCCTCGTAACGGGAGCGGAATGTTTTAGTTATCACTTTCGGGGTTCGTCCCATATGTCCGTAAGCGGCAGTTTCTCTGTAGATTGGAGTCCTTAGATTGAAACGTCGTTCTATTGCAAACGGACGCATATCGAAAATTTTACTTACTTTTTGAGCTATTTCTGCATCTGTCATATTTACTTTTGCTTTGCCATAAGTATTTACGCATAGGCTGACCGGCTCTGCCACACCAATCGCGTATGCAACTTGCACAAGCACTTCATCGGCAACACCCGCTGCCACAAGATTTTTCGCCACGTGACGTGCCGCGTAGGCTGCAGAACGGTCCACTTTAGATGGGTCTTTGCCGGAAAATGCTCCACCTCCATGGGCTCCACGACCACCGTATGTATCCACTATAATTTTTCTTCCTGTCAATCCTGTATCTCCATGAGGACCACCTATCACAAATTTACCGGTCGGATTTACATGTAATATCAGTTTGTCATCAAATAAGGATTTGATTTTTTTCGGCATCTTTGCTATTACTCTTGGTAATAGTACTTTCTGAACATCTTCTCTGATTTTGTTCAACATTGCTTCATCTGCCGCTAATTGTGCTTCTCTACTATCGCCAATCGGAGCTACAAACTCATCATGCTGCGTAGAAACGACAATTGTATGAATTCTTTGAGGCACACCGTTTTCTGAATATTCCACTGTAACTTGGCTTTTGGAATCCGGGCGAAGATATGTAGCCAATTTGCCTTTACGTTCATACACCATTTCTTTTCCTTCTCTACGTATCGCAGCCAATTCTTTTAATAACACGTGCGACAATTCAAGTGTCAACGGCATATAATTTTCAGTCTCGGCTGTGGCATAACCAAACATCATACCTTGGTCGCCTGCACCTTGCAACTCTGCAGACTCACGTTCTACCCCACGATTAATATCATCGCTTTGTTCATGAACAGCTGAAAGCACACCGCAAGCATCGCCATCAAACATATAAGCACCTCTGTTATAGCCTATTTTATTGATAACGTCCCTTGCCACTGTCTGCAAATCTACATAAGAATTGCTTTTCACTTCGCCTGCAATTACCACTTGTCCTGTGGTACACAGCGTTTCAATTGCCACTTTTGATTGCGGATCGTGTGCAAGAAATTCATCAAGCAACGCATCGCTGATTTGGTCGGCCACTTTATCCGGATGTCCTTCCGATACCGACTCTGATGTAAACAAATAATTCATCGTATATCTATAATTTATTTTACACAAAAAAAGCATTATCCTATAGCGGACAATGCCAAAACTCTATAATTTCATCCTAATAGGATAAAATTTTTATTGAGCAGTTTTAGCATTTTTTTCAGTGGTTGCAAGCAGCCAAATTTTTCCACTTCGTATATCCCTTCGGAAATTTGTTGCAAAGGTAGTATTTTTTTTGCATTTAAACTCATTATTGGCATTATTTAACATTTACACCTATCTTTTTTATTCTCATTTTTATTATCTTTGCATTGATGAAAGAAAAATTGAGAGGGATTGTCCTTGGCACCGTCAAACATTCCGACAAAAATAATATCGTAACAATTTATACTGCCGAATACGGACGAATGGCTTTCATTTCCAAATGTGGCAGTGGCACAAAAAGACATTCTCAAAATGCTCTTTTGATGCCGTTGTCTATTATTGAAATCAATACCTCTATTCACAAGAACAAAGACTTGCAACTGCTCGGACAGATCACACCATTGGCTGTCTATCGCGACATCTATTTCAATCCGATTAAAAATTGTATAGGCATATTTATTGCTGATTTCTTAAATCGAGTACTAAGAGACACTCCTCCGGACTCATTAATGTGGAAATATATAGCCGATTCATTATTATATTTCGATTTCACAAAAACAGGAATAGCCAATTTTCATATCGCTTTCATTTTCAGTCTTAGTTCATTCTTAGGCATACAACCCGACACTACCGGCTGGCAAGAAGGTTCCATATTTGATATGCAAGCCGGGAGATACACCACGTTATCGCCTGTCCATTCCAACACAATCTGCGGAGAAGAAGCGAAAATGCTGTTAAAACTAAGTCGGATGAACTATGCAAATTCACATCTATTCAGATTTAATCAAGAGATTCGCAATCGTATAATTGATCACATCTTACATTATTACGAACTACACATCCCCGGAGTAGCCGGTATGAAATCTACAGAAATTCTTCGCTCTCTATTTGATTTATCAACTCAAAACATCTAAATCAGATACATAATTTATTTAAGCGAAATCACAAAAAACTTTAAATTCTGATTAAAATTTGGCAATTCAATATTTTTGAAGTAATTTTGTGGCGTAAAACATATTATGAAGGCGATAATCGCCCAAAAAGGGTCTTTCGAGGAGAAAAGATTCTTTTATTTTTTATTAATTTTAGAAAACACAATTATAAGTAATGGCAACGTACCTAACACAAGAAGGTTACAACAAAAAGATGGAAGAATTGGCTGAATTGGAGGCACAGCGTCCTGCAATTAAACTTGCCATAGCAGAAGCACGCGACAAAGGAGACTTGTCGGAAAATGCTGAATACGATGCAGCAAAAGAGGCACAAGGTATGCTCGAAATGAAAATTGCTAAAATAAAAGAATTGATTGCTTCAGCACGTATCATTGACGACAGCAAGCTTAACACTGACGAAGTGCAATTACTAAATAAAGTCACTATCAAGAACGTAGCTAACGGAATGACAATGAGCTACACCATAGTAACTGAAAACGAAGCAAATCTTCGCGAGCAAAAGATTGCTTCCAACACTCCTATTGCACAAGGTCTTTTAGGACACAAAGTCGGCGATATTGTCCAAGTAAAAGTCCCTGCAGGCACAATTAATTTTGAAATTCTTAAAATCGAAATTTAAAACAATCTTATTATGACTATTTTCAGCAAAATCATCAACGGCGAAATCCCATGCTACAAGATAGCTGAGAATGACAAATTTTTCGCTTTTCTTGACATCAACCCTGTCAATTGGGGACATACATTAGTTGTACCGAAACGCGAAGAGGACTATATTTTCGACCTCGAAGACGATGAATTGGCAGAAATGATGGTCTTTGCCAAACGTGTAGCAAAAGCTTTGAAAACCGCTATTCCTTGCAAAAAAATAGGCGTTACCGTTTTGGGTTTGGAAGTTCCCCATGCTCACATTCATCTTGTACCCTTGAAAGCTGAAGGGGATATGGATTTCAAGAACAAAATTTCTGACCCTGATTCGGAAAAGATGAAGCAAATAGCTTCTGCTGTCAGCGAATGTTTCGCCTGAAACAAGTAAATAGTAATTAATATCAATCTTGTCCGAATCTGTTTTCCTACGGAGACCGATTCGGATTTTTATCTTTATAAAACCAATGGAAAACTTCATTTATTATTCTCCTACAGAATTTGTATTCGGCAAAAACACTCAATCTGAAACCGGCAAACTTGTCGCAAAATATGGTGGCAAACGAGTTTTAATTGTATATGGTGGAGGTTCGGTGGTCAAAAGCGGGCTACTTTCGACTGTCATTTCCTCGCTTGAGGAACAAAACATCTCATTTGTAGAGCTAAAAGGCATTAAGCCAAACCCAACAGACGATCGCGTCTATGAAGGTATTGAATTAGCACGAAAGGAAAATGTCGATTTCATTTTGGCTGTCGGGGGTGGCTCGGTAATCGACACTGCTAAAGGGATAGCTATCGGCACAGTCTATAACGGCGATTTTTGGGATTTCTATTCAAAAAAAGCCGTACCTCAAAAGTCATTACCAATAGGAGTTGTTCTTACTATTCCTGCAGCCGGCAGCGAAGGTAGTGGCAATTCAGTCATTACGAAAAAGGATGGACTTCACAAAATCAGTGTCCGCTACCCTATGATTTTACGCCCTCGCTTCGCAGTAATGAATCCGGAACTCACCTACACTTTACCATGGTTCCAAACTGCTTGTGGCATAGTAGATATGATTTGCCATATCCAAGAACGCTATTTTTCAAACACCAAAGGAGCAAATTTGACCGATTCTATTGCTGAAACAATAATGCGTAATGTGATACAAAATGCTCGAATATTGAAAGATAATCCTAACGACTACGATGCACGTGCAAATGTGATGTGGGCAGGCACACTCGCTCACAATGGTTTGTGTGGCAACGGCAAAGAAGAGGATTGGTCGTCTCACCGACTTGAACACGAATTATCAGCCATCTACGACGTGGCTCATGGTGCAGGTCTTGCCGTTATGGTTCCGGCATGGATGAAATTCGTGGCTGCAAAAAATCCATGGAAGGTAAAAGAATTCGCGACCAACATAATGGGAATTAGCACAGAAGGAAAAACCGATGAGCAAATCATAGCTGAAGGCATTGAAGCTCTCAAATCGTTCTATCACGAACTCGGTTTGACAACTTCTATCCGTGAGCTTACCGGAGTAGCCGAACCCGACATCGAAGCTTTAGTGAAATCTCTTAACGGAAATATGGGCGACACACTCGGTTTTTATGTGCCTTTAAGCATGGACGATTGTGCCGAAATCTATCGTTCAGCCCTCTAACACCACTATTCTCAAATATAATAGAGCGGAGTATAGTTAACACTATATTCTGCTCTTTAAATTAATACACATAATTGTTTGGTTATAAATTTAGTTTTTGCTACCTTTGTCGGCGGATCGGAGTAATTCCGTCCGCAATTTTTTTGATTTATCGAAGCGTTATGTCTTCTTGTATGTGAAAAACGTAGGAAACTTAATCGCAATGAGTACAAGAGACGGCTTAACTGTTTTCACACATATCGGCGTGGGGACTGTTATTTCCACATCTGTACATAGTAGTTTTCTTCGCATGATGGATTCTCCGCAATATTATCTGACTACAGCTTTCTTAAAAGCTCTCTCAAACCCAACCTCAGCTCTTAGTATTACCGCATTAACATATTTTAAGATAGTTATGGGAATAAACTGGCATAAAAACTTGCCAATATGGGAATGAATCGATAACTTTGCACCTGTAACAATATAATTGCAACTCACAAAAGCTCTTTCATTATGACAATAGAACAATTCGTTCGCATAGTAGCAGAACAAAAGGAAGAACTGTTCAGTGAAGATTATTCACGCTTTTGTTCTCGTCCTGAGGAAATGCAACTTTCACTCACAAGTAATCTTGCACAAGTAGTGATAGGTGTTCGTCGATGTGGGAAATCCACTCTTTGCACAAAATTTCTTATGGATAAGAAACTGAAATGCGGATATGTAAGCCTTGATGATGAACGACTTGCAGAGGTCTCCGCAGAAAATCTAAACAATCTTCTTGAGGCAATGTATATTGTGTACGGGACAGATATCGAGTACCTCTTTTTTGACGAGATACAAAATGCACAAGCATGGCCTTTGTTTGTCAACAGACTACTTCGCCAAAAGAAACATATATTTGTAACAGGGAGCAATAGCAAGCTTTTATCAAATGAGCTAATGACTCACCTTACAGGTCGCCACAATGCAATTTCACTATATCCCTTTTCATATAGTGAATTTTGTAATATTAAAGGTATTGATATGAATGGCGTAACCACCAAGGCAGAAGCAAGGCGAATAGAGTATTTACATAAATACCTTAATCAAGGAGGTATGCCGGAGCTTATGAACGAACAAAACAAGAGAAAATACATATCATCTCTTTTGAATACAATAGTGCGTAATGATATTGCCAAACGCTTTAAGATTCAGAATGTAGACGCACTACATAAAATAGCAACCTACCTTGTAGATAATTATGGTCAAGAGTTTGTTGCAAAAAAAATAGGTGAATTATTTGACATCAGCCACAAAACAGCCGCCAACTATTTTCGCTATCTTAAAGAAGCATTTTTATTAATAGGTGTCCCTAAATTTTCTTTCAAGGCACAAGAACGTATAAGAAATGAGAAATGCTATGTTGTAGACCTTGCTTTTCCTCAAGAACATGACAATTGCTTTTCACTTGAGAATCTTGGCTGGAAATTGGAAAATGTAGTTTGCGTCGAATTGTTGAGACGTTATAAGAACCGGCAAGCAGATGTTTTCTACTATAAAGAAAAAACTTTTGAGTGTGATTTCGTTATCGCTGACGGTTCTCGAGTTCTTGAACTCATACAAGTCAGCTATGACATATCGTCACCCAAAACTCGCAAACGCGAAATAAACGGACTTCTTCGTGCCGCTAAAGCACTGCACTGCAACAATCTGACTCTTATAACATTCTCATCCTCCAAAGAAATAGAGGAAGCCGGATTTAGAATTAAGGTGAGTGGAGCTTCAGATTGGCTGAAAAATAATTAGCAAACAGAGAAGAATTTAATTTTAACAATTTATTAGCGGAGTATAGTTAACACTATATTCTGCTCTTTAAATTAATACACGTTATTGTTTGGTTATAAATTTAGTTTTTGCTACCTTTGTCGGCGGATCGGAGTAATTCAGTCCGCAGATTTATTTGATTTATAGAAGCGTTATGTCTTCTTCTTGTATGTGAAAAGCGTAGGAAACTTAATCACAATGAGTACGAGAGACGGCTTAACTGTTTTCACGCATATCGGCGTGGGGACTGTTATTTCCACATCTGTACTCAAAGGTATTCCTACCACCTTCACATTAAGACGTGGCATTCAGCTCCACGCTTCTGTTTTTGTAATTTAAATTCCTTTCGGGAGTTGGTGGAATTTCAAAATCAATTATGAAAAGATTATTACTGTTTTTATCAGTGCTTGCCATTGCAATTTCATTGCACGCACAAAATGATGTAACAAAATTCATGGGAATTCCGGTAGATGGAACTAAACAAGAAATGATACGCAAACTCAAAGCTAAAGGATTCACTCCGGCTGAATCATACGAAGGAGGAGATTTAAAAGGAGAATTTAATGGTAAAAATGTAACATTAACTTTGCAAACCGTAAACGATAAAGTATGGAGGGTTATTGTGTTATATCTTATGACTGATAACGAATCAACAATTATCTCCACATTCAACAATTTAATCTATCAATTTGAAAACAACAGCAACTATTTAGCCGAAGATAATGAAGAAATACCTTCAAACGAAGATATTTCTTACGAAATTTCTGTAAGAAACAAACGTTATCAAGCATCTTTCTATCAATTAGGCACAACGGACTTATTCAATAGCCTTGTTTGGTTTACAATAGGTGATGGTATATATGATAGATTTTGTCTTGTCATTTATTATGAAAACGGATTCAATGCAGCTAACGGACAAGATTTGTAGCATCAATTCTCGACAATAACAATAAACGTAGGAGGGTGTCTCAAAACGAGGCATCCTCTTGTAGTTATTGTAAGCACATAAAAAGGGGAGAATTTATAAATTATACGAACAAATCATCTAACGTGACCTCGCTTTGGACGATGCCTGAGTGAGAGTTCTGTCGCACACCATATATTGTTACCATCGTCAAGAGAACAGCTTTACGTGTTTTTGTCGCGTCGATGAATGTAGCTTTCTTATTGCGAAGGCTCTTTTCATAATCTGCATCTATAGCATACTCAGATAAAGAGTATTTCATTTCGCACAAATTAATTACTTGATCATTGCGATCAATAAGCATATCAATCTGCACTCCGCTACTATATTCGTCAGCTTCTTTCCTCCATGAATAGACATTGCTTAAAACGCCGGCAATGCCTAATCCGACTTTGATTTGTTGCGTATGAGCCATACACAAACGCTCGAATGCCAATCCACTCCATGCACGATGCATGGATGAATCGATAGATACCGACCAGAAATGCTCATCGTTATTATGGTTTTGCTGAATAAACTTAAAGTAGAAAAGCGTATAGTTATCGATTAGCTGATATATTGCCTGCTTGCTTTTCTTGCCATACCCATTATATTTACGCACGAAACCACAATACTCCAATTCGTCAAGCACCTTGCTCAATGCACCATTGCTTTGCTGATTGGTTGCAGTCATAATCTCTTCACGCGTCATACCTGCCTTTTTCTTGCCTAATGCTGTTACAATATTTATATATTGTCCCGGTGATCTGAATAACGAGGCATAAAGTTGATTAAACTCGTTTGATAGTTTGCCATTTCTTGAAAAGAATATTTTGTCGATGTTTTGAGCAAGGCTCAATCCTTTTTCCAACAAGCTCCAATAAAATGGGATGCCTCCAAGCACCATATAGCACTCTGCTATCTGATAACGACTCATTTCAAGACCTTTGCTTTGTGCAAACATTTCACACTCTCGCAATGTAAATGGTTGCAAAGCAATCTGCCGGGTAACTCGATTGTGCAAACCTCCATGGTCGTTAATCACTTTATTGATAATCCATGATGTGGCTGAGCCACAAATTATCAATACGATATCCTTGCGAGCTGAAGCCCAACCATTCCAAAAATGTTCAAAAGCAGATATGAAGTTGGAGCGAGATGTATCCATCCAAGGCAATTCATCAAGAAATACAACCTTCTTCTCATCAGTTGAGTTTCTTAAGAAAACAGAAAGCATACTAAATGCTTCTAACCACGATTTCGGTACAGGACAATCATCATAACCGGCATCTCGCAAAGAAACAGCAAAGCTAAAAAGTTGTTCTTTGGTGTTTCCTTTAGCCAAACCTGTATGCTGGAAAGTAAACTTATAGCCAAACGTTTCGCGAATAAGATATGTCTTACCAATGCGTCTGCGACCATAGACAGCAATAAATTCTGAATACTCTGACTGCACTGCTGAAAGCAATATATTCTGCTCCTCTTTTCTTCCGATTATCATGTTGTTGATGTTTTGTATAGTGCAAATATAATAAGAAAAACTCGTATAATCTGCCAAATCGTATAAAAAACATGAGATTTGGCAAACTATACGCATTTACCGAACTGATTTTGGAGCAAAATTGACTATTGCGACAACTTTTGAGAAAAAAATTTTCCTGTTATTATTTTGGCTATACTTTCAATTATATTGTTATCCGGTAAAAATTAATGAGTTGGTAATAGTATTGTCTTGTCATTTATTATGAAAACGGATTTAATGCAGCTAACAGACAGGATTTGTAGCATCAATCTTTATAACGATAATAAAATAGGACAGCCTAAGAGAATCGGCTGCCCTATTTTCATCGCTGAAATATTCAGTTTTAATTATTTCTATCTTATTGGTTTTCGCGGAGATGCAAATTCCATAAATCCTGATATGTTATCTCACGAAGCCCCGGTGGAATTTCTCTACCTATTTTTGCATACGATGCTTCGTATCTTTTCAGAATACCCGGTTTATCATCGTTATTAAAATTATCGGCATAGTAGGATATTTGAGCCGCATTATAAAGATGCTTAAATAATTCTTTATTTAATGCTTCGTAACATTCATCGATTTTACCTGTCGCATACAAGTATCGAGGTGTATCTGTGATTAATGTCTCTTCTTTAGCGACAACTTGTTTCAACCTTTTAATATCGTTGGTTGCCACCCAAATTTTAAAGAATAGAATAATCACTAAAATCGACCATACTATGCTCAATATCAATAATAGTACATTCATCTTGAGTTGAGTTTAAATTATCGAAGTACCAACATAGCATCACCATAAGCTCCAAAAGCATATTTTTCTTTGATAGCTACGTCGTAGGCATTAAGCACATGTTCGTAACCACCAAAAGCAGCTACCATCATCAACATTGTACTGAGTGGCATATGGAAGTTGCTGACCAACGCGTTGCAAACAGTAAAGTCGTAAGGAGGGAATATAAACTTGTTGGTCCATCCTTCATAGGTCATTATATGTCCATTCATACACACAGCACTTGCAATTCCACGAAGTACGGATGTGCCGACTGCACACACTTTTGATTCGCGATCTTTTGCAGCATTCACGATGTCGACCAAATCGCTGTCAACTACCATTTCTTCGCTATCCATACGGTGTTTTGTGAGGTCTTCCACATCTATTTCACGATAATTTCCGCGACCCGAATGAAGAGTAAGGAATGCACGTTCCACACCTTTAATTTCCATACGTTTGAGCAATTCCCGGCTGAAATGCATACCTGCAGCCGGAGCTACCACTGCCCCCTCTTTTTGTGCAAATATACATTGATAGCGTTCTTCATCTTCCGGCTCCACCGGACGGGTTATATAGTCCGGGAGGGGAGTTTCTCCCAACGCATATAATGCACTTTTAAACTCATCATGAGGACCATCGTATAAGAAACGCAATGTCCGTCCGCGAGAAGTAGTATTGTCGATTACTTCCGCTACCATAGAATCGTCATTTCCCAAATATAGTTTATTACCAATTCTTATTTTACGAGCCGGTTCGACAAGCACATCCCAAAATTTATGTTCTTTATTCAACTCACGAAGCAAGAACACTTCGATGCGAGCTCCGGTCTTCTCTTTATTGCCATAAAGACGAGCCGGGAACACTTTTGTGTCATTGAATATCATCACATCGCCTTCGTCAAAGAATTGTAATATATCTTTAAAGACAAGGTGCTGAATATCACCTGTTTTGGCATCTAAGACCATTAAGCGACATTCATCTCTGTTTTTTGAGGGATGCTGAGCTATCAGTTCATCCGGAAGTTTGAATTTGAATTGAGACAGTTTCATGTGGCAATCCTTTTTATATTGTTGATATTATATACTTATAGTTATCTCTTTATTATTTCTGCCAATCTTCAGGGAAAGTTAATTCGACCTCATCAATTAGTTTAAGAGCATCATTTATACTTAAACAATCTGAAATCGAAATTTCACCTACACTAATACGTTGCAACCCGACAAGATGAGCTCCGCTACCGAGAGCTTCTCCGATATCGCGTGCAAGAGCTCGAATATATGTACCCTTGCTACACACCACTCTGATTTTAATAATGGGCAAACTAAATTCGAGCAATTCTATTTCGCTAATCGACAAAGGTTTGGCTTTAAGCTCCACTTCTTTCCCTTTTCGAGCATACTTATAAGCACGACGTCCATCGATTTTTACAGCTGAGAAAATCGGTGGCACTTGCATTATAGCTCCTTGAAAACGGGCAAGAGCTTCATTTGTCATATCCTCTGTAATATGTTCGTACGGATACGTATTATCCACTTCTGTTTCGAGATCATAACTTGGCGTAGTCGCTCCTAATCTGACTTCTGCCACATATTCTTTCTCTCCACTTTGCAACTCTTCTATTTTGCGAGTGGCTCGTCCGGTGCATACTATCAACACTCCTGTTGCAAGAGGATCAAGCGTACCGGCATGACCTACCTTGAATTTTTTTACACCTAACCGTCTTTGAATAGCTCCTCGCAGACGCTTTACCGCATCAAAGGAAGTCCACTTCAATGGCTTATCAATAGCTATTATTTCACCTGAAACAAAATCCATCACACTACATTAATTTATTGCTTTACCATATTATGCAAATCACTCCGACAATCAGGCAATATAGAGCAAACCAAATCAACTTGCCTTTTTTTACAATATTTATCATCCATTTGCACGCTGCACATCCTACTAAAAATGAGGATATAAACCCTATTATTAGTGGTACTATACCGACAGTTTGACTTGCTAATTCCGAAGTTTCAGCACCTAACATATCTTTTAAGTCCAACAACGCTTCACCTAATATTGGCAACACGACCATTAAGAATGAAAATGAAGCTACTTGACCACGTTTATCGCCAAGCAATATCCCTGTGGCAATGGTAGTTCCGGAACGACTTAATCCCGGCAAGACAGCTATCGCTTGCGAGCATCCTATTATAAATGCATCCCACCATGATATATCTCTACCTTTGTCGGCCGAAACCACTTGTTTGGTTTTACGGTCAAATCCTGAATAATAAGCAAATGAGAGCAACATCGCTGTCACGCAAAGACAAATTCCAACAGTAAACAAACCATTTCCGAAGAATTGTTCTACGTAATCTTTGAAAAACACGCCAACAATCCCCACAGGCACACATGACAGCAATATTTTACACACATAGTAAAAATCATTGTCACGTTTAAATGTAAAAAAGCTTTTACACAATTTACTGAACACTGGCCAAAGAATTACCAACGTACTACACACCGTCGCAGCATGAACTATCACATCAAACTGCAATGTTTTATCGGCAGGCAAATCTAAGCCAAGTATCTCTCTACATATTTCCAAATGTCCGCTTGAGCTAATCGGCAAATATTCCGATAGACCTTGCACTATACCTAAAATCAATGCTTGTAACCAATCCATGAGATTTCAGTTAAAATTAGTTTTTACTCTTCTTGGGAGTATAAATTATTGCAAAAGCCATTCCTAAAAAACCTAAAAACGCCAATGACGGCGCTACTACTGTGCGTAGCGAACTGAATATATCCGGATTGAATCCCTCTTCTACACTGCTACCTTTACCGACCATAAGTACAAAACCTATTACAATCAATGCTACACAAACAAGCATTAATATAATATTTATTCGTGAAAATGGGCGACAATTTTGCTGTATAATATTGTTTTCGCCTCCGGATTGTTGTGAAGTCGCTGTGGATGTTCCACCCGACTTGCTGTTGTTTGTTGTTGCCATTCTATCTAAAGTTATCTAAACAATTCGTCGTATTTTTTTCTAAGATATTTATTCGTTGCCATCCAAGCCGCTATACCACATATCAGTGAAGATAGAAGGAATAAAGCGACAAATATAATTAACACACTTTCCCAATTCAAATAGTCGGAAAAATCAGGTATTCCTGAATCACTGACGTAAAACACCACACCTGACAACAACACACATGCCACTGCCGATGAGATAAGCCCTGCCAAAAGATTATTTTTGATGAAAGGACGTCGAATAAATCCATTTGTTGCACCGACAAGCTGCATTGTGTGAATTGTAAATCGTTTGGCATAGATTGTCAAATGCACGGTATTATTTATCAGTACAAACGAAATTATAATCAGTGCCAACGCAATTACACCCATAATAATACTCCACCATTCTATCGTGCTATTCATCTTATTTACCATTTCAGAATCAGGCACCACCACTTCTGCCACTTCTTCAAACGAGGCTAATTCGCTTTTGATGACTGCAATACTATCCGGATGCGTAAAATCAGCTTTTAGAGTCAGACTGATTTCCGGCGACAATGGGTTGCAACCTGCTATTTCCATAAGATTATCCCCTGTCTGCTTTTCCCAATCAGCCAATGCATCTTCTTTGCTTATGAAATTACTTGAATTAACATAGCGTTTTGATTGTAACTCTGTCAACAATGGCATTGCTTGTTCGTTTTCGACATTATCTGCCATTATCAGACTGATTTCTATCTGCTGTTTTATTTGCTTGGTGGCATTAGAGGCACTGATTGAAATCATTGCAATTACACCCACTATTATCAATACTAAACTGACACTTATGATTGTCGGCAAATGTGCTGTGAAATATGATATTTTAGCTTCCTTTGTTTCTTTCATTTTGATATAGAGATGGCTTTAATTTGCAAAGTTAATAAATCAACACCCCCATTGTCAAGTATTTAACGTAAAAAAAACAAATTTAACATTCAAAAAAGATGTCGAATATGAATTTCGACATCTTTTTTACGGTATTAAAATATTGTATGTTTAGACTTTTTACTGTCTGTCAATTATTTTTTACGGCTTTTTTGACCGGTTTTTGCCTCAATACCAACTGCTATTTCCGCAAATATTTCATCCACAACACCTTTACCATTAATTGCGATATATTTACCTTCTGAGATATAATATTCCTTGAGAGGCATAGTTTGATTTCGATAGACATCCATACGATTTTTTATTGTATCGATATTGTCATCAGCTCGTCCTGCTTGCTTTCCGCGTTTAAGCATTCTATCAAACAACTCTTCTTCAGGCACTTCCAACCCTATTACGGCATGTAACTCAGTATCACGCTTTTTGAGGAGTACTTTTAAAGCTTCTGCTTGTGGAATTGTGCGTGGGAAGCCATCAAATACTACTCCCAACTTCCCGTTCATATTTTTTTCCAATACATCGTCTAATATCTGAATCATCAGTTCATCGGGTATTAAATTTCCCTTAGAGATGTATGAATCTGCTATTTTTCCGAGTTCGGATTGTTGCGAAATTTGAGTTCTAAGCACTTCTCCGGTCGAGATATGGTATAATCCATATTCGTCAATCAATTTTGCACTTTGTGTGCCTTTACCGCTTCCCGGAGCTCCGAATATCACTAAATTCAACATTTTTATATATTTTTAATCATCATAATCTTCTGTATTCACATATATATCCGGAAGGTTTCTAACTTTTCCGTCAAGATCAAGCCCATAACCAATAATAAATTTTGGTTCTATCGCAAATGCGACATAATCGGGGACAAATCCTGTTTTTGAACTTTCCGGCTTGTGTAGCAATGTGGCGAATTTTATCCTATTAGGATTTTTCTTTTGTAGTTCTTCCACCATTTTAACAGCAGTCAAACCTGTATCGACAATATCCTCTATTATAACCACATCTTTTCCCTCAATATTTTCAGTAAGCCCAAGCATAGTTTTTACACTTCCTGTTGATGATGTCCCACTATAGCTGGAATATCTTACAAAATTTATTGTTGACGTATTGATTCCAATCTCGCGATAGAGGTCGGCAGCAAACATAAATGCTCCATTTAGCACACAAACAAACACCGGAGAACTGTCAGCGAAATCTCTGCGGATTTCTTCAGCAACTCGCTTCACCTGCTTTTGAATCTCTTCCCGACTTATGTATGGGACAAAAGTCAGACCATTTACAGTCAATCGATTTTCCATTTAGCATAAAAAAATTTGGCACAAAATTAACGAATATTTTTTAAATTTCCAATCACATCCTCGCTCTTTTATTATTCTTTAGCTTTTTAGTTACTATTTCATACCTATAATTCTTTGATAAAAAAACAGTGTCGCAAGTTTGTTGTAACCTTGCGACACAATCATCTATGATGTAAAAAAAATTACAATTTTGATTTAACAATCCGATTCCGACAGATTATTTTTTTAATGGTGCTATATTTTTGCCTTTGTTGATAAAATGTTCACCTGTTGCTTTCACAATATTTTCATAGTATTCCTTATTATATCCCGGGAAATCAGGAGTCAAAGCTACACCATATTCTGTGCGAAGGAAATTGCCTTTGTCATCGACTTTCTTTACATTTCCATCTATAAATTTCACTAATAAATATTGTCCTAATTCACGATAAGCAGTTGTTGCTTCTTTAGCCACATCCGCACCTTGTTTGTTGACTGCTGTTATAAATGCAGAATGGTCGGTTGCGAGCAATTTTTGCAATTCTTTTTCAACCTCTTCTCTGCCATTTTGGAATTTGCTTTCCAATCCGTTTTGCACCTTTCTCACATCAGGAATCATAAGGTCATAACGATTATATGCTTGATTTGCCACCCAATTTGTCATCCAAAAATTAGAATCCCAAGAGAATGTAAGCATATCTCCGTTGCCATGTCTCACTTCGTAAGGTATTTGTGTCATTGAGCAATAGAATGGCATATAAACACAAGTATTTGCATCATCTGTTCCAAACCAAACGACTCCGCCCACAGCATCGGGAAGATAAGAACGAGATTGGCTCACGAAACTCCAACCGGTCTGTTGTGTAGCAATAGCACGCTCATGAACATATGTTCTACCGTCTACATCATAACCCATTGGACGCCATCTGTAAGGCACTTTATTAGGACCGGCTCCAAGATCGTTATTCATATCGAAAGGAGTATCTTCAAAATGGTCTCTCATTCTCTCTTGCATATCGGCAAGCGATACTTTACGATCAGGTATTACATAAAGAGGCATCGGCTCGTCTGATTCACCATTACACCATGCAAAATATTTTTCAGCATCTTTATTGAATCGGCGGAAGAATGACCATACTCGAGCATCGCATTGACGTAATGCACCATAATCCCATTCGCCGTATGTCATTGCGAATGAAAAATCCTCTTTCTTACCATCAAACCATCCTCGTTTGCGAGCAAATTCTACTACATCCTTGGAATATCTGACATTATTTTTATCTTTCCAATCGATTTTATGAATTCGTGGATGATTGGCATGTCCGGAAATTGCATTATCGGGAATTCGCACAGCTACCCACACAGCACCTTTTTCAGCACCTTTACCAATGAGTTCCATTACCCACACTTCATTTTTATCAGCAATAGAGAATGACTCTCCACTACTTGCATAGCCATATTTTTCCACTAAGTCGGTCATCACATCGATTGCTTCGCGAGCGGTTTTGGAACGCTGTAATGCCACATAGATAAGCGAGCCATAGTCCATAATGCTATTTCCTGTAGTATCGACCAATTCCTCTCTTCCACCCCATGTACTTTCAGCAATTACAACTTGAAATTCATTCATATTTCCGACCACATTATATGTCTGTTCCACTTCAGGAATTTCACCGAGAGGTTTACCGGTATCCCATTCTACAATTTTACGCATTGTACCCGGCAAATGTCGTGCTGCCGGCTGATGATATAGTTCGCCGTAGAGAGTATGTGAGTCTGCTGCATAAGTTACCATTACAGAAGAATCTGTTGTAGCATCCTTACCTGCTATCAAATTTGTACACGCATCGACTTCCACCATAGGAGACATTGTGAATAATACCAATATTGGCAATAATTGTTTTTTCATGATTGTCATATAAATTTGAATTTAGATTTATCAAAAAAATAAAATTTACCGTACGAAATTACAATATTTTACAGACTTCTCCAAAAAAGTTATAGATTTATAAAGATTTATGATTAATTTTGTGGAGAATTATCAATTTGGAATAATATCGTCTTACCGATAATCGTGTGATTCGATAGTAATCCATTATCACCAAATTTAAACGAATGACGACATTTGACCATTTAGGAATTAGAGAAGACATCCTCAAAGCCATTAAAGAACTTGGTTTTGAAACACCAATGCCTATACAAGAGATGGTAATTCCACACCTTTTGGAAAAGGACGGCGACGTAGTAGGCTTGGCTCAAACAGGGACCGGGAAAACAGCCGCATTCGGGCTGCCCGTACTACAACGCATCGATTATTCTAAAGAGATACCACAAGCCCTCATCATAGCACCGACTCGCGAATTATGTCTTCAAATAGCAGGCGACCTCGCAGATTTTGCAAAATATATTGATAATTTACGAATTCTTCCTGTCTATGGGGGGTCAAGCATCGAAAGCCAAATCCGCTCTCTAAAGAAAGGGGTGCAAGTAATAGTTGCCACTCCGGGTCGTTTGATCGACTTGATTAAACGCTCTGTCGTCAATCTTTCAGACATACACACTGTGATTCTTGACGAAGCAGATGAAATGCTGAATATGGGATTCTTAGATGATATTAACGAAATTCTATCCTACGTTCCTTCAGAGAGAAAAATGTTGATGTTCTCTGCCACTATGCCCAAAGAAATTGCAGGCATAGCCAAACAATTTATGAACAATCCGGTGGAATTCGTTGCCGGGACAAGAAACGAAGGTGCAAAGAATGTAAAACACATTTACTATCTTGTAAAAGCCCAAGATAAATATTTAGCACTCAAACGCATAGCTGACAACAACCCAAATATTTACGGCATAATCTTCTGTCGCACCCGTAAAGAAACGCAAGAAATTGCCGACAAACTTATCGCTGACGGTTATAATGCAGATTGTCTGCACGGCGACCTCTCTCAAGCCCAACGCGACTTTGCCATGAAAAAATTTCGCGACCACAACACTCGTTTGCTTGTTGCCACTGATGTCGCTGCAAGAGGGCTTGACGTCGATGACTTGACACATGTAGTCAATTTTGGATTACCCGATGATGTGGCTGTATACACTCACCGTTCGGGGCGTACAGGTCGAGCCAACAAAACCGGTGTTTCTATTGCAATACTACACTCTCGTGAAAAGGGCAAACTGAAAATTATCGAAAAGAAGATTGGCAAGACTTTCGAACTTAAGCAAGTTCCAACACCGGAGCATATCATCGAAAAACAACTTTACAATCTCGCTGACCGCCTTGAACGTGTGGAAGTCAATGAAGATGAGATGAGCAAATATTTTACCGGGGTAAAGAAAAAATTAGATTGGCTGACCGGCGAAGATCTCCTCAAACGTGTCTTGTCATTGGAATTTAATCGATTACTCCAATATTATAAAGATATGCCCAATATCGATTTAAACGACTCTTCAAAAAAAGAAGATAAGAAATCGAATGAAAAGAAAGACAAAAATCGACGTGTGGCAGAATCAGGCTATGAAAGAATATATCTTAACATAGGCAAATCTCAAGGTTTCTTCCCCGGCACCCTCATGGACACTATCAACAAAAATTGCAATGGAGGTCATCCGGAAATAGGTCGAATCGATTTGCTATCAGACTACATTCTTTTCGATGTAAAGAAATCTGATGCTCAAATGGTTATTAAAGGATTAAAAAATGCAGACTTCTATGGCACTCGTCTTTACGCAGAAATAGCTGACCCGATTAAAGACTATTCTAATTCAAAACAGAAAGGCAGAAATAGAAAATTCAACGACTCTCCTACTCGAAAAGGGGGTAAAGAATCACTTATCAACGAGAAAAGAACAAAATCGAATCAAACCGACAAAGCAAAAAACGTCAAAGAAAAATCTCGCAAACAAAATCAACTTCCACCAATCGACTTTTTTGACGACTTTCCAAGAATATCGAAAAAGGCAAAAAAACGTCAAGACAAATCAGAGAAATCATCATCTAAGAAGCATGGCAATTTCGACATATTTATAAAAAAGAAAAAATGAATAAAATCTTTTTAATATCGACATTTCTGCTTTTTGCGTTTCTATCTTACGCAAAAACTTCCACAAATCCCGGTGACACAAAATCAGGTCAATTACTCGCAAAGGATGTATTTATCAACATCACAACAAGCGAATACGAAATCTTAAAAAAGGATAACAGACTTGATATGTGCGACTATTACACACAAGCCGACAGTATTTGGCACTCCCCAAACGAACTCGGTGGCACTTCGCATATTGATACCCTGACCACCGATTTTTGCAAAGTCAAAATATCGGATGCAAGTTCTTTAACTATTCGCTTGCTTCCACAGGACAAAAAGGATTCTATTGTCGCAATTATAAACACCATTTATGGTCCGGCAGCAGATAGTAGTCTGTCGTTTGTAAATAGCTCCTTAGAGCCGCTACCGACAAAAAAATATTTCACTCAACCAAAGTTAAAGGATTTTTTCGATCTTCCCAAAGGATGTCTAACAACTATGGACGAAATAGAAAATATGATCGGCTTCACAGCAATTGAATATTCTATCAATCCTGAATCTACCGATCTTATTGCACGCCTTTCAATTGGCGATTATATCAATCAAGATGACTACAACATCATAAAAATATTCCTCATTGACAAATTAGTCTATAAATGGGATGGTAAAAAATACAAACAAGTAAAATAACAATATCAAGACAATTATATTATGGAAAGAAAAGTAAGAGTAAGATTTGCACCATCACCGACAGGTCCACTTCACATAGGCGGTGTGCGTACAGCTTTATACAATTATCTATTCGCCCGTCAAAATGACGGTGATATGATACTACGTATAGAAGACACCGACAGCCAACGTTTTGTGCCGGGAGCAGAAGATTACATCAACGAATCGCTCAAATGGCTCGGAATCGGGATTGATGAAGGTGTAAGAGAAGGTGGCGACTATGGACCATATAAACAAAGCGAACGCAAGGAAATCTATAAGAAATATGTAGACCAACTTCTTAATGACGATAAAGCATACATCGCATTTGATACTCCGGAAGAGCTAAACGCAGCTCGCGAGGCACAAGCCAATTTTCAATACGACGCTTCAACTCGCAACTCTATGCGAAATTCATTGACTTTAAGTAAAGAAGAAGTCGAAGCCCTTATCAACGATGGCACACAATATGTGGTACGTTTTAAAATTGAGCCAAACAATGATGTAGAAGTAGATGATTTAATTCGTGGCAAAGTAATCATTAATTCTTCAATTCTCGACGACAAAGTGCTTTACAAAAGTGCAGACAATCTTCCAACTTACCATTTGGCAAATATTGTCGATGACCACTTGATGGAAGTCACTCACGTAATTCGAGGCGAAGAATGGTTGCCTTCTGCTCCGTTGCACAAACTATTGTACCAAGCATTCGGTTGGGAAGATACAATGCCACAATTTGTGCATCTTCCACTATTGCTAAAACCTGTAGGCAACGGCAAACTAAGCAAACGCGACGGCGATAAATTAGGATTCCCCGTATTCCCTCTCGAATGGCATGATCCTAAATCAGGTGAAATCTCAAGTGGATACCGCGAGAAAGGTTACTTGCCGGAAGCTGTAGTGAATTTCCTCGCATTGTTAGGTTGGAATCCGGGCGATGACACAGAATTGATGACAATGGATGAACTTATCAAAAAATTCTCGTTTGCACATTGTTCGAAAAGCGGAGCTAAATTCGACTATCAAAAAGGCATCTGGTTCAACCACGAATACCTTATCAAAATGGACGATGAAGCCCTCGCACAATTGTTCATTCCTGTACTCATAGAAAATGGTGTTGAAAATCCCGACTTAACCTATACAGCAAAAGCTGTCAGCATGATCAAAGGTCGTATCAATTTCGTACGCGACCTCTGGGAACAAGGTGATTTCTTCTTCAAAGCTCCTGAAACATACGCAGAAAAAGATGTAAAAAAACGTTGGGGCGAAGACACTCCGCGAATTATGGCAGAACTTATCGAAGTGATTCGTCAAATTGACGATATGACATCAGCCAACGCAGAAAAAATCGTACTCGATTGGATTGCATCAAAGGAATATCATCTTGGAAACGTGATGAATGCATTCCGACTTGCAATAGTAGGTGCTTGCCGTGGACCTCACATGTTTGACATCACAGAATTGATGCCTAAAGAAGAGGTCATCAAACGTATCAACAACGCAATCGACAACATTAAAAAGTAACAAACGAAACGATGAGATTTTTTGCTGATATACTACATTTTATCTCAAAATGCAGCCGACAAATTTTCGAACCATTATTTTATGGCTTCGGCATTAGTATTTATGCCGGAGCCATCCGCTTTGCAAGTTTGTGGAATCACAAAGCCAAATTAATGATTTCAGGGCATAAAGAGATCCGGGCTAAATTAGAAAATGTAATCGACAAAAAATCTAAATATATTTGGATTCACGCCGCATCACTCGGAGAATTTGAACAAGGACGTCCATTAATCGAGAAACTACGAAGAGAGAAACCGGATTACAAAATAGTATTGACCTTTTTCTCCCCTTCAGGCTATGAAGTGCGAAAGAACTACAAAGAAGCTGATCTTGTGATTTACCTACCGTTCGACACCCGAAAAAATGCCCGAAAATTCCTTTATGCCGTAAACCCGGAGATGGCGATTTTCGTCAAATACGAATTTTGGCGAAATTATTTATTAGAAACCAGTCGTAGAAATATCCCATCCTATCTCATTTCTGCAGTTTTTCGAAAGGACCAACTTTTTTTTAAACGATATGGAGGTTGGTATCGTCGACTACTTCATCATTTCAACCATATTTTTGTACAAGATGAAGATAGCAGAAAACTGCTTCATAATATCGGAGTAGAAAAAGTCACAGTGGCAGGAGATACTCGTTTTGATCGCGTTACCGACGTAATGCGTCAAACAAGTGTCAAAATTCCATGGGCAGAAGAAAACAATTTCATTTTGGTTGTCGGCAGCAGCTGGGAAAAAGATGAAGAAATCTACATCGATTGGATTAATCGTCATCCTCAAATAAAAGCCATTATCGCCCCTCATGAATTTGACAACGACCGATTACTAAAGCTACAAAATCGTCTTATTCAACCAAGTGTACGTTTCTCCGAACTATCCAAAAATTCCAACAATAATGATGTAACAAAAACACAAACTCTCATCATCGATTGTTTCGGATTATTATCACAACTCTACCGTTATGCATCAGTTGCATACATCGGTGGAGGCTTTGGAGCCGGAATTCACAACATCAACGAGGCTGCAGTATATGGCAAACCTGTCATCTTCGGTCCAAAACATTATAAATTTATAGAAGCTCGTGAAGTGATTGATGCCAAAGGCGGGTTCTCTGTTACATCAAAAGAAGATTTCAATTCTATTATGGACAAAATATACACCGACTCTGAATTCAGACTTCGTAGCGGAGAGAATGCCGGCAATTATATCAAATCAAAATTAGGAGCCACAGAAAAAATTTACACGCATATATTTAAATAATCATTAATTATCATCCACATAACTATAATAAAGAACGAATCATGAAAAAACAGATCATTAGTTTTATGCTTGTGACATCAATAGCAATGGTGCTATCACAAGAAACAAGAAGTGAAGAATTCACACGAGTTTTCACTCCATTCGATTCAGTTGCATTTTATGATGGCTACAACGAAACCATTGTAGATGCCGACCTTGATGACGGAATATTACGTCATCGCAACTCTCTTTATGCAAAAAAACTTACCGACACACAACTTGAATGGTTTGGAGAAGAACTTGATTTAAAAATCACCATAGGAGCGTTATGCGACAATTATGACCGCATAGGTAATCTCAATTTGTCACTCGTACCCAAAGGCGAAACAAGCTACGACCCATTTAAAGTTGACCGCATAGAATTGGCTCGCTTTATCACTCCATTTATGGATAAGAACAAATGGCCGGATGAAGTCAGCTATAAATATGACATAACTTCTGCGAGCTATATTTTCCGCGATAAGACATTACGCGACAAATATGATTATTGGTTGGAATTTGAAGTATTTGGAATTCCTTATGCCGCAAACACACAAATTTTAGGATGTCGCGACCGCAACGATGTATTTAACGGAACAGTAGAATTCATCAGCTCAGAGACAGCAGCCGAAGCTACCGATAACCACGTATTCGTGCCAATCGTTATGAAAAAGCCCGAATATATCAGTTCCAACCTCAACAATTACAACGAAAATGGAACTGACACCATTGGCAAATGCACAAAAACATATAAGTTCAACGTACCTCAAAAAGTATCCGACTCGCAAATAGTGCTTATAACATCCAATCATGGAGCAAATGCATACGGAGAGGAATATAATCGTCGTCTGCATTTAGTATATCTCAATGGCGAACTTATCACTACTTACACTCCCGGAGGCGTCAGCTGCGAACCATTCCGCTATCTCAATACACAAACTAATGGTATTTATGGAAACTCAAGAAGCGAAGTCAGCTGGAGAAATCAATCCAATTGGTGTCCCGGCGACCTTATCCCTATCAGATACCTCAATTTGGGTGAACTTGAAGCCGGCGATTATGAAATCATGATTCGCGTACCGGATGCAGTGTTCCCTGAATCACAAGGCGACATCCCCGTATCGATGTATTTTCAAGGATTTAAAGAAGGAAATCTCCCTGTCGAAGTAGAAAGTGTCGAAATCGATGATTCCAAAACAAGAGTTTACCAACGAGGTAATAATGTCTATATCGATTCTCCGAATACGGTAACTGAAATCAGCATTTATACCTATGACGGCAAATTTGTCTACGGAAGTCATAACTCAATCAACAACGTCGACCTCAACGAATTTGAACAAGGTATTTATCTTGTCAATTTTATGACAGATGACGGAATGATAACAACATATAAAGCAATTCGTAAATAACCAATGAAAGAGATATTCGATTTCTTACGCCGCTTGAAAGAAAACAACAATCGAGAATGGTTTAACAACAACAAATCAGAATATCTGAAAATACGGGAGAACTTCGACAAATTTGTCGAAGCTCTCCTTGCTATTATATCAACATTCGACCCCTCGGTAGTCCACCTCAGTGTCAAAGACTGCACTTATCGCATCTATAGAGACGTAAGATTTTCTGCCGATAAATCTCCATATAAAACCCATATGGGGATATTTATAAATCCTCCCTATGGTAAAAAAAACAATACTTGTGGCTACTACATTCATTTAGAACCGAACAATTGCTTCGTATGTGCCGGAACTATCTGCTTGGAGTCTAAAATTATTAAGGCTATACGTCAATCCATTTATGATAACATTGACGAATACAGAGCAATTGTCGAAGATTTACAATTCCAAAAACATTTCGACAAACTCGGTGATAATTTTCTAAAAACAGCACCTAAGGGATTTCCTAAAGATTGGGAATTTATAGATTACATTCGCCCAAAAGATTTCTTGGCTTATCACAATCTTTCTGAAGATTTTTTTATCGACAATCCGGTAAAAAAACTATTACCTTATTTGCAACAAGCAAAACGCTTCAACGACTTCATAAATTTCACTATCGAAGATTTCATCTCCGATAACAATGAATCGGAATTAATCCCCCATATATACTAACATTTAGCAAATTAATGTTAATCTACCCACAAACAACACTTAATACTGTTAAATGTTATTAATATTTAGCGAAAATTATATGTTTTATAACATTGTTTTAGAAAATATAATTAACTTTGCATTGAGTTTTCATGGTATTAGATTTTAAGGTTAACACATGGATTGGTTGTCGTGAGACAATCAATTTTTTTTGCGACAACCATCAGGAGTTATTTTCACCATTTGAATCTGATTATAAAACACACACGTAAAAATCAAATACAACTAAAAAAATCGTTACAATAAAATTCAAAAGATTAGGTAATTACAAAAAAAAAGAGTAATTTTGCATCACAAAATTATTTTAGCTGACAATATTGAACAATTAATAATTATTGATGTTAAATTTTTAAATTTAGTTATAAACGAAAAACAATCAATCGCAAGCAACAGAGATGCTGTAAAGCGATAATTTCAAAATTTATTACGCAATGGAAGAAAAAAAAGCAAAACGACCAAGAATCGGTGCTACATTAAGTGCTTCTGCATCTGAAAATGGCGAAGGGGAAACTCGCTACGAAAAAGTAAATTATCCTGCAGAACGTGCAGCACAATCGACTGAACGTCCTCAATACCGTTCAAACTACAACGACCGTCCTTACCAACCACGCCAACAACAAAACAACTATCAACGTCAAAGCGGATATAACAACAACCGATATAACAACTACGGTCAACAACAAAGCTATTATCAACAACACCATAATTTTGAATCTCGTCAAGAGTTGTCATCTGAACAATCAGTAGCAACCGACAATATTCAATCAAACTTAAGTCAATCAGAAGGAGGCTATATCCCTCGTCAACAATATAACAACTACCAACAACGTCCTTATAACAACAATCGCCAAGGAGATTACAACAACTATCACAACAACCGATATAATAACTATCAGCGTCCTTACAACAATGATGGCGACATGCAAGACAATGGTTACACACCACGTCATAATCGTCAAGGAGGTTACAACAATAATCGCCAAGGAGGCTATAATAATCGTCAAGGAGGTTACAACAATCGTCAAGGAGGTTACAACAATCGTCAAGGAGGTTACAATAACAATCGCCAAGGAGGTTATAACAATAATCGTCAACAAAAGAACCGCAATAATGGAGACTACAATCCACAAGGAATGCGATTCACTCCACGCCCTAAAGCAGTGGAGTATGTACTTAACGACATCGATCCTAACGAACCAATTCGCTTGAACAAGTTCATGGCAAATTCCGGCGTTTGCTCTCGTCGCGAAGCTGACGAATACATTGCAGCAGGATTAGTAAAAGTCAATGGCGAAATTGTAACAGAACTCGGCACAAAAATTTCACGCTCAGATGTGGTAGAATACAATGAAAAAGTAGTAACCCCTGAACGTAAATGCTACATCCTTCTCAATAAGCCCAAAGACTGCGTCACTACTACCGACGATCCTAACGGACGCAAAACAGTACTCGACTTAGTCAAAAATGCTTGTCAAGAAAGAATTTACCCGGTAGGACGTCTTGACCGTAACACCACAGGCGTACTTCTTCTTACCAACGACGGCGACCTCGCATCTAAATTGACTCATCCAAAATTTGTAAAGAAAAAAATCTACCACGTTTGGACAGACAAAGACATCAGCGAAGACGATATGCAACGCATCGCCGACGGCATAGAACTTGAAGACGGCGAAATTCACGCAGATGCAATAAGCTATGTAACAGAAAAAGACCGCAACCAAGCAGGAATCGAAATTCACTCCGGACGAAATCGTATTGTTCGTCGCATTTTCGAATCACTCGGCTATCGCGTAACAAAACTTGATCGTGTCTACTTCGCAGGATTAACTAAAAAGAACCTTCCTCGCGGAAAATGGAGATACCTATCACAAGAAGAAGTGAATTATCTTCGTCAAGGTTCATTCGAATAATCCAACAATTTTAAAACATTATGGTGAAAATCCACCATTCCAAATATAAAAAAAATGAAAAATATAAAACGAATCAGAATATCCGAGCTTCTAAATAATGGCGATAGCCTTGTTGGACAAGAAGTTGATGTAAAAGGATGGGTACGAACACGTCGCGGAAACAAAAATGTGCAATTCGTGGCTCTCAACGACGGTTCTACAATCAAAAATTTGCAAATCGTATTTGACCTCACACAATTCGATGAAGAGACATTGAAACCTATCACAACCGGTGCAAGTATCCACGTACAAGGAGAATTAGTGGCATCACAAGGGAAAGGGCAAAGTGTTGAGATTTCAGCAAAAGAATTGCAAATCTATGGCACAGCAAGCACAGAAGACTATCCTCTTCAAAAGAAAGGACACTCACTCGAATTCCTTCGTGAAAAGGCACACCTTCGTCCTCGCACCAACACATTCGGTGCAGTGCTTCGTATTCGCCACGCATTAGCTTTTGCAATTCATAAATTCTTTAACGACAAGGGGTTCTATTATTTCCATACACCGCTTATCACTGCATCCGATTGCGAAGGTGCCGGAGCGATGTTCCAAGTGACAACATTAGATATGGAGAATCCGCCTCGTACTGAAGACGGAAAAATCGATTATACTCAGGATTTCTTCGGCAAACAAGCAAGTCTTACAGTATCCGGTCAGTTGGAAGGTGAATTAGGTGCTACCGCTTTAGGATGCATCTACACATTCGGTCCTACTTTCCGTGCCGAAAACTCCAATACTCCTCGACACCTGTCTGAATTCTGGATGATTGAACCGGAAATGTCATTCTATGAGATTGCCGACAATATGGATTTAGCCGAAGAATTCATCAAATACTGTATCAAATACGCTCTCGAACATTGTGCCGATGACATTCAATTCCTCAACGATATGTTCGACAAAGAATTGATTGAACGTCTTAAATTTGTAATCGACAACGATTTTGTACGCCTTTCTTACACTGATGGTATTAAAATCCTTGAAGAAAGCGGCACAAAGTTCGAATTCCCTGTCTATTGGGGTGTAGACCTCGCATCAGAGCATGAACGCTACTTAGTGGAACAACACTTCAAAAAACCGGTTATTCTCACAGATTACCCTAAAGAAATCAAAGCGTTCTATATGAAGATGAACGACGATAATAAAACAGTACGTGCAATGGACGTATTATTCCCAAAAATCGGCGAAATCATCGGAGGCTCGCAACGTGAAGAAGATCTTGATAAACTCACAAAACGCATCGAAGAACTAAATATCCCGATGAAAGATATGTGGTGGTATCTCGATACTCGTCGTTTCGGCACCGTACCTCACTCAGGTTTCGGACTTGGATTTGAACGTTTGATATTATTTGTTACCGGAATACAAAATATCCGCGATGTGATTCCATTCCCTCGCTACCCGAACAACTGCGAATTTTAAACGCAGTTTCTACATATACAGTGGCGGAGGAGTTTGCTATAATTCAACTTCTCCGCCATTAATTTATTAGTATTATCACACTTCACTCATTAGCAATTATGACAGACAAGAAAAATAATTTTTGGTTTCACATCATCGTAATTATCGTCGTATCAATTTGGGGTACAACTTACATTTCAACATCAATCCTTCTTGATGGCGGACTTGAAGACACCTCCTCCGGCGGACTGAAACCGATACAAATCTACACTTTACGGAGCATCATTGCCTATATCGGCTTGCTAATTGCCTGTCATAAACAAATCTTGGTCTCAAGCCTTCGCGACGAACTGACTTTCATAGTTTTGGGACTTACAGGAGGAACTATTTACTATCTGTGTGAAAACACTGCCGTAGAACTTGGAAACACATCTAACGTTTCGCTCATTATCTCCACCGTTCCAATAGCGACAATGCTACTGACAGCCGCAGTGCATAAGAAGAAAATTTCATCCCTGATGATAGTTGGTTCGCTGATTGCACTCACAGGGATTACGTGTGTTATCTTAGCCGACAACAATAAATTCAGCATCGGATTTGATGCATTCAGAGGCGATTTGCTTGCCCTCGCCGCCGTTGGTTCTTGGGCCATCTATAGCGTAATCATTCCTACGATGTTCGACCGCTACTCCTCTTTGTTTGTAACTCGCAAGGTATTTTTCTATGGGATGCTGTCAGCTGTAATTATTTTGATTGTCTCCGGTCAAGATATATTCCCTATTGAAATCATTTCTCGCCCAATTGTGGCAAGCAATCTCCTATATCTCGGATTAATCGCATCTCTTTTATGCTTTTGGGTATTCAATATTGCAATTCAAAGAATCGGGATAGTCGTCACCAACAACTATGGCTATCTTACACCGGTAGTTACCTTTATATTTGCCATTCTAATTCTCGGGGATGAATTTAATTGGTACGGAATTATCGGAATATCCATTACTCTACTCGGATTGTGCATCGCACAACGTAACGACACAAGCCTCAAATCCTAACCTTCTAAGTAAATCCATAAGGCATATTTTATAAATTGAACGCTTTCAAATCGTTAATTTTCAATTTAGTATCCAGAGTGTATTCAGAACAATTTTTGAAACACAAAACCACATTATCACAAATTTTAAAAGAAGCTTTCACACTGTTCTAAATATCCTTTTTTTGGTCAATATAGAACAAAAAACATAAACGCTAATCATTTATTAAAAATCTTTATTATATTTGCCTTAGAATATATATTTCACAACTTTTAAATAATAATATCATGAGTACTAAAAAAATTTTTGACATTCCTGAATTGACAAGGGATGAGGCAGGAAAACTTTTTGGAGGATTTGTATCATTAGATCCAAGTGGAGGTGTTGACTCTTCGGGAATAAACATTCTTTGCACAAACACTAATTGTAGCTGTCCGTCCAACCCGATTTCTACATGCGGAGAAACTAATTCTCAATCATGCACATCAAACCCCTCATCTTGCACTACCAACAATGGTTGTCCCACTAACTTTATCGGTTGTTCTACAAATGTAGTTGAAGGATGCGATTAAAATTTAACTAAATTGAACTCTATAATTTTTGTGTAATGAAATGGAATAAATTCATTAGTGTTATAAAACAACCCCAAAACTCGAATAACAGCTACATTATAAACTATTATAACGGGCAGTTAATTTATGTTGTTGATAAATTAGCAGAATTAGTCATAAATAATACTAACAATATAGAAAACATATTTGAAACACATCCAACATTTGCACAAGAATTATATAAAAAGGGATTCATTGTAGATAAAAATTTAGACATCCCAAAGATGTGCATTGAAAAACTGAACAACTATTATACTGACAGAAGCGAAATTCGACTCACAATTAACCCTACCTTAGACTGTAATTTAAGATGTTGGTACTGCTACGAGGAACACAAAAACGGTACAAAAATGAGTGCAGACATAATAGAAAGCATACTCAAATATTTAGAACTCCAACTTATTTATCCTACGAAAAAGTTGATACTCTCATTCTTTGGTGGCGAACCTTTAATTTGTTATAATGATGTAGTTCTAATATTATGCTCCAAGATTAAGGAACTTTGTACAAGAAACAACATTGAACTGATTATTTCGTTTACAACAAATGGAACATTACTAACTAAATCAAGAATTGAGAAATTACTTTCAATCCACAACAATTTATTTTTTCAAATCCCATTTGATGGAAGTGGCGACACTCATAATCTCACAAAACATTTTAAGAACAAAAATGGGAGTTACGACTTAATTTTAAAAAACGTAAAAAGTGCAATAACACATAAAGGAGTTGAAATTAATATTAGATGCAACTATACCTTAAATAATATTGAATCATTCCGCGAATTAATTAATGAATTTAAAACATATACCGATTACTCTAATTTTTATTTTGATTTTCATCGAGTATGGCAAGAAAAGGAAACCTCAATTCTTAAATCTAAATTAATTGAAATCCAACAATATACCATTAACACTTTAAGCAAAAATCATTTATTAACAATAAAACCCACTCGATGTTATGCAGACAATTATCATAACATCATAATAAACTATGATGGAGGCATTTACAAGTGTACTGCCAGAGATTTCAACGACCGACATATTATTGGGCATATTAACAAAAACGGTACAATTACTCAAATATTTCGTAAAATTGAAGATCGAAATTCTAAATTTATTCTTCCTTGCTGCAAAGAATGTAAAATTCTTCCTATATGTAATATCTGCGGACAAAAGAAAGATGAGTTTATTGATGGTAATTGTCCATTTATAGATAACTCCGACTATCATCACCAATTAATTTACAACTACTTACAAAAACTATTAACTAATTCTATTTTATAAATTATGAATAGACATCTTTTATTTGTAACTACCATAATCATTTCTTTAAATGCGGTTGCAAAGTCTACCGACAATCATTCGAATGATACAACATATAAAGAATTAAAGGAATTTGTTGTAGAAGGACAATCTTCATTTATAACAGATAATGGAATGATATTTATTCCAAACAAACAAGTAAAAAATGCCTCTAATGATGCTATCTCACTCTTGAGGAATATGGCAATTCCTGTGCTTCAGATAGATCCATTAGGAAATTCTGTTAAAAACATTTCAAATTCTGATGTCAACATTTTCATCGATTTTCAACCTGCTACCCAACAAGAAATTTTGGGTATGCGTACAAAAGATGTAGTCCGAGTGGAATATTATGACAATCCGACAGACCCAAGATTCAAGGGTTCGAGAGCTGTTGTAAATTTTATAATGAAGAAATATCAATATGGTGGTTATTTAAAACTAAATGCAGGACAATCATTTTTTTATAATGCCGGTGACTATCGTCTGTATTCAAAAATCAGTCATAAACGAATGACATACGACATTTCGTTAGGAGCAAAATATGCCATAGACAACGGTAAAAGAGTGTCTTCTCTTCACAACTATCATTTTGTTGATGATTTTACCGAAAAATACACAATTCAAAGAATATCTGAAGGGGAGGGGAGGGATAAATCCAACACTGCATACGCATCTTTTAGAGCGAGATACTCTACCAATAAAATATTAATATCCAACGAAATAGGCTTAACCGGGAACAAAAAGCCCTACTCTTTTATCAATGGGGAAGTCGCTTTTAACTCACTGCCATACAGCGATTTCAACAACAACAATACATCTCAATCACTCTCCCCATATTTTAGCGGTAATTACTTTTTTGTTCTATCTAACAGAAGTACATTAAGTGCATCCGTAAACTTCTCTTACTCGAGAAACAAATCATGGCAAAACTACATTTCCGGTAAATCCGAACCTATTGTCAACAATTCTGACGAACACGTATATTCGCCTAACATTTCCATCAATTATAACTATAATCTCGGACATAACAATTCTTTTAACCTTGATATTTGGAGTGCAAATAATATTTACAAAAGCGACTATCGCGGATCTTTTGAAGGCAAACAGTCATTCATCACAAACGATAATTTAATAATCCCATCTTACACTCACAGAATTGGAAATAAAATAAATTTATATGCACGATTAGGACTGCTTGTTAGTACATTTGACGTAAACGGCAACAAATACTCTCAACTCAACCCACGCATAGGAGCACAACTATCATACACTATTAACAATAAAAATAACCTAAATTTTCAATTTTGGTTAGCAAGTTCAAATGTACCATTTTCATACATCAATGATGTACTTATGCAAGTCAACGAAATTGAATGGAAACAAGGGAACAATAGTCTTAAAGGTATGCCATGGTATATGACTACATTAGCCTATACATGGTTGCCAACAAATAAGTTTAGTCTTGCCACATCTTCTTATTTTGAATGCTACACAAATAAATTTATGCCTGTCTATAATCAATTCGACGACCATATGATTGTCAAATACATCAATAAAGGCGGATGGATAAGATTACGCGAAACCATACAAGCTACCTACCGTCCAATAAAAGAAATCACTCTATCCGGATGGTGCCAATATGGCAACTATTTCTGTTACGATGGGAACTATGCAAGAGTTTCAAAAATAATGGGAGGACTTAATGCCACCGGCTATTGGAAAAACTTTAGTCTCAATTTATTTTATAGGACTGAAATAACAGATCTAAGTACCCGCTCGGAAAAAGTAACCGTTCCTCATCAATACGGATTAGTACTAAGTTACGGCAATTCAAATTGGTGGGCACAACTTAGTGTAATCAACATATTTGATTCTCAAAATTACCGCAATACAATTATCGATGTTCCTAATTTTAATTCGAACGAAACCATCTACAGTAATTCAGGAGGGCGAAGCATCGGACTTTCTATTAGCTACACATTTGATTTTGGAAAGAAAATAAATCATAGCGACGAATTAAAAGCCCCATCTGAAAACAAATCGGCTATCATGAAAGTAGCAGAATAAAGACAATGAAAAAGTTTACCTTTGTCAAACAAAAAGACTCGATGCAATGTGGTGTTGCTTGCTTGAAAATGATATGTCAACATTATGGTAAAAACATAAATATCGACTATCTTGAAAATCTATGCAATACTACAATTCAAGGTGTGTCAATACTTAATTTATGTGACACAGCCGAACACATCGGATTTCATACTATTGCCGGACGTCTAACTATTCAGCAACTCATTGAATCGACTAAACCGGTTGTCTTACATTGGCATCAAAATCATTTTGTCGTACTATATCGAGTGACCGGACAAGGTAAAAAATTCTATATTGCAGACCCGGGAATAGGACTAATAAAATATTCACGCCACGATTTCGAAAAAGCGTGGATAAGTTCTAATACCAATAATGAGGATAGAGGTATTGCTCTACTATTACAACCTACCCCTTCATTTTTCTCTCACGACTTCAATCTTGAAAAGGTCGAAACACGATCATTCCGCTTTTTGTTTGGATACATCAAACAATATAAGCATTATTTTAGCCAAATTATTCTCGGGCTACTTATAGGTAGTGTTTTGCAATTAGTTTTCCCTTTTCTAACACAGTCTATTGTGGATGTCGGCATATTTGATAACGATATTAACTTCATCCTACTTGTTCTTGTCGCACAACTTATGCTCACGCTTGGTTATGCATCTGTAGGATTCATACGTCGGTGGATATTACTACATGTCGGCATCAGAATAAACATCTCATTATTAAGCGATTTTTTCATAAAATTACTAAAGCTCCCGATGAATTTTTTCGACACAAAATTAATGGGAGACATAATGCAAAGAATGAATGATCACCAACGAATTCAAACCTTTCTTACATCATCAGTATTGGAAATCACTTTTTCAATAATTAGCTTTATTGTATTAGGCATTGTACTTTTCTTTTATAATCCGATTATATTTAGCATCTTAATTCTCGAGAGCATTCTATACGCAATTTGGACTATTCATTTTATGTCAAGACGAAAAGTACTTGACTATATGCTATTTGAAAAAAGAGCCAAAAACAGCAATAACACATATCAGTTCATTACATCTATGCAAGAAATAAAACTTCAAGATTGTGAACGTCGGCGTCGTTGGGAATGGGAAGATGTACAAGCTGATATGTTTGAAGTTGACATTAAATTATTAAAATTACAACAAACACAAGAAGCCGGAAGTCTGCTTATTAACGAAATTAAAAATATTGTTATTACTATATTATCCGCTATAGCTGTAATAGATGGGGAAATGACATTGGGGATGATGCTTGCCGTGCAATATATAATAGGACAACTTAATACCCCTGTAAAACAACTTATGAATTTCCTATATTCACTCCAAGATGTAAAAATAAGCCTTGAACGAATTAATGACATTCAAGGACAGACAGAAGAAGATGCCAAATATGGTAATAACACAGATTTTTCAAGAGGTGGTGACATCTGCCTTTCTAATATCTCATTTCGCTATGACCTTTCACTCAGAAAGAATATACTGAACAATATTTCCATAATAATACCTGAGGGTAAAGTTACAGCAATAGTAGGAGCAAGTGGAAGTGGCAAAAGCACTTTATTAAAATTAATTCTTGGTTTCTACCCGGCTACTTCAGGCAACATTACAATAGGCGGTATAAATATTTTAGAATATAACATACGTTGGTGGCGACGACAATGCGGTGTTGTGATGCAAGATGGTGTTATATTTTCCGAATCAATAGCACATAATATTGCAGTAAACGACGAGGAAATTGATATGCATCGTCTAGAAGAAGCCGCACAAATGGCCGGCATCACAGATTTCATAAATTCACTACCTCTAAAATATAACACTATAATAGGAAGAGATGGAATTGGAATAAGTCAAGGTCAACGACAACGTATATTAATAGCAAGAGCAATCTATAAGCATCCTAAATACATATTTCTGGATGAAGCAACAAATTCTCTTGATGCTAACAATGAACGTCGAATTACTGAAAATCTTGAAAATTTCTATAAACACAGAACCGTCTTTATCATAGCACATCGTCTTAGCACAGTAAAAAAAGCCGATCAAATTATCGTACTTGACAACGGAGAAGTAATTGAAACCGGCAATCATAACCAATTAATATCAAAAAAGGGTAAATACTTTCATTTAGTCAAAGACCAACTTGAATTAGAAGCATGAACAAACAAAAAGAAAAAAATGAAATGCATAGTAGTAAGGTTCGAAACATTTTGCAACAACGTCCGATTTGGTTGGTTCGAAATGGTATCGCTATAATTTTTATAGTATTAATTATAATGCTTGCAATTGCTACTTTTATCAATTTAGATGATAATAAAACATTTATCGACAAAATCTTTATTCATAGCCATTTACTCTGACGCCAATGAATTTTCACATTGCATATATTTTAAAACGACATACAATGGCGACTTTATAATAATCATTAAAATTGCTTTTTATTTTATTGCAGGGATATTTAGATAGGGATGGTTTGCTTTGAAATCGGTTAGCAATCGCATCGTTTCTGACTTAAATGCTTCGATTTTTAACGTATCATCTGTGATGGGACGATGGTGTATTCTCCTATATAATTTTAAAGCTTCCGACATTAATTGCTTTGTCGATTGTGACATAAATTTGTCACAAAATTTTTGCCAAATGTAATCGATTGCCACTTGTGAGGGATGCAGCATATCCGATTCATAGAAACGATAGTCTCGCAGATCATCAAGCATAATTTCATATGCAGGGAAATAATAAGCATTATCCACACTGTTTATCAGCGATTCGACAGCCATCAAAAGTGTCGATTTAGACAACGTGTTTTCGAATGCTCCATCTTTAAAATGCCGAATAGGACTTACGGTGAAAATTAGTTTTATATTCGGATTTATGCTACGTAATTCTGCGATGAGATATTTCCACTGCGACACAATTTCCTCAACGCTCATTTTTCGACGCACAAATTTAGATGACGGGAATTTATGACAGTTTGCAACGATTTCAGATGTATCGACTAATTCATATATTCCGGCAGTGCCAAAAGTAACGATTAATGCCTGAGATGTTTGCAGATAGTCGGAGGTTAAATCTAATGCATCGTTCATTTTTTTCAAAGCATCGCCGGTAGACACAGAACTAAAATGTGAATCAAACAGCCACGACAGATATTTGTCGTCATGATTCACTAATTCTGATTCACTCACAGGTATTTTCCGCAATGCCCTTTGCAACAAAGCAACAATACTTGCCGGATTATACAACACCCCGCAAGGATTGGCGGCCACATTCCACATGACATTTTCGAAACGCATCCCAACATTATCTGTAAAACACGACCCCATAAGGATTATTTTCTTATCCGGGACAAGTTCGAAATCGGCTTTGGATATTGGCACTATAGTGCGAAAAATCATATCGTCAGAACATTTCATAGTCGATAGAAGTTACTTGAAATTCTGTACGGCGATTCACTTGGTCAGCTGCTTCTTGGTCCTCTTCTGAAAGTGTTTCAATAAATTCTTCCGTCAATTCCGTTCCCTCCGCGAATTGGGGATATTCGCGATTAATCTTCTTAGTCACCACCTTCGGACGACTTTCGCCATAACCTTGGTGTTTTAATCTGTCGGGAGCCACACCGGCTTCTATCAAATAATCGACTACACTTTTTGCACGACGATGACTAAGGTCAATGTTATATTCATCTGTTCCCCAACGATCGGTATGTGATGACATTTCTATTGTCACATTCGGATTGTCATGGAGCATCTGAGCCATTTCGTCGAGGGCTTCTTTCGATTCAGGGCGTAAAGTCGCTTTATCGAAATCATAGAAAATATTTTCCACAACTTGAGGTTTATGAATAGCGGCAAGTATAAAATCCACACCATATTCTGCATCTTCCTCAGCTATATCCGATTCAAATTCCTGTTTTACATTCAAATAACCTTTTGCCCCCGCCATCATCACATATTTCACTCCTCTTTCGAGATTAAATTTGAATGAGCCATCATCGCGAGCAATCTCTTTTTTATTTGAGCCATCATCTCCCACGATTCTTATTACAGCATTCGGCACCGGCTCTTCATCCTTATCTAACACCCACCCTGAAATAGTAATTTTAAGATCGGGTAACACAAACGAATATATATGGTCATATCCGCGACCATCGCCTCGGTTCGAGCTAAAGAATCCATCTTCACCGGCACCAAATGTGATACCGAAATCATCGGCTTGAGAATTGATAGGCGTACCCATATTTTCTATGCTCCAGCGATCTCCTGTACTGTTAAGCCGAGCCTTAAACAAGTCTAATCCGCCAAAGCCGGGATGACCGTCTGATGCAAAATATAACACAGTGTCCATTCTTGAATATGGAAACATTTCATCGCCGGCTGTATTAATTTGCGGACCAAGATTTTCCAACGAGCCTACCTTATCGAGCAAATTTACTCTCCAAATATCTTTACCTCCATAGCCCCCCGGCATATCTGATGCGAAATAAAGGAATTTACCATCGGGTGAAACTGCGGGATGACCTACGGCTGATATTGTATCATTGATTATTTCATACTTGACAGGAGCACTCCATGTCGCATCACTACGTTGTGATGTAAATATTTCCACAGATGTATTTGATGCTACTTCCCGACGTGCTTTAGTTAAATACATAGTCTGACCATCGGGAGAAAAGCTCATAATACCTTCGTCGAACTCTGAATTCAATTCGCCTTCGACCGGTTCGGGACGTTGCCACTCACCCAACTCATTTTTCTTCGCAAAATATATATCGGCTTTTTTCATCCCTGTAATTTCCGATTTGTTTTCGCCCATTACTTTTTCGTTGGTCGATGCAAAATAAAGTTGGTCGTAATTTTTATCTAAATACATCGGGGCAAAATCCGCCCTACGCGAATTAAATAGTTTTGCATTTTTTACCACATAGCGTGTGGTTTTCTTCCCTTTATTTTCAATAGCTTTCCGGCATCCGGCAATCCCCTCTTTTGCAAGTTCATTTTCAGGCTTATAGGTCAAATACGTCTCATATGCCGTAATCGCTTGAGCATATTTTCCATCGGCTTGAAGAGAACGACCAAGATAATAAAACACCACCGAATCAGGATAATTATATCTGACTGCATTTTGATATGCTGCTGAAGCCCGAGCAAACTGATTGAGCTTCGTGTAACACGTTCCGAGTTGATATGCCACCTCACCACGAAGTGGTCTATCTTCTTTCTTCGTCATCTTGTTATACACCTTTCGATAGGTCTTCGATGCATCGTGATATTCCCCTCGCTCAAATTGTTCATGGGCTGTCGACAGTTTTGCTCCCTTACAAGCAGGCAAGCCTACTATTGCCACTATCGACACAAAATATAATATGTAGATTAATTGCTTTTTCATTAATATTTTAACGTCAACAAACACTTTATATTGTATAACACAATCTATATTAAGCGACTACAATCTATATTCGCCATGAAATCATCGGTTGTCTATATTGTCATAGTTCATTACCTTTGCCGAAAAATTGGTGCAGGAATTGAACTATGATTCGAGGGGAGGGATGTGAAATTTATTTGGTAATTTCGTCGGTCTGCACTAACTTTGCATCGTAAAAATCAAGGTAACGGATTATGAATTACAAAATTTCTGACATTGTAGATATTATCAATCCTAAATACGCCATTGGCAATACTAATTCCGATAAAGAAATATCAATTTTACTGACAGATTCTCGCTCGTTGACTTATGCCGAATCTTCATTGTTTTTTGCTCTATGCGGCAAGGGAAACGATGGGCATAGATACATAGAATCTCTTTATAATGAAGGTGTTAGAAGCTTTGTAGTTACATCTGTCCCGGAGCATCTTATTTCAACCAAAGATGCTTGTTTTATTGTCGTCGATGACACGACAAAAGCACTTCAACGTTTAGCGTCATTCCACCGAGGAAAGCATAATTGCCCTATGGTGGCAATCACCGGCAGCAAAGGAAAAACTACCGTCAAAGAATGGATTTACCAACTTCTTGAGAAGGATTTCAAGATAGCGAGAAGTCCACGAAGCTATAATTCTCAGATAGGTGTACCATTATCTTTGTGGGAATTGAACTCCGATTCGCAGTTAGCCATTATAGAAGCCGGTATATCCAAACCGAACGAGATGACATCGTTAGAACAAATGATTCGCCCCGATATAGCAATTATCACTAATATCGAGGTTGAAACTTCCGACGAATTTAGCAACATCGAAGAAAAGGCTAACGAGAAAGCTATAATAACCCGCAAATGCAAATCTGTGATTTACAATTCCGACAATGTTCTTATTGAAGCTGCCGTTAAAAATAATGCTTCCAACGATTGCAATTTGCTCGGATGGTCGAGAATAAAAAAAGATGCTACTCTTTATGTAGAAACCACTCAAGATAATGTCGATTCTACAACAATCAGATACGTTTACAACGACATAAGCGGCACTTTACAACTACCATTCACTTTAAGTGAGGATGTAGAAAACGGCATCAATGCTCTTGCATTGTTTCTGTTCCTAAACATTGAACCCGACAAGATAGCCGAACGCTTTTCTAAATTACATCACATCGGCACTCGACTTAACGTAATAGAAGGAGTCAACAATTGCTCGCTTATTTTTGATTCTTACACAAGTGATTTCAGTTCATTATGGTCGGCACTCGACTTCATGAAGCGTCGCACCACCAACGACAAAAGTCTCACATTGATACTAAGCGACTTAAATCCGGAATCGTCGACCGATGATAGAATCTACTATCGTATAGCCGAACTAATCAAAATTACAGGCATCACACGTCTGATTGGCATTGGAGAAAATCTATCGGCAAACGCAGATTGTTTCGACGGCAATGCGAGATTTTTCAATACCACTGAAGAATTTGCCAAGACACTTTCTACATCCGATTTCAACAACGAACTTATTTTAATCAAAGGTTCGCCTCAATTTAAGTTTGGAGAAATTGCCGAAAATTTAGAAGCACGCAAACACGAAACCGTATTAGAAGTAAATCTTGACTCGGTGGTAAAAAATTTTAATTACTTTCGTCAACAACTACCTACCGGCACAGGCTTAGTGGCTATGGTAAAGGCTTCAGGCTACGGAGCCGGCAGCTATGAAATAGCGAAATCCTTGCAAGCTCAAGGTGCTACATATCTTGCGGTGGCCGTACTTGATGAAGGCATTGACCTCCGAAACGCCGGTATCACTATGCCTATTATGGTAATGAACCCGAAAGTAGTGAACTATAAATCAATGTTTGCCTACCACCTCGAACCGGAAATCTATAATATGGAAATGCTACAAGATGTCATCAAAGAAGCCGCAAAATACAATATCCGCCAATATCCGGTTCACATCAAATTAGACACCGGCATGCACCGCATGGGATTCATAGAGAGCGAATTATCTGAACTAATGCAACTCCTTAATAACCAAGACAACATCGTGGCTTCTTCCGTATTTTCACATCTCGCCACAGCAGATTGCATTGATATGGACGACTACACACTTTCTCAATTGAGAAAATTTGACCGATTGACCACATATATGCAGTCAAATTATTCTCGTCCTATCCTTCGACACATTCTTAATTCTGCCGGCATTCTTCGTTTCCCTCAATATCACTACGATATGGCACGACTTGGCATAGGTCTATATGGAGCCAACACACTCCCGTCGGAAATCGAACGACCATTAGCCACTGTATCCACTCTACGCACAGTGATAATCGGCATCAGAGAATGGAATGAAGGTGAGACTATCGGCTACGGCAGAAAGGGTGTGCTAAAACGTAAATCTCGCATTGCCACCATTCCTATAGGATATGCAGACGGTATGAATCGACATTTTGGCAACGGCAATAGTCGCGTTTACATCAATGGAGAATACGCACCGACAATAGGCAACATCTGTATGGATGCTTGCATGATAGACGTTACCGACATCCCTTGCTCAGTTGGCGACCACGTGGAAATTTTTGGAGAACACGTCAGTATTCAAGAACTTGCAGATACACTTCAGACCATACCTTACGAAATACTGACATCTGTATCTCCACGAGTGAAACGCATCTACTTCCGCGAATAAAATCGTAAAACACCGAGGTATCATATCCCTTAATAGGGATATAATCGCTTTTTAACTCTATTACTTAGAAATTCAACATTTTACAACGATAAACAAAAGACAACCAATATTGTTTTTGTAATTCAGGTGTAAGGAAAGAACGTTTAAGCAAATCTTTTACTGCAGATTGTTCAGTAGCAAACTTATCAATCTCTTGCTTTATTACTTTTTCCGGAAGCCCTATACGTCGTCCAAATTCCTCAAAATCAGACCTGCGAATTGTTCGTGTATCAGAAAACGACATACCCTCCTTAAACAATCCTTTATCTAAAGCAAAAATATGCGGTTCACGCAATTGCAATGAAGTATTAATAAGATCGTAAGCCGGTGATAGACGATATTCGCCATTACGTTCAATTAACGAAAAATTTTTAATGTGAGCATCATCATTTAGTGTAACAAAGTTGAATAATATTAACCGGAAGAATCTGCGAATATCAATCATTGCAGCTTTAACATATCGATGAATCACCTCGGCACACTCTTCATAACTCGCCCTATCATATTTATAGTTAGACCCTGCATTATCTTTTGTGTACCCCATTAATGCAGCAAAGTCCTCTTGCTTATATTTCCCTTTGCTATGCACATCAAAACGACGAGTAATATACCCCGGCACACCATTATCGAAAAAACATAGTGCATTTGTGGCTGTCTCAATACCATAAACTTGCGATGCAATTTGCATTGTCACATGCTCATTAGCCACACAAAATTCTTTATTTATAATTTGATAACCGTCAGGTCGAGGTTTGAGGATGAATGTTCCTTGTTCTCCACTACGAGCATAACGCATTCTATCGTTATCTACTACGACAGAGAATTTTGATTGCACCCCGGAAAGCGATACTCGCGTTACACTTTTAATAGCCATATAAGCATCTTCATTTTCTGCATCCGGATACGGCTCGGAAAAGATATGAGAAACATCTTTACCATCAAATAGTACTTTTTGTGCCATCCGCGAATAAGTAGTATAGCCATCTTTAAGTAATGACGGACAAACTTTTATCTCTTTCATTGCGTTACAGGTTTTACTGTGATTGCACCTATAGTATCAAATTGACAAGTTGACAATAAAATTCCAAAATCATCGTCTGCATCTATACGCATTAATTGCGATTGAACTTTACGATTCGCTCCTTCCGAAAGCATATTGGCAAACACTGAGAATAAATATGGCGAATGATATGGTTCCAAACGAAGAGGAAGAGTCAAACTCACTGCTTCGCAATTATCACTCAAAAGATAGGTCTTGTCGTAGGAGAAAGTAAACTCCCGACTATCACTCTCAGTCAAAATGCCGACCATAATTCCATGTAGATAAACCTCACATTGTCGCATAATTTTTAACCCTTTATTTTTGTTATAAGTTGTAAACCAAGCACATTGCAAACAGACAATACTGTCGCAATTCGGGGATTACCGACTCCTCTTTCTACGGCAACTATCGTATTTATGCTTACTCCCGCCAAATCAGCCAATTCTTGCTGAGTAATTTTAAGGACGAGCCTACGATGTTTAATATCTTTGCCTATTTCTTCCATATTCACAACATATTGGGATTTTTTGCAAATATAATAGATATAATTCATAACCGCAACACAAAAATCACAATATATTGGGATTTTAGCTATTTTTTCTACTTTAGCAGATATTTCTAATGACAAAATCCCAATATATTGTGATTTTATCATTAGAAAATTCACAATTTTGGGTATAAACAACTTGCACTCAGGCCGGTTCTATTTATAAAGCCTGCTTAGGAAACATTCAATCACATAAAAAAAGCCAAGTCGCAAAAATCTCACGATTTCCACGACCTGCTGTAAATAATAAACTTAATTAAAAATTCACGTGAATTTATATCATAAGATTGGATAACAAGATAATAGTCGTTCCCATTTTCTATCGCTTTTCCATACCTTTTTCGCTTCCATAACTCCTATCAAAAAATCTGTTTCTGATATTGTATTTGTTTCAGAGTAACCGGCTTTCTCATTTTTTTGCTTTAATTCTATAAGCTTGAATACATACTCAAAGTCGTCCGGCAATTCGATGCTAATTTCCAACATTGTAAGAATATCAAAACTCTTATCTTTTGTCAAACCTCTCATTTCCCGCCCGGACTGAAGACCAAGACAGAATATCAAGCCAAAAATTCTGCCACTATACCTTTCACACGATATTTTATTATTCTTGTTAAGCATTATCATTTTGATGATTCTTAGGGCAAAGGTAGACAGAAATTACGGGTTTACCCCCCCCGAAATGTTAATTATTGTTAAATATGTTATACAACATATTTTCCTGCTTCTTGTCGCTATTCGACACAAAAAAACCTTGCGAGATGATGTCGCAAGGTTAGAGATATGCAAGTATATGCTTGGGAAAAGTTCTATAAATAGGACCTGTCCCGGATGATTATTTGTCCTTTACAAATTTACGAGTAGCAAGGCGATTGTCATCGCAGAATATTTCGACAGTGTACTCACCTTTTGTCAATGAAGTGTTTACATCCCAATAGATGGTAGTAGAGAGTTCTTCGTTGGCATATTCCACTTGTCGTTTGGCAGTGTATTCTATCATTGCACCATCAAACTCGAAACTTCCATTCCCTTTGAGAAGATTGCCTTCCGGCGAAGTGATTCTGACGTAGACATTCTTCAGACCGGGTTGAGCCGTATTGTTAGGAGAAATTGTAAAGCTGACGCCGAGACTTTTGGCTTTATGGATTTTCTTTTCGTTTTTTCCTTTTTTGTTATAAGCATTCAGCGACACCCCTGTTACGTTTAATTTTTCTGCGAGCTGCACCTTCTGAGATAATTCTTCATTCTGTGCAGTTGCTGATGACACTTGCGAAGCAAGCTGTTCGTTTTGCTGTTTTACTTGCGCATTTTCTTGACGAAGTCCTTCATTTTCTTCGTTGAGAGCGGCAATTCTTGACAGCAAATCTTTGCAATAGTTTTTGAGCGAAGATATTTGCCCTTCCAACTGCTTTATTTTCTCGCGGTTGCGAGAGTTTGATTTTTTCTCAGCATTCAACTCTTTGAGCAAACCTTCGATTTTGTTGCGAGCTTCATTATATTTAGCCACGATAGAATCGTTGCCTAAGGAGATATTTTTACCTTCGGCAAAATCCAATTGTGAGGGCAAGCTATCCAAGGAATGGGTGAGATTGGCAATTTGAAGTTGGTCGTTGGCAAACTGCACGCTGTCTAATTGAGCCTGCATACGCTCCATTTCCGAATTACTTTTCGAATTCCCCACTATTAAAAATATCACCATTGCAATCAGAGCCACACCGACACCGATTGCCGCAAACAAAATCATTTTCTGCTTCTTATCCATAATGCTTAATATTTGGAGACAAAAGTAGTTAAAAATATTGACGATACACCAATATTCGTGAGCAATTTATCTTAATATTCGTTAATATTGTTCGGATTAACGAACGTAATGAGGCATTTCTTCCGGAATAATCATAGAAATTTCCACCATACCTGCAATTTTTCCATCTTTTCGCCAAGGAGATTGATATATCATTTTTCTCAACCCGCCTTTAGAAATGGTATAGGCATTGCTATTACCGGAGGTCAACATTTCATGGATTTTATCTTTGGAAGACTGTTTGTGGCAATTCATCAAATTTTTTCCGATAAGATCGCCATGAGCGGCAAAAGTTTCACGAGCTTTTTCGTTCATATACAGAATTACACCATCAGCATCGCAAACAGTGATAGCACAATTCATTTGCATAGCCCAATCGGGAATATTTTCAACAAAATTCATAGTAATCAAAATTAAAAAATAAACCGACCCTATCACTGTGACAGAGTCGGTTAAATTTTCCTTTTTCGCTATAATTATTTAGCAACTTCTTCAGCTTTAGGAGCTTCTTCAGCTGGAGCTTCAGTTGTAGCTTCTTCAGCTTTAACTTCTTCACCTTCAACAGCAGGAGCAACTTCTTCAGCTTTAACTTCTTCAGCTGGAACTTCAGTTGTTGCTTCAGTAGCAGCAGCTTCTTCAGCTGGAGCTTCTTCTTTAGCTGCGTTGTTGCAAGATACCATAGCTACGCTGAATAATACAGCGAGAGATAAAATTACTTTTTTCATTTCCTTAAAATTTTAAAATAATAAAACAATATTTTTTGCTATCAAAAACGATGCAAAGTTAATGCTTTTTTTTTACGTGCAAGCATTTACCCCTAAAAAAAACAAAAAAAACATCACATTTAACATTTTTAAACCTCTACTGTTAATCCTTGCTGTATTTTTAACAATTTTATCACCGACAATCACAGACAAACCAACAGACATAATTCAAATTATCTTGATTTATACTAAAAAAATCAGCCAAACATCGCCCTTTATCTATTACCAAATTATATATATTACAGATTTTGCCTATTCCGAATATTTTGAGTAATTTTGCATCGCAGTTCAACTACCATATCAGCATTATGCAAAGAATAAAAAACAACAATAACAACAACTTTAAAATTTAGCTTAAATGAAATCTTACATTTCGACGCTACTAATAATAGTAGCAGCTGTATTCGGAGTAAAAGCACAAGTTGTAACAACAACTCCGACACCTCTACAAGAGAACAGCGAAAACGTAGTGATCTATTTTCATGCCGACCAAGGGAGCAAAGGACTAAACAACCAAGCATCAAGTGCGGCAATTTATGCACACACAGGTGTAATCACCGACAAAAGCACATCAAGCGGCGACTGGAAATACGTTCCTGCCGATTGGACTGTAAACATCGACAAATGCAAAATGGAATATGTCAGTGCCAACCTTTGGAAACTTAACATTGGTAATATTCGCGAATATTATGGAGTACCCGAAGGAGAGACAGTCAATCAACTTGCATTCGTATTCCGTAGTGCAGACGGCAAAAAAGAAGGTAAGACAGCTGAAGGTGGCGACATCTTTGTAGAAGTATTCAAAGAAGGTGTTCACGTGACTTTATCATCTGACAACGAAGGCACAATCATCACAGATTCTAAAAAGACTGTTACATTCACAGCATCTTGCACCACAAAAGCCAATCTTTCAATTCTTGTCAACGGTACAGAAATAGCTTCTCAAAGCAACACTACATTTGTATCAAAAAGTTATACATTCAGCGAACGTGCCAACTATACAATAACCGCAAAAGCAGTTGTCGGTGGAGAAGAATACGTTGATGAAGCAGTTTATTGCTATCCTGTAGCTTCTACACAAGAGAACTATCCCGGTGGAGTTCCTAAAATGGGTGCCGTTAAAAATTCAGATGGCTCAGTCACATTCTGTCTCGCCGCCCCCGGAAAAACATCCGTTATGCTTGTTCCATCATGGGATGACTATGCACAACTCAACGAAAACGTAATGAAATATCAAGACTACAATGGCAATCGCTATTTCTGGATTACAGTAAAAGGTCTTGAAGCAGGCAAGCAATACCCATACTATTACTATGTGGACAACACATACAAAGTAGGCGACCCATATGCGAAACTTATCCTCGACCCATGGAATGACAAATACATAAAATCAGAAGTATATCCTGACCTTATCCCATATCCGATTCAACTTGGCAACGTGATGCTCGCTGTCTATGACGATGACATCAACGATTATAATTGGGAAGTAAAAGATTTCAAAGGTGTAGACAAAAACGACCTTATCATCTATGAGCTTTTATTCCGCGACTTTACAGGCACCGAAGGCAAGTCAGAAGGTAATGGTACTATCCAAATGGCACTTGACAAACTTCCATATCTCAAAGAACTCGGCGTGAACGCAATCGAATTGATGCCAATTATGGAATTTAACGGCAACAACTCATGGGGCTATAACACTAACTTCTATTTTGCTCCTGACAAAGCATACGGAACACCTGACGATTACAAAGAATTCATCGATGCTTGCCACAAAGAAGGTATTGCAGTGATCCTTGACATCGTATTCAACCAATCAGACGGTCTGCATCCATGGTATCAGATGTATCCAATTGCATCCAACCCATTCTACAATCAAACTGCACCACACGACTACAGCGTACTTAACGACTGGAAACAAGATAATGCACTTGTACAACAACACTTTAAGGATGTATTGAAATATTGGATTGAAGAGTATAAAATCGACGGCTATCGTTTTGACCTTGTAAAAGGGCTTGGCGACAACAACAGCTACGGTTCAGGCACAGAAGCATTCAATCAATCACGTATCAACCGTATGAAGAGCTTCCACGACGCCATAAAAGAAGTTAAACCGGATGCATATTTCATCAACGAGCATCTTGCCGGATATCAAGAAGAAAATGAAATGGCAAAAGATGGCGAGATGAATTGGGCTAACGTTAACCACGCGGCATGCCAATTCGTTATGGGCTATTCTTCAGAATCAGATGCAAATCGTTTCTATGCACCAAAAGATTCTCGCACATGGGGCAGCACAGTATCTTACTGCGAAAGCCACGACGAAGAACGTATGGCATACAAACAAAAACAATACGGAGCAGCGGGTGTCAAAGGCAACCACGCAGCTTCAATGCTTCGTCTTGCAAGCATAGCCGGACAAATGATTCTTTCACCGGGAGCTCACATGATTTGGCAATTTGGCGAACTTGGTAACGACCAAACTACAAAAAAAACCGATGGAAGCAACAATACTGACCCTAAATTAGTGAAATGGTCAGACTTAGATGATACTGACCGCAAAGGGCTTTACGACAGCTATCGCGACTTCATTTACATCAGAAATGAAAATCCTGATTTGTTTAAAGAAAGTGTTACACCGACAATGTCATGCGGAGCATCTAACTGGGCAAACGGACGTTACATCTACCTTAGCAATGACACAAAAGAACTTATCTTCGTAGTGAATCCAAATACTTCAGGTTCCAAGAAATTCTACGCTACATTCAAAACTAACGATAATGCCAACTATAAGCTTGCATCAAAAGGCTATAACACAGAAGTATCGTTTGATGCAGCAGCAGGCACAGTAACAGTACCTGCCAATAGCTATGCATTAATCGTCAGCAACAGCATCAGTGGCATTGAAGGCATAGTCAACGACTACGACCAAAATGCTGTGGCAGTTCATGGACTTGAAGGAGAAATCGAAATTACAGGTGCTTACGACAATGTTGAAATCTACAATGCAGCAGGCGTTCGTTACAATACGACAAATGTGCCTGCAGGCATCTATATCGTCAGAGTTGACGGCAACATCTACAAAGTAGCAGTACGCTAATCTTAACATAGCATCGACCGACAAAATGAGGGTGTATCGAAATTCTGATGCACCCTCATTTTGTACACTGCTTAAAGCCATAAAACAAAGAGGATGCCTCTTTTTGGAGACACCCTCATATTCTTAGTCAAGCAAGATTTAATTTGAAAAATTCAGCCTAATTCCGCGAGTATTTTTTTTAACTCATCGTCTGTTTTTAGCAATTTGGCTTTACACACCTTAAGCAATTCTAGCGACCGAGCTGTGTAGGCAGCCAAATTATCTATATCGCAATTATCTGACTGCATTTTAGCCAAAATTTGTTCTAATTCGGCAATTGCCTGATTGTAGGATAATTCGTTTGTTCCCATATCTTAAATTCATTTATTTTACAATTGATGTTATTTTGCCATCAGACAAGGTCGTAGTAATGACATCTCCGGGCTTAATTTCAGATTCGGATTTGACAGCTTTGCCATTAATTCTTGTAATGGAGTATCCACGTTTAAGCGTGTTATGCGGCGAAAGGATTTCCACCATATTTTCCGCCTGTCGCAACTTCTGAGATTCTCTTTGGATAACCATATTTACCGACTGTGCAATCGATTGTCGCTTTAAATCCAGACACCCATTCTCTTTAATCAATATCTGTTTAGCCGACATTTGAATTTTCGAAGACAACGCATCTAAAGTCTTATCAACACTGACTAAACGGTTTTTTATAATCAGAGGTAAGGACGAAGCAAGATTATCAAGGCGATTTCTATTTACTGACAGTTGTTTTGCAACAGCCAAAGGAATCATTCCCTCCAAATATGAAAGTTGCTGACGACTACCACTGATTTTATCAGTTGCTACGCGTGTGATATTTTCGACTAACGAGCAAGTCCGTTCGAAAACATCTTGTAAGCAAGAAATCAAAAATTCTGCAGCCGCTGTGGGAGTCTTAACTCGGGTATGAGCAATTTCATCAAGAACAGTTCTATCGCGTTCGTGGCCGATACCGACTACTACAGGCAACTGAAATGTGGCTACTCTTCGTGCCAATTCAAGATTGTCAAAACCCTCAAGGTCGCTTGAAGCACCACCCCCTCTTATAATCACCACATAGTCCCATAAATCGATCGACATTTCTATCTCATCTAAGGCATTGAGGACAGAAGCAGCGGTACGCTCACCTTGTACAACCGCCTCAAATAGATGTGTATAAAATATAAAGCCAGCTTGATTCGACACCAACTGATTCATGAAATCACCATAGCCTGCCGCTTGTGGAGCTGATATAACAGCAATCCTTTGTGGAGCAATCGGAGCAGGAAGTGCTTTATTATTGTTAATCACACCTTCACGAGTGAGTTGCATGATGATTTCTCGCCGAATTCGTTCCATATCTCCCATTGTGTAGGACGGATCAATGTCTGTGATATTAAACGACAGGCCGAATTGTTCATGGAAATTCGCCGAGCCACAGACCATTACCTTTATACCTTTGGAAAGGGGCTTACGTGTGGCTGATTCAAATTTTGGTTTCACATAATTTGCAAACCTCGATGCCCAAATAGTGGCTCTTAATTTTGCGATAGTCGTCCCGGCATCATCCTTTTCAATCAACTCCAAATAGCAATGTCCACCTCTGACAGCGACGTCACTAAGTTCGGCAATAACCCACCGATTTTGCGTGATTTGACTGCTATGAATCAACCTCGCCAAATCAGATGTGAATTGGCGAAGAGTGGACGCTTGGGAATTTAATGAGTTTGAAAACACTATCTAACAGGTTTGGATTACTCTTCAGATACATTAACGACTCCTATATCTTCGATAGCACCTGTAGTAGGGTCAAATATTACATAGGAAGGTTCCTTTTTAGAATTGAACAACGACGGATTTAGTCCGAAATTAACGCCAAATTGTGAGAAAGGATGCACTTCATCATATAAAGTCTGACCGAGAAAAGAGATATTGACCGATGCCTCTCCCGGCAGTGTATAGATCACAGCATCTTTAGGCAATTTTTTCTCTTCTCCTTTTTCATTTACAGGCAATTCTGCACGTCTGACAATATCGACATCAATATAGACAGGATCGCCCGAATAGTCATCTGCATCGACAAAACCGGCGAAATCACTTAGACGGAATAGTACGACTTTCGAATCTGACGTATCTGAAGGTACATAGACAAATTTCTTCACAACTGTTTCAGTTTGTACTGTTCCTACAAAAGCGTCGGTAATTGATTGTTCTTGCTGAGCCAACGAGGCGAGCATCAACTCCAACTGATGGCCATCAGTCGGCATAGATTCAGCCGTACCACGCGATAAGCTCAATTTTGCATCACGAATTTCCATTAGTGATTGTGCCAAAATTTGAGCTTTTTTCGCCGATGATTGGCTTACCAAAAAATCTTCAGTAACATATTTTAAATATTCATTATCATCGAGTGATGACGGTTGCATTTTTTTAGGGGTAAAACCGACGTTATCGGGCAATTCTTCCGGCTCAACGTTGATGGAACGAATCATGCCCGATTCATCTACATAAATCGATGTTAACGCCCCGGATTTCAACTGCATCAGATAGTCTTGCCCGCTATTGATACCGAAGCGACGCACATTAAGTCCGGTCAAAGTCCAACTTTCTTTGTCTGCAATTATAACATCAGAAGTACCTATATATTTTTTTGCATAGCTATAAAACGGACCGGATTTTTCCACACGATGAGTCACTTCCACTTCAATTTCCAAAGCGGTGGAAGGCAGAGAATAGACTAACCCATATTCGTTATGTTTATCTGCAGTCAAACGTTTAGTCTGTTGAGCTGAGACAGAACAGAAGATTGATGCAATCACAGCCAACAAAAATGCAAACCTAATTTTCATATCAATAATTTATTTAAGGCAGTTTCCATAAATAGAACGCTGCAATGTTTAATTTTCAATTTAGTTTTATATCAAGTTTATGGTCGCTTTTGATTTTTATCGATAGTTTTTTTAAAACTCAAAATCTTACCAAAATTATTTTATAAAACCTACCTTAATTGTTTTTATTCTCAAAAATTTGACGAATGGCAATTCCAATATTATCAATAATATCTGTTGCAATCAGCCCGAACTCACCTACTTTTTCGGCGGCGATGTCTCCGGCTTTTCCATGCACAAACACACCGATAGCGGCAGCCATCTCAGGCTTATATCCTTGCGAAATAAACGCTGCAATCACTCCTGTCAAGACATCCCCTGAACCGGCAGTTGCCATACCCGGATTGCCTGTCGGATTGAAATAGACATCTCCGTCCGGACGTATTATTGCAGTGTAACGACCTTTTAATACAATTATAATCTTGTAATATTGAGCCATTTCAATAGCTTTCTGCAGACGCTCTTCAGAATTTAAATGTTCTCCAAACAATCTGTCAAATTCGCCGGCATGCGGAGTGATGACGCTCATCGTAGGAATCATCGTCAGCAAAGCCGGACGTCGAGCGATGCAATTTAGTGCATCGGCATCAAGCACAAGAGGATTCTTCGAATTTTTTAATAGTCCTTCCAATGCATTTATAGTGTCATCATACACGCCGATACCCGGACCTACGGCTACAGCTCTATGGTCATGATGAATACGCATATCGACAATATTACGTTCACTCCTGTCAGGTTCAAACATCACTTCAGGCATAGCAGTTTGAAGCGTATTCATGCCTGTTCTGGCACTATGCACAGTGACCAATCCGGCACCGGCACGCATTGCGGCTTTTGAAGCCATTACAGCCGCCCCCATCATTCCCATACTTCCGGCAAACATCAAGACAGAACCGTAATCACGCTTACCGGAAAATTTTGCTCTCGGTCGCAGCACATTCTTAATCTCCTTCTCTTCTATCAAATAGAAATCGGTTGGAGTAGTCTTTTTAGCCTCTGCATCAAGTTCTAAATCGATATATTTAATTTCTCCAAGCACATGTTCATACTCTTTGAAAAAGAATGAGAGACGAGGAAATTCAATAGCCAAGGTCAAATCAGCATGAATCATATATCTTTGACTACACTCACTATTCCATTCTCCAAACATTCCCGAAGGGACATCTATCGACACGACATAAGCACCACTTTCATTTACATATTCCACAAGCGACTTGAATCCGCCTTGCAAAGGTTCTCTGAGCCCGGAGCCGAACAAACCATCAAGCACCACATCATTTTTGCTTAAATCAGGTGGAGAAAATTCACGTGTCACCTCGGTGAAATCCACATTATCAAGTGTAATCAAGCGTTTACGTTCCTCATCACAATCGTGCGATAATTTTCCTTTTACATTAAACAAAAATATCTCGATATTTCTAAAACCTTGTTCTATCAACATTCTTGCAGTAGCAAGAGCATCTCCACCATTATTCCCCGGTCCGGCAATCACGACAATCCGTTTTCCGGGTCGAAATTTAGACATTATTTCGACGCTGATTGCCGATGCTGCTTGCTCCATTAATTCTAAAGAATCAATATTTCGGGCATTGCAAGTGGCTTTATCTATCTGTTTTATTGCTTGTGAAGTAAATATTTTCATTATCTTCGATGCTTTTTATAATTTCAAACTACAAAGATAATCAATCGATTGCACTTTGCAAAATCATTTTTAAGGCTTCGGATTCTTTTTGAGAATATTGCTCCTCGCCAAATACAAAAAGAGGAAAAAGCATTTCAACTTTTTCCTCTTGCGGTACCCAGACCCGGGATCGAACCGGGATGGGTTGCCCCACTGGTGTTTGAGACCAGCGCGTCTACCGATTCCGCCATCTGGGCTTTTGCGAGTGCAAAGTTAGTGAAAGTTTTTTATTCCTACAACTGTTTTGCTACTCTTTTTTGCATTTTTTATTTTTTCGAATGATTTTGAGATATTTCGTTCATCCAATCATCAATCATTTTTCGGGCTAAACTTGGATATGACGGAATTTCAGGGAGATGTTCGACATCGAAAAATTCACCTGCATCAAGTTCTTCATCTACGAAATTAATTTCACCATTTTTATAGTCGGCAGTAAAGCCAATCATTAAATTCGCAGGGAATGGCCAGGGCTGACTTCCCACATACTTCACATTTTCTATTTCGAGGGAGGTCTCCTCTCTTACTTCTCTGACCACACACTCTTCGAGCGATTCTCCCGTTTCTACAAATCCTGCTACGAGTCCGAAAAATGGTCGTGAAAATGTTTTTGCATGTACGAGCAATGCTTTTTCGTTTTTTCTCACCAACACAAGGATAGCAGGTGATAGTTGTGGAAATATTTCATTATGACAATTATCGCAAATTTTGCTGATTTCTGTATGACGATGCATTGGTGTGCCACATCTTCCGCAAAATTTATTCTGTTTATGCCAAAAGATTAATTCTCGTCCTTTGCCGGACATTCGGTATTCTTTTGGAGAAATATTTGGATAAGAAGAACGAAGTTCAATCAGACACATATTGTTGTCACGAATAAAATCTTCATCGACAGAACGCAGTTCGGCAGCACAACAACAGCACTCGCTATCTCCGACATTAAATATTTCATCATCCACATCTAATGGAGGTCTATCCCATTGCGGTAGAGAATATTTTCCGTCCTTAATTTTCACCAAGAGATTACCTCCATTAAATAATACCCAATTTTTAATTTCAGACATAAATACAAATTTTAAAAGCACAGGAGACTGCAATGCAATCTCCTGTGATATAGTTTATTATATAGTATTTATTCACCTCGACCGTGACAATTCTTATATTTCTTACCCGAACCACAAGGACAAGGATCGTTTCTTCCGATTTTCGGACCTGCCTTAATCGGTTGAACTTTTTGATTTGCTCCCGGCTGATTGTTGGCAGCGGCACGCTGAGCATTTTGTCCTTCGTAAGATTCTCGAGTAGTGGAATAGTTTGCATAGTTAGTTGCATTTGAAGGAGCATATTCTCTGCGGATTTGCTGCTGTTGCTGCTTTCTGCGTTGTTCAGCTTCTTTTGCTTCCGCTGCGGCTTTAGCTTCTTCAAAATCCGGAATATTTAATTTACCTCTGAGCAAAGTAGCCACTGCTTTTGCATTCATATCTTCAAGCATCTTCTTCCAAAGCTCGTAAGCTTCGAGTTTATAAATCACGAGCGGATCTTTTTGCTCATAGCTTGCATTTTGCACAGATTTACGCAGTTCATCCATTTCACGAAGTTGTTCTTGCCATGCTTTATCGATAGAAGAAAGCAACACAGTTTTCTCCCATTCCTTAGTAAGCGTTTTACAACCTGTGGCGTAGGCTTCTTCAACATCCGTACGGATATAGAATCCTCTTCTACCGTCGGTAACCGGTACGCCGACCATGCCTTTAGCACCATCAACTTCTATAAACTTGCGAATCCACGGCATAGCGATTTGCATCATCTTTTCTTTACTGCGAGCAAGAGCTTGGAGAGCTGTATCAGTAAGAGTTTCAGTCAATTCCCCTTTATCTAATTTTGCAAATTCTTCTTGAGATACCGGCACTTCAACAGCAAATGCTTTAAGTACCGCCGCATTCAATTCGCTATAATCACTGCTATTGTAAGCGATGTTTTGAGCCACTTCGTAAATCATATTTACGATATCAGTGCCGATACGCTCACCTTTCAAAGCATTTTGGCGACGACCATAGACACCTTTACGTTGAGCGTTCATCACATCATCATATTCCACAAGGCGTTTACGAATACCGAAGTTGTTTTCTTCGACACGTTTCTGTGCATTTTCGATAGAACGAGTCACCATTTTTGATTCAATCATATCTCCCTCTTTGAAACCGAGACGGTCAAGAGTTTTAACGACTCTATCGTTTGCAAACAGACGCATAACAGTATCTTCAAAAGAGACGAAGAATACAGACGAACCGACATCACCTTGACGACCTGCACGACCACGAAGCTGACGGTCGACGCGACGAGATTCGTGACGCTCGGTACCGATAATTGCAAGACCACCGGCTTCTTTCACCTCAGCGGATAGTTTGATGTCGGTACCACGACCTGCCATATTGGTAGCAATCGTAACTGTACCTTTCTTCCCTGCTTGTGCCACAATGTCAGCTTCTTTTTGATGGAGTTTCGCATTAAGCACTTGGTGAGGAATCTTACGGAAGTCAAGCATTTTCGACAATAATTCCGAAATTTCCACAGAAGTAGTACCGACAAGAACCGGACGACCGATTTTAATCATAGCTTCGATTTCTTCAATAACGGCAGCGTATTTTTCTTTTTTAGTTTTATAAACGCGGTCGTTCATATCATCGCGTTGCACCGGACGGTTTGTCGGAATTTCAATTACTTCGAGTTTATAAATATCATAGAACTCTCCGGCTTCAGTCATAGCAGTACCTGTCATACCGGCGAGTTTTCTGTACATACGGAAATAATTCTGAAGTGTGATAGTAGCAAATGTTTGAGTAGCAGCTTCCACTTTCACATTTTCTTTAGCTTCGATAGCTTGGTGAAGCCCATCGCTATAACGACGACCTTCCATAATACGTCCTGTCTGTTCATCGACGATTTTAATTTTATTATCATCGATGACGTACTCTACATTTAAATCGAATAAAGTGTGAGCTTTCAACAATTGGTTGACAGTGTGAACACGCTCTGCCTTGATAGAGTAGTTTTGCAACAAATCATCTTTCTTTTGTTGACGCTCTTCAGCAGTCAAGTCCTCATTTTCAACAGCAGAAAGTTGTGCTGCAATATCCGGGAGGACGAAGAATTCAGCATCTTCAGTGGTTCCGGTCAAGACATCTATACCTTTGTCTGTCAATTCAATGCTATGATTTTTTTCATCGATTACAAAATATAGAGGTTCGACAGCTTTCGGCATTTCGCGGTTGTTGTCTTGCATATATTTGCCTTCAACCTTAAGTAGCAACTGTTTAACACCTTCTTGACTGAGATATTTAATAAGCGGACCGTACTTAGGCAACGCTTTGTAAGCTCTAAACAGAGCTAATCCACCATCTTCTAGCAATTGTTGAGCAGTTAGAGGCTTTTTATTAGGGTTAGTCGGGTCCGGTTTATCATATTTTTCCACCTCTTTAGGATCATCACTCCAAGCGGCTGTAATTTTTCCTTTTGCTTCCAGGAGGAGATTATTAGCGAGTTTACGCTGAGCGTTAACTACTTTTACGACATTTGGGTTGAACTCCTTAAACATTTGGTCGTCACCTTTAGGCACCGGACCTGAAATGATAAGAGGTGTACGTGCATCATCAATAAGCACAGAGTCGACCTCATCGACAATGGCATAATAGTGGTCATTACGTTGAACGAGCTCATTTGTCTGAGTAGCCATATTATCACGAAGATAGTCGAAACCAAATTCGTTGTTC
>CAZGEX010000008.1:0-12110 GCA_964524385.1 uncultured Sangeribacter sp.
ACCTGCAACCTTCTGATCCGTAGTCAGATGCTCTATTCAGTTGAGCTAACGAACCTCTTATTTAACGGCTTTTTCCGTTTTGCGAGTGCAAAGTTACGACTTTTTTTTGAATCCGCAAAATATTTCTTCAACTTTTTTGATATTTCAGTTTTATCTTTGCCGACCCATCAATTTTTGCAATTGGAGGTGCTATTTTTATTATCTCCACATCGATTTGTAGAATTTCATCGCAAATATCTTTTAATGAGCAAATTATGCGATGTGCAACATTTTCGAGAAGTTTTGAAGGCTTTGCCATTTCTTGTTCAATTATGTGATAAATATCCACATACGATATTGTGTCGCAGAGATCATCGTTGATGATTCCTTCAGGCATCGGGATTATCACATCTGCCGACACTTGAAAATCGTTACCGACTATCTGTTCCTGTTCAAAGACGCCATGAAACGAGTGAAACACGGCGTCTTTTACGCTTATTGTCAAAATTTCCGACATCAGAGGCAAGCGATTTTATCGATTCGGCGTTGGTGGCGTCCACCTTCAAAATTAGCATTGAGATAAGCATCCACTACCTTTAATGCATCTTCTACACTGATAAAACGTGCCGGAAGAACAAGAAAATTTGCATTGTTATGTTCTTTAGCCAATGAAGCAAGTTCGGGTTGCCAACATAAAGCGGCACGAATTTGTTGATGTTTGTTTAAAGTCATTTGTATACCGTTGCCTGTGCCACACATAGCGATACCGAATGCACATTCCCCATTTTCTACAGATTTTGCTGCAGGGTGAGCAAAGTCGGGATAATCACAAGAGTCTTCGCTATGAGTGCCGAAATCTACCGGTTCATAACCTTTTTCAGAAAGATACTTCATAATTTCACATTTTAGGTCATAGCCTGCGTGATCTGATGCAAATGCAATTTTTGTCATGGTTGTTTTCGTTTATAGATTTAAAATTTTATGCGAAGATAATCAATTTCTCTAATATTTTTGCTAATTTTGCATACGAATTAGTCACTAACGACTGTGATAGTGTTGGAAACAGACAAATTCATCGAAATAAAACTATACAATAATTTGCTCATTGTCAGGGACATCTCCCTTTCAATGACCTTTGTTACATTTAAAATAAAAGACTGACACAATATGAAAAAATTAATTTTTGCTACTATTGTTTTAATTTTAACAGGATGCAATTCTTCGAAGGAAGTGCAATACTTTCAAGACTCGATTGAGAATCAGGCAGAATATGCCGCACCAAACACCGGTATCACTATTGAGCCGAACGATTTATTAAGCATTATTGTTACCACAAAAGACCCGGAATTGTCGGCTATTTTCAATATGCAGCCGGGAAGTACAGGCAACAATACATCTAACAATAATGAAATAGCACGAAAGGTAGATTATGGTTATCGCGTGGACAATCAAGGAGATATTACATTCCCAACTCTCGGGTTGCTACATGTGGCAGGGATGACACGAACCGAATTGGAGACAATGATTCGTCAACGTATACTTAAAGAGGGACTACTCAAGGAATTTTCTGTCTCTGTTTCATTTCTTAATTTCAAAATATCAGTGATTGGAGATGTCAAATCACCGGGAATTATCAATATTAAAGATGATAAATTCACTATTCTACAAGCACTTGCAGAAGCAGGCGATCTTAACATTACAGGCGACAGAAGCAATGTAACAGTGATACGTGAGAAAAACGGAAAACGCACATTCTATAAGCTTGACTTGCGTAGCAAATCAATGTTTGATTCACCTGCCTATTATATGCAACAAAACGATGTAGTCTATGTCGTGCCTAATGAAAAGAAAGCCGGCGAACGTGACATTAACACTAATGCATGGAAACAAATTAGCACATGGACAGGACTCATTTCAATTGCAATTTCAGTTACCACTCTTATTGTAACACTCACTAACTAATGCCACTATGACTTCTGATAATACAAATATGGACAACATTAAAGAAGCGAATAATAGTTTTCAAATTAAAGAATATTTGCTTCAACTATGGAGAAAAAAATATTGGATATTACTTTCAATTATTATATGTGTAGGGATTTCACTTTACTATGTGTATCGTCAACCGCGAATATATGGAAGTACTGCTGAATTAATTATTCTTAATAGTTATAGCACCGGAGGATATACAAGTACGGGACTTGCAGCTTTCAGCGACATTAAAGGAGTTGCAGGCGATGTTAATATGTTTAATGAAATGGAGGTAATGAAATCACCTTTTGTAATGGAAGGTGTGGTACAACGTCTTAATCTCGATGTATCATATCACACTCCGGGATTCGGCTACGATAACGACTTATATGGCATATCGCCTATTTCTATGACTTTTATGGAATTGGCAAGCGATACAACTGCTTCGGTTACAGTAACCAAAGTCAATGATTCCAAGGTAAAAATTTATAATTTTAAGAAAAATGGCAAACAATTGACAAGCAGTCCGATAGAAGCTACGTTAGGCACAATAATAGAATCACCTATTGGTAAAATTGCAATTAATGCTACTGAATATTACAAAAATTTCACAGAGCCTATAACAGTTAAAAAGGAAAGTGTAAATAACACAGCAATAAAATATGCTGCAAAAATGGAAACATTGGCAGGTCCGGAATTTACATCAATCATTAAACTGAAAACAAGTGACATTTCACAAAAACGTGCCAACGACATTCTTAACACCGTAATGGATGTCTACAACGAAGTATGGATTGCTGAGAAAAACAAATCTGCCATAAACACTTCCAATTTCATAAAAGAACGTCTTGCCATCATCGAACAAGAGCTGAGCGGTATTGATGAAAGTATTTCTGACGTAAAAAGTTCAAGTTCCATGCCGGACTTAGCTTCTGCAGCACAAAACTACTATAGTCAATCTGTCAGCTATGATGAACGTGCATTCGAAGCATCTAACCAACTTAGTATCGCATCTTTCCTTCGCGATTACTTAAACGACCCTTCAAAAGTAGATGAATTAATACCCGTAAACATCGGTCTGACAAGTAATTCCGTAGAAACACAGATTGAGGAATACAATAAAACGTTGCTCAAACGCGACAATTTACTCCAAAACAGTACGGCTGCCAACCCGGTAATTGCAGAGCTAAACAACAATCTTGCATCGATGCGACAAATGATTGAACAATCTATCAACAACCTTATCGCTGCAAATCAAATTAAAATAAAACAAGCTACCGGACGCGAAAAAATGTATACCGGTAAAATCAGTTCTGTTCCGGGACAAGAAAAGCAAATTCTTTCAATTGAACGTCAACAAAAGGTAAAAGAGAACCTTTATCTTTACTTGCTTCAAAAACGAGAAGAAAACGAACTTTCCGGAATGATTACCGTAAATAATACTCGTCTTATCAAAGCTGCTACAAGCCTCGGACCGGTAGCTCCTGTAAGATCAAGATATATGTTGATGGGATTATTCATCGGATTATTTATCCCGGCCGGCCTAATTTTCTTGTTCACCATTTCCGACACTAAAGTGCAGACTCGCAACGACATATCAACACTTTCCATTCCATTCATAGGCGAAATACCGACTGTCAAAGGGAAAGGTCGCAGGGGGCTGCTTCTGAAGATATTCAATCGTCGTTCGAAAAATCAAGATGATGAAGAATTGGAAATCATTATCAAAGAGCGTAGCAGAAGTCAAACAAACGAAGCATTCCGAATGATTCGTACAAACCTCGATTTTATGATGACTACAAAGGACTCATCCCAAACCATTATGATTACATCATTCAATCCCGGTTCCGGTAAGACTTTTATTGCTCTTAATCTTGGCACATCTTTGGCACTCAAAGGGAAAAAGGTAGTTATTGTTGACCTGGATTTACGTCGAGCATCATTAAGCAAATTCATCGGAAGCCCTACACAAGGTATCACAAATTATCTCACAAGTTCACAAACAGATTTAAATTCGTTAATCATCAAACGCTATAACGACAATCCTATCGACATCTTGCCTATCGGAGCAATTCCTCCAAATCCGGCTGAACTTTTGATTGGCGACAGATACGAAGCTCTTATTCAAGAACTTAAGAATAGCTATGATTACATTCTACTTGATTGTCCTCCTCTCGGAATTGTAGCGGATGCATCTATTTCTTCAAGAATGGCCGACCTAACAATTTTCGTCATGAGAGCCGGACTATTCGACAAATCTGAGTTGGAAGATCTTGAAAACGTTTACACTGAAAACAAACTTCCTCGTATGTCTCTTATCCTCAATGGCATCGACATCAAAAAATCTGTTTATGGCTATCGTTACAGCCGTAAACACGAATATTACGTCAACGAAGATTAACAACTATTTTTATCGATGAAAATCGCAATTGTTGGTACAGGCTACGTAGGATTGGTTACCGGCACTTGTTTTGCCGATATGGGAATTGACGTCACATGCATTGACATCGACAAAACAAAAATAGAAAACCTCCGTAAAGGAATTATACCTATCTACGAACCGGGACTCGAAAGTCTTGTCAGTAAAAACACTAAAGCCGGACGATTACACTTCGAAACCGACCTGTCGCACGTTGTAAACAATTGCGAAATCATATTCATTGCTGTCGGCACTCCCCCTGACGAGGACGGAAGTGCCGACTTAAAATATGTGCTCGAAGTTGCAAAAAACATCGGACAACTCATCTCCGACTATACACTTATCGTCACTAAAAGCACCGTACCTGTCGGCACAGCAGAAAAAGTCAGAACAGCTATCAACGAAGAACTTAGAGACAGAGAATTAGTCATCCCCTTCGACATCGCATCAAACCCCGAATTCCTCAAAGAAGGAGCGGCAATAAAAGACTTTATGAGTCCCGACCGCGTCGTTATAGGTGTCGATAGCGAAAAAGCAAAAGCACTGATGACACGACTTTATCGACCATTCCTCGTGTCGAGCGACCGTATGATAATCACCGACATTCCGTCAGCCGAAATGATTAAATATGCGGCAAATGCAATGCTGGCAACAAGAATATCATTTATGAACGACATAGCCAACCTTTGCGACCTCGTCGGTGCAAACGTAAATATGGTGCGTAAAGGGATTGGCAGCGATGTCAGAATAGGCACAAAATTCCTCTATCCCGGATGTGGCTACGGCGGATCATGCTTTCCCAAAGACGTGAAAGCCCTTATCCGTACGGCTGAGGAAAACGGCTACGAAATGCGTGTCTTAAAAGCCGTTGAAGCCGTCAATCAGTCTCAAAAGCAAATACTATTCAAGAAACTATCTGACCACTTCGGCGGACAACTCCACGACAAAACAATCGCCGTTTGGGGATTATCATTCAAACCCGAAACCGACGATATGCGTGAAGCACCATCACTCTACCTCATCGACAGCCTCCTGAACGTCGGAGCCGACATCAGAGTCTACGATCCTGTAGCTATCGATGAATGTCGCAGAAGATATGGCAAAAAGCTCACCTACTGCACCGACATGTATGATGCTGCAACCAACGCCCACGCCATCATCCTCGTAACCGAATGGAAAGAATTCCGAGTGCCGGCATGGACAGCAATCCGAAAACTAATGGCTACTACTCTACCGCCAAAACATAGTGATAACAGCCGACAACATACCGCTGACGACAATCGACCTAAACCGACAAACAGCAACGACCACCCGGTAATAATCGACGGACGCAACATCTACGACCGCAACGAACTCCAAACCGAAGGCTTCACCTACATCGCCCTCGGCAAATAACCGTACCTACCAATGGCTGAAGAAACATCATCTACAAAACGCATTGCTAAGAACACACTGATGCTATACATCAGAATGTTTATCAGCATGATTGTCGGGCTTTACACATCTCGAGTTGTATTGAACACACTTGGAGTTGAAGACTATGGCATCTACGGAGTAGTCGGTGGCGTTATTTCTATGCTCGGTTTTTTTAATGCATCTATGAGTGGAGCAACTTCACGTTTCATAACATTCGAACTTGGCAAAAAAGATGAGCAAAGACTAAAAGACACATTTTCTTCTGCCCTTATCATACATATTGGAATTGCTCTTATTGTTCTTATCATCGCTGAAACTGTCGGACTGTGGTTTCTCAACAACAAACTCGTTATACCGGCAGAAAGAATGGATGCGGCTCATTGGGTCTATCAATGCTCCATATTATCAGCGATGTTAAGTATTACTCAAGTACCATATAATGCATGCATCATAGCACACGAAAAGATGGGTGTATATGCTTACATCGAAATTCTAAACGCTACCCTTAAATTAATAATTGTATATCTTCTAACAATCGGAAACTTTGATAAGCTCAAGCTATATGCTATACTTACCCTTGCTGTATCCATAATAATAATGACGATTTACCGTATTTATAGCATTCGTAACTTTAAAGAAGCACATTTCAAATGGATTTGGAATAAAGAAATATCTAAAGGTATCATTTCATTCTCATTTTTTAATCTTTTTACTAATTTTGCCCATAGTTTTAATCTACAATCAATTAATTTTCTTATCAACAACTTCTTTGGGCTACTATTAAATGCCGCAACAAGCATTGCAACTACTTTGTCAAGCGTCATTAACATGTTTGTTTCCAATATATTAACTGCATTTAGACCACAAATAACCAAACAATTCTCACAAAACAATTATAAACGAGTTGAAGATTTGGTTTGTTTGACTTTAAAAATTGCTATACCTCTTTATATAATGGTTGCAATTCCTTGTATATTACATCTAGATACAATATTAGCAATGTGGCTGAATGAAGTCCCTAAGCTAACTAATATTTTCTGTATTTTGATAATCATAACTGCATACTTTGAAACAATCCGATTCACTCTTACAATAATAATTCACGCGAGCGGAAAAGTAAAATCCAATAGTACAATAAATGGATTGCTTTATATTATAAATCCTATTATCATTTACATATTATATACTAATAAATTTGAAAGCTATGTAGCCTATATTGGTAATATTGCTATCAATGTGTGTTCTATATTAAGCATATGTATAATTATCAAACATATAGCGAGCAATATTTCAATAAGTAGAATTATCAAAACTATTTTATCGTTAATTGCCTTAACTATACTATCTTTTATAATATTAAGACTTATTGAACTAAAAATGACAGATTCTGCTATTATTAATGTAATTAGTTCTGTAATTATTACCATAATAATAGTTTCAAGTATGAGCTTTTTCATATTACTAAATAAATATGAACGTAATAAAGTAAAATCATTGTTATTTAAATCTATATATGAATGATAATATACTAATATTAGACACATCAATTGGATCTCTAAATAAAGGAGATGAAATAATTATGGAATGTGTTAGAGAAGAATTAGAACCAATCATATCCCAAAATTTTGAACTAACACTTCCTACTCATATATCTCCTTTTCATTGGTATCAAGTTTTAAGGAATTCTATAAGAGTCAGAAAATATAGTAATTGTAAATATAAATTTGTAGGTGGAACAAACTTGTTAATTCCCAACTTATTTACACACTTTCCCCAATGGAATATTAATATATTCAATTATCAACCTCTTTCAGGGTGCGTTTTAGTTGGGGTAGGTGCCGGTGCCTGTGCTGAGGATAAAATCAAACCATATACAAAATATATTTATACACATTTACTAAACAACCAATTATATCATAGTTGTCGTGATGAACGCAGTAAACAATATGTAGAAAGATTAGGATTAAAAGCATTAAACACAGGTTGTGTTACTATGTGGAAATTAACCCCGGAATTTTGTAAATTAATTCCTACAATTAAATCGAATACAGTAGTATTTACACTTACTGCAACACAAAATCCTGATAAAAATGACCAAATCCTAATTAACACTTTAAACGAGAACTACGATAACGTATATTTTTGGCCACAAGGAGATTGTGATTATAATTATCTTCAAAAATTTAATAACATTAACAAAATTTCCATTATACCCGCTACAAAAAACGCATATCATAATTTTTTAACGCAGACAGAGACCGATTATATCGGAACGAGATTACACGGTGGTGTTTACGCTATGCGACACAAACGAAGGTCTATAATTATAGCTATAGACGAAAGAGCTCGAGCTATCAACGAAAATAATAATCTTATTTGTATTGAAAGAAATGAAATTAATACATTAAAAGATTTGATTTCACAACAGTTGGAAACAAAAATTTCAATGCCATTTGAAAATATTACTAAATGGAAAAAACAATTCTCAGAATGGAAAATATAATATTAGATAATATTTCAGTAAGGAAAAATTTGGTAGAATACCGAATTACATATTCATCTAATCTTAAAAAGTTTTTCAATTCTAATGTATTTTGGATTGAATATGACAAAGATATGACAAAAGTACCAAAGAGTATTTTATCAATTCCATTTATTGGTAATTTTTTAGCATTTTCATGGCTGACTAATAGTGTTTTATGGGTTAAGGAAACCGACAATACATTTTACAATGCAATAGCTCGCATAAAATACTCATACCAAGAACTTTACCCTAATTTTAAACTTAAAGGCAGATTTGTTTCAGCAAAAATTATTGATAATAATCTTCAACCAAATGATGCAAATAGAACTATTATTCTATTCAGCGGAGGACTGGATGCTCACACATCATATATAAGAAATCAAAATACAAATCCTATTCTTTGTAATATACAAGGGTGGTATAATAATCCCGAAGATATAAACAAAGTTGCAGAAGCTGATTTTACAGATATATCTTCATTTGCAAATAAACAAAACATCAATCACTCTTTTGTAAAGTCAAATTTTGCACAAATTCTTTCTATGAATAAAATTGATAAAGAATATAAAAACAAAATAAAAGACTCATACTGGCACGGATTTATTCACAGTATGGCTTTTATTTCATTATCTATTCCTATTGCTTTCATAAATAAAATTTCTAAAATAGTTATTGCAAGTTCATTCACAATTGGCGATAGTCGAATATGTGCATCTTATCCAACAACAGACTACGAATTTAAATATGCTCAAAGCGGATATATAATTCATGACGGATTTGAATTAAACAGACAAAATAAAATAAAAATATTAGTATCCCACCAAAAGAATACGCTAAATCCTTATCCTATTAGAGTCTGTTCATTTAATGATTACAATTGTTGTAAATGCGAAAAATGTTTTAGAACAATATTAGGAATTATTGCAGAAAATAGCGACCCAGCAAGTTTTGGATTTGATAATATTATCGAAAATTATACAAATTTTTACACTAATTTTTTCAAAAATCATATTGACCAATTTGGCGTAAAAAATGAATCAATTACACATTGGCCTCATATAAAAAAGAGGATGAAAGAAAACTATCCATATATGAGTAAAGAATACAAAGAATTTGTGGATTGGTTTTTGAATTTCGATTTTGACAAAGAAAAAAGAAAAGCAGTATTAAAATATCGAATTAAAAATTTCTTTCCAATCCTAAAAAGGAAGTTATGCAACAGATTCACAAAATGACAAAGCAAAGTATCCTGATATTGATGCATTATATGGAGATTGGGGGTGCGGAAAGTGCTTTGATAGGGTTGTTGCAATCGCTTGACCCAAACAGGGCTGATATTGATTTGTTTATCTACGACCACCGAGGGGAGATGATGAAATATATTCCCTATTTTATCAATCTTCTTCCTCAAGATGACAAATTCTCTATGTTGGAACGCCCTATATCGGAATTGGCAAAAAAGGGATTTTGGCGATTGGTTCTTGCCAGATTGGCAGCTCGACGGGATTGGACTAAATCTTATCGAAAATCTGCAAGCAATTTGGAAAATGCATCTACTTTTCACTTTGTAGGAAAACGAACTGCTGACATTCTCCCACAAATCAATACCGGTAAGGTCTATGACCTTGCAATTAGTTTTCTATCTCCTCACCACTATGTAATAAACAATGTGTCTGCAAAGAAAAAAATTGGATGGATACACACCGATTACACCAAGATATATGTTGATGTCGAAGAAGAATTATCTATCTGGTCAGAACTTGACAATATAGTTTCAATTTCACCTGATGTTACGAAAACATTTCTAACAGTTTTTCCTTCACTCACATCTAAAATAGTAGAAATTGAAAATATAATTTCACCGGAATTCATTCGCAACAGAGCAGAAGAACCTCAACAAAATTCCGAAATAAAAAAAAACGACAACACCATTAACTTATTGACAATCGGAAGATTAGCCCCCCAAAAAAAACTGGAAGAGGTTCCGGAGATTTGTGCTAAAATCAGGCAATCGGGGGTAAACGTAAAATGGTATATCATCGGTTACGGGAGTAAAGAAGCAGAACAACAATTACAAGAGCAGATCAGCAAATTCGGTATGGGAAATAATGTAATATTTCTCGGCAAGAGAGAGAATCCATACCCTTATATAAAAGCTTGCGATATTTATATACAGCCGTCTCGCTATGAAGGTAAATCAATCACAGTTCGCGAAGCACAAATTTTATGCAAACCTGTTGTAATTACCAACTATCCTACAGCTCCCAGTCAGATAAAGAATGAGAAAGATGGTGTAATCGTACCGATGCCGATTGAAGAATGTGCAACCGCAATAGCATCATTTTTACAAAACAAAGAACTTCAACAAAATATAATCAAATACCTTTCCGAACATGATTACGGAAATGTAGCAGAAGTAGAAAAAATTTATAAATTGATATAAATGATTAAATCTCGCAACTATAATTTGGATATATTGAGAGTGATTGCAACTATAATGGTAATTATAATGCATTCTCCATTTACTACTCAAAAATTAGATTCCAGTATAACCATGTGGTTAACATCATATCTGACAGCACCTTGCATTGGTCTGTTTTTTATGATTTCAGGTTCTCTTTTAATACCTACCAAAGATGACTTAAAATCGTTTATTTTCAAACGACTAAAGCGAATTTTAATTCCTACAATAATATGGAGTCTATTTTATCTATTTGTAGCTTTTATTAAGCAAGAAATCGGTATTGACAGTTTACTGATAAGTATCATATCAATTCCAATAGCACCACAAGGGCATGGAATAATGTGGTTTATGTACACTCTTATTGGTTGCTACTTAATTATTCCAATCGTATCTCCATATATATTAAGAGCGACTAAGAAACAAATAGAATTAATACTGATATTTTGGATAATTACTTTGTGCTATCCATACTTACAAGAAATAATTAATATACAACATGGAGCCTACAATCCACTATACTACTTTGGCGGATTTTTTGGATATATGATATTGGGATATTATCTTTCAAAATATCCTATAAAATTGAATATTGAATCATCTTTATGCATCGGGGGGGAGATTTTATTCATTTCCATTCTTCCGGTAATAATATTTTACATTTACAATATTAATTACCATGATTTTGAAGAAAATCCTTTTTGGTATTTATCTATTAGCGTGGCAATTATGTGCATTGCGTGGTTTGTACTAATACAAAATATAAATATTAGAAAGGAGAACAAAATGATTAGCAATATAAGCAAATTAAGCTTTGGAATCTATTTTATACATATATTCATAATGAGAGAACTACTATGGAAAATTGATTTCATAGTAAATCTACCTGTAATAATTGAAATAACTATTTGCTCTGTTATTACATTCATCTCTTCATATCTAATAGTTTTTTTAATATCTAAGCTGAAATTTTCTAAACAAATAATAGGCATATAAATGATACCGAAGAAGATACATTATTGTTGGTTTGGGAGAGGTGAAAAGCCGGAGTTAGCGAAGAAGTGTATTGCCTCGTGGAAAAAATTCCTACCTGATTATGAAATAATCGAATGGAATGAAGATAACTTCGACGTAAATATCATCCCTTATACCGCACAAGCATATTCAGCAAAAAAATATGCTTTCGTGAGCGATTATGCCAGATTCTTCATTTTGTATCACCATGGAGGTCTTTATTTCGACACTGATGTAGAAATAATCCACCCAATGAACCATATAATCGAAAAAGGTGCATTTATGGGTGTGGAAACCAATTATAATGTTGCCCCCGGCCTCGGCCT
>CAZGEX010000008.1:12210-63009 GCA_964524385.1 uncultured Sangeribacter sp.
CCCCGGCCTCGGCCTATACAAAGAAATTCTCAACTACTACGACAGTCTGCAATTTCTCGATGCCGAGGGGAAACAGATTTCGGGTACGGTAGTAACTCACACAACCAACATTCTCAATCGCCATGGACTTAAGCATACTAACGAAATTCAGCAAGTGGCAGGAGTTTGGATTTATCCTCGAGATTATTTCAATCCGCTTAACGAAGCTATAGGCAAATTAGAAATCACAGAACGCACAGTATCTATTCACTGGTATGCAAAATCATGGATTGATAAAGGCACTATACGCAAAGCAAAAGTCGGCAGGTTTTTCCGACGTCTCTTTGGCGAGCGATGGTTAGACCCGATAAAGAAGTTAATTAAACGATGATTGACCCACATTTATATTTTCCCATTTTTATATATACTACTCTCCTGCTCTGTTTCGTTAAGAGCGGATATATTTTTTCTTTGAATTCCGAGCGATTGCTACGCGGTAATAATTCGGATTGGAGTAAAGTAGTATTTTGGGCAATCTGCTTAATTATCTTTTTAGGCACTCGCCCAATTAGCGGAGTTTTTGTCGATACAATAAACTATAATGAATTCTATGAATCAAAAGTATCTGGAGGAAGTAGTGGTGAATTTATTTGGAATTCGTTTTGGGAAACATCAATAGACTATAATTTAAGCTTTGAACTATTTATATTTTTAGTCGAATGCATCTATATCATTCCAATGATAATTGCAATTAAACGGTTATCGAAAAATAATTCTTATCTAATATTACTTTTTGTCATTTCGTCATTTTCATTCTTTAGTTATGGAGTGAACGGTATTCGAAACGGGGCGGCTTGCTCACTTGTAATTCTTGCTTTGACGTATCTCCCGGGAAACTATAAAGATAAAATTAAAGCCATCATATTATGTGTCTTGGCATTTGGAATTCATAAATCAACCGCATTGCCGTCGCTATGTATGTTGCTTGGTTATTACGTAGTAAAAGATGTACGTTGGGCCATGGCATTTTGGGTAATTGCTATTATAGTAAGTGCATTGTTCGGCTCGCAAGTAGCGATTATTTTTACCGGATTAGGTTTTGATGACCGATTGGATAGTTATATTTCGGGAATGAATGACGCAAAATCAATGGCACAGTTTTCTCAAACCGGATTTCGCTGGGATTTCTTACTGTATAGTGCTATGCCGATATGGTTAGGGTGGTATATTGCAATCAGGCGTAAAATTTATGACCGACAATATCTACTATTGCTTAATACTTATATTCTTGCAAACGCATTTTGGGTAATGGTTATTACTGCAGCGTTCTCCAATAGATTTGCATATCTTTCTTGGTTTATGTATCCGTTACTGCTTGCATATCCATTAGTAAAATTCAAAATATGGAAAAATCAGGGAGAGATTACTGCATTGATTCTTATGGGACATATCGGATTCACTTATATAATGTATTTAATCGGATAAAAATGAACGTAGAGAAATATAGAATTTCTGTATTAATTGGTATATATAATTGTGCTGATACTCTTGAAGAGGCTCTTGATTCGCTCTTTGCACAGACTTATAAAGATTTTAAGATCATTTTATGCGATGACGGCTCAACTGATAATACTTACGAAGTAGCAAAAAAGATTACTGACGAACATTCAAATGTAATCTTAATCCGTAATGAAAGAAATATGGGGCTTAATTTTACTCTGAATCATTGCCTCGAATATGCAGATACAGAGTATATCGCACGAATGGATGGTGATGATATTTCGTTGCCGGACAGATTTGAAAAGGAAATTAAATTTTTAGATACACACAAGGAATATGCTGTTGTAAGTGGTCCGATGATTTATTTCGACGAAAATGGTGAATTTAGAACAGGTAAGGGAAAGGGAGAAGTTTTAAAACAAGATTTCCTACATGGCTCTCCGATATGTCATGCACCATGCATGATTCGTACAGAAATCATGAAAAAGGTTGGAGGATATAGTGTTGCAGACCGACTTCTAAGAGTAGAAGATTATCACTTATGGTTTAAGATTTATGCCGCCGGGTATAAAGCATATATGTTGCCCGATCCCATTTATAAAATGCGAGATGACAGAAATGCTACAAAACGAAGAACTTTTAAAAATTATTATAACGTTTCTTATGTTCAAAGGAAAGGGTTTAGGATGTTAGGATTACCATGGTACTACAACATCTATAGTTTACGTCCTATAATAACAGCTTTTTTACCGGAATTTATTTATAATTACTTACATCGCAGAAAATAAAAATCGAGAGAAAATGAAAGGGATTGTATTAGCAGGAGGATCGGGGACGAGGCTTTATCCGATTACTAAGGGGGTTAGTAAGCAGTTGCTTCCAATCTATGATAAGCCGATGGTGTACTACCCTATTTCGGTGCTTATGCAAGCCGGAATTCGTGAGATTCTGATAATTTCTACTCCGGATGATTTGCCGGGTTTCCGCAGGTTGCTCGGCGACGGCTCGGACTATGGCGTGAGGTTTGAATATGCCGAACAGCCTTCTCCTGACGGTCTTGCACAGGCGTTTTTGATAGGAGAGGAATTTATCGGTAATGATTCGGTATGCTTGGTACTTGGCGATAACATTTTCCATGGCATGGGATTTTCTGCGATGTTGCAACAAGCTGTGATCGATGCAGAGAACAGTGCTAAAGCCACTGTATTCGGATATTGGGTAAACGATCCGCAGCGTTATGGAGTGGCAGAGTTTGATGATGCCGGCAATTGCTTGTCGATAGAAGAGAAGCCTGAACATCCGAAGTCGAATTATGCAGTAGTTGGTCTATATTTCTATCCGAATGAGGTGGTGAAAGTGGCAAAAAAGATAAAGCCGTCGGCTCGCGGTGAATTGGAAATTACATCTGTGAACCAACATTTTTTACAAAACGGAAGTTTAAAGGTCCAGACACTCGGACGCGGGTTTGCGTGGCTCGACACCGGCACTCATGATTCGCTTGCTGAAGCATCTATTTTTGTAGAGGTTATTGAAAAACGCCAAGGGCTGAAGATTGCATGTTTGGAAGGGATTGCCTACCGAAAAAATTGGATTTCAAAAGATAAAATGATTGAGTTGGCTCAACCGATGCTCAAGAATCAATATGGGCGTTATCTGATGAAAGTGGTGGAAGAAGTGGAACATTACGGACATAAAGATTTAGATTGAGATGGAAGTAATAAAGACAGACATCGAGGGCGTAGTCGTCATCAAACCACGAATATTCGAAGATGAACGAGGCTATTTCTTTGAATCTTTTTCGCAACGAGAGTTCGACGAAAAAGTCTGCCCTATTCGCTTCGTGCAAGATAACGAAAGTAAATCTGCCTACGGCGTTATCCGCGGATTGCATTTCCAACGCGAACCATATGCCCAAAGCAAATTAGTGAGATGTGTCAAAGGGAAAGTGCTTGACGTGGCAGTAGACATTCGCCTCGATTCGACGACATACGGTCGGCACGTGGCAGTAGAACTCAGTGAAGAAAATCATTTGCAATTGTTTATACCCAAGGGGTTTGCACATGGATTTGCGGTATTGAGCGAGGAAGCAGTGTTTCAATACAAATGCGATGAGTTTTATCACCCGGAAAGCGAAGGAGGTATCAACCTTGCCGACAAATCTCTCTGTATAGATTGGAAAATTCCTGTGGACAAAGCAATTATTTCAAGCAAAGACCATTGCCACCCGCTATTAAGGCAGCTTCTATAAATTGAACGCTGCGATGTTGTTTTTATTTCAGTTTTTTTCTGTTTTGGCTGGCTTTTGGTCGCTTTTGATTTTTAATCGGCAGTTTCTTCGATTTCGTCAGTCGTATAGCTCGCTAAACTCCTTCCTCAATCTCAAAATCTCCTCGCTTAAAATCTCAAAATCTTTCCAAATCAATTTGAAGAACCTGCCTTAAGTGAAATTCTACTAAACACTGATGTGAATTTCCCGGAGATTCCACAGATTTACAGTTAGCACAAAATAAACTAAGATAATAATGAATTTTAAACGAAATATAATTGTTACAGGCGGAGCCGGATTTATCGGTAGCCATGTTGTAAGATTATTTGTCACAAAATATCCCGATTATCGTATTATTAACGTTGATAAACTTACATATGCCGGCAACCTTGAAAACCTCAAGGATGTGGAACAGAACCCTAATTATCAATTTGTTAATGCTGACATTTGCAATTATGAACAAATGTCGGAACTATTACATCAATATAATGTCGATGGCATCATCCACCTTGCGGCAGAGAGCCATGTTGACCGCTCAATAAAAGACCCGTTTACATTTGCACGTACTAATGTTATGGGTACACTTTCATTACTTCAAGCCGCCAAGACATATTGGGAATCGCTACCCGAAAAATTCGATGGTAAAATGTTCTATCACATTTCCACAGATGAAGTCTATGGAGCATTACAATTTGATGGCAGTCTATTCACCGAACAGACCAAATATGACCCACATTCACCATATTCAGCATCAAAGGCAAGTAGCGACCACTTTGTCAGAGCATATCACGACACATACGGAATGCCGACCATAGTGACAAACTGTTCAAATAATTATGGTCCATATCAATTTCCGGAAAAATTGATACCATTATTTATCAACAACATTCGCAACCGCCGACCACTTCCTGTCTATGGTAAAGGTGAAAATGTACGCGATTGGCTATATGTCGAAGACCACGCTCGAGCCATCGACCTCATTTTTCACAAAGGGAAAATAGCCGACACCTACAACATCGGAGGTTTCAATGAATGGAAAAACATCGACCTTATAAAAGTAATAATCAAGACTGTCGATCGATTGCTCGGCTATCCGGAAGGTCATAGCCTTAACTTGATTACATTCGTTACCGACCGCAAAGGCCACGACTTGAGATATGCCATCGATTCAACCAAACTAAAAAATGAACTTGGGTGGCAACCTTCATTGCAATTTGAAGAAGGGATTGAAAAAACCGTAAAATGGTATTTGGAAAACGAAGATTGGATAAATCATATAACATCAGGCGACTACACTCGCTATTACGAAGAAATGTATGCAAACAGATAAAAAAATGAAGAAAAAAATATGTTTTGTTGTTGCAGTAATTGGCACTGCTAAATCATTTTTAACGAACCATATAAATGAATTAGCAAAACATTACGACATATATTTAGTTGGTAATTTCGAAAAAAATGAAGATCTGAGTAATTTTAATTTGAGTGGTTCTAAATCTATTAACATTAATCGAGATATATCAATTACAACTGATTTTAAAGCCGTTTACGAACTATATAAATATTTTAGAAATGAAAAATTTGATGCGGTACATTCTGTTACCCCTAAAGCAGGCTTAATTACAGCATTAGCCGCAAGATTAGCAAATATAAAACATCGTACACATATTTTTACCGGACAGGTATGGGCTGCACGACGAGGTTTTATGAGATTTATGCTAAAAACATTTGATAGATTAATATTCTTATTTAATAATCATATTCTTGTTGACGGTGAACCTCAAAGACAATATTTAATCAAAAACAAAATTATATCTGCAAAAAAATCACAAGTATTAGGAGCCGGTTCCATTTCCGGAGTGGATACTAATAAATTTGTACCGAGCTTAGAGATTCGCAATAAAATAAGGAGTGAATTAAATATATCAAATGACAAAATTGTTTATGCTTTTCTTGGTAGATTGAATAAAGATAAGGGAATTTATGAATTATTTGATGCATTTAATTCTTTAACCAAAATATGTCCCAATACTTATCTTTTATTAATAGGTAACGATGAAGAAAATTGCTTAGATAAATTATCCAATTATACAAACATAAAACCTGATATTAATTTTAAATTCTATGGTAGAACTCCACACCCTAATATCGTCCTACAAGCGGCAAATGTGTTATGTATGCCTTCATATAGAGAAGGTTTTGGTTCAAGCGTTATAGAAGCACAATGCTTAGGTATACCGGCAATTTGTAGCGATATTTATGGATTATCAGATACTATCATCGAAAATGAAACGGGCTTGAGATGTAAAGTTAAAGATTGGACTTCTCTTTTTATCAGTATGAAGAAATTCTATGATAATCCTGATTTAATCGACAAATATGGCAACAATGGAAGATTAAGAGTTCTTGGGATTTTTTCAGCAAAGACAATTACGCAAGAATGGATTGATTTTTATTCGAAAATTTTATCAGATAAATGATTATGTATAAACACTATATCAAGCGATTGTTAGACATCTTTATTTCATTTACAGCAATAGTATGTCTCAGCCCGGTATTTATCATTATAACCATTTGGTTACACTTTGCCAACAAAGGAGCCGGAGCATTCTTCTTTCAAGAACGTCCCGGCAAAGATGCCAAAATATTCAAGGTAATTAAATACAAAACTATGACCGACGAACGAGATTCTGAAGGCAAACTCTTGCCCGATTCTCAACGTCTCACCAAAGTAGGTCGCTTCGTACGCTCCACATCGATTGATGAACTGCCACAATTCTTCAACGTACTTAAAGGCGATATGTCGCTAATCGGCCCTCGCCCACTCCTCGTCCAATACCTCCCATATTACACAGAAAGAGAAAAACTTCGTCATACTGTCCGCCCCGGTATCAGTGGTTGGGCTCAAGTGAATGGAAGAAACCACGTTAATTGGGACAAACGCTTAGAATATGACGTGTACTATGTTGAGAATTTATCATTTAAACTTGATATTAAGATTTTCGTTAAAACTATTCTTAATGTTATTCGACGAAAAGATATTGAAGTTGCCCCACAAGGCGAATATTTAGACAAATTACGAGAGAGAGAGAAAGATAATAATCTATATATCAGACAATTAAAAGACACGGATTTACAAATTCGTGTTAATTGGATGAATAATCCGCTTATATATAAACACATGTCATATTCTATTCCAATAACATTTGGAAACACTCACGAATGGTATAATAAGATTAGAGTCAGTGGAAATCGAAAAGATGTTGTATTAAGTAATTCAATGGGAAAAATTGTTGCATTTGGAGGTCTCACCAATATTGATAATTTAATAAAAAAAGCCGAATTATATATATTTGTAAATCCAGATATGCATAATATGGGAATCGGCACAAAAGCTACACTAATATTATGCAATTACGGTTTTACAGAATTAGGTCTTAATAAAATATATTTATGTACAAATAAATCTAATTTAGGAGCAAAAAGAATTTATGAAAAAGTAGGATTTATTTTAGAGGGGACTCTTAGATCAGAAAAAATAGTAGATGGTAAGTATGAAGATCGGCTTTATTATGGTCTATTAAAATCAGAACTCTTATGATTAATTTTAATTCTGTAATACTTGATACCCGCAATATCTCAGGGAAAGAAATATATCTGGTAAGAGATGATATATTTCCATTTGTCGGAGGAGGAAGTAAAGCAAGAAAAGCCATTGCTTACGAAAAATTCATGAAAGAAAATGGCTATAATGCAGCTGTTACATGCGGAGGTATACAAAGTAATCATAATAGAGCTATTGCATTGATGTGTGCTAAAAATAATTGGAATTGTCATTTATGCATTCAAGGGGCAGAAGAAAGATATAATAATGAAAAGGGTAATCTATTGCTTGATAAACTTAGTGGGGCAAGATGTGAACTAATATCTTCTGAAAATACATCGATGGCTATGGATAGAGCAACAGATGTTTTGATTAAATTGGGGAAAAAACCATTATACATTCATGGAGGTGGTCATGATTTACCTGGTGGAATTTGTTTTGTAGATGCAATTAAAGATTAAAAAAATAAATGCGACTCCATCAGATATAAACCTGATTATATATTTCTTGCATCTGGTACTGGTTCAACACAAGCAGGAATAATTGTTGGTTTGGATATTGTCGGTTGGTCTGATGTTAAATGCATTGGAATTTCAATAGCTAGACAACAAGAAAGAGGTAGACAGGTAGTAATTGACTTTGCAAATATGTTGAGCAAACATTATGATATTGAAAAGGACTATAGTAATGATGTTATATTCAACACAGATTACCTATATAAAGGATATGAAACTTATACGACAGAAATGAAATGTTTCATAGAATCAGTTATCAAAAATACGGGTATCATTTTTGATACCACTTATTCTGGAAAAGCATTGTATGGGATGATAGATATTATAAACAAAAATAATATCTATCAAAATAAAAATATATTATTCTGGCATACAGGAGGAATAATGAATATACTTAAATAAATGGAATTTAAATATCGACAATTAAATAATTTACCAGCATTAAGTTGGTATGCGAAAATTTCTACTTTAGAAAATATCGTAGAAGTTATTCATGGAAAAGCTGTAGAATGTCATCCCAATTTTTTTGTTGCCGGAATATGGGATGGAGATTTTAAGAATGGTAATTTTATTGACACAGCATATTGTGCCGCAACAGGATGTGTTAAAAATTGCAAAATGGGGGGGGTAATATTTACAACTCCAGATCACTTGCAAGAGGCTGTTTACTTAATAAAAGAAAGGGATAAATTGCATATTTCAAATTCAATACCTTTTATTTTGACTTGTACTAATAAAGAATTTGAGAAAAATTATTATAACTATGAGGATGATTTCAGTAGTCTAATTAAAGGAATGAATAACTACAAAAGAGAAATTCCTATAAAGGATGATATTCTATTTGTATTCAGATATTGTCACGTTGAAATTTCCCCTAAATTAGAAATATCAACCTCATCAAAAAGACGCAACTACTCTTTTGAAACATACAATGAATATGCTACAGTAATAACGAACACACTTTTGAGGTTAAAAAATAATGCACAATCACCTAATCGAAATTTCCATTATGGACTTATCTCTACTATTTCAAAAGGATATGATGCTGCTGCAACAAGTGCAATTGTCAAAGAAATTGGATGCGACGAGGTTTTAACATTTAACAAACCTCAATATTACAACAATGACAATGGGAAAGAAATAGCTGAAAAATTAGGATATAAACATATTTATGAGGGTGATGCATCAAAATATCTTGAAAACGACCAACTATGGGAAGCCGAATTATTTTCAGACGGAGATACAGGCTCACTCTTAGTATTTAATTCTTTTGAAGAATTGTATTCCAATAAAATTTTGTTTATGGGTATTCGAGGAGATTCTATATGGAATAAAAATGCCAAAGAACCAAATTGTTATTTTGATTTCGGGAAAACTAAATGTTCAACAGAACACAATACAGAACATTTTTTAAGAACAAATACCATTTTAATTAATATTCCTCTGATGTTCGGCTATAATTGGCCTAAAATTAAAGAAATTGCTAACTCGGTTGAAATGTATGATTACAGTATCGGAGGCAATTACGACAGACCTATTCCAAGAAGAATTATAGAAAGCAATGGAATAAATCGAAATGAATTCGGACAGCACAAAAAAGGTGCCGGTATTTGCTATCATTTTGACACACTGAAATCAATGAAAAATAAAATGTCTCCATATTCATATCAATCATTGATGAAATTCAAAAGACAATTGTCTCAAAATAATTTCTTGAAAATTCTAAAGTATTTGAAATTCTATATAAATCACTACCCTGTATATTTAAACTATTTCCTATATAAATTGAAATTACCAACAATAACAGGAAATATAAAATATTCAGGCAATCCAATAAGTACATTGTTAATTCTATGGGGTATTGATGAAATAAAGAAGCGATATCGTAAAGCATTAGATTTATGAATATTTTATTTACATGTGCCGGCAGACGCACTTATCTACTTAAATATTTTAAGGAACAGCTTAATTCTGATGATTTGATAATCGGTGCAGACATGCAATTATCTGCTCCAGCTTTATCAGTCGCAGATATTGCTGTAAAAGTACCATCAGTATATTCAGATAATTATGTTAAGACTTTAATCAAAATCTGTAAAGAGCATAATATAAACCTATTGATTTCCCTAAATGATCTAGAATTACCTATATTGGCAAAACACAGAAATCAATTTGAAGAAATAGGTGTTATTTTAACAATATCATCTGAAGAAGTTATAAATATTTGTTTTGACAAATTCAAAACATCTACATTTATAAATACTCTGAATTTAAACACACCACGCTCATATATTTCGTATGATGATGCTATTTTAGCAATCAATAAAGGTGAACTAAAATATCCAATTGTATTAAAGCCAAGATGGGGTTCTGGTTCTATTGGAATAGAATATGCTGAAACATTACAGGAATTAGAATACGCGTACTACCTTTTAAAATTAAAACTAAAAAAAAGCATCCTAGCAAATGCATCTGAAACGGATGCAAATATACTGATTCAGCAAAAAATTATTGGACATGAATATGGATTGGATATTATGAACGATTTTCTCGGAAATAACATTGAAGTATCAATAAAACAAAAACTATCAATGAGAGCAGGAGAAACGGATAAAGCTGTAACCATATTTAACGAAGATTTATATAATATTGGTAAGACAATTGGTGATAATCTAAAACATATCTGCAATTTGGATTGTGATATACTAGAACAAGACGGAATGTATTACGTTCTTGAATTAAATCCTCGTTTTGGAGGTGGTTTTCCGTTCTCATATGAAGCAGGAGTAAACATGCCCAAAGCGATAATTGAATGGGCTAAAGGTAATAAAATAAATCCTGATATATTAAAGCCAATAATTGGAAAGCAATTTGCAAAATGCGATTATTTGATAGAAACTACCATTTAAAATAATAATATCAAATGAAACCACAAGAGAGGATATTGTTGTGTTTGGCTCATATGAGCGGCAACGAGATGAAATATATTAATGATGCTTTTGCTGATAATTGGGTGGTGCCTTTGGGTCCGAATGTGAATGGTTTTGAAGGTGATCTTGAAAAGTTTATTGGCGAAAACAAACGTGTAGTTGCTCTCTCTGCAGGGACAGCAGCATTGCATTTAGGACTTGTGCAACTTGGTGTCGGTCAAGGAGATGAAGTGATATGTCAATCATTTACATTTTCTGCATCGGCAAATCCTATCTGCTATCAGGGAGCGACACCGGTGTTTGTAGATAGTGAACCACAGACATGGAATATGTCGCCGGAATTGCTTGAAGAAGCTATTATCGACAGAAAAGAGAAGACTGGGATGTATCCTAAGGCAATAGTAGTGGTGTATCTATATGGTATGCCTGCTAAGATTGATGAGATAATGTCAGTGGCGGAGAAATATGGTATTCCGGTGCTTGAAGATGCTGCTGAAGCAATGGGATCGGAATATAAAGGTAGAAAATGTGGTACGTTTGGAGCATACGGAGCATTATCGTTTAATGGGAATAAGATGATAACCACCTCCGGAGGCGGTGCATTGATTGTACCGAATGAAGATTGCAAAAAGGAGGTAATGTTTTATGCGACACAAGCACGCGAACCATTCCCTTACTATCAACACGAAAAAATCGGCTATAACTACCGAATGAGTAATATCAGTGCCGGAATAGGACGCGGACAGATGACTATTCTTGAAGAACATATCGCTCACCACCGCCATGTGCATGAGCTGTATGAAAAGGCTTTTGCTGAAATCGATGGCATCGAACTATTCAGTAATCCTACAAATGAATTCAACTCCAACTATTGGTTATGCAACATACTGATAGATGAAGATAAAACCGGATTCAACTATGAAGAGTTGCGTCAGATACTTGAAAAAGGGAATGTTGAGAGTCGTCCATTATGGAAACCGATGCATCTTCAACCGGTGTTTGCCAATTGTCCGGCATACGTCAACGGAGTGTCAGAAAGTTTATTCAATTGCGGATTATGCTTGCCGGCAGGTCCATGGGTAGGCGACGAAGAAGTGGCATATATCATCGAAATCATAAAATCTGCAATCAGAGAGAGAAAAGGCAAATAAGATTTCAAAACATAAAACATTTTAAAATCGGGTTATCAAAAAGATAGCTCGATTTTTTATTTTGATACACAAGAATATTGTTTTTATAAAAATAAAACATTAACTTTGCCCAAAAGAGAATAACAATGGGATTAAAACGGTGCGGATCAGCTATTCTTAATTTTTATATTGACGGATTTAGGAATATGACGTGGGGCAGACAATTATGGCTACTCATAATATTGAAAGTCATAATCTTGTTTTGCGTACTGCGACTATTTTTCTTTAAACCCATATTATCCGATAAAAGCGAAGAAGAAAAGATAGAATACGTCGGCACTGAATTGCTCAAAACAACAGGAAAACATTAGGCCGGGGATAAATATAATTTGGAGATTTTGAGTATTTCAAGCGAGGAAGTTTTGAGATTGAGGAAGAAGATTTGCGAACTAAGCGACCGACGAAATCGAAGAAAACCACCTATTAAAAATCAAAAGCGACCAAAAGCCGGCAAAAAACGAACTACATTGAAATTAATAACATCGCAGTGTTCTATTTGTAGAGGCTGCTAAAAAAGATAGATTATGGAAGAAATGACATTAGTTGACTGGTCGCGACTGCAATTCGCACTGACAGCAGGCTATCATTGGCTATTTGTGCCATTGACATTAGGATTATCAATCATAATGGCAACAATGGAAACAATCTATGTCGTGACAAAAGATGAGTTTTGGAAACAGACAGCAAAATTTTGGATGAAAATATTCGGGATAAATTTTGCAGTTGGTATTGCTACGGGCATTATTCTCGAATTTGAATTTGGGACAAACTGGAGCAACTATTCATGGTTTGTCGGCGACATATTTGGAGCCCCACTCGCAATAGAAGGTATCTTGGCATTCTTTATGGAGGCAACTTTCTTTGCCATTATGTATTTTGGTTGGAACAAAGTCAGTAAAAAGACGCACTTAATTGCTACATGGCTAACCGGAATAGGAGCAGCAATTTCCGCAGTATGGATACTTGTAGCCAATTCATGGATGCAACATCCTGTCGGTATGGAATTTAATCCCGACACAGTAAGACACGAAATGGTGGATTTCTGGGCATTAGTACTTAATCCGATAGCTATATCTAAATTTTTCCATTCCGTATTCAGTGGATGGATGACAGGTGCAATATTTGTAATTGGGATTAGCAGTTGGTATCTGTTAAAAAAACGAGAAACAAGATTTGCATTATCAAGCATTAAAGTAGCTGCAATAATCGGAATTATAGGTACGATAGCACTTATGATAAGTGGCGACAGCTCAGGCATACATGCAGCCAAATATCAACCTATGAAATTAGCGGCAGCCGAAGGGCTTAAAGATGGAGGTGAATCTGCACCATTCTCTATCGTACCGGGAGTTGAAGTGCCGGGTATGTTATCGATATTGGCAACACACGACATCAATGGATATGTGCCGGGAATCAATGACATTCTTAACGGATACACCGATAGCGAAGGTGTAACCCACCTATCAGCCGAAGAAAAAATAGCAAAAGGGAAATTAGCGTTAGAAGCATTCAACGATTATCGTACATATATAGACACAAATCCGGAATTAGCAGCACAAGCGAGAGCCATACTTGACGAGAATGTAAAATATTTTGGATACGGATACATCGAAAATCCGGAAGAATTAATTCCACCTGTACCACTTGTCTATTGGTCGTTCAGGGTAATGGTCGGATTAGGTTGTGGACTATTATTGATAATGGTTTTGGCTTTATGGTTTGAAAAGAAAGGTAAATTGGCAGATATGAGATGGTTTCATAAAATTGCATTATTCTCAATCCCATTTGTTTATATTGCCGGACAAGCAGGATGGATAGTGGCTGAAGTGGGACGTCAGCCATGGGTAATCGACGGATTGCTTCCTGTGAAAGCCGCGGTATCGAGTGTAAGCACAACTGCAGTACAAACCACTTTCTTCCTCTTTGTAGTAATATTCACACTTTTCCTTGTGGCAGAAATACGCATAATGACAAATGCCATTAAACAAGGGCCGAAAATCAGTAATAACAAATAAATCCTTAAATTATGTTGACATACGAATTTTTACAAGAATATTGGTGGTTTTTGATTTCACTTTTAGGAGGATTGCTCGTATTTCTACTATTTGTTCAGGGTGCAAATTTTTTAATCTTCATCGCAGGCAAAGATGAGAAACAACGACAATTAATAGTAAACTCTACAGGAAGAAAGTGGGAGCTAACATTCACTACATTAGTTACCTTTGGCGGTGCATTTTTCGCATCATTTCCACTATTTTACAGCACAAGCTTTGGCGGAGCATATTGGGTGTGGATACTAATCCTTGTTACTTTTGTATTTCAGGCAGTGTCTTACGAATTTCAAAACAAACGTGGCAATCTACTTGGCAAAAGTAGCTTCAGATTTTTTCTTGTTGCAAATGGATGTTTTGCTCCTATATTGATAGGGGCAACTGTCGGCACATTCTTTACCGGTTCAGAATTCATCGTGAACAAAAGTGCAGTTGGTAACATTGGAGCACCGGTAATCAGTCAATGGTGCAATGATTTAAGAGGACTTGAAGCAGTGCTAAATACATTTAACATAGAATTTGGACTGATGGTATTCTTCTTGAGTGTATGTTTAGGCTCATTATACCTCATAAATAACGTAGACGAAGAAAGGCTAAATCTCAAATTACGCAAATACTTAACAATTTTTTTCATCCTGTTCCTTTTCGCATTTGTTGCAATTATGACACAACTTTTTCTGATGGACGGATATGCCGTAGATGATACAGGCATCATTTTTTTACAAGCCGGTAAATACTTTAACAATTTGATTGAGATGCCTATAGTGCTTAGTCTGTTTTTAATAGGTGCGATTCTATTTGTCGCAGGAGTGGTACTTAGCATAACAAAGCCAAAATTCAATCGTGGAATATGGCTTTCCGGTCCGGGTACAATATTAGTCGTAATGACAGTATTTATGCTTGCCGGATATAATGGAACATCTTACTATCCATCGAGCGTTGATTTACAAAGTTCACTGACATTGTCTAATAGTTGTTCGAGCGAATTTACATTGACCACAATGTCTATTGTGTCTTTAACAATACCATTTGTAGTGGGTTATATCGCTTATTTCTGGTATAAGATGGACAAGAAATCACTTACAACAGAGGAACTTGAGAGTTCTGAAAAATACTAATAGACACGTTCTGAAAAAAGCGACACCCTAATTTCTTTGGGTGTCGCTTTTATTCTTGCTTTGGCTTTATTTGCTACCTGTTAATTTGCTTGTCAAAGCAAACCTTACTAATAAGTAATTGACCGGAATACAAATAGCCATAGCCGGAAGAAGTGCCAACGTATCTCCTACTATGCCTTTGAAAATAGCGACCAATCCGACTTGCATCCCCATATTAATAAGGTGGCTTAGAGCAAAACCAATGCCTTTTTTAGCATTAGGTTTGGTGTGGAAGGTGAAATAATTCGACAAGAAAAAATTAAATATAAAACTTATGGCATAGCTTATGATAGTTGCTACTACGGCAGGAATATCAATTGCGACTGCAAATATAACATAAATACCATACTGCAAAGCAGTAGCAAACCCACCTACTAATCCGAATCTGATTAATTCACCAAGACGATTATCTGCTGTGATTATCTGTTTTAGTTGTTTCATTACGGTATTGATTATTTAAATGGTCGTTACCATTAATTGAGTTGACAAAATAAGGTGGTCGTTGCTTGGTCTCTATAAAAATTCTACCTAAGTATTCTCCAATTATGCCGAGAGCCAACAAAATAAATCCACCAAGGAATAAAATTACAGTAAGTAACGTCGGAAAACCTGCTACGGGATCGCCCCAAATAGCAGATTTCACGAGTACATATATCATAAATATAAAAGCGATAAAAGAAACTAACAATCCTAAATAGCTTGCCAATCTTAGAGGGACGACAGAGTGAGATGTAATTCCGTTGACAGCAAGATGAGCAAGTTTGGTAAAATTCCATTTTGACGAACCGGCAGCACGCGATTGGATATCATATTCCACCGGCGACTTCTTAAATCCGATCCAAGAGTACATCCCCTTTGTGTAGCGTTGCGACTCACGAAGAGTTTTAATAGCATTTATACATTTTCTGTCCAACAATCTAAAATCTCCGGCATCGATTGTCATATCGACATCAGAAATATTTTCCAGCATCCTGTGATACAATTTAGACGAAACTCTTTTGACAGCACTTTGCTGACTGCTCCTTCTCTTTCCATAGACATCATCATAACCGGCTTCCCATTTTTCTATCATTTGAGGGATTATCTCAGGAGGTTCTTGAAGATCAGCATCCATGATTATCGCACAATCGCCCGTAACGAAATCGAAACCTGCTAACATAGCAATTTCTTTTCCATAATTACGCGACAAATCGATAAAATTCATTCTATTGTCTTCGTTATGGAATTGTTTAAGGATTTTGAGAGTATCATCTCTGCTACCGTCGTTGACAAACACCACTTCAAAATCATATCTATCAACAAATGAATCGATAACTTTACATAATTCTTTACGAAAGAGCGGTAAAGAATCTTCTTCATTAAAAGCCGGAACTATGATAGATATTTTCTTCATTAAATTCTGCTATTCTTTATTTCAGAGTTTATTTGCTCTATATAGTTAAGCAAATCTTCTTTACCGATACGTTTTTCAGAAGAAGTTGCAAAAATCGGAGGCAATTCTTCCCATTGTTCCAAAAGAATTTGTTTGTACGCATCTATATTTTCATTTGCAACCTTGTTGCTTAGTTTATCCAATTTGGTAAAGACTATAGAAAAAGGCACACCATTTTCACCGAGCCATTCCATAAACTCCAAATCGATAGTTTGAGGCTTGTGACGCACATCAATAAGCACAAACAAATTTGTCATTTGCTCACGCTCAAGGACATAATCTTCTATAATTCTACGAATTTCATTTCTTTGTTTTTGTCCACGCGAAGCATAACCATATCCGGGCAAATCGACAATATACCATTCTCCATTATTTATATTGAAATGGTTGATTAATAATGTTTTACCCGGTGTCTGCGAAGTTTTTGCCAACCCTTTCACATTTGTCAGCATATTAATCAGCGATGATTTGCCGACGTTGGAACGACCAATAAAAGCATATTCCGGCACATCACTGTCAGGACACTTTCTGACATCGACATTGCCTATTTCGTAAACTGCACTTTTTATATTCATAGCAACAAAGTTAACAATTTATTTCCTAATGTTAAAATTTAGATTTAAAATAACGATAGATTTTGTGGTTTCATACGATTTGAGTAATTTCGCGACATGAATCGATTATATAATTCAGCACTTCTTGAGAATGCAGTCAACGAATTATCAAAACTACCCGGAATCGGGCATAAAACAGCACTTCGACTTGCATTACACCTACTCCGGCAAGACGAGGGGATTGCATTTGCATTGGGAGAATCAATCATCAAAATGCGAAAAGAAATCGGCTACTGCCATGTTTGCCACAACATTAGCGAAAGCCACATTTGTTCCATCTGTAATGATCCCCGCAGAGACAAAAAGACCATTTGCGTAGTTGAAAACATAAAAGATGTGCTGACTATTGAAAGCACACACGAACATAAAGGATTATATCATGTATTAGGCGGTCTTATTTCTCCTATGGACGGCATTGGTCCTTCAGAGCTTGAAATTGACAGCCTTGTAGAACGTGTACGCACAGACAAAATCTCTGAAATAATACTCGCTCTCAGTCCCACAATGGAAGGCGACACTACTAATTTTTATATATTTAGACGACTTGCAGAGTTTCCTGTCAAAATCACCATGTTAGCACGTGGTGTCAGCATAGGTAACGAATTGGAATACACCGATGAGTTGACATTAGGACGTTCTATACAAAATAGAATCCCATTCAGCGATACATTTAAAACCAATTAATCCATTAAGAATATGTTGTTACAGAATGACACAATACGCCTTCGCTCATTAGAACCTGATGATTTGGAATTTTTGTATCAATGGGAAAACGATACCACTCTTTGGCAATACGGAGACACATTAGCACCTCTATCAAAAGAGTTATTATCAAAATATATTGAAACCTACGATTCGAATCCATTCGCAGCCAAGCAATTACGACTAATAATAGAGCTTAAAGATTCTAATATCCAAATAGGCATTATTGATTTGTTTAACATTGATATATTTCACAGCCGAACATCTATCGGAATTCTTATTGCTGAGAAATATCGTAGACAAGGCTACGGAACAGATGCACTCAAAATCATCGAAAAATATGTATCACACAGATTGGGGCTGATGCAAATAGTAGCAAATATCCAAACATCCAACAGTGCCTCTACCTCATTATTTTCAAAAAACGGATACCGACAAACAGGTTGCCTGAAAAATTGGCATCGATGCGGAAATTCATTCGAAGATGTAATTGTAATGCAAAAGTGCTTTAATTAATGCACTATTACCACAAAAGTCATCATATTCTTTGCCAAAAGCATAAAAATGACTAACTTTACACCCAAAATTCTTCTAATAGGTAAAAAAATATTGTAAACCTCAATAAATAGATGAAAGTACTAAAATTTGGAGGCACATCTGTCGGTACGGTCGAAAGCCTGACAAATGTGAAACAGATTGTCGAAAGTATTGATGAAAAGGCTATTATAGTCGTATCTGCTTTAGGCGGAATCACAGATAAACTAATCAATACCGGCAAATTAGCATGTGAAGGTAACGAAAATTACATTGATTGTTACAATGAAATTGTAGAACGACATCAAAACATTATTAAAGGAATAGTTCCTCAACAATATCAAGAAGAAATCTATGCAATAGTTAATCCTCTCCTTGAAGAGTTGCATAACATTTATCGCGGAGTAGCCCTCATTAAGGACTTGTCCCAACGCACATTAAATGTAATTGTCAGCTACGGAGAACGATTGTCATCAGTCATAATAAGCAGAATAATAACCGGTGCAAAACACTTTGATGCACGTAATTTTATAAAAACCGAACAATGGTTTAATAAAAATATTGCAGATACGGAGCTAACCAACAAACTAATACACGAGACTTTTGATTCGACCGAATGGGACATAGCAATTGTACCGGGATTTATATCCACCGATCGCGACAGCGGAGACATCACCAATTTAGGTCGTGGAGGCAGCGACTACACTGCCGCAATTATCGCCGCTGCATTAGATGCAGATGTATTAGAAATTTGGACTGATGTGGATGGCTTTATGACGGCAGACCCAAGAGTAATCAAAAATGCATACGTAATTGATCACCTATCATTTATTGAAAGCATGGAATTATGCAACTTTGGTGCCAAAGTCATTTATCCTCCAACAATTTACCCTGTTTTCCACAAAAATATTCCTATTCGAATTCGCAACACATTCAATTCTTCAGCACCCGGCACATGGATTACAGATGATCCCAAAGAATATGACAAACCAATTAAAGGGATTTCATCTATCAACGACACCTGCTTGATAACAGTTAAAGGCCTTGGTATGGTTGGCGTAATCGGAGTCAACTCTCGAATTTTCAATGCATTGGCAAACAATGGGGTAAGCGTGTTTTTAGTGTCACAAGCAGCATCCGAAAACAACACATCATTTGCCGTAAGGAATGCCGATGCAGAAGTTGCAGTCAAAGTACTTCGCGAAGAATTTGCCACAGAACTTAACACCGGCGAAATCACTGAAATATTTCCTGAATACAATCTTGCCACAGTAGCTATAGTCGGAGAAAACATGAAAAATCGTCCCGGAATCGCCGGACGACTATTCAACACATTAGGACGAAACGGCATAAATGTGATAGCAAGTGCACAAGGTTCATCAGAAACCAACATTTCATTTGTAATCAAATTAGATAACCTGCAAAAAGCACTAAACGTCATCCACGACAGTTTTTTTCTCTCTGACCAACAGGTCCTAAACCTCTTTATAGTCGGATTAGGAAATGTTGGTCGAAATCTGGTCGAGCAAATTAAAAATCAAAGACAAAGTCTGATTGAAAATAAAGCTCTTAAAATTAATGTCGTTGGAATTGCAAATTCACGAAAATCAATCTTTAATGCAGAAGGGTTCAACCTTGATGAGTACGAAGCTCTTTTAAATTCATCTCACACGAACTCATCTGCTGAAGAGATTCTCAATAATATAAAAAACATCAATATATTTAATTCGGTATTCGTCGACTGCACAGCATCAGATGAAATAGCCGATTTATATCCGGAATTATTATCGAATCACGTAAACGTCGTAGCAGCTAATAAAATCGCAGCATCATCGCCATATGATAATTATATTCGCTTAAAACAAATTGCTCATAAAAGCGACGTAAAATTTTTATTTGAGACAAATGTTGGTGCAGGATTACCTATAATCAACACAATTAACGCACTAATTAATTCCGGAGATAAAATTCTGAAAATAGAAGCAGTCGTAAGTGGGACATTAAACTTTATTTTTAACACAACCAATAAAAATGTACCACTTTCCAAAGCAATTGAATTAGCTAAAGAATCAGGATTTACAGAACCCGACCCACGTTTAGATTTAAGCGGAAAAGATGTAATACGAAAACTTGTGATATTAGCAAGAGAGTCCGGATATAAAGTTGACGAAACCGATGTCAAACAAAATCTATTCATTCCACAAGAACTATTTGGCGAAAGCGTCGACGAATTTTTGAACAACCTCAAAGAGAAAGTCGATGCAGAATTCGAACAAAAACGCTCTGAAGCAGAACAACGTGGCAGTCAATTCAGATTTGTAGCAACATTAGATAATGGAAATCTGTCGGTAGGAATACAAGAAGTTCAACAATTTCACCCATTCTATGACTTAAAGGGTAGTAACAATGTAATCTCTTTGACTACAGAACGCTATCGGGAATATCCAATCATAATAAAAGGATATGGAGCCGGTGCAGCTGTAACAGCAGCAGGAGTTTTTGCAGATATAATTTCCATAGCAAATATTAGATAAACAAACAAATATAATGACTATTAATATCAAACGTTATAAGCTAATAATACACCACTTATGCAATCTTGGTTAAATACTGTTAAATATACAAGAAATATAAAACAATTAATATTTTATAATTAACTTTGCAAACATCTTAACATAACTAAACATTTCAAATATGAGAAAACAATTACTTTTATCAGCAGCATTGTTACTCGGAATCGGAGCATCAAATGCTGAAAACACAGCAACCGGATTGGGTACATATTACGATGAAACAGACCAAGCACAGTACACATTAACCGGTATTCTTCGTTCAGTATCAGCTAATGGTAAATATGCAGTGGGATATGATGATGGTTCATCAACCAACTACATTACTTACTTCTACAACGTAGAAACAGGAGATTTAGAAACATTCTACAATCACTACATGCATGATGTAGCCAACGATGGTACAGTAGTTGGTTCTATGCCATTTGATGAAAATGCAGGAGAAAACGAACATCGTCCGGGATGGTATAAAGATGGCGAATGGCACGCACTCCCTACATTATCTACAGTATATGGCAAAGCAGCAGCAACAAATACTGCAGTATGTATTTCTCCTGACGGAAAATACATCGGTGGTATGACCGCAGTTCCTCATAAAACAAACCCAAAATTAAAAACTGTATTCCCATGTTTGTGGACTAAAGTAGGCGAAAACTACGAACTTGAAGTATACAATGATATTGACCTTCCTGAAAATCAAGGCTTTATGCTCAATAGAATGTCAGACGACGGACGTTATCTTGTAGGACGTATCGATACAGGTGCCGGTTCACGTGTATTGGCATACATTAAAGATGGAGAACTCTGCCTATTTAACAAACTTGAAACAAAATTAGAGCCATGGATTGTCGATGGCGAACCATATCGCGATCCAAAAACAGGCGAAATCGCACTTTTTGAAGAATATTACATCGACGGACTCCATGATGATGCATCCTATGAAGCTGAATTCCGCTATATCGACCACGAAGGCAATATGGTAGGCTATTATCACAACTTTGAGAAGAATTATTCTATCGGTTGCGTATTCAATGAAAACAAAAATGATGGCAAAATTCAAGAAGTTGACTACAACTTCGTAACATGCTGTCAGGGCGACAATATGCTCTTCGTAGCAAATGGTTCAGGCGGTATAAACACTATGTATGTTGAAAAAGACGGAGAAGCATCTTCATTTAGCAAAGCATTTGGAATAAAATCATTATCATTCGCACTTATTAATGACATTTCAGCAGATGGCAGAGTGATTGTTGGTGCCACAACCGGCAGCATTGAAGGTCTTGGAGCAATCAACCAACCTGTTGTTATCGTCCTTGACGAACCATACAGTGATATTTATAATGGCAAAGCTTACCTTATTGGCGAAGTAGAAGGTGCTGATGGCTTCTCTCCAATGAGAGGAAAAGAACTTGAGATTTACACTCCGGGCGTATTTAAAGGCGAAGCTACTTTCACAGGCGGTGGATACTTCGGTGTAGCAGAAGGTCTTCTTGAAACAGAAGATTGGGAAAAATTCAATTCTGAACTTCGTTGGGCTCCTGAAGTAAAAGACACACCTATCGTATTAGGCGAAAACATGGAAATGACAAAAGGTGTAGATGCATCATGGAAAATAGAACCTGAAACATACATTGTAACAGTAGACTTCAACAATGGTACTATTCTTTGCGAAAAAGAAATTCTAAAAACTATTTGGAGCATTGTCGGAGACTTCAACAATTGGGATGTATTAAACTCACCTACATTTACAGAAACAGACAACAAAGGCGTTTATACACTTTCATTAGACCAACTTGAAGGCGAATTCCGAATCATTTCAAACTATGATCTCAACGCAACAAGCTACGGTTCTAATGGCGAAACAATTGCACCATTTATGGACTATATGCTTAGTCAAAATAGTGTCGACAACATTACAATCACAGATGGCGTAGGACTTAAAGATGTCAATATGACTCTTACATTTGGCGAACAAACAGCAATGCTTTACCTTGAAGGAACAAATGCTGTTGAAAGCATCACTTCAGACAATATAGCAATTAGTGTTAACAACGGAACAATTACAGTTGAAGGTGCCGAAAATGTAGCAATCTTCTCTATCAATGGTATGCTAATAAGCAATGACAACGAATGTAAAGTAGCTAATGGCATTTATATTGTAAAAGCAAACGACAAAGTAGCTAAAGTGATTGTAAAATAATTAAGAAATTTACATAATCAATATAATAAAATTCCCTTATGACGCATAGGGGAATTTTATTATATATTAATATCTGAAAATTATCACATATTTTAATCTGCAATAAGACAAATTTAATACAAAAACACAATCACGAATCAAATAAATATTTGTAACTTTGCGAATTGAAAACTCACTAATATTTATATAAAGCTAATTGTCTCCTCTTTATGTAAATATCCGGTAACACAGGAGACTAAAATTCTTACATGAAAAAATTATTTACGTTAGTCACAATGCTGATACTATCATTAAGCATTGTAACAGAAGCAAAATGTTACATTGTCGGCAATGCCGAAGGTAACTCTTGGGATCCAAATGTCGGAGTAGAACTGCAAGAAACAAGTTCAGGAATCTACAAAGGTGATGTAGAAATTACCGGAGATGGTTATTTTGGAATAGCAGAAAACCTCACAACTGATGGCAATTGGGACTACTTCAATCAAAATTTCCGTTATAACGCTGCATCAAAAGACTGTCCTGTAACACTTGGGACTGAGATGACCATGACAAAAGGTGGAACAGATATGTCATGGAAAATTGACTTAGGTACATACACATTCACAGTAAATTTCAATAACAACACACTCCTTGTTACATCTACAGATGGTAGCGGAAACGAAGATCCTGTCACACCATCATCTGAGACATGGTGTCTTGTAGGTGGTTTCAACAGTTGGAATATCACAGAAGCACCTGAATTTACAGAAGTAAGTGATGGCGTATATGAAATTACAATTGCAGAACTCGGCGGTCAATTTAAAATTGCAAAAGACCATGCATGGGACACAAACTTCGGTTCAAACGGAACAGACTTAACAACTAACACTGAATACTCACTTATGTTTAATGCAAGTGGCAACCTCCAATTCGCAAACGAAACCACTTATACAAACTGCAAACTCACATTCAAACCGACAGGAGCAGAAACAGCAACTCTTTACTTCGAAGGAACAGCAAAAGAAGCAGTTACTGAATTTGAAGAAATTTATGTAATCGGCAACATGAATAACTGGAATTTCACAAGTACTGAACACAAATTGACTCGCGAATCTGCTGATTCTAAAATTTATAAAGGCTCTATTGAAATGATAGCAGCAGCTCAAGCAGAATATTGTTACTGGAGAATTTATGAACAACTAAATCAAATCGGTTCATGGGGTCTTGAAGCAGAACAAGAAGTGGAAGCAAACATCACATCAGCAACTCTTACCCGTGGTTCAGAAGTTGCAATTACGACAGCACCGGGTATATATGATGTGGTATTTAATCTTGATACCGGAGCCTTAACACTTACAAAAACAGGAGAAAGTGATGATCCAATTGTACCCCCAACTCCATCTGACGATGTATGGTGTCTTGTAGGAGAATTTAACGAATGGGACATTGAAAATGCTCCTGAATTCACTATGGTTAGCGAAGGAGTATATGAAATTACAATGCCGGAACTCGGTGGTCAATTCAAAATTGCAGCTAACCATAATTGGGAAGACACAAATTACGGCACAAATGGTACTGATGTTGCAGCAACAACAGAATATCAACTTGTGGAACGTGCTGAAAATTTACAATTCACTAATGGAGACACTTTCAACAATTGCAAACTTACATTCAAGAAAACTGCTAATGGTGCTACACTTTATGTAGAAGTAGAACAAGTTCAAGAAACAGTATGGTGTCTTGTAGGTGGATTCAATAATTGGGACATCGCCGGAGCACCTGAATTTACAAAAGTGAGCGATGGTGTGTACGAAATTTCAGTTGCAGAACTCGGTGGTCAATTTAAAATTGCGTCTAACCACTCATGGAGCGGTGTAAACTACGGTTCAAACGGTACAGCACTAACAATAGAAACAGACTATTCATTAGTTGCAAGCACAGATGCAAACATTTCATTTGAAAACGAAAATACATATACTGATTGCAAACTTACATTGACAATTAATGCTGAAGGAGCTTCACTTTATGCAACAGGTACGCTTAAACCGGTAGTTACTGAGTTTGAAGAGCTATATGTTATTGGCGATATGAATAATTGGGATTTCAGCAACACTGATTATAAATTAACACGTGAATCTGCTGATTCTAAAACTTATGTTGGCAAACTTAAATTCACAGTTGCCGCAGAAAACGAATATTGCTACTGGAGAATCTATGAACAACTCGGACAAATAGGTTCATGGGGATTAGCTGAAGCACAAGAAACCCCTTCTGACATTACTTCAGCAACACTTGTACGCCTTTCAGAAGCAGCAATCACTACTCTTCCCGGCGAATACAATGTAACATTCAACATTGAAACCGGAGAATTGGCACTTTCTCCGGTGAATGATTCAGTAGAATCGATTGAAAACACTAATAATGTTTATGTAACAAATGGTTCAATCGTAGCTCCTAACGATGCTGAAATCTATAGCATTAATGGAACTCGTGTTAATGGTGAAAATGTAGCAAAAGGTGTTTACATTGTGAAAACTGCAGAAAAAACTGTAAAAATCCTTGTAAAATAATTGCATAAGTAATATGTAACATAAAAGAGGGTGGCTAATTATTAGCTACCCTCTTTAATTATCTATACTCAGTCAGAATCAAAACAGAAAATATACGTCCTTGATGATTTACTCAAAATCATACAATATTATAAGGAATAATACGTTTAAAGTAAGAATAAGTAATGACAATACAATGATCGATTATATATCAGGTAAAATATCAGAAATCAACCCAACTAATGTAGTAATTGATTGCAATGGTATCGGCTATGACATAAATATTTCACTCATTGACTATACTGCAATACAAAGTATAGACTCTACTAAACTATACATACATGAATCGATTCGAGAGGATGCTCATATATTGTATGGATTTACGACAAAGAGAGGGCGTGAAATATTTAGACTATTAATCGGGGTTAGTGGCGTTGGGCCAAGCACAGCTCGACTAATTCTATCATCACTTACCATAAATGACCTTGAAAGTGCTATCTCATCAGGCAATGACTCCCTTCTAAAAGCAGTCAAAGGTATAGGAGGGAAAACAGCCCAGCGTATTATAGTCGATTTGAAAGACAAAGTCACTACTTCCGACTTGATTTTAAATAATCAGCCGACTTTGAGAAACGAGGCTCACGATGAAGCTTTATCAGCACTTGTAATGCTCGGATTCACTGCACAACAATCACAAAAAGTATTAAAAAGATTGTTCGCAGACACTCCGAATTTAACCGTTGAAAATGCAATCAAAATGGCATTAAAAATGCTTTAACAGATAAGAAGAAATTTGATAAATGGCAAATAATAAGAGGCATCTACATATTAACAGACTATTTATAGTGATTACATTGTTTTCACTATTAGCCTCTTTTTTCTCATTCGGACAATATAAGAAATCTGAATTAGCCCCGCCTCCCCTTTCACCATCATCGCCCAACAGCACAGAAAATAACGAAAGCATAACACTTCACGCCCCTGTTCGTCCTACATTACCAACAGGATATGATGATTATGCCGGTAAAGAATATGCTGCCGACCTTCGTACGCCATCAAATATTACAACAGAAGCTATTTACGACCCTGCAACAGGGATGTACACCATACATACCAAACTCGGAGATCATGATATTGTTACTCCATTCACAATGAGTGCCGAAGAATACAACAAAATTGCTATCCGCTCTGAGATGATGGATTACTATAAAGAAAAAAACGCCGAAATTTTTGAAAATAAAGAAAAAGAACCGTTCAACATCCTTGATATGAATTTTGCACTTGGTCCGCTCGAAAAAATATTCGGTCCGGGTGGTGTCAGATTGACTACACAGGGTTCTATCCAATTGAATTTAGGCATTAAAAGCAATAAAACAGATAATCCGGCATTATCTATGAATGCTCGTCGTAAAACTTTCTTTGACTTCGACCAAAAAATTCAGGCAAACATTTCTGCATCAGTCGGAGACAAAATGAAGTTTAATATGACTTATAATACCGACGCAACATTTGACTTCGATTCAAAAAATTTAAAACTTGCTTACGAAGGTAAAGAAGATGAAATAATTAAAAGCATTGAAGCCGGTAATGTCAGCATGACAACAGGTTCAAGTTTAATACGAGGTAGTACAGCCCTGTTTGGTTTTAAAACCAAACTACAATTTGGCAAATTAACTTTAACCGGACTCATTTCACAACAGAATAGTGAGTCAAAGACAGTTAACACACAAGGTGGTGTACAATCCACAAAATTTTCTGTCAATGCTGATGAATATGATGCCAATCGACATTTCTTTTTGGGACAATTCTTCTATGATAATTATGATGAATTTGCCTCAAAATTGCCGTATGTATCATCAGGAGTAAATATCACCCGAATCGAGGTGTGGGTTACAAATAAAACCGGTAATTACAATGAATCTCGTAACTTTGTCGGATTTATGGACCTTGCCGAAAATTCAAGATTGGCAAGCGATTATTGGATTACTGATCCTTCTTACCCTCAACCTTGTAATCAATCTAACAACCTATTATCATTAATTAAAGAACAATATCCAGATGCACGAAACATAAACGCTGTAACACAAGTACTTGAGCCACTCTCTGCTTATGGTATTATAGGTGGTAGAGATTTTGAAAAAGTGGAAAGCGCACGTCTTTTGAAATCGAGTGAATATATTCTAAATTCCACATTAGGATATATTTCGCTCAAATCAGCATTATCTACTGATGAAGTGCTTGCAGTAGCATACGAATATACTTATAAAGGGAAAGTATATCAAGTAGGTGAATTTTCAAGCGATGTCACAAGTAGCGAACAATCGTTATACCTAAAAATGCTTCGAGGTACGACAGTTTCGCCAAAACTACCTATGTGGAAATTGATGATGAAGAATGTCTATTCTTTAGGAGCATACCAATTACAAAGTAAGAATTTTAAGCTGAATATCAAATATTTAAGCGATACCACCGGGACAGAAATCAACTATCTTCCGGTCAAACCGATATCCGACAAGCCATTACTTCAAGTGATGAATCTCGACCGACTTGATTCCAATCAAGAGGCTAATTCTGACGGATTTTTTGACTATATAGAAGGCTATACCGTACAATCATCTAACGGAAAAATCATCTTTCCTGTAGCAGAGCCATTCGGAAGCAATCTTGAAAAAAAGATTGGAAACACAATTTTATCAGAGCCTTATGTCTATAAAGAACTTTACGATTCAACACTGACTGTCGCTCGTCAATTCGCAGATAAAAATAAATTTATATTAACAGGTGAATATCAAGCATCAAACGGAGCACAAATACGATTGAATGCTATGAATGTACCTCGAGGCTCGGTAGTCGTTACAGCCGGAGGTGTCACATTGGTAGAAAATAGTGATTATACTGTCGATTATAATATGGGGATTGTAACCATCACAAATCAAAGCATTATTGATTCGGGTACAAATGTAAGTGTCTCATTGGAAAATCAATCGACATTCAGTATGCAACGTAAAACATTGCTTGGTTTGGATGCTCAATATAAATTCAGCAAAGACTTTACTTTAGGTGCCACTATATTACATTTTTCTGAAAAAGCTTTAACTGAAAAGGTTAGTATTGGAGATGAAATCATCAACAATACTATGTGGGGATTAAACTTATCGTACAACACCAACTTTATGTGGCTTACCAACTTGCTTAATAAAATACCCACAGTAAATGCCACTGCACCATCTACTTTAAATGTCAAGGCGGAATTTGCACAACTCGTTCCACACAAACAAAAGAGTAGCACAAATAAGGGATCAAGCTACATTGACGATTTCGAAACCACTCAAACAGGTATCGATATGCGTTCACCTTACGCATGGTTTCTTGCTTCAACCCCATACGATAGTTCAGCTGATGCACTATTCCCTGAAGCCGGACTTGCAAACAACACTGAATACGGTAAGAATCGTGCTTTGCTCGCTTGGTATTACATTGATAGAATGTTTACTCAAAAAAACTCTTCAATGATTCCGGGCTATCTAAAAAACGATCTCGACCAATTATCAAATCCTTACGTTAGAGAAATCACTTCTCGCGAAATCTTCCCTAACAGAGAGCTAAATTATGGCGAATCGGCAACTATTCAAACTCTTAACCTCTCATTCTACCCTACTGAACGCGGCCCTTATAATTTAGATGCAGATAACATCGATGCCGAGGGCAATCTTCTCAACCCGGAACAACGATGGGGAGGTATTATGAGAAAAATGGATAATACTAATTTTGAAAATTCCAACATCGAATATATCCAATTCTGGATGATGGACCCATTCCTTGACACTAATAACGATAACACCGAAGGAGGGGACCTTTATTTCAACCTTGGGGAAATCAGCGAAGATATTCTCAAAGACGGAATGAAGAGTTATGAAAATGGGCTACCGATAGACGGCGACGATTCTTACATCACTGAAACAAATTGGGGGAGAGTATCTCGTCAAAATTCTTTGACCTACGCATTTGAAAATGCAGAAAATGCTCGTCCACTTCAAGATGTAGGTTTAGATGGATTATCGACCGATGATGAATATAGCTTCGCATCATATCAATCATTCTTAGACAAACTTCGTATGCGACTATCTCCACAAGTCGTTTCAGATATGCAAGACAACCCATTCTCTGTAATGAATGACCCTGCCGGCGACAATTATTTCTTTTACAGAAGTAATTGGTATGACGAAAATAAAGCATCTATTTTACAACGTTACAAACGATATAACGGTGTTGAGGGCAACTCATTGTCGCCCGACCAATCCGATAACACTCTTTATCAATCTTCCAGAACTGTGCCGGATGTTGAAGACATAAACCAAGACAATACATTGAACGAATACGAACGGTATTTCCAATACAAAGTTTCTATTCGTCCGGAAGACCTTGAAGTTGGTAAAAACTATATTACTGACAAACAAGTATCTACCGTAAGAACTCGCAATGGAGAGAATCAACAAGTGGTGTGGTATCAATTTAAAATTCCATTGAATTCGCCTGACAAAATTGTTGGTTCAATCAATGATTTTTCCACTATCCGATTCGCACGTATGTTTATGACCGGGTTCAAAAAAGAAACGCACCTACGTTTTGCAACACTTGAACTTGTCAGAGGTGAATGGAGAGATTATGAATTTAACCTCAACAGTCGCAACGATTCTCCGGCAGAAGGTCAATTAGACATCTCGATTGTTAATATCGAAGAAAATGCAGGCAGAACTCCCGTGAATTATGTACTTCCACCCGGGGTTACGCGTATTCAAGACCCCGGACAGTCACAAGCTACACAGTTAAACGAACAATCCATGTCGATGAAAGTAACCGGACTACAAGCCGGCGACGCTCGCGGTGTCTATAAAAACACTCAGCTTGATCTTCGAATTTACAAACGAATGCAAATGTGGGTTCACTCGGAAGCCCTTGTCGACGACCAAACCAATCTTAAAAACGGCGATCTTTCAGTGTTTATCAGAATCGGTTCGGACGTAAAAAACAATTATTACGAATACGAAATACCTCTTGAAGTGACACCTCCGGGTAAATACAGCAACAACAGTTCGTCAGAACGTGCTATCGTATGGCCAATCAGCAACTTCTTAGATGTAGATTTCAAAGTATTCACAGACCTTAAAACTCAAAGAAATCATGACAGAGGCTTGGAAGGTAGTGGCGTAGGATATAACACTCTTTATACTCAACGCGATCCAAATAACGAAAGAAATACGGTAGCCGTGATTGGTAACCCTACCCTTAGCGATGTCAGAGTAATGCTTATCGGTATTAGAAACAAATCTAATACCGTAAAAGAGGGAACCGTCTGGGTAAACGAACTAAAAGTTACCGACTTCAACGAAGATGGAGGTTGGGCCGCAAAAGCAAATATCAATTTAGGCATCAGCGACGTGGCTTCTGTCAATTTTGGAGGTCATATCGAAACTGCAGGATTTGGTGGTGTTGACCAAAGTTTATCTTCTCGTCGTCTTGATGATTATGAGCAGTATAACATCGCGGTACAGACAGATTTAGGGAGATTTTTACCGGCAAAAGCTAAATTAAATGCCCCTATCTACTACTCTATATCCAAAGAAAAAACAACTCCAAAATATAATCCTCTTGACCAAGACATCGAACTTAAAGATGCCTTAGATGCTACAAACTCAAAACAAGAAAGAGACTCAATCAGCTCATATGCTATTACTCATAAATCTGTCGAAAGTTTCTCAATTTCCGGATTAAAATTCAATGTACAAAGCAAAAATCCAATGCCTTGGGACCCTGCAAACTTTCAAGTCAGTTTCTCTTTTAATCGTCAAAAAAATATTGATCCGACAACTGAATACGAAAATACAAGCGACTACCGAGGTAGTTTCCAATACACTTATAACCCTTACGTCAAAGGTCTCAAACCTTTCGGTTGGATAAAAAGCAATAACAAAAGTCTTAAATTTCTGAAAGATTGGGAAATAAATTGGCTTTTCAATTCGCTGTCGTTCTACACTAATATGTCGAGATACTACTACGAACAACAAACTCGTAGTGAGGTGGATGTCGATTTCGAACTTCCTGTACAGGTCAGCAAAAATTTCTTGTGGGACAGACAACTAAATCTCACATGGAATCTCACAAAATCACTCAGCTTTACATTCAATAGCAATACCACCGCCCGTATCGAAGAACCGATAGGAGCTGTCAACAAAAAATTATTCCCCGATAAATATCAAGAATGGAAAGACACCGTACTAAATTCTATCAAAGGTCTTGGTACACCTTGGAACTACAACCAGACATTTACCGCAAGCTACAAAGCTCCATTTAGCAAAATTCCGGTCCTCGATTATCTGACCGGTTCAGTCACTTACAATGCTACATATCGCTGGGATAAAGGGGCAACAGTAGAAGATGTATATCTCGGAAACACAATCCAAAATCAAGCATCTTGGAATGCAGATGCAAAACTGAATTTTGAAAAGCTTTTCAACAAAAGCAAATATTTGCAAGATGTAAACAAACGTTTCTCTTCATCATCAAGTGCACGCAATGCCAACACGAAAAAGACCAAACCGAAGAAATTCGAACGTGCTATTACACTGACACCTGACACTACTACTATCGTCAAGCACAATTTGAAGACAAAGAATGTAAAAATCACAGCACGAGAAGGGAAAACAGCTATTCGTGTCAAAAATCGAATTATCGACGACAACACAATTGAAATCTTGGAACGTGGCAACAAAAGTTTGAAAATTACAATAGTAGAAGTCAAGAAAGAGGATAAAAACATGTGGAAAGAGATAGCCGACCATACCGTAAGATTCCTTATGATGCCTCGAAACTTCAGCTTCCGTTATAGAAGTTCACATTCTATGACCTTGCCATTATTCAGCCCAAACGTGGGTGATGTATTCGGACAAAGCACCAATTACGGACCTATGTCTCCCGGACTTGATTTCGCATTTGGATTTATCGACGAATCGTATGTGAATAAAGCACTTGCACGCGGTTGGCTGATTGTAGATGAAAATCAGACTTCTCCCGCCATTTGGAACGAAACATCCGAATTTAATTTCGAACTTAATCTCGAACCTATCAGAGGTCTGAAAATTCTACTTACTTCAAATCGCACCGACAACCGTACGCATCAAGTACAATTTATGTATGAAAATTCACCTACGACTCGCACAGGCTCATACACAAAAACTCATATCGCACTTGCAAGTGCTCTCAGAGGTTCAAATGCCGCAGACGGCTACAACAATGACGCATTCAACCAATTCGTCGCAAATATTCCTGTCGTTGCCGAACGTATTCAAAGCCAATACATCGGCACAACATACCCGAAATCAGGATTCCTCGAAGGAAACCCTCTCGGTGGCACTCAATACAATCCGGCAGTAGGCAAAGTCAGCTCCACAAGTAGCGATGTGCTTATTCCTGCATTTATCGCCGCCTACTCAGGCAAAGATGCAAAAAGCATCGACCTATCACCTTTCCCAAGTCTGAAATACGTCCTTCCTAACTGGCGTATAACCTACGATGGACTAATCAAAATAGGTAACCTTAAAGACATATTTAAATCGTTCACCATAAGCCATGCATACCAATGCACCTACTCCGTAGGCTCCTACTCAAGCTATCTCAATTGGATAAGTATCGATGGTAGCGACCGCGGTTTTACTATGGACGAGTTGTCTCAACAACCTATCCCTTCATCTCCATACAACATTTCTTCTGCCAGCATCACAGAAAAATTTGCACCACTAATCGGTGTTAATATCACATTCAAAAACGACCTCACATTCAATGCCGAATATCGCGACAGCCGTACATTAACCCTCAACACAAGTGCTGCTCAAATCGTAGAAACATCAAGCAAACAAATCACTGTCGGTGCCGGCTACAAAATTGCCAACTTCAACACAATCTTGAAATTAGGCAGCAAACAAGGTGGTGTCAGCAACGACCTTTCTCTAAACTTAGACTTCTCATTCTCAAACAATCAATCGCTGATTCGAAAAATCGAAAACGTATACACTCAAGCTCAGAACGGGGCACAAACAATGTCGATTAACTTCACTGCAAGCTACGTACTCAGCAAACGTATCACACTATCTGCATTCTTCGACCACCAAGTCAACACGCCATTAGTGTCTAATTCATCCTACCCAACATCAAACTCTAACTACGGTATAGCAATCAACATGTCGCTCGCTCGCTAATCACAATAGTTAAGGCAGGTTCTATAAATTGAACGCTGCAGGGTTGTTTTTATTTCTGTTTCTTTAGTTTTGGCAGACTTTTGGTCGCTTTTGAGTTTTAATCGGCAGTTTTCTTCGATTTCGTTGGTCATATAGCTCGCTATACTCTCTCCTCAATCTCAAAACCTCCTCGATTAAATTCTCAAAATCTATCCAAATCAATTTATAGAACCTGCCTTAAATCATTATAAGTCATTATTGCCCAAATTCAACTTTATACAAATCACCAAAAATCCATCTACAAAATGAAGAATTACATAATGTTATCATTGATGCTCCTATATAGCATCAAATTATCCGGAGAAGTAAAGACCGATAACTTTGAATGGAAAAATGCAACCGTATATTTCGTTATAACCGATCGCTTCTGCAATGGCGATTCCACTAACGATATTAACTATGGACGAATAGTCGATTATGGTAGTGAACAATTAAATGCCGCCACATTCCACGGTGGCGACTTTGCCGGAATGTTAAAAAAAGCACGCGAAGGCTACTTTAAAAATCTCGGTATAAATGTCGTTTGGATGACCGATGTCTTCGAACAGATTCATGGGTGGATGTCAGGTAGCGGTGCAATAAATGACTTTCCTCACTACGGCTACCATGGTTACTATCCTCTCGACTACACTCAGACCGACAAAAACTATGGGACTATAGAAGAATTTCGCACACTCGTAAATTATCTTCATTCTCAAGGCATTAGAGTTATGCTTGGAGCAAACCTTAACAATCCCGGCTATCCGACTTTGCTCAATGCAGTTCAATTAGGATTTGCAGAAACAGGGCTAACTGAACAGGAAGCTTCAGAACACATCAAAGACTGAAGTTACGATGATTTTTTTGCGAAACGTACCACATGGAATGGATAGTACGACAAGGATTGGCTAAGAATGCCCGATGAGGGATGGGATGAAAATAACCCTTTACAAGCTACTATATATGGTATGCCCGACATTAAAGATGAAAACAACAATCCTGTTAAAATACCATCATTCCTTCAAAACAAATGGTATAATGAAGGTAACCAGAACGATGCCTGGGTTAATCCGTCAGCTCGAAAACTTCGTAAAAACAAGAATTGGTCGCCATCTCAATATATGATTGCATGGATCGCGTCTTGGGTTGAAGAATTTGGTATCGACGGATTCAGATGTGACATAGTAGAAAATGTACACATATATCGCTGGAAAGAACTTAACAAAGCATGCAACGAAGCTCTTAACAAATGGCGTAAAATCATCCAAAAGACCTGCAGCCCAATGGGACGAAAACTTCTATATGACAGGAGACTTTGACCATGCTTCTATCGATTATAAACAAGAATATGCAGATGCCGGATTCTCATGTATGGTAAACTTCTATTTCCCTAATCATGGAGATCTCGACGGCATCGTTTATTTATGGCAAGCTTATTCAGATAGTATTACAGCCCATCCAAATTGGCATCCATTTAATTATCTCAATAATTCATATCATCGTGACACTGATATGAATAACATGATCGATTGTGCTACAACTCTTCTATTATCGCCGGGGGTAGCTCAAATTTTCTACGGTGATGAATCCCTACGCGAGCTAAGCGATGCTCGTTTTAATGTCGATAGTGACCAAGCTTTCCGATCGGATATGAATTGGGAAAATACTGATAGTCGTGTATTCAATCATTTCTGCCGACTTGGAAAAATCCGCCAGTCACATCCTTCAGTGACATCCGGACGTCAAGTTACGATTGACAATCACACTTGTGCTCGTATAAGCAACGATGAGACAATTATTATTCGTGTCCGTCCGGATGATTGTAACGCAATCATAGTCGAACCATATTTCAACAACGGCAACATTCTTACAGACCTTTATACAGAGACAGAAGCTGTCGTTGAAAACGGGAAAGTCAAATTTCCACACTACAAAAACAATATATCTATAATTATCCGTAAATAAAGTTCCTGAATTTTACCGAAATAACATTCTACACTACCGATTCAATGATCCGATACATCGACCGACAATAAGTGTCAGAATTTAACCTAAGCGTTTGTTATGAGAATATAATAGCAAACGCTTACTTTTCACTATCTTTGATGTAGTTTGACTAAGATTCTTTGAGCATCAAACCATTAAGAAGAACTTGCATGAGAATGGGCAATGGATAAGAAATTGCCAACTTGTATTGTTACATAATATTCATCATGCTTTTAAAATGACTCTTTTCTAAGGTAACTCCTATTCTTTAATATTTGATATTCTAATTCCTATACCTAAATGGGCTTTTGCTTATTGAAAATTTTTTTCCAATTCACAAACGAAATAATAGCTAATACTGTCCAAATAAGATATAACCCTATAATGTATATGGGCAAATTTGGGAGCATTAAGTAGGTTATGATATAAAAAATGTCATTAATAAACCACGCTATCCATGCTTCCAATTTGCGACGAAACATAAACCAAGTAGCAACAACGCTTGTGATACTTGTTGTCGAATCCCAAAAAGGGAGAGGATTATTTGTTTGATATAAAATCGACCCGAATATAAAAATTGCTATTATTGTAGTAAATACCCAAATAATGCGTTCTCTCCAACCATAAGTTGATATGGTATCAACAGGACGTCCTTTTCCCCATAAAATAAAGCCCAAAATTCCCAAAATAGCATATAAGACATCAATAATAACATCTCCCCATAAATGAACTTCGATAGAAAACAAAACGAGAAAAATCATTTGGAGTGTATAGAATATCCAATTACTTCGTTTGTTTAACATTATAAGGATTCCTTGAATAAGTCCAAAAATGCTTGATAAAATTTCTACCATAGTTATTGACCTAAAGACTCAACAAGTAAGAGAATTTTGTTTATTGCATCCTCAATATTTGCACAAGAATATAGTTTCGTTGATTTATTTGTAATTTGACAAAATTGGATAGGATACCAACAAGGAGTATGCAGTTCACTTTCAGTTTCTTCGTCATCCTTACACTGAATATAAAATAAATGAAGCGTTTTATTCAAAGAGTTAGCATAAATTATTTCTGCAATAGTACCGGGACATGATGCATTATCGAGTAAAAATATCGCATCACTACAACATTCAATCATTTCCTTCTCACATAGAATAATACTCTCTGACTTCATATTTTCTGTTTCGAAATAGAATGGTCCTATATAAGTAACATTGTCGTTTATTATTACCTCTTTAGCGCCATTGCCACGAAGCAACATTTCTGTACTTCCTAACAATTTTGCTCTATAATCCTTTGAAGCATCATCTTGATACCCATCTTTACGATAATCAAAGTAAAAAGCACCCCCACAAAATATTATATGTTTATCATCCCTTATGAATTGTCTTAACATCTGAACTGATTTACACATACTCTTACATTACATTCGATGAAATATAAATTGCTGAAATTTGGCAATTAGAGATAAAATATTAATTTTAAACAAATACAATTATCGCTATGCTTACCGACGTCAAAGTTACAGAAATTTTCGTAATTTTCGTAATGGCAGATGAATTCTGCAAAGTTTAAATCATTATAAAAGCCCCTTCATATACGACTTCATTTGCCTAAGTTAACAATATGGTGAGGCAGCACAAAAACGGTATAAGCACCAACCACTTATCACATTTTACCCTCATTCTGCCATTTTTACGCAAGTTCTTCGCATCTTTGCATTATAAGAAACAACATATGCAAATATGGTAAACCAATACACACGAGAAATCAAGGAAAAAATGACACTGCTAAAAAAATAATGATTTTTTTGAAAAATAATTGCTCAAAAATTTGCACAAATGGAACAAAATCGCTACCTTTGTATCGTTGTTAGTAACAACATTAGTTCTTTAACATTATGAAGTACGGCAAATTAATCTCGGAGTTAAAAGATGCCGGTTGTTATTTGGTAAGACACGGAGGTAACCACGATATGTGGTATTCTCCAATTACAAGTAGAAAATTTCCTTTACCTCGTCATGGTACGAATAAAGAAGTTCCGCTTGGTACCGAAAAATCAATCAGACAAGCATCAGGGGTTACAAGGTAATCCGCTCCACAGCTGAAAATGAGTAGGGAGTTAATCTCCCTCTCATTTCTTCATAATAAAAAAGGGAACTTATTTGTTATTAATGATAAACGAGGCATAAAAACCTCGTTTAATCAGAATTTTAATTTATAACTATATATTTATGAGAGCAAATATTGTTATAGAAATGGCTTCAGATGGTGGATTTTCATGCTATATGAAAGAATCGTTACCAGACTACGCTTTATTCGGCTACGGAAGTACAGCACAAGAAGCTAAAAATGATATGTTACAATCATATCAGGAAATAATCGATATGCTGAAAGAGGAGGGAAAAGATGTTGCTCCTTTGGATTTTGTATATCATTATGATATGAAATCCTTTTTTGATTATTTCAATTTCTTAAATGTTTCAAAAGTAGCAGAATGTGCAGGGATTAACCCCTCTCTTATGCGAAAATATACATCAGGAGTTGTAAAAGCAGGAGAGGGACAATATTTGAAATTACAAAAAGCAGTTAGTATATTTGCAAAGGAATTGCAAGCAGCAGCTTTTTAGTACGATACACCGCCCGTGAGGGTGGCTTTATAATGTAAAAAGAACTAAAAGAAGAATAGGCGTATCTGTTTAGGGTACGCCTATTTGTTGTAAAACACTTTCATAACCGAATTATTTACGTTATTATTAGTAATCCTTTGCAGATAATAATTTCAAGCAAAGGAATATGTATAATAACACTCGTAAAACATTAGGCAGATTATGCCATATCGAAAACAAATGTGATAGAATACTATCAGAGTTAATAATCATCAGGCATGAGATAAGAGCATTGCCCGGCAATATCGGCTCACTGATTGAAGATTGAACAAATCGGCAACAGAAATGCACCGACAATGCTTGAAAGAACGCAAAGCATATCAAAGCAGGCACCACTCTAAAGAATAGAGTATGGTTGCCAAGAGTTGTGATTTGCTTACTTTTTAGTATCTTTGCACTATAAGAAACACCGGATAAAAGGCGGTGCGTTCCTAAATGTGTGTTGTGATTTGCTTACTTTTTAGTATCTTTGCACTATAAGAAACACCATCAGCAATATTAAGGACTATTTGAGATCCGTTGTGAAAACATTTAGAGCGGGGACGATTTATTTTCATCCTCGTTCTCTTTTTTTATTGTTTTCCCAACCTACTTACGCTTGTCTTTTGCGACATGGTTAAATTTTTCGGCTAATTTAATCAATTATTATCATCTGAGGGAAATTTTATCCGATAAAATATCTGTTTATGTTGTAGAACATTTTATTATTGTTTGAATTTATTGCGGATATGTGGATTATTTGTAATTTTGCGAAGGATTAACTTTTTAGACTTAAAAGGTCGATAAAAATCATATAACAAATACTATATCAATCTAACATAATTACGAATATGGAAATACTTCAAGCAACAATGGCTGATTACGATGGTATCGTGGCATTGCTAAAGACTTATCATGTGGATTACATTTCTGACGAGGATAAAAAGGATGGTTTTGTAACGACTAATCTTACTGAGGAACAACTCACTCGTCTGATAGTGGAGGAAAAGGGAGTTACGATTGCAAAAGAAAACGGGAAGGTATATGCCTTTGCTCTTGCCGCATCATGGGACTATTGGAAAGAATGGCCTTTGTTTGCATATATGATTGAGCATTTAGAGGAATATTCTCTGAATGGTGTAACTATTACTAAGGAAAATTCGTATCAATATGGTCCAATCTGTATTGATAAATCTGTCAGAGGCACAGGTATTTTTGAGAAGGTGTTTTATGCTTCATTGGCAAGTATGAAGCCACGTTTTCCGATTATGGCTACATTTATCAATAAGATCAATCCTCGCTCTTATGTTGCACATACACGCAAGGTGCATACCACCGAAGCCGGCAGCTTCACTTTCAACAATAATAATTATTTTCTAATGTCTTGTCCGACAGATATGACAGCTGATTAATACCTGATGGTAGAAATGGCATTATTATATTTCACAAGATTGACGGCTTTCTTTATTAGTTTAGCCGTCTTTCTTTCTATATTAGGTTCAAGATATTCCCAAAATGTTTTCAGCTTCATCAATATTTGCGTTTCGCCTTGCAAGGAGTTGGAATAATGTTCAAATAATCGACTGTGCATTTCGACAATTTTATCAAGCAATTCATCGCTGTTGATTGATATTTTCGAATTATATTCGAAAGCCAAAGATGGACGAGCAAGGAGTCCGCGACCAATCATTACACCTTTGATTTCCGGATATGTGGTTTCAATCGTTTGTATATCTTCGACAGAGAGTATGTCGCCATTATATATTATCGGATGTTTGGACAGCAAATAGAATTGGTTAAACATATCTATATTTACGCTTCCTTTGTATTGTTGAGCGGCAATTCGTGGATGAATGGTGATATGGGAGAGAGGAGTATCGTTAAGAATCGGCAAAATTGATTTGAAATCATCGTCAGAATTGACTCCCAATCTCATTTTTACAGAAAAATCGATATTATGTCGTTTTGCCACTTGAAGCATTATCTGTTCCACAGTTTTCTCTTGGACAATAAGAGCTGCACCTCTACCCTTTTTTGTCTGCAACGGAAATGAACAACCAAGATTTATGTCTATTCTATTATAACCTAAACTTTCCACCATATCTGAGAGTGTGCAAAATTCTTCACTATCTGATACTATAATTTGTGGCACCAACGAATGTATGGTATTATTTACCGGTGAAATATCTCTGATATCTTTATTTCTCACCTCCCCTTTCTCGAGACGGATAAAAGGGGAATAATATTCTTTGACACCGCCAAAAATTTGATTATGCAGGTTTCGATACGGGGCATCGGTATAACCTTGTAATGGTGCAAAATAAATCTTCATACTATGGTTTTATGGTTACCGGTAAATTTTTCAACAACATATCGTCAGCAGAGGCAAAACCTTTTTCGAATATTTCATCTGTAGCCTGAATTAAAGGTCCGAAATTTTGTGATAATTCCGGTATGAAATCGTCTTCTCCTTGATTGGATATACGTCGCATCAAATCTCCGACAGTAAATTTATCTTTATCTACAGCAGGAGCGATACCGACTTCATCTTTCGATAGAATTACATAATAGACTACACCTGCATCATGAAGTTTGTCAACAATCGAACTTACTAAACGCAGAGGCAACGAATAGCGAGATGCTATTTCGCCTGCGGTCAGTGGCACTTGTTGGGATTCAAAACGCTTGATAACTATTGCCACAATCACAATTTGCAATGTTCGCATATAACTATCTGAGATATTATTAATGTCATCGGCAAAATTGAATTTAAATATATTTTGAGCAGAATAGGTTAAAACGCATCCGAACAATAGTATTAACCACGACATTTGGAGCCATATCAGCAATAATGGGATAAATGCAAATGAACCATATATTGCGTTGTATTTTGACACATAAATTTGTCCGCTTACAAATAAATCTTGTAATAGTTGGAACGCAATTCCACAAATCACACCGGAGATTAATGCATACTTGAAACGCACCTTAGTATTAGGTACCAAAAAGAACGATAAGGCAAACGCCAAGCAACTCAACAACCATGGCAGACAGTCGAACAATAATTTCACACCTTTAGATACAAATTCAATTCCCGATAATTCTTGCACGATGTCAGACATAAAGATACTAACTCCCGATGAACAAATCATCAATATTGGAATCATCAAGAAAATAGCTGTATAATCGGTAACTTTTCTATAAACAGACCTGTTTTTTCTGACACCCCAGATATTATTAAATGCTTTTTCAATATTGCCTAACAGAGAAATTAATGTCCATAACAACAGAATAATACCGACTCCCACAAACACACCTTTAGAAGCGTGTTCAAGATAAGAATCGACAAAGGTCAAAGCAGTGGATATAGCTTCTTTTTGAGATGGCAAGAAGTTGTAAAGTTGTTCTTGCAATATATTTTGAAATCCAAAACCTCTGCCAATGGCAAACAATAAAGCTAATGCCGGCACGAGAGCTAAAACAGTATTGAAAGTAAGAGCTGCAGAACGAATCTGCAAATTAGCATCTAAGAACGATCTTACAGACAGATTCAGAGTTTTAAGAATTTTAATCCAAACAGATTCATTCGATTCACGCCAAATTCCTGTCCAACAATAATGTACCATCTCAAATATTTTTGATTTGATACGCGATATTTTGGAATTACTTTCTTTATTCGTCATTATGTTATAAATTAGTGTATTGACAAAATAAACCGGGAAAGAAGAATCTGAGATTCTCATTTCCCGGAGTATGAATAGCAGTGTAACTATAAGCCGGGTTATGTATGGTTCAAACCACGTCTGTCATTTATCTACGCTAAAAGTTACCTTTAAGCTCAAGCAGCCTACCCCCCGACAACGAGCGAGCCACTCTTAAATGTCGGTATATTTGGCCTTGCAACCCATGAGATGTACGGCATCGAATGTCGCCATCCGACCCGGTGAGCTCTTACCTCACCTTTTCACCCTTACTCCGAAGAGCGGTTATTTTCTGTTACATTTCTCTACCGTCGCCGATAGCTTTCCGTTAGAAAACATGGTGCTCTGTGTTGCCCGGACTTTCCTCCTGATGCTAAATGCATCCGGCGACAGACCATCACACTGCTTTTATTTAATCTCAATTATATCTTGGTTTTTATCATAAGGATTGATAGCATTTTGCCTACGCAATCTGTGTTCTCTATGATAATAACCGATAAATCCATTCACTGAGTACAATATTAACATTATGCCTGTTAATATTGCCGCTATATTTTTTATTTTTTCTGTTCCTATCACTAATATAACAACGCCGAGAAGTAAAGTTAAAACAGGTGCTATTAAAAAATATGGACTTATTCTTAATGTTCTCATTCTCGGCAACAAGTTATAAAGTTGCAACCCTCCACAAGCCACTAATACTAATGCAAAGGCTATTATTAAATAGTTAATGAAAAAGTCGGGAACTATAATCATAAAGATACCTAAAATCACACCTCCAATGGCAGGAATCATTAATAGCCATGGTTTTCTCTGTTTTTGCCCATACTCATTTTTAGCTACTGAATGTAGAAATGCATTTATAACAGCCAATACGCTCGGCACAAAAAACAATGCACCTATTACAATAACTATCCAATTCCATAAATCAGCTCTATTATTGAGCATCACCAATAATATTCCACCTAATAAGGTAAATAAATATGTCAACAAATAGGTTTTACTTTTCATATTTTATCATCTAATTTATTCGTTTCTTTGACTGATATAAGACGTTATCATCTCTGCTATAAGAGTCATTGACATCTTTGAGGTATTGAATGTCATATCATAGTTTGATGCCATTCCCCATTTACGTCCGGTAAAATAATTGTAATAGCTTTCTCTTGATTTATCTTTTTTTTGTGCAAAAAGCTTTACATCCTCAACAGAACAATCCGAGCGATTGACAATTCTATCCACCCTATCATTTAAATCTGCATGCAAAAAAATGCTTACGACATTTTTTCTATCCCTAAGAATATAATCAGCCGTACGACCTACTATCACACATGGCGATTCATCGGCAAGCTGGCGAATCACTTCACTTAGTGCCATATAAATATGCTCGTCGGTAAAAGATGATGAGACTGTAACAGCTCCATAATTCAAACCTAACATCGAACGTATCATGGATGGTTTTCGTTCATCTGCTGCAGAAAATAATTTAGCATCAAATCCAAGGCGAACCGCAGCCTCTTTAAGCAACTCGCTATCATAATACGCAATCGATAATTTTTTTGCCAAGAGCTTTCCCAATTCACGCCCTCCGCTTCCAAACTCACGACCTATTACTATTATTAAATTATCTGCCGACATAGACTTATTTATATAATTAATGCACAAATTTAGCGTGTTTACTCTGAATAAAGAAATTTTTTTGTTACTTTTGCATCATTAAACGTTAAATTTGTATGAACGACATACTTTCCAAACTTAAAAATGACCCTGACGGTATGCTCAATTATGAGTATATTGCCAATAATATTGATTCTTGCGATGAATTGATTCAAGAAGCTATTAACAATATAATTAATAAAGACAAATCAGGTCAATTTGCCGCAAGTACAGCTCGTTTTCTTGCCGCTGTTGACAAAAACAACTTCACCCATTATATTACGAAACTTGTTGAAGCCACAATATCGAAAGACAGAGAACATAAATATATCACTTCTCTACTACCTGCAATATGGGGCAAAGATTATGCCCAACATATCGACGAATTGCGAGAGACTGACGATAATTTCCGCCGTATATACAAACGTCTTTATCCTTGCGGTATATAATTAAAACAAACTATTTATAAATATGATTAATTCAACACACAAAATTATATTATTGCTTGCTGTACTTTTATGCTCAACAAGTACAATAGCACAAAACATGACAGATACAAACATGACACAAACAAACATTCCTTCAGGTCCAATTGTGGTAATTAACACATCTTTAGGCAAATTGTCAGTTAAATTATACAATGAAACACCTATCCACCGCGACAATTTCATTAAATTAGTAGAAGACGGATATTACAATGGTGTCCTATTTCACCGTGTGATAAAAGATTTTATGGTACAAACAGGAGATCCTGACTCAAAAAATGCAGCCCCGGGAGTAAGTTTAGGTACAGGCGACCCCGGCTATACACTTGAGGCTGAAATCAATTACCCAAAATTTTATCACAAATACGGTGCATTAGCGGCAGCCCGTACAGCAGACCAAGTTAATCCTGAACGTCGCTCATCCGGCTCTCAATTTTACATCGTTACAGGTAAAAAATATAATGAGCCTACGCTGACACAAATGCAACGACGAATGAATGAACAATCAAAAATGGATTATTTTAATAAACTCAAGAAAGAAAATATGGATAAAATAAAAGCAATTTATTCCGACAAAGTCGCTCTTGAGGAATTACGTCAAGAATTAATTCGTCAAGTAGAAGAAAATGTAAAAGACACTGCAATGCCTGACGACATAATTGCAACTTACTCCACAATCGGAGGAACGCCTCATTTGGATGGTCAATACACTATATTTGGAGAAGTAATTGAAGGAATGGAAATTATCGAACAAATCCAAAAAGTCGAAACAGATCGAAACGACCGTCCTCTAAACGATATTAAAATTATATCAATTACAGTATTAAAATAAAATTTTCTCAAAAAACTCCTCTATATCAAAAAAAATCATTAAATTTGGCAAATAATACGAGGTTTGTAAAATTTCAAACCTTATAAATGTTGATACATAAATCTTTATATTATGAACGAGCTTGAAAAGGCACTTCCGGTAGAAGAAAGTGCAACCCCTCAGACATCTGCACCGGCAGAAGTCGTATCAGAAAATCAGACAGTTGATAACGCAGTAGAAACAGCTACACTTTCTGAAGAATTAGAAAACAACATCTCTGTTGAACAAAGTAATTACTTTAAAATGACAAAAGAGCAATTAATAGATTGCCTTACAAAGATTGTGGAATCTGACAATACAGATAAACACAAGGATGTAAATGCCATTAAACAAGCATATTACACAATTCGCAAGAATGAATTGGAAACAGAATGTGCAAACTTTATGGAAGAAGGAAACGATGAGTCAACATTTGTTTCTACACCTGATCCATTAGAAGCTCGCTTTAAAGAATTATTAACCGAATTTAAAGACAAACGCACAGCATTCTTGGTTGCAGAAGAACAACGCAAACAAGAAAATCTTGAATTCAAATTAAAGATTATCAACCAATTAAAAGAATTAGTTGATGATATAGACAATATCAACCTCCACTTCACTAAATTCCAACAACTACAACAAGATTTCAAAGGTATTACCGACATTCCTGCCGGCTCTGTCAACGATGTTTGGAAAAACTATCAATTGGTAGTAGAACAATTCTACGATAGATTGAAAATGAATAAAGAGCTACGAGATCTTGATTTCAAGAAAAACTTGGAAGCTAAACGAGCTCTAATCGATGAAGCTAAAGCCCTTGAAGCAGAAACAGATATCATCGCAGCATTCAAGAAACTACAATCACTTCACGACGAATGGAGAGAAATCGGTCCGGTTGCTAAAGAACTAAGAGAAGATATTTGGAATGAATTTAAAGATGCATCTACAATAATAAACAAACGTCATCAAGACTATTTTGAAAACAGAAAAGCAGTTGAGAAAGAAAACGAAGATGCAAAAACGAAACTGTGTGAAGAAATAGAAGCCATTGACTTAGATTCGCTTAAGACATTTAGTGCATGGGATGATGCGACAAAAGCAATCATTAATATGCAAGAACGCTGGAAAGCAATCGGATTTGCATCCAAAAAAGTTAACAACCTCATTTTCGCACGTTTCCGCAAATCATGCGATGAATTCTTCTCTCGCAAAGCAGAATTCTATAAAGACACTAAAGATAGCTTCGCAGCCAACTTAGAGAAAAAAATTGCATTATGCGAAAAAGCTGAAGCACTCAAGGAGTGTGATAATCTTAAGAAAGCGACAGAAGAAATAATTGCTCTTCAAGCAGAATGGAAAAAAGTCGGTAGTGTAGCAAGAAAACACAGTGATGCAGTATGGCAACGTTTCATCACAGCCTGCAATTATTTCTTTGATGCCAGAAAAAAACAGAACGCTGCAATTCGTCAAGAAGAAACAGCCAACCTTGCAGCAAAACGAGAAATTGTCGCAACATTGAAAGCTATCCCAACCGATACAGAACATAACGAAGCGGTAAAACTTGTCAAAGAGCTACAAACTAAATGGGGAACAATCGGACACGTTCCTTATAAGATGAAAGATAAATTACACGAAGAATATCGAGAAGCATTGAAGGTGGCTTACGAAACATTTGACATCAAAGAAGTAAAAGCGAAAATCAATAATTTTGAAGGTCAAATCGAATCTATTAGTGGCGATGAAAACAAATTATATCGCGAACGCGAGAGATTGGTGCGTGCTTACGAACAAAAACGTAACGAACTCAAAACATTTGAAAACAATCTCGGTTTCTTTAACATCAAATCATCTGCCGGCAATTCTATGCTCAAAGAAATGGAACGTAGGACTCAACGCATTAAGGATGATATGGATCTGATTGAGAAGAAAATTGAATTAATTGATTCAAAAATCAACTAAAATTATACAATATATGCGACAACCAAAAATTGTCGCATATATTTACTTACAAATAATTAGAGGTTGAGCATATCAACCTCTAATATTGTCAAATCAGACAGTACACAAGATGACCGATAGAATACGATTAGGGAAATATTTACGTACAGCTCTTACAATCAGCGATTTTATAATTTTGAATATTGCATATTTCTGTACAATTTGGCTTATGGGCGATAATACAGAATTTGCATCAAAGTTAGTGTGGCTGATTGCAAACATATCTTTCATACCCTCAGCATATTTCTTTTCCGACATTCATAAAATGCGAATTATATATGCCGATAGAGTTGTACTATGTGCCATAAAAAGTGTAATAGTCGAAGGAGGAGTTATGGCTGCCGCCTTGTATGTATTAGATGTTTTCTCAATCGGCATGTATTTTGCACTGACCTTCATAGGCTTATTCTGCCTTTTCCTTTCTATATGGTGGCTTATATCCCGTAAAGTTCTGAAAAAATTTCGAAGGATGGGGCTCAACTTCAAGCGAGTCATTATAATAGGAGCAGGAAAAACCGCAGAACTTTTAATCCACGAAATCAACAGTGATGCAGGCTACGGATATCGAATGATGGGCATCTTTGATAATGATAAAAACGCATTAAAAAATGTCAAAGGCAACTACACTAATACATTGGATAAAGTTTCCGATTTTGTTATACTAAACAAAATCGATGTAATCTACTACACGTTAGAAGCAGAAGACAACACTATCATTTCAACAATGATGAGAATTGCAGAAGAAGCCGGAGCATCTTTTGTCTATGTACCAAAGTTTAATCATATTCTTAGCGGTCAATTCAACTTGTCATCAGTGGGTAATATTCCTGTTATGACACAAACCATGTCTCCACTCCATAAGCGAGGCAACAAGATACTAAAGCGAATATTAGACCTGTCTATAAGTATCCCTTTTCTAATAGTATCTCCACTGATATTTATCCCCATAGCAATAGCTATAAAACGATCATCACCCGGACCTATATTTTTTAAACAAAAACGTACAGGAATTCATGGGACTGAATTTGTGTGCTATAAATTTAGGACGATGAAAGTTAATGCAGACAGCGATAAACTGCAAGCCACTGAAAACGACCCTCGTAAGACTAAATTAGGCGACTTTTTAAGACGTTCTTCATTGGATGAGTTACCACAATTCATAAACGTATTGATTGGTAATATGTCGATAGTAGGTCCTCGACCGCACATGGTAAGCCACACCGAAGAATATTCTATCCTCATTGATAAATATATGGTTAGGCACGCAGTTAAACCGGGTATAAGTGGATGGGCTCAAGTCAATGGATATAGAGGTGGCACAAAACAATTGTGGCAAATGGAAAAACGTGTGGAATATGACGTATGGTATATCCGTAATTGGAACCTACTTCTTGATATAAAAATTATATTTCTTACCATTTTTAATGGCTTTAGAGGCGACAAAAACGCCTACTAATAAAGTTATATCAACCGGACGGATATAAACATACAGATATTCAATACGGATTGCACATAACGTTCTTATTCCCTTGAAATAATGTCTATACTAACAAATTTCATCATAGACATACCTACAAGCAGAATCCTAAGAGATAGAATCCCAACATAATATTATAAATTATATATCTGTTGCAGACGAAAATAATAACAGCGAAAAGTATTAGTTTCCATTACTAACAAAGCAAAACTTATTACAGAATTATAGGTATCTGCTAAATATGCTTTTAGCTATAATATAGTGTATTGCAACGACAAACAATTTTTGAAAGAAGCCATCAACTGCATCTATGGGACATCGATTTCACCGTGAATAGCGATATAAGTAATTTTCCGGCACATTCTATCAATTTTCATCTCCAAATAACTTTTTGTACATCCCACAATGAGCAATTCAAGGAATTAGCTCTAAATGAAAGCATAAAGATTTTTAACGAATAGTATGATAGCACAATAATGTGATTAAAGACAATAAATATATTAACTGAACCGGGTGTCGATTCTAATTACGATAAACAATAAGGGAAGAGCTACACTTGTAACTCCTCCCTATGACTATAATATTTGATATTATTATATTTCAACAAATTCGCTAAAGTTTGTCATAGTTTCTGTTTTGACTGTTCCTGCTTCATATACGTAAGGTTTATAGCCTTGAGGAACTGTAACATCAAACGTATTGTTGTTCAAAATAAATGTTTTGTTTCCTGAATAAGCTGTAGCTTCAGAACCGCCACAAGTTATTTGGATTGCGTATGCAGGTTTACCATTGTCATTGTGTTTTTGGATGAAATTATTAGTAAACTTGATAGTTGAAGCTTCATTGCTATTGATTTGCATTACATAGCGATACGGTTCATAGAATTTACATCCGTCAACGTCGGCATTGATGTGGCATTGCATTGCACGTTCACCATTACAATTGAATACACAGTTTTTCAAAACAACGTTATTATCAGCAGTTGTCCACCAATCATATACTCCTGTAGCATTCTCTTTAACAAGGTTAAATACACAATCTTCGATTGTTACATTAGCAGTGCTTGTAATATAAACTGCATGATTTTTGAATTGGTCAACTGTAGTGGCGTGTTCATTAGTCAAGGTCATATTTTTCACAGTAAGGTTACCTGATACTGCTTTGATTTGACCATCAAAAACAACTTTTTTGCTTTCACCCACTAATGTGATGTCTTTATTACGAAGTTCTAATCTTTCTACAGCATATGTGCCATTAGCAAGATTAATTATTGCATTTGAATTATTAGGGACAGCATTAATAGCGTCAAGAAGTTCTTGAGCAGATTCAACTGATTTAACGGCATCAACATCATTTTCTACTACTACATACCATTCACCATCTTGAAGTGATTTGTAGCCATCAGCTACGAAACCATAAAGATGTGCAGCATTCCATGAAGCAAGTTCAGTTCCAGGCTGTGCAGGATTTTGTCTCATAAATTTACCTCCATAAACATTGATTCCACCTGTACATGCATCATGCATATTAAGTGCAGCATAAACGCCTGATTTGTCTGCATATGATTTAGTATCTGCTACAAGTGCTTCAAAAGAACCTCCATTGATATTAACTGTACCGTTACCACTTGCATAAATAACTGAAGAAGCACCATCTTTGCTACCAACAAAAGTACCACCATTGATAGTTACAACAGCACCTTCATTACCTCTTGCCCATACGGCACGTGTGTTACCTGTTACTGTACCTTCACCATTAATAGTAAGATTACCGTAAACAATGATTGCATCTCCTTCTTCTAATTCTGAACTGCTGTTGTTTACTGTGATATTGTAGCCATTAAGGTCAAGAACCATGTCGCCTTTCACAAGAAGAGTTTTGTCTAATTCTACATCTTCTGTAAGAGTATATGTTCCTCCGTTAAGAGCTATCCATTCCAATTCACTTGAATATTTGCTT
>CAZGEX010000009.1:0-24985 GCA_964524385.1 uncultured Sangeribacter sp.
ATTTGTCTGAGTAGCCATATTATCACGAAGATAGTCGAAACCAAATTCGTTGTTCGTACCGAAAGTAATATCAGCTTGATAGGCCTTGCGACGTTCAGCTGAGTTTGGCTTGGTTTTATCTATACAAGCCACAGTCAATCCATGGAATTGATAGAGAGGGCCCATCCACTCGGAGTCACGTTTCGCAAGATAATCATTGACGGTAACGACGTGAACACCTTCTCCGGTAAGAGCATTAAGGAAAACAGGCAACGTAGCAACAAGTGTCTTACCTTCACCGGTAGCCATTTCGGCTATATTGTTAGATGCTTTACCATTATTCAGAATACCATGCAACACTTGTCCGCCAATAAGTTGGACATCGTAATGCACCATATCCCATTTCATAAGGTTACCGCCGGCAATCCATTCATTTTTATATATAGCTTTATCGCCATCGATAGTGATGAAGTCTTTTCCTTCAGCAGCGAGTGCCCGGTCTGCATCGGTAGCCGACACTTCAATAGTTTCGTTATCTCTGAAACGACGTGCAGTTTCTTTTACGACTGCAAAAACTTCAGGTAAGGCTTTATCCAACTTATACGAATACATAGAGAAATATTCCTCCTTAAGGTCATCGATTTTTTTCCAAAGCGGTTCACGCTTGTCGTAATCAAGGAGTTCAATTTCTTTGCGAGTCACCTCGATTTGATCTTTATATACTTGGGCAGAATCCCTGATATCATTTCTGATACGGTCGATTCTGGCACGAAGTTCATCGTTGGATATATCGGAAATTTCTTTTGAAATAGGGTTAATTTCATTGCGAAGACGTTGCCACAATGGGCGAACAGCTCTTTCACTTTGGTCTCCAAAGATTTTCTTTAAAATGTTATTAAATCCCATAATATTAATATAGTTGTATTTAATTTTTAAAGTTAGCAGGCATCCCTGCATTAAAGTGCAAAGTTAAGTAAAAAAGCACAAATGGCAATAATTATGTGGTAATTTTCAATGATTTGTGCAACATTGCCGATAAAAAAGCAGAATTATAGCGGCATAGGTTTTGCGATAGCGCCATTCGGAGAACGTATTCTTAATATTTGCGTAAGAGTTGGAGCAAGCGTTGTCGCATCGACAGAGGTGCTGATAGTCTGAGCCGGCACATTTAATCCAAAAATAAATGCCGGAGTAGACACCATTGAGCTTCTGACTTGCTCTCTTTTGACAGGGATACGAATATCGTCAACAATGCACCATCCGGGAGATATTTTCAATACTATATCACCTGAAGATGTCGGGTCGATGCTACGTTGAAGTTGTCGCATTTCGACATTGGAAGGAGTGATTAATTCGTTAATAGTGTATGCATCAGCAACGCCACTCATTTTACACAAAAAGACACGTGCTTCATCGGTAACTTCAGCCACTGTCAATGCTTTTGACTCTATCAGTTTGTGGTTAAGATAGATATGATTATTGTTATAAGCCTTAACGTATTCGCCATTTCCATGCTTTGCAACTAAATAGGAATTGAGCAAAGAGATAGCTCTTTTAACAGAAAAATCTCCTGAAGGAATTGCATATTTAGCGTCATCGACGGTTGCATCGTCATAATATCCTGTAGAAGAAAGGAATATCACCGTATTATTCAATCCGACTTGCTTATCTACAGCATTAAAGAGTCGGCTCAACTGACGGTCGAGCTTAATGTAAGTGTCTTGCAGTTCCAATCTGTAGTCGCCATCTTTCACATACTTAAAGGGAGCTGCGGTAAGTCCGATATTAAGCATATCGATAGCATCTCCTCTATTTCCAAGATTGAGCGATTGCAGACATTCGATTGCGACCGATGTTATTTCCTCATTTGCTAAAGGAGAGGATGCAAACATTTCATACACATCTTTATTTGACGAAGAGAAGGTGTATCTGAAAGGATAGTATTTTTTCTGAGCAGGAATTCCCGGATATAGTTTTAAGTCTAATGACGGTTTCCACAGCATTGTGTCGATTCGAGCAGACAAAGAGCGTTTATAATTACGCTGACTTATAATGTTGGGAAAATCCTTATAATAAGTCGTCGTACTCCATTTGCCATTATTATTGTTTAACCAAATTGCTGAATTTCCGGCATGTCCTGCCATAATGATAGCTTGCTGTGGTTCTGTGGAGATGGAATAAACCGCACCTAATCCTGCACCATCGATTTTTATTTCATCACTGATAGTCGATAGTCTCAATTTGACCGGAGAATATGTTTCGGTGGTGAAATTTCCTAACGAATTCGGGTCATTGAGAGCAGCCTCGATTTTGTTGGATACAGGGCTATAGGAATAAGCCGAAACAACACCTGTTTCAGAAGGGTAATTGCCGGTGTAAAGCATAGCTGTTGCATTGACCACATCCAAATCTTGTACATCAAAATTTACATCTCTGAAATATGTGCCTTCATTAATCAGCTTTTTGAATCCATTATCTGACAAAAATGCCTGCAAATATTCTATATAGTCAGTACGCAACTGATCTACCACAATACTTAAGACCAATTTAGGGCGAGAAGCCTCAACTTGTGCCATTGAAGAGAATGACACTACACCCAAAAGCAAAGTGGTTATAAGCTTGTTCATTTCGATTGATTATTATGTTTAATTCTTATATAACGATTTTTCTTACAATATGTTATGCAATAGTAAGCTGAAATCAAAATTGTATTCAGCATTAATGGAATTATTGCAGGATTCAGATATTGTCTGCCAAATGCAATTCCAATCATCAATCCTATCAATAAGGCTGTGTTCAAGATTAAATATACGACTACAATTTTTTCTGTCTTCTTCATCCATATCAGTAATGGGACTATCAGACAGATTGGATTGAGCCACCACACAAACACATTCGGAGTTGTCGCTTCATGCACTGACACAAACACTAGAAACGCAATCAACATTCCGGCTATGCCACAAAAAGCATACCAAATAGCGACAAGCCATTTAAGCGACCAACGTCTTTTGTAAGCTGCCAACAATATTAGCATTGTCATCAAGAATACCCCCCACATAACTATCAAAGGAGAAATAACTGTCGAATTGGAGTTGACTTTCTCTTCTTCATTTTCATGATAAAGTTCATGGGTAGTTTTAATCAGTTTGCGACCATCACTTACGCGAGCAGAATCCACGATGGGCATCAATAGCATCGGGACAAACATTTTTTCACGTGGTGTCACATCATAATCAATCCCGGAGCCTAAAGCCAAATCTATACCTAATTGGTACCAAGGGTAGTTGATATTATAATGACGCATAATTTGACGATAGGTCGTAAGGTCAGGTGCAAAATTCTGATATTGTATCGAGCAATTTGATTCTTTAGCTATTACATATTCTATTTGGTCGAGAATACGTGTAGCACAATTATTTTTAATGTAATTATATCTATAAACTCTATTTTCCGGTTTTATATCGTTCAACAACCTGTCATACAGCAGTTTTGATTCACTTTGAGTCAAATTTAATGATTGCTCCATTATTGTCGAATTTCTACGTTTGTATTGATTAATAAAATATTCGGCAGGAGCAGCTCCGGCAAAATAATCGGTTTCACCTTTGACAAATCTATATATAAAATTAGGTTCATCGAAGTCAAACAATCCGTAATTGAATATCACATCGTCTGTCGCATTTTTCACTCTGATAGCCTCATGTCCGTATAATTCGTATATTTCGGCACCGGGATAACAGGTAATCAAACTGATTTCCAAACTATCAACATTATTACAGAGCGTTGTGTCATTATTGACAGCAGAAATCGACAACGAAAAAAAGATGAATGACAATAATGCCACTATTAATTTATTCATAGTTGAAATTCAGTTTTTCCAATTTTTTGAGATATTCTAACCCGGAAGATATAGGCACAGTGCGATCAAGAGCCACAGGCACTACTGAAACAATGCCATTAGCAAGACACCATTCATCAGTATCGGTCGATTCCGGCTCTTCGTTGGTAAATTTACCGGTTAACCAATAAAACGGCTTACCGGAAGGGTCTGAAAATTCTTGATATTCATCGCTCCAATTGCCTTTACATGCCCTAACCACTCTCATTTCAGTCGGAGCTACATCTGAATCAGGGATATTTACATTTAAACAAACGCCTTGAGGCAATCCGTTGTCAATTACAGCCTTGGCAATAGTTTCAACAAATTGTTTCGATGGTTCAAAATCAGCATTGGGCGAATGGTCAGTCAAGGAAAAACCGATAGCCGGAATTCCAAAAGCACAACCTTCAAATGCAGCTCCCATAGTTCCGCTATACACTACATTTATAGCAGAATTCGATCCATGGTTGATACCTGCTACGACAAGATCGGGACGACGGTCAAGAGCTACATACACTGCCAATTTGACACAATCCACAGGAGTGCCATTAACTTTATACATTTTAGCACCATTATAATCTTGAAGGCGAGTGATTCTTAACGGACCATTTACAGTAATCGCCATTGACTGACCGGAACGAGGTCCATCGGGGCATACACACACAATGTCGCCAAACTTACTGAGACAGTCAATAAGCACATGCACACCTCGAGCGTCAATACCATCATCGTTTGAAATTAATATGAGAGGTCGATTATTTGCCATAGTTATAGTATTTTTTGCGTTTTAAATAATAATCAATTACAATATTTCGGTTTGCACCCGGTAAAGTCGAAAGTATATCTTTATCGGGAAATACGGTGTAATATCGTCGCATTTTTTTAAAATCACTGTGAGCTTTTAAAATTGCATTTGCATTTTTAAAGTCGAACTTTACTACAAACATTCCCCATGCCAAAGTATCATACAGCCGACGAATGAATAGTTTTTTCTTACCTGTTTTTTGCGGAAGGTTCTTGTGTAAGAGTAATAAATTATTTCTAAAATTCAGATACGTTTTTTGGGGATTGCCCTGCGATAGCGAAGCACCTCCGACATGATAGACCACAGATTTTGGCATAACGACAACACGATACCCTGCTATATGCATTCTGCAACAGAGGTCAATCTCTTCCATGTGGGCAAAAAATCGTTCGTCTAATCCACCAACAGCTTCGTAAATATCTGTTCTAACCAACAATGCAGCACCTGAAGCCCAACAAATATCGACCGGAGCATCATCATATTGACCATTATCTGTTTCCGTACTATCAAAAATACGTCCACGACAATATGGATAGCCCAATTTGTCAAGAAAGCCCCCGGCGGCACCGGCATATTCAAATTTTTCACGATGCTTAAATGCCCTGATTTTAGGTTGCATAGCTCCCACTTGCGGATGTTTTTTCATATATTCAAACATCGGCGACAACCAATTTTCGGTCACTTCTACGTCTGAATTCAATAGCAACGTGTATTTATACTTTGTTTGCGAAATTGCAAGATTATAGCCTTTGGCAAATCCATGATTTTCTCGGAATTTAAGCACATTAATTTGTGGAAAATCAGCACTAATCCATTCGACCGAACCATCAGTCGACCCGTTGTCTGCAACTATTAAATCCGAGAAATCCGTAATGCACCACTTAGCTGCATTCGGAAGGAATTGTTTTAATAGTTCTATTCCATTCCAATTTAGAATTATAACCGCAATTTCTTTCATTTCATTTTATTTCATTTTCAGGCAAACGCCAGCGATTGTGACTCCATAAATATGCGAATGGATTTCTGCGAATAGTGGCATCTAAATTTTCAACATATTTACGTGTAATAAAGCCTTCCGGTTCTTTAGAAGCATCATCAGTAATCATACATACTCGAGAAGAATAATAACCACGTCGTTCTATTTTGGTATCGAAATACAACACCGCCATCCCTAATTTTCTCGCCAATTCTTCTGTTCCGGATATGAAAGAAGTAGGTCGTCCAAGGAAATTTTCAGTTATTGTTTGTCCTCCGAAATCAGGTTTTTGATCACTTAGAAAGCCTGTAATACTTAAAGTTGACGATTTTTTCCATACCGCTAATTGACGAAAAACGTTTTTCATTGGGATGGAAACATTATAGGTGCTTCTTAACTTCAAGAAAAAGCGATCAAACCATCTGTTTTTCAAAGGACGATACACATGTGCGAAAGCCGCTTCCTTCGTATCACACCAATTCGCTACCGAAGTAATCCATTCCCAATTACCATAGTGAGACGTGTAAATAATCATTGACTTATTTTGCTTAAACAGATTGTCAATCAGCACTGTATTTTCAAATTTCATTCGACGTTTAAGTTGCTTTTCAGACATTCCCTTGAGCTTAATCGTCTCCACAAAATAATTGGCTAAATGTCGATAAAATTTCTTTTCTGTTTTAATTAGGTCGGAATGATTCATTTCAGGAAATGAATCAGCTATATTTCTTCTGACAAGTTTTCTTCTATAACCTATAATGTGATAAGCCAAAAAAGCAATCATATCAGCTACGAGATACAATATTGCAAATGGTGTTTTTGACATCATCCACAACATAGCACCTAACGGAGCATAGATTATTTTTTCTTTAACTGAAAGGGGTTGACTCATTCTAAAATTTCCACTTTTATAGAATCATTTACGACTTCTAATAATTTGACATCCGTCAACGTATTAATCAATTCCGGTCTGTAATCGGCTTCAACACGAAGATAATTATCGGTAAATCCGTGCATAAGGCTATCGCCATGCGGGTGTTCCCATAACACTTTTCTAACATTACCAATAGAGGCAGCCTCAAATGTGGCATATTTTCGGTCGCTTAATTCCACCAATTGATGCACACGTTGGTGTTTTTCATTCTGCGGAACGATATATCCGATAGATAACGCTTTTGTATTCGGTCGTTCGCTATAAGGAAAAACGTGAAGCTGAGTGACATCCAAACTTTCGATAAAATCGTAACTTTTCTTCCATTCATCGGGAGTTTCACCTCTTGCTCCGGCTATAACATCTACGCCTATAAAGGCGTAAGGGATGGTCTGACGAATCATTTCTATTCTCGACCTGAACAAATCAGTGTCGTAATGGCGATGCATCAATTTCAACACCTCATCCGAACCGCTTTGCAATGGGATGTGAAAATGCGGCATAAATGTTTTCGACTTTGCCACCCATTCTATTATTTGCGGAGTCAACAAATTAGGTTCGATTGAGGAAATTCGGTAGCGAGCTATGCCCTCTACATCGTCCAATGCTTTGATTAAGTCGAAAAAATTGTCGTCACGACCTTTACCGAAATCACCAATATTTACACCTGTAATCACGATTTCCTTCCCTCCTTCGCGTGCTACTTGCTTAGCCTGGTCCACAATTTGTCGAATCGTACCGGACCGACTTCTGCCACGTGCCAATGGTATTGTACAATATGTACAGAAATAATCGCACCCATCTTGCACTTTAAGGAAATAGCGAGTGCGATCGCCACGCTCGCAAGATGAACAAAATTCACGAATATCTTTAGTCGGAGTAACCGCAATTTGTTTTTGGCGTGTAGTTATCCACTTGTCGAGATATTGACTGATTTTCAGTTTTTCGTTCGAGCCAAGCACAATATCAACTCCGGGAATAGCAGCCACTTCATCAGGCTTCAATTGAGCGTAGCATCCGGTTACAGCTATTGTAGCATTTGGATATTTCATAGATAACCGACGAATTAACTGCCTACCTTTTTTATCCGCCATTTCAGTTACACTACAAGTGTTAATTACGCAAATATCCGGCTCCTCGCATCCTTGAATACGTGAGACACCGCGTTCTGTCAGAATTTTCCCGATAGTGGAAGTTTCAGCGAAATTCAATTTGCATCCCAAAGTGTGATACGACACTTTCAAAATATCCTTATTATCAGTCATTATGCAACTACCTTTTATATTGCAAAGTTACTACAAAAGGATTGAATTACCAAAACAGAAGTAATCTTGGCAGTAAGATTCACCTATGATTTTTGGATTTTTGACAGACATTTTGTAAATTTGTCAAATTATTCACATTTTTTAGTCTTTTTATCTTTATATCATGATAGCGACAAATTATATTAAGCTCTACGAGAAAAGCTTTAAAGAGAATTGGGATTTGCCATGTCTGACTGAATATCCGACAAAAACGACAATAACATATGGTGATTTTGCATCCGACATAGCGTTGACACATCTTTTGTATCAATCAATAGGTATTAAACCGGGCGATAAGATTGCATTGTGTGGCAAAGAGAGTGCAGTATGGGTAACAGCTTTTATGGCTACCATCACCTACGGAGCAACGATTGTTCCAATCTTATCTGATTTCAATCCGGTCGATATAACACACATCATCAATCATAGTGGAGCTGAATTATTATTTGTCAGCGAAAACATTTGGGAGCATATTGAATTTGACAAATTACTCAATGTAAGGGGAGTAATTTCACTCAATACAAAAAAATTGCTTGCCACATCTGAAAGTGTCGATATGCGACTTGATTTGAGGTTATTACGCCGTCGTTTTAATTCCAAATACAAAAACGGATTCAGGGTTGATGACATCAAATATCCGGAAGTAGACAATAGTCAACTACTTGTACTCAACTACACTTCCGGGACGACAGGATTTTCCAAGGGAGTAATGTTGACCGGAAATAACTTAGCCGGCAATGTGGTTTATGGCATTAATTCTCAGCTGCATTTTAAAGGTTCTCGAGCCTTGTCATTTTTGCCATTGGCACACGCCTACGGATGTGCTTTTGATATGTTAACGCCATTGGCAGTAGGCTCTCACATTACCCTTTTATGCAAAGCACCATCACCTAAGATTTTGCTCAAAGCGATGTCAGAAGTTCGTCCCAACTTGATTATATGTGTTCCATTGATTTTGGAAAAAATCTATAAGAATCAGATTTTGCCAATGATATCCAAAGGGGCGATGCGATGGGCACTTGCGATACCATTCTTAGACACTACAATTTATTCGAAGATACGACATAAATTGATAGATGCATTTGGCGGATGTTTTGAGGAAGTCATAGTCGGAGGGGCACCACTTAACAAAGAAGTGGAAGCATTCTTAAATAAAATAAAATTTCCATTTACAGTGGGGTATGGAATGACCGAGTGTGCACCACTCATTTCACATACACCCTGGAGAGAATTTAAAGTAGAATCATCGGGTAAAACCCTTCCCGGCATAATGGAAAGTAAAATTGACAGTCCTGACCCGGAAAACATCGAAGGAGAAATATGTGTCAGAGGAGAAAATGTAATGCAGGGATATTACAAGAATCCCGAAGCCACAAATGCGGTGCTTGACAAAGATGGCTGGCTACACACAGGGGATATGGGTACACGTTCAGCCGATGGCACTATTTTCATTCGCGGTAGATATAAAACCATGATTTTGACAGCTAACGGTCAAAATATTTATCCTGAAGAGATCGAATCAAAGCTCAACAATATGCCATTTGTCGCAGAAAGTTTGGTTGTACAACGCGAAAACCATCTTGTAGCATTAGTCTATCCTGACTATGATGCAGTCGATCGAATGGGACTTGCAGTTGCCGAATTGGATTCGACAATGGAACAAATCAGATTAGAGTTGAACAAGATTGTGGCACCATACGAAAAGATAGACAAAATCACATTGATTCCTAACGAATTTGAAAAGACGCCTAAACGTTCAATCAAACGTTATTTATATAATAGTTAAAATTAGATTTATAATGTATCAGACAGCATAATTGACCGCATGGGAAATTTATGCTGTCTGTATTTATGAGGAGGAAAGAGGCATTGTTCTTTACAGAAATATCTGTCTATTTTCTTTTGTCGGCAGGGAGTGCCGCAATCATATCCTCAGCAGTTAAGCCTGTTATGGGATGATGCCATTGAGGGGCAATTTCTTGCATAGGCCGGAGGAAAAATATTCTTTCAGCGAGGTGGGGATGAGGCACAGTGAGTTCAGCAGTGTCAATCACCATATCATCAATAGCCACAATATCTATATCAATTACTCTATCTATATAATTTCCGGCACTATCTCTATGAGAATCAGCAGAGATTGATTTTTCTATATCTTGCAAAATATGAAGAACGTTTGTAGGGGATTCGTCAGTCTGAAACATCATCCCGACATTCAAAAATTTATTTTGGGATTCATACCCCCAAGGCTCTGTTTCAACAGTATGAGAAAGTTCGAATGGTCCGAATTCCATACTGACTGCTCTCATTGCTTTCGAAAGATTAAGTCGGCGATTCCCTTTATTGCTGCCTATATTGATGAATACATACATACTTTTTAACGAGGTATTTTACAAGCATTTTTAAACAAGTCGAGAGCATCTATACACATTTTTTGCATTTAGACTGCTCCCGACTATATAATTCAATAATGTTTTAACTTATAATTTTCAGGATAGTGATTTTTTTACTTCCACTTCTTCGAAAGCTTCGATCATATCACCTTCTTTGACATCGTTATATCCAAGAACGCTAAGACCACAATCATAGCCGGAAGTAACTTCTTTGGCATCGTCTTTGAAACGTTTGAGAGAGCCGAGTTCACCTGTATATCTCACAATACCATCGCGAATTACACGCACTTTGCTTGCACGTTTGATTTTACCGTCTCTGACGATAGCACCTGCAATAGTACCCACTTTTGATATGTGGTAAGTCTGTAACACTTCAGCCGTACCGGTAATTTCTTCCTTGATTTCAGGAGAAAGCATACCTTCCATCGCGTCAGTCACTTCTTCGATGGCTTTATAAATCACAGAATACAATCGGATTTCCACACCTTCTTTTTCAGCTTCTTTACGAGCTGCGGCTGAAGGTCGCACTTGGAAACCGATGATAATTGCATCTGAGGCGGCAGCTAACGTAACATCGCTTTCAGAGATTGCACCCACGCCTTTATGGATAACATTTACTTGCACCTCCTCAGTAGAAAGCTTGATGAGCGAATCCGATAAAGCTTCGATAGAGCCATCCACGTCACCTTTAACGATAAGATTAAGCTCATGGAAGTCATTTAGAGCACGACGACGACCAAGCTCTTCAAGACCAACACGTTTTTTAGTACGATTGACAAGTTCGCGTTGCAATTGTTCGCGTTTATTTGCTATTTCACGAGCTTCTTGTTCTGTTTCAAGCACATTGAAAGTATCACCGGCAGTAGGAGCTCCATTAAGACCAAGAATTAACACCGGAGTTGCCGGAGCAGCTTCCTTAACACGTTGGTTACGCTCATTGAACATAGCTTTTACTTTACCATAGTGAGTACCGGCAAGCACTACATCACCCACACGCAAAGTACCATTTTGAACGAGGACAGTAGCGACATATCCACGACCTTTATCCAATGAAGATTCAATAATCGAACCGATGGCATTTCTGTTAGGATTAGCCTTGAGCTCGAGCATTTCAGCTTCCAACAACACTTTTTCCATCAACTCTTCAACGCCGACACCTTTTTTTGCCGAAATTTCTTGAGATTGATATTTACCGCCCCAATCTTCAACAAGATAATTCATAGCCGAGAGTTGTTCTTTGATTTTCTCAGGGTTGGCGGTAGGTTTATCAATTTTATTGATAGCAAACACGATAGGGACACCTGCAGCAGAAGCATGGTTTATAGCTTCAACAGTTTGAGGCATAACTTCATCGTCGGCTGCGACGATAATGATAGCGATGTCGGTAACTTTTGCACCACGAGCACGCATAGCAGTAAAGGCTTCGTGACCCGGGGTATCCAAGAAAGTTATATGACGTCCGTCATTAAGTTTGACGCTATATGCACCGATATGCTGGGTGATACCACCGGCTTCACCTGCAATTACGTTGGCTTTACGGATGTAGTCCAATAAAGACGTTTTACCATGGTCAACGTGTCCCATTACAGTAACAATCGGAGAGCGTGGTTCCAAATCTTCTTCCGAATCCTCTTCCGTTGTGATAGCTTCCGACACTTCCGCACTGACGTATTCTGTGCTAAAGCCGAATTCTTCAGCCACTATATTTATCGTTTCTGCATCAAGGCGTTGGTTGATTGACACCATAACCCCAAGATTCATACAAGTAGCAATCACATTATTGATTGGTACTTCCATGAGGTTAGCGAGGTCATTGGCAGTAACGAATTCTGTGATTTTGATGATTTTGCTTTCAGCCGCAGCTCTTTCCGCATTTTCGCGTTCGCGGTTATGCATTTCTTCACGTTTTTCTTTACGCCATTTGACGCTCTTTTTGGTAGTTTTATTAGTTAGGCGAGCTAATGTTTCCTTAACTTGTTTTTGAACATCTTCCTCGCTGATTTCTACCTTGATTGGACGCTTACGTTTATCGTTTTTGCTCTTAGGAGCATTATCTTGTTTTGCTTTATTTTTAGGGTTTTGCTTTTGTTCAGCACCAAAGCCCGGCTGGTTGGCAGTTTTTTCGATATCGATTTTTTCTTTGCCGATACGTTTTCTTTTTTTACGTTCAGCATTAGCCCCTGCTTGAACAGCTTGAGCAGCTTTATTTTTATCGATTCTTTCCTTACGTTTCTCTTCTTTCGATTTTTTCTTCGGACGAGTAGATTGATTAATTGCGGAAAGGTCGATTGTACCAAGCACCTTGATTTGCGGAGTTTGAACATTTCCTCCTAATCTGAACACTTCTTCTTTAGAATGTTGTTCTGTCGGATTTTGTTCCACTTCTTTATTTTGAACCGGTTGCATTTCAACAGGCTTAGGAGTCTCTTTCACTTCTTGTTTAGGAGTTTCTCCATTTTTTACGACCGGAGTAACAACCTTGGCAGGTTGTGACATCGGTTCAGACATTTTCTCAACAGAAGGTTGCTCTTTTTTCTTAGGGACAGAAGGAGTAGCTACATTACCTTTGCTATCGAGATTGACTTTTCCCAATACTTTAGGACCTTTTGTCTCGGGGATTTGAGTTTTAATTTCTATGGTACGAGGTTTATCTGCTTTCGCGGCCTTTTTCTCTTCTTTTCTTGTATTGGTATATTTGTCAAGCTGAGCCTTGAAGTCTTTGTCTTTGCTGTATTCTTTGACAAGAAGTTCCACAGCCATATCGTCGATACGTGCATTAGGATCGTTATCGACTTCTACGTTGTGTTTTTTCAAAAAGTCCACAGCTGTACTGACACCGACATTCAGGTCTTTTGCTACTTTACTTATCTTTGTTGGCATATTCTGTTGTTGTTGAAACTAATTAATTGTTTAACCGGGAAATAAATTTAATCTTCGAATTCAGAGCGAAGGATGCTAATCACTTGATCCACAGTGTCTTCCTCAAGATCTGCTTGTTCGATGAGCATTTCACGAGGAGCATTTAGAACCGCCTTGGCAGTGCCAAGACCGAGGTCCTTGAGCGATTCGATAATCCATTCATCGATTTCGTCGCGGAATTCATCCAAATAAATATCTTCTTCACCTTCTTCAATATCACGATATACATCGATAGTATATCCGGTGAGCATAGAAGCCAAACGAATGTTCAGACCTCCTTTACCGATAGCAAGAGATACTTCTTCAGGGTGAAGGAACACTTCTGCTTTGCGTTCTTCTTCATTAAGTCTGATAGAAGAAATTTTAGCAGGGCTTAAAGCTCTTTGAATGAACAATTGCGGATTGGTGGTAAAATTGATTACGTCGATATTTTCGTTGCGTAGCTCACGCACGATACCATGTATACGGCTGCCTTTTACTCCGACACAAGCACCCACCGGGTCGATTCTATCATCATAGCTTTCTACAGCGATTTTGGCACGTTCTCCTGGAATTCGGGCCACGGCTTTAATAAGAATCAATCCGTCGTGAATTTCCGGCACCTCTTGTTCGAAAAGACGACGAAGGAAACGTTCGTCGGTACGAGATACTATAATCTTTGGATTATTGTTAGGATTATCCACTCGCTTAACGACAGCACGTACCATATCACCTTTGTGGAAGAAATCGCTTGGGATTTGCTCTTCTTTAGGCATAATCAACTCATTTTGATCTTCATCCATAAGGAGCATTTCGCGTTTCCAAATTTGGTGAACTTCACCCACAATTACTTCTCCTTCAAGGTCTTTAAACTTAGAATAAACCGCATCTTTTTGCAGGTCAAGTATTTTGGATTGCAAAGTTTGACGCAAATTCAAGATTGCACGACGACCGAATTTTTCGAAGAAAATTTGTTTTGCAACTTCTTCGCCTATTTCACATTCAGGGTCGATTTCTCTTGCAGCAGTCACACCAATTTGCATATCTTTGTTTTCCACTGCATCATCTGCCACTACTTCGAGATTTTGATAGATTTCGCAATCGCCTTTATCCGGATTCATAATCACGTCGAAGTTTTCATCAGTACCAAACATTTTAGACAATACGTTTCTGAATGATTCTTCGAGCACGCTAATCATTGTGGTTTTATCGATGTTTTTTAATTCTTTGAACTCGGCGAACCGGTCTACCATATTTATGGTCTCATCTTTTTTTGCCATAAGAGTTAAAATTGTAGTAGATATTTAGTGTATTTTACTTGTTTATATTCGAATGTTGTCGGCACTTCTTCCTCTATGGGTCGTTTAGCACCTTCTTTTTTTACTTTTTGCTTCACGAGAATTGTGAAATCGTCATCATCGGCTTTTGTCAATTCCCCTTTGATTTTTTTGCCATCGGCTGTTAATACTTCGACTTCATTGCCAATATTTTTACGATATTGTCGAATAGTTTTGAATGGAGAAGTAAGACCAGCCGAACCTACTTCCAATTCATAGTCTTCTTCTTCGCGGTCGAAGGATTGTTCAATAGAGCGTGTGAGTGCAACACAGAAATCTATATCAACGTAGGTATCACTATCGATTTCTACTACTATACGATTGTCAGCACCGATTGTCAAATCGACAAGAAAACAATCTGTATTGCTTAATTCTCCTTCTATATGTTCTATTAATTTTGATTTGTCTATCATACCTTTCTAATGATTGAATTTTATATGACCACATCATACACAAATTCACTCACAGCAATTTCGTTTTTTTCGAAACTTGCCGCGAATTGCATCAAAACAACGGAGGAGACTTATTGTCCCCTCCGGAATTCCTTGCAAAGATAGTTATTATTCTGTAATATTCTTATATATCTTCTGAAATATTGTCGCGATTGATTGTTTTATTAATGTTTATTAATATTTTTTATGCATTTTTAACGCTATTCTCATTAACCTACTGCTTGAGAAATAAGGTATGCCGTATATGCCACATAACACGCTATCATAAATACCCCTTCCACTCGTGTAATTGTTCGTTTCCCTATCACTAATCCACATAGCAATAATATTCCGGAGGCAAGTATCAATGTATAGAAATCTATGTTTGTGATGCCACCTAACGGCAACGGCGAAATTGTCGCTGATGCACCTAATATAAAAAAGACATTAAAGATATTGCTTCCGACCACATTCCCGATTGCGATTCCGGCATTTTTCTTTAGTGCCGCAACCAAAGATGTTGCTAATTCAGGAAGTGAGGTGCCGGCTGCTACAAGTGTGAGCCCAATCACTGATTCGCTTACTCCTAATCCTCTTGCTATTTCACTTGCTCCATCCACGAAGAGCTGTCCGCCAAATATTAATCCTGCAAGTCCGCCGACAATAAAAACCAATGATTTCCAAATCGGCATTGTCTTTACTGTTGTCGGTTGGTCTTCCGTTGCAGGATTTTTTGCTATTGAGAAAGTATAACCCATAAATATTGCAAAAAATCCGAGTAACAACAACCCTTCTACTCTACTGATAACGCTACTTGCGGCACCATCCAACGACACATCACAGGCACAGAAATAGACAACAAGCGATGATAATATTACAAGAGGGATTTCTTTACTCATTGTGCTTCGTCCCACGACAATTGGCGAAACTACGGATGTCACTCCCAATATCATGAAGATATTAAATATGTTGCTTCCCACTACATTTCCAATGGCAAGCTCTGCACTGCCTTCAAGTGCGGCTGTCAGACTGACGACAAATTCCGGTGTAGAAGTTCCGAATGCGACAATTGTCAGCCCGATGACGAGGTCGGATATACTGAAACGTTTTGCTAATGCCGAGGCACCGTCAGTCAGCCAATTGGCACCGACGAGTATCAAACCTAAACCTAATAGAAGTATTAAAAAATCAATCATATTATATTAAGGCAGGTTCTATAAATTGAACGCTGCGATGTTGTTTCTATTTCAGCTTCTTTTGTTTTAGCAGGCTTTTGGTCGCTTTTGATTTTTAATCGGCAGTTTTCTTCGATTTCGTCAGTCGTTTAGCTCGCTATACTCCTTCCTCAATCTTGAAACCTCCTCGATTAAATTCTCAAAATCTTCCCAAATCAATTTATAGAACCTGCCTTAAGCTAATTCCATATCAAAATCGGCAATTACAGTAGCCAATTTTTCATTTTCGTTTATAATTTTTTTCAATAATTCCGCTTGTGTAAGATAGCGTGGACGGTCGTCTTTGTCGTTGATAACGATTTCGAGCATAAACGAGTCATTGTTGATGCCATTTCTGATAAAAGCCAACAATTTTGGCATAACAGCCTCGAACGCTTGCTTTTGAGCAGGGTTATCGACAGCCACGCGATATGCGAGATTGCCACCTTCCACAGGTTGCAAACTGTTGCTCAACATTGTGTTTTTCAGCAGGTGCAAATCGCGGTTTTGCTCAGCGAAATCTTTCCATACAGCAGATAATTTATCGGCCGAGAATTGTTCGTTTCTAAAATTTTGTACAGGCGAGTTACCCTCGTTATTTGTCGATTGTTTTTCACTATTATATGCATTAATTCTCATCGTAACAGGGCGTTTTACGGTAGTTACGGCAGGGGTCCGAGCGTGTGTCACTCGTTGCACATTCGGTGCTTGTCCGACAGGTCGCTGAGCAGGCGTGGCTACAGAGTTGTTCACGACTGATGCAGAGGATTGAGGTGCGGGTTGAGATCTATTATTATCGGTCGATTGTGGCACACTTTGTTGCGATATTTTTTGCAAAGGTTGCGTGTTTATGGGATTGCTTACAGGCTCAGTATTGCCACTTATTTGACACAATTTTATCAACATCAATTCTACAAGGAATTGTTTGTTTGATGTGGTACGATAATTCAAATCGCACGAGCTACACAATTCCATGGCTTTATAGAACCATTTCGGCTCAATTTTACACGATTGTTCCACATAATTATGTGCTACCTCTTCGCTAACTTCCAACAAAGGTAAAGTTTTAGGATCGGTCGACACCATCAAATCCCTAATATGATTTGACAATCCGTTGACAAAGAATAAGGAATCGAAACCATTGTCGCGAATCTCTTTATATATCATCAATGATTCCTTGACATCACCTGCCAAGAAAGCGTCAACTAATCTGAAATGATATTCATAATCGAGTACGTTGAGATTATCAATAGCCGAGCGATAAGTTATGTTGTTCAAAGAAGATGCAGCCACTTGATCGAATATTGATAAAGCATCACGCATGGCCCCATCAGCTTTTTGAGCAATAACATTAAGAGCGGTCGGCTCAGCGGCAATACCCTCTTGAGAAGCGACATAAGCCAAATGATTAACTATATCGTTGATAGTTATACGATTAAAATCATAAATTTGGCAACGGCTCAAAATCGTAGGTATTACCTTATGTTTCTCGGTAGTAGCAAGGATAAAAATCACATATTTAGGCGGTTCTTCCAAAGTCTTAAGAAAAGCATTGAAAGCGGCTAACGAGAGCATATGCACCTCATCTATTATGAACACTCTATAATCGCCCAATTGCGGGGGTATTCTTACTTGATCGGTAAGATTTCTAATATCTTCGACAGAGTTGTTGGAAGCGGCATCGAGCTCAACGATATTGTACGAACGATTCTCATTGAATGCTCGGCACGATTCACACTCGTTGCAAGCCTCACCATCAGCTGTAGGCGATAAGCAGTTGATAGTTTTGGCAAAAATTCTTGCACAAGAAGTTTTACCTACTCCACGCGGACCACAGAAAAGATAAGCTTGAGCCAAGCGTTTAGAGTCGATGGCATTTTTGAGAGTAGTAGTCAATGAATTTTGACCTACTACACTTTTAAATGTTGCCGGGCGATATTTTCTTGCCGATACTATGTATTGTTCCATAAAATTTGCTTAAATTTGTGCGAAGTTAGTAAAAAAATAAAAAACTTGCAATAAAGAAAATATACTACAAACGACAACCACAAACTACAAGAGATAGGAATATGGCTAAAAGTAATGTTTACACCCGCACCGGCGATGCCGGCACCACATCATTGGCAGGCGGAGAAAGAGTAAAGAAAAATAGTATTCGACTTGAATCTTACGGGACAGTGGATGAATTTTCATCGCAATTGGGAATGATAATGGCGATGACTGACGATATTGTCATCAAATCGCATTTGAAAAAAATACAAAACAAACTTTTTAATGTCGGAGGATATTTAGCTACACAGGTGGCAGAAGGAGAAACCCCAAAAGCATGGGGTTTAAGCAATAACGATGTAGCTGAAGTGGAAAGTTGGATAGACACCCTTGACGGGCAAACGCCTAAGATACGAGCATTTGTATTGCCGGGAGGATGTTTGGAATCAGCACAGGCACATGTGGCAAGGACAGTGTGTCGAAGAGCAGAACGTCGGATATTGGACCTATGTGAACAATCCTATGTCGACCCTACATTGATTGGCTATATCAATCGACTAAGCGACTATCTGTTTGTGCTTGCCCGCTATTTCAATCATAGCAAAGGAGTGTCAGAAATAATATGGGATAAGGATATTTAGAGATAATTAAATAAATTATCGGAAAGTTAACCATATATAATTTGGAATATTCGATAGCAATGCTTAACTTCGCGGAAATTTTCCAAAAACGAACAACCTAAATTAAGAATATTATGTATTGGACACTTGAATTGGCATCAAAACTTGAAGATGCACCATGGCCTGCAACAAAGGATGAATTAATCGACTTTGCAATGCGTAGCGGTGCACCGCTTGAAGTTATCGAAAATCTTCAAGAGATGGAAGACGAAGGCGAAACATACGAATGTATTGAAGAAATTTGGCCTGACTATCCAAGTAAGGAAGATTTCTTTTTCGACGAAGAAGAATACTAAGAGGCTTTAGGTAATTAAGTAATTAAATATCGGCGGGATTAACAAAAGAATTTGTTTCCCGCCGATGCTTTATGCTATAGTAGGCTCTACCCTGTTATTTAGCTTTACGAGCGATTTCGTTAGCTACAACGACAGCTTTTGAAATATGGTCGCAAATATGTTCGCGATCAATCAATCTGTCGATGTTTGCTTTGTGGAGAGTTTCCCTGACGCTATCGCTGACACCTGAAAGCACTATTAATATACCTTCTTTGTGAGATGATTCGATAAGGAGTTCGAGATTGTGCAGACCGGTGGAATCAATGAAAGGCACTTTCCTCATTCTTATGATACGTACGACCGGTTTTTCTTTCATACTGTTACGCATCAAATCGTCGAATTTTGTTGCAAGACCGAAGAAGAACGGCCCGTCGATTTCATATACAGAAACGCCTTTTTCGACGTCTAAGACTTCGTGAGTAGAAAGGTCGGTACCTTCAGCAGCATCAAGTTGATGGCCATACACACGAACGTGACTATTTTCCATTACGCGACGCAAGAATAATACGACAGCGAGCAACAGACCGATTTCGATAGCGATAGTAAGGTCGAAAATCACAGTCAAGAGGAATGTAACCACCAACACGTATACATCGGCTTTAGGACTTTTGAAGATTCCAATAACTGTACGCCAACCACTCATATTATACGACACCATTATCAATACTGCGGCAAGGCAAGCCATTGGTACATGATTGATTAAGGGCATAGCGAAAAGGAAAATTACCAAAAGCACTAAGGCATGAATGACACCGGCTATTGGAGTCCTACCGCCATTAGTGATGTTAGTCATCGTACGAGCTATTGCACCTGTCACAGGGATACCACCAAAGAAAGGAACAGTAATATTAGCCACACCTTGACCTATCAGTTCGGTATTGGAATTTGTTCTGCTACCGGTTACACCATCAGCTACGGTAGCACTCAAGAGCGACTCGATTGCTCCGAGCATGGCAATAGTAAATGCGGAGGGGAGCAGCAGATTGATAGATGCAATATCGAGACCGATGTCGTGAGGTGCAGGCATATCTGAAGAAAGATTCTGAAATCTGTCGCCGATGGTTTCGATACCTGTAATTCCGGCAAATTCTTTAAGCAACCATACAACTACGCTGACAATTATTATTGCCAATAAAGCACCCGGCAATTTTTTTGAAATTTTTGGAGCAAAGATAATAATTGCCAACGATACGATGCCGACAAGCATTGTCACCCAATCGACAGAGCCGAAGTTTTGGAAATACACACCCCATTTACCGATAAAATCAGAAGGGACTCCTCCATCAATTTTCAAGCCGAAGAAATCGACCATTTGAGTAGAGAAAATGGTTAGAGCTATACCGGCAGTAAATCCTACCACTATCGGATAAGGGATAAACTTGATTACCGTACCCAATTTAAACACCCCCATAAGGACAAGAATACAACCGGCTAAGAAAGTAGCAATAGCCAATCCTTGAAGTCCGTAAAGCTCGATAATGTTGTAAACGATTACAATGAAAGCACCGGTCGGACCTCCGATCTGGACAGAGTTGCCACCTAATGCCGAAACGATGAAACCGCCGATGATGGCAGTAGTCAACCCTACAGTAGGATCAACACCGCTTGCAATAGCGAAAGCGATGGCAAGAGGCAGAGCCACAATCCCCACAACAATACCGGCAATCAAATCTTGTTTGAACTTGTCGAATGTGTAGTTTTTCAACGCAGCCAACGAAGCAGGTTTAAAGTCCAATTTAGATAAAAAATTCATAAAAAGTTAGCGTTTATAAGTCTATAAAGTTATCTTGACTAAGTCAAGATTTTGATAGGATATTTATCTCAGATAGAATTTCTTTGCAAAGGTATAAAAAATATTGCATATCGTCCTTTTTTTGTTTGTAAATATTATGTTAGCGATTCTGCCAGTAATTTTGTATTCTATTTCCTACAAAGTGCGTAAGGTGAATAAAATGGTTAATATATCATAAAATACACTATAAAACTTTAAACTATCAGTAAAAACGACATGCGTTAATATATTTTAACAGTATCGGGGGGGGAAAAACACTGAATAGTATCTATCTTTGCGTAGATTCTATAAAAATAGAATTAATAATGAGTTTAAAAAAATAATTATTACCAAATTCTTCTTATTATGAAAAGAAAATTACTATTAGGATTGGTTGTTATTGCTCTGACTTCAGTAGCGAAATTGCCAGTGCCGACTCCATTATTTAATGGAAATGAAAATGTTTCGTTGAGCGAAAAAATCAAGAAAGAGCAAAGTCACAGAAATTTACCTATGGCAGAAAGCGAATCGTCAAGTACTCAGATAATAAATTTAGCAGATGGCGATGCTATGATTTATGCTTTCAGAATATTTTCAAATATAGGACCCACTCATGCATGGTATAATTTTCCAACAAGTCAACCTCACAACTTCAATTTGATAAAGGATTTTGGAGGCGAACAAGCTGGAGGTTATGGAATAGCTTCTACTACTACAGCTGACGGTAAAACATTTGCATATATAATGGAAATGTGGGGAAATTCAGCTTCTGCGTTTAATGAATTTCATTATCCTGCCGGGATTGCTGTTTTGAACCATGAAACAGGTGAGTTTGAAATAAAATATGAGACAAGTACATTCCATACATTGGAAGCGAATCAGTTGTTTTATGATATGGCCTACGATCCAGTTACAGATGAGGTCTATGCTTGTGAGTTTGCCTATGGCGACGATGGTAGTTTTACTGATATGATGAACATTTATACAATCGACCAAGAGACTTGTACACCTACATTAATAGGTCAATTGGATTGTGTAATAACATCAATGGCAGCTGACAATGGCTATTTATATGGGATGCGTTTTTTAGGGGATGATGAAGGAAACATAACGAGTTGTGGCATCGTAAGATTTAATCCTACACAAGTATCTGACGACGATATATTTACAAGCGAACAAGTAGTTGAAATTGAAGATGGTGCATCAATCAACTATGGTATAAATGCTATGGAATTTGACTTGACTACTCATCGTCTTTGGTGGTTAGGATTCAAGAATGGTGAGGGTTACATTGCTGAGATAGATTTGCAAACAGGGCAAATAAAAAATGCGGCATCACTTCCGAATTATTTGCAATATCTTGCTATGACGATACCTTATCAATGGGCTGCAGATACAGCTCCTGCACAAGTAAAGAATTTGAATGTTGTCCCAGATGCAAATGGAGCAAGTAGTGCTGTAATTTCTTGGGAAAATCCTACGTTGGATTATCAACTTAACACTTTGAGTGCCTTAGATGGTGTAAAAATATATAGAAATGAAGAACTTATTGCTACTTTGACTACAAGCGAACCAGGTGCCGCTATGGAGTATAATGACAGCAATGTGCCAAGTGCAGTACATACATATAAAGTCGTGCCTTATAACTCTGTGGGTGATGGCTTATACAAAGAATTTAGTGTTTTTGTCGGACAAGATCTACCTGGTAGCGTGACTAACCTTAACTATACTGTAAAGTTAAATGAAATAACACTGACATGGAATGCTCCTACAGAGGGTATTAATGGTGGTTGGTTCGACGATTCGACATTAAAATATAATATTTACCGTAATGGTGAATTGATTTCTGAAAACCTATCATCAACAACATTTGTAGATACAGTCGAAGTGTATGACTCGTACGAATATATTGTAGAAAGCGTAACATCAGCAGGAAAGGGAGATCAAAGTTCTCTACAAACAGCATTCGGACCAACAGTAGTGCTTCCTTATGAGAATGAATTGGAAACAATAGAGCGTGCAATGGAATTTAATGTTATTGATGCCAATAATGATGAAAATACATGGGGATATTCAGAAGGTTATCAAGGCTATGTATATATCACTTCATTGGAAAATACTGCTGACGATTATTTGATATTTCCTCCAGTAAACTTGAAAGCAGGCAAGAAATATCAGGTACGTTTCTACTATTATACTTCAAATTATTCAGACGTAGAGGAAAAAGTAAAACTTCTTTTAGGCAAAGAGCCTACAGCAGAAAGCCTAACAACTGTTGTCAGCGAATATTCTTTTGAGGGCGGTCTTACAGGTGCTACATGGTATGAAACTCACGCAGAGTATATATCACCAGAAGATGGAGTGTTTAACTTCGCATTTAAATGTGAGTCGGAACCATATATGGGATTTGTAATCGTATCACATATAAAGGTGCGCGAAATGTCGGATACAGAAGCTCAAGCGATAAATGTTACTGGTCCAGTTGAAACATACGTAGGTAGTCCTGCTGAATATGTCGTTACAGTAAATAATATTGGTCTTAATCCGATAGCACAATCATCAGTAAGATTGCTCGAACTTTCAGGAAATGTTTTGGCTGAAACAACTATCGAAAATCTTGAAGTGGGCGAGACACGTGATGTTACAGTTGTATGGACTCCAACTACAGAGGGAGAAACTCAAGTATGGGGTGGAATTAGGACGCCAGAAGATACATATACTTGGGATAACGCTACAGATATTCATTTGAATGTAAAAATCAACTCAGCTGATAGCGACCGTTGGCTTGTTGTCGGTGAAGAAGATCGTTCTCTATACGATAATCGCGTAATATGTGTAGACCGTAAATGCGGACGTTCTCAATGGATGTTCTATCCTGACGAATTAGGTGGGGATATGACTATTACCGGTTTGAGATTACACTATGGCGCTTCAATCGATGCTCCTTATCTTAATGAGATTCCAGTGATCGTTAGAATGGCGAATACGGATGCTGATGGAATTATTGATAGTGGGTATAATGTTGGTATGACATTTATGGACGCTGAGCATATGGATGTTGTTTACGAAGGAGCTATTGATATTTCAGGTGAAAGTGAAGAATTAAATATTCTCGAAATAAAATTCGATACTCCATTTGAATATTCTTCCGACTATAACTTGCTTCTCGACCTTGAAAAAGAATCGGATAATGTATTCTCATACGTATATTGGTATATGGATATCAATCCAAACTACGCAGGTAGAGATTCAGGAGAAATAGATAACTGGGGAGATCCTATTAAATTGGGTCGCGGTGGATTCTATTCATGGTCAGTTCCTTATGAAGAAGACCCATATAATACATCTACAGATTATTTCCCATACATCAAATTCTCTTATAAACATGAGGGAAGTGTAGACGCTATTGATAATGGTTCTAAACTTGAAGTTAATGTAGCAGGTGATATGTTAAATTTCAATAGCAAATGTGAAAGCGTTGAGGTATATAACATTGCAGGTGCTAAAATACTTTCAATGACAAATGTAGATTCAATATCTTCTAAAAATATTCCAGTTGGTATATATGTAATAAAAACTATATGCAATGGAAATGTGATGACTGCAAAGGTAATGATTAAGTAAGGTGGTCGTAATGTAAAAAAAGAATTTGTTATCTTAAGGCAGGTTCTATAAATTGATTTGGACAGATTTTGAGAATTTAAATGAGGAGATTTCAAGATTGAGGAGGGAGCTTAGCGAGCTAAACGACTGACGAAATTGCAGAAATCTGCCGATTAAAACTCAAAAGCGACCAAAAGCCTGCCTAAAACAAAAGAAACTGAAATAAAAATAACATCGCAGCGTTCAATTTATAGAACCTGCCTTAAATATAAATACTTTATGAAAAAGAAATTTACAGCAATTTTATTATCCAGTATTTCTGCATTGGGGGTAATAGCTTTTACAGTATATCCCACATCAGAAACTTTACCCTATGAGGGTAGTACTGAGTCGACAGATGTAGCTACAGCATCATCAGGTGTTTATGAAGGCACAATCACTTCACCAAATTCATCAGAAGAG
>CAZGEX010000009.1:25085-62407 GCA_964524385.1 uncultured Sangeribacter sp.
CAACTCTGACGGAATAGATGACAACGAAAGCTTTGAATTTAACTATAATATCGTAGCATCATCAGGTGTTTATGAAGGCACAATCACTTCACCAAATTCATCAGAAGAGCAAACGATGTTGTATAGCTTTGCATTAGACTTTGCAGACGCAACAGGGACAATGCAAGCAGGGACAGCAGTATCAGAGCTACATGTATATGATAGAGTAAAAGGTGAATGGTCATTATATTCAGAGATGACTTCAAGCGTAGAAGTAGATTCAGAAAGTGGTAAAGAAGTAGCTATAGTAAGTTTGCCATACTATACAGCAGAGACATCAGGCAAATATAAAGTAGTAATACCAGAAGGCGCTTTTGAATTTATCCAATCAGACGGAAGTATATACTTATCATCAAAGATAGAGGCAGAATACACAGTAAAATCGGAGGTTAAGCCATATAACTACACAGTAACACCAGCAGAGGGCGATGTAACGTCATTAGATGTTATAACCTTCTCATTAGACGGAGTAAGTGCATGGATTTGGTCTTCACAAGAAGTAGGTGTAGTAGCCTTCGATGCATCAGGCAACGAATTAGGAAAGACAGCATTAACATGCGGTTACGACGAGAACTGGTCAATTGTCTTTAGTATCGACTTTGCCACACCAATCACACAAATAGGCGAATGTACGGTAGTGGTAGGAAGTGGATTATTTGATACCAACTCTGACGGAATAGATGACAACGAAAGCTTTGAATTTAACTATAATATCGTAAAAGAAGGTTCGATATCAGATGTTGCAGTAGAAGATAATTTCAATATCTATAGTGTAGATGGAATCTTAGTAAAACGCAATGCAGTAAAAGAAGACCTTAATTCACTCGATCCAGGAATCTATATAGTTAATGGAAAGAAAATTATGGTTAAATAAATTGAGTTAAATATATATATATTATGGTGAAGAGGTTGCCTGAAATAGAGCAGGCAACCTCTGTTTTTAAGAGAGCGTAAGAACAACGAAAGAATTTGTTATTTAGACATTTTTTATTACCTTTGCAACAAAATAAGTTAGTACAGGTTAATTTAAAATACGACTTTTATGGTAAGTTACAAAGAATTAGGCTTGGTAAACACACGTGATATGTTTGCTAAAGCAATCAAAGGAGGTTACGCAATTCCTGCGTTCAACTTCAACAACATGGAACAATTACAAGCAATCATTAAAGCCGCAGCTGAAACCAAATCACCGGTGATTCTACAAGTATCAAAAGGTGCACGCAACTATGCAAATGCGACACTACTTCGTTATATGGCACAAGGAGCGGTGGAATATGCAAAAGAACTTGGATGGGAAAAGCCTGAAATCGTTCTTCACTTAGACCATGGCGACAGCTTTGAACTCTGCAAATCATGTGTAGATAGTGGATTTTCTTCAGTAATGATTGACGGCAGCCACCTTCCATACGAAGAAAATGTAGCATTGACAAAGAAAGTAGTGGAATATGCACATGCACACGATGTGACAGTAGAAGGAGAACTTGGAGTGTTGGCAGGTGTAGAAGATGAAGTATCATCAGATCACCACACATATACAGACCCTGAAGAAGTGATCGATTTTGCCACACGTACAGGATGCGACAGCCTTGCAATCTCAATAGGCACATCACACGGAGCATACAAATTCACACCGGAACAATGCACAATTGATCCTGAAACAGGCAAGATGGTTCCACCTCCATTGGCATTCGATGTATTGAAAGCAGTAGAAGAAAAACTACCGGGCTTCCCAATCGTACTCCACGGCTCATCATCAGTGCCACAAGATGAAGTTGAAACAATCAACAAATTCGGCGGAGCATTGAAAGCAGCTATCGGTATTCCGGAAGAATGGCTTAGAGAATCTGCAAAATCAGCAGTATGCAAAATCAACATTGACTCAGACAGCCGTCTTGCAATGACAGCTGCAGTGCGTCAAGTGTTTGCAGAAAAACCGGCAGAATTCGACCCACGTAAATATCTTGGTCCGGCTCGCGACAATATGGAAAAACTTTATAAGCACAAAATCATCAACGTGCTTGGTTCAGCCGGCAAAGCAGAATAATAAGATTTTTAACATAATCAAAAAAGGCTTCCGTAATATTTCGGAAGCCTTTTTTGTATCGTTAGCCACGACAAGCAGTGGACTTAGTCGCCATCATCGATATACGATAAATCTTTCATTTCTTTATATTCTTCCCATTCAGGATCTTTTTCTGCATATAATTCTAATGGCAAGAGCGGAAATTGTGCTAACGCCTTATTTAGATAATTATTAAAAATATTAGTATTTTTGACATACATCACCCAATTTCGCTCGCCATCGCCTGTGTATATTCCGGTGATAACTGCAATCGGATCTTTTTTAAATGTTTTTTTGAGAGATTCATCGACAGCTTCCATAAGCATGGCAGTTTCTTTATCGGGCATACCGGAATCGTCGGAATCATATTTCCATGAAATTTCCACTCTGTCATTGAATTTTCCGGATTGCATTACAGATTCGACGCCACGCCTACCGGTGACCATAATCAATTTGCCGTTTTCGCTTTCAGTCGGTGAAGTCCACCATTCATCCACTACTCTCATAATTCTGATTTTAGGAGTTATAATTTAATGTATCGTCACAAGCGTTGCTCCAAACCCGTATTCTCTGAACGAAGCATCTTGTAATTCGGCTTTCGGATAATCTTTACGCAATAGTTCTAACACTGCTTTACGCAATACGCCTTCGCCTTTACCATGAATAAATACTATTTTTTGTCCTTTTCTTAGTCGGTTTTCGTGCATTGTGGCACGAACAGTGTCGAGTTGAAGATTCAGCATTGCAGTGTTATCCATTCCTGCGGTGGAGTCGACAAGTTCATCTATATGTAAGTCAATTTCAATGACAGGGAGGAGCTTATGAGGGCTATCTTTTTGTTTTCTGACGTCTTTACGATTGTTTTTATCCACGTTGAATTTTGCCGATAATTGTTTTGCCACATCCTTGTCCTTAGGCTTTGACATCATAGCTTCAGCCAATTCTTCGGCATTTACTTTGAGAGCTTTCGATGGTGCGTCATCTTTGATAAGAGGATATTCCAAAACAGGGTTATTAAAGTAAATGCCTGCATGGAAACAATGCAATTTGTAAAACTTTGTAAGGTCTAACTTTTGGCTGATGCTTACCGGTGCTTTGAGTTCAAAAGACTTATCTTTTTTATACGCTATGCATTGAAAAGCAATACGTTCCAATTTAGGTAAATCCTCATGTTTAAAAATTGCGAGGTCGAGGAGTAAATTAGGCTCAATTTCGCCGGCATAAGTAATATTCCAACGGCGGTCGTCTTCAGAACGTGTCAAGAATGTAAAATTGAGATAATAATTTGAGTCGTTGACCAATACCGCTGAGAAGGATGTTGATGAAAGTTGTTTAATATTTAGTGGCTCGAAAGCGAGTGTTACGTTCAATTTTTCGCCATAAGCTGTTTCTTCAATTTTCAGTTCCGGTTTTGGTTTGTTTTCTATGATAATTTCCTTAGAAGGAGTCGATTGTTTGCCGGCATCGAAAGCTTTTTGGTCGAACATCAGATTAGCACCATTTCCGTTTGATTTTTTAGTATCGTGTCCGGCAGGAAGCACAACGACAACTTCGTTTAATAGGACCGGAGTTTCGAAGCCGTCTTCATCGACATAAGCCATTTTGCCATCAATTCTCACTATTTTTCCACCACCGACAGAATTGAGGTAGCGGACAGTATCTCCAACTTTAGCCATTTTTATACATTTATTAGGCAGACTCTATAAATAGAACACTGCAAAGTTTTTTTATTCTTAATTTCGATTATTTGAAAGCTGATTTTGGATGATTTCCATATCTATTCCGCAGAGCTTGTTTTTAGTGAATTTTCAAATTCTTCATCCACTTTTTTTTCGGATGATTCATACGCATCGACAATACGTTGCACAAGAGGATGACGGACAATATCTTTTTTAGCATATTCTATCAAACCTATTCCGTTTACGTCCTTGAGAATTTTAAGAGCTTGCAACAACCCGCTTTGCGTATTTCTCGGCAGGTCGATTTGAGTTACGTCGCCTGTGATAATCATTTTGGCATTAACACCAAGACGCGTTAGAAACATTTTCATTTGGTGTTTGGTGGTATTTTGAGCTTCGTCGAGGATAATAACGGCATCATTAAGCGTACGTCCACGCATAAAAGCGAGCGGAGCTATCTGAATGACGTTGTTTTCCATATATTCTTTGAGCTTCATCGGTGGCAACATATCCTCCAAAGCGTCATATAGAGGTTGCAGATAAGGGTCGATTTTATCTTTCATATCACCGGGAAGGAATCCGAGTTTTTCACCGGCTTCGACGGCAGGTCGAGAAAGTATAAGCTTTCTGACTTGTCGATTTTTTAGAGCCGCCACAGCAAGGGCTATAGCGATATATGTTTTACCCGTACCGGCAGGACCGAGGGCAAAAGTAAGGTCGTTTTGTGCAAATGAGCGAACCATTTTCAATTGGTTGGCATTGCGAGCGGAAATCGGTTTGCCATTTTGTCCGAAAATAATCACTCCATCGGAATTGACTTCTTTCGGGGGCTCGCCTTTAATAATGTCGATAATTACGTCTTCTGTCAGCTTGTTGTACTTAGCGACATATTCCTCTATTTCTTTGATTTTTTTTTCGAATTCTGCCGTTTCGGAATCTTCTCCGATCACTTTAATTACATTTCCTCTGGCAGCCATTCTGAGCTTTGGGAAAAGGTTTCTAATTAGCGAGATATTGCAATTGTTGACACCATAGAAAATTTGCGGATCGACTGTATCAATTATTACTATTCTTTCGTTCATTCTTAGCGATATTAAAATTCTATGAGTTAACCAATAGAGCCTTCGAGCGTGATTTGAAGAAGTTTCTGAGCTTCAACGGCAAATTCCATAGGGAGTTTATTCATTACTTCTTTTGCATAGCCATTGACAATCAACGCGACTGCTTCCTCTGTAGGGATACCACGCTGGTTACAATAAAATATTTGCTCTTCGTTGATTTTAGATGTTGTTGCTTCATGTTCGACCACCGACGATGGATTCTGAACATCGATGTATGGAAACGTATGGGCACCACACTTGTCACCCATTAGCAACGAATCGCATTGGGTGTAGTTGCGACATCCGGTAGCATTTTTGGCAACTTTTACAAGTCCACGATAGCTGTTTTGTGATTTGCCGGCAGAAATACCTTTGCTGACAATTGTACTTTTTGAATTTTTGCCAATATGAATCATCTTCGTGCCGGTGTCTGCTTGCTGATAATTGTTGGTAACTGCCACAGAGTAGAATTCTCCCACAGATTCATCACCTTTAAGAATACATGATGGGTATTTCCAAGTGATCGCTGAACCTGTTTCTACCTGAGTCCACGAAATTTTCGAGCGATGACCTCGGCATAAACCTCTTTTGGTAACGAAATTATAAATACCCCCGTTCCCATTTTTATCGCCGGCATACCAATTTTGAACTGTAGAATATTTGACTTCAGCACGCTCTTCAGCAATTATTTCGACGATAGCCGCATGCAATTGGTTTTCATCACGCATTGGTGCGGTGCAGCCTTCAAGATAGCTTACATAAGCATCATCGTCGGCAACAATCAAAGTACGTTCAAACTGACCGGTACCGGCGGCATTAATACGGAAATATGTGCTTAATTCCATCGGGCAACGCACCCCTTTAGGGATATAAACAAAAGAGCCATCGGAAAATACAGCCGAATTGAGAGCGGCATAGAAGTTATCACGATAGTTAACTACCGTACCGAGGTATTTTTTCACCAAATCCGGATAGTCTTTAACCGCCTCGCTGAAAGAGCAGAATATCACACCGAGTTCCGCAAGTTTCTCTCTATGAGTGGTTTTGACACTGACACTATCCATAACGGCATCGACAGCCACACCTGCAAGGTGTTTCTGTTCTTCAAGTGAGATGCCTAATTTATTGAAAGTAGCGACTAATTCGGGGTCAACTTCATCCATGCTTTTTTTGAGTTCTTTTTTCTTGGGTGCTGCATAATAGCTTATGGATTGGAAATCTATTTCGGGTATTTGCAGATGTCCCCATTTGGGGTGCGGAAGAGTGAGCCAATGACGATAGGCATTCAAACGGAAATCAAGCAACCATTCGGGCTCTCCTTTGACGGCAGAGATGTATCTGATGACGTCCTCATTAAGACCTGCGGGGACAATTTCTGTTTCTATGTCGGTAACAAAGCCGTATTTATAGTCGTTTTCAGTGACATCTTTAAGAATTTCATCATTTTCACCTCTCGGATTTGAGGGGAATTCTTTGGAATTATCGTGTTCGATATTATAATTGTCTTTATTCATTTCTGTACTTTTTGATATAACATATATAAGCCATTGATTGTTGGTAAAAACAGGATGACTTAATAGAGTATGCAAAGTTAACATTTTTTCTTTTGCTTTACAATATCGACTACTAATAAGCATAAAAAAAGAGGAGCTATTTGCTCCTCTTTTAAGTAATATGTTTGAGCTAAATTATTTAGCTTCAACAGTGCAAGAATAAGGCATAGTCATAAGGTTAAGAGTAACTACGTAAGTACCTGCACCCGGAGCAACCAAGTTGTCGCCGTTAGGAACCAAGTTATCGTTAGCTACACCACCAAGGTTAACAGCCCAATCGTTGTTGCAACGGAATTTCCAGCCGCCTTCACCTGGGAATTCAACTTCACCAGTCCAAGTAAGGAAGTCTTCAGAAGGAGTAAGAGCAACATCACCGCCCCAGCTATTGAAATCACCAATTAAAGAGATTGAAGAGATAGCAGTAGTTGTGTATTGAAGGTTAGCGATGTTTGCAGTCATCCAGTAAAGAGAAGCACCTTCAGCAGGCATAGGCAAGTTGCCTGCAGCACCAAGACCGATAGTGCCTTCTTCAGCACCTGCAGCCCATTCCATGCCACCCCATGCAGGACGGTCAGTCAATTTATATTCACCATTGATGTAAACGAAACCATTGTAGTTTACGTAGTCGTTAGTGAAGAGGCGAGAGCAGTTGTCACCGAATCCCCAGCCATTAGAGTTACCAGGAGTGTATAGGTAATCGATAGCTTGAGTGAATTCGTAAGTGCAATCGAGCATGTTGATAGTCATCAAGTATTGACCGGCAACAGTCAAGCAACCGGCACCGCAATCGTTTTCAGCGTCAGGACGACCGATGAGCATACCGGAAAGAGCATCAGAACCATTAACTTCTACGCCATAAGCAGCGTTAGTAGCAGATACCCAGTCGCCTGTTTCGTAAGTAGATTGAGGAACAATCTTCCACCACCATTCTTGGTTAGCGCCTTCTTCAGCAGCAGGTATGTCTACTTTAAGAGTAAATACAGGGTCATCGTAAACAGACATATCAGAGTGAGAGAACTTAATAGCAGTTTTTACATCCCAACCATTGATAGTACCAAGGAGGTAGTAAGCATCTTCGATTTGGATGTTAAGGTCGATAGGAGTAACATTTACTTTCTTTGCAGCGTAGTAAGTGTTAGCATCACCAAGACGTACGGATTGAGTACCTTCTTCTACATAAGCTGCAAAGCGTACGTAGTTGTCTTTAGCGAAAGGAGCTTTACCGAGCAATTTACGGAAAGCGTTGTCCCAATCAGCCACAGCAACAGCACCATCAACAACGTCGAGAGTAACAGCATTGCTATAGTTTTCGTCAGCAGCTAATTCCATTTTGAAAGCCACATTAGAGTTAGCAGGGAGGTTTTCAGCAGCAAGCACTTCAATCACAGGAACTACGCTTTCGTAGTCAGCGAGATTGAGTTGGTCGCCTTTAAGAGCTTGTCCGAAATTGACAGTCAAGCCATTAGCCGACATAAAAGCTTCCTGAGGGTTTGTTTGCATAACGCCAAGATCGCTATGGTCGTCGCAAGATACAAAACCTAAAGCAAGAAGCGAAACAAAAAATATGCTTAATTTTTTCATTGTGATTCTTAAATTTATTTTTGCGGAGCAGAGCAAATCCGCTCCGCAAAATTGATTTTATAATTATCTTGCTTAATCTACAACTTGGAATACGACAGCTTTACTATTCAAGTCAACAGTCATCTTCACGTTGCCACCAGCCCAATCAGCCACTTGCCAAGAGCCTTTACCTTTAGCATCGCCGTCGCCACCTACGAAGCAAGGACCTTCGTAAAGACCGTCAGTGAATGCGATGTCAACAGGATTATCAGCATCTTGAGCACCGATAGACCAAGCGTCCCAAGAACCGAGTTGGTTGTAGAAACGGAATTGGAATTCACCGGCGTTGATGTAGAATGTACCAGTGTAAATACGAGATTCAACAGCTGTTTCAGTAAGCATCATTTCAGAAGCACCGATAGACCAACCTTGGCAAGCACCAACAATCCAGATGTTATCAGGAAGTTTTACTGCGAAGTAAGGTTGAACAGCGTTCAATTTGATTACGTTAGAATAGATAGTAGCATATTCAGCACCCGGGATGAAAGATTTTACGCGAATGTAAACTTCACGAGGTTCGTTGCTGAAATCAGCTTCAGATTCATAACCTGAAAGTTCGCACATAGCGAGGGCAAAAAGTTCACCGGACACGAAAGAGTCGCAAGAAGTGAATATACCTTCAATAGTAGCAAATTCTGCGAAATCTTCAGTGTAAGAGATTTGTACTTCGTAGTTTGCCACAACACCCATACCATAGTCAGGTTGTGACCAAGTGAGCTCGATTGAATTGTCGGCAGTCAGGACATACAAGTTGTCAGCCAAAGCAGGACGATTCAATACAAATTCAGTAGGCTCTTGAAGACGAGGTTGAGTGTCTTGCTTACAGCTGGTGAATGCCATACCGAACATTACCATAAGAGCCATTAAAATTGATATCTTTTTCATTGTAATGATTCAATTAATTAAAAGTTATACATCCAATTAATAGCCCTTATTTTGTTTGTAAGATGAGCCATAAGTAGAGATTACGTCAGCCGGAATTGGGAACAAAGTCATGTGATCTGCGATAGCGGCACCATTAGCAGCGTTACCTTTCCAAGACCAGTTGTAGCTACCACCTACGAACTTACCGAAACGGATAAGGTCAGTACGACGTACATTTTCCCAGTAAAGTTCACGAGAACGTTCGTCGAGGAGGTTATCAGCGTTAAGTTCCAAAGCGTTCCAAGGTTCAACACCTGCACGTTCACGAACATAGTTTACATATTCAAGAGCAGTGCCTTTGTCGCCTGCACCATGGAGAGCACATTCAGCCGCCATCAAATAAACGTCAGCAAGACGGATGATAGGAAGGTCAGTGTCAGGGAATTTCACATCTTGAACGTTGAAAGCTTCACCTACGCGAGCGAGACCTGAAGTTTCATCATACCAACGTTTGAGAGTACCATCAGGGTTAGCTTTCATGTTAGTGAATTTCACAGAAGCATAACCATGTTGGAATTCAGAGAACTCGGTATTTTCGATAGTGAAACCTGCGTTTTCAGTCAACCAAAGGAAAGTACGACCGTCTTCAGAAACACCGTCAACAAAGTTGAATTTTTCAGCGAATTCTTTACGAGCGTGCATACAAGCCCAGTTTTGGTTGATACCATAGTAAGTATTGTTCATGTAACCTTCAGACACTTTGTCAGGTTCACCCATATTTTTAACAGCGGCAGCGATCAAGAATTCAGTACCACCGTAAGGTTGAGTGTAAGTAGTGTTGTAAGGAATACCCCAAAGGATTTCGTTTTGGTCAGCGAGAGCTCCACCCGGCATAAACATATCATTGTTACCACAGAAAAGAGCTAAGTAGTCGTTAGCAAGACCTGAGCCGTTGAAACCACCGCCTTTGTGACGAGCGATGATGTTTTGAGCGTGTTCCCAGCATTTAGCCCAATTAGCTTTGCCTGTAAATACTTCAGCATTGAGGTAGTATTTACAAAGGAGAGCTTCAACAGCATCTTTACCGATACGACCGTAAACAGGAGTAGCATCCGGCATTTTAGAGAGAACGTCTTCAAGGTCGGCAACTACTTTGTTGTAGAGTTCTTCGCGAGTAGTCTGTTGAGGCACTTCGCCATAAGCCATATCGTCCCAAGCTACAACAGCGTTACCGAAGAAGTCGATAACATAGTAGTAAGAAAGGCCACGAAGAGCACGAGCTTCCAAGCGGAATTGAGCGAGCTCTTTTTCGAGTTCAGCATCCGGTTCGATTTCATAATCAGCCAAGCTGTTAGAAAGACGAATGAAGTCGTTACAGATAGCGATGTGAGTATAGAAACGAGAATAAGTACCGAAGATGTTAGCGTTAGAAGTACCCCAAGTGTTAGTACAGAGGTCAAATACACCAACGTCAGGCCAAATCCAGTTAACTTCATCAGTAGTAAATTCGTTAAGCATGAAGATAGCACGGCTCCATTGAGAAGTACCACCATCAAGACCGGAGATATCAGAAGAGCCGTCAGGACCACCTTGACCGGAAACAGCTATACCGGAGTAACATTTAGCCATTACGCCTGCAAGATATTCTCTTGGGTTTTCTTTGAAGTTGGCGGCAGTAGTCACGTTAGGATCTGTAGGGAGTTGATCCAAATCATTAACGCAAGAGCCAAATCCCATAGAGAGGGCTACAACTGCTACACCTGCAAAAAATTTATTAATATATTTCATAATTAAAAAATCTATTTTAAGTTTTTAATGATTTAGAATGTTGCAACTACACCGAGAGTGAATGTGATAGGACGTGGATAAACATTGTTGTCGATACCACCGAATACTTCAGGGTCAAGACCGCGATATTTAGTGATTACGAATGGGTTTTGAACCGCACCGTAAAGACGAAGGCGGAGGTTGTTGTTAAGAAGTTCCGGCCAAGTGTAACCGAGAGTAATGTTATCGCAACGAACGAAGCCTGCATTTTCCAACCAATAATCGCTGAGGTAAGTGTTAGTAGTTTGACCACCTTGGAAGTAATAGTCAGATACTAAGAGGTTACCGAGAGAGTCATTGTTGAAAGTGCTTGAGAGAGTAGAGTGAGTTGAAGCAACGTCATTATAAACGTAGTTACCGATAGAAGCGCGGAGTGAGAAACCGAGATCCCAGTTTTTGTAAGTGAATGTATTGTTCCAAGACATAGTCACTTTAGGGTCTCTTGAGTGTTTGAACACGCGGTCATCATCATCGATAGTTCCGTCGCCGTTTTGGTCAACGTAGCAACCTTCGATAGGGAATCCGTCTTGGTCGTAAACTTGTTCGTAAAGAAGGAAAGTGTAAGCAGGGTATCCAACTTTATGAGCTTGAACAGTGTTACCTGTACCACCGGAGATACCACCTGTAGTTACGTAAGAATCAGGGTCGTTAGTGTTGTTAAGCTTAGTGATTTCGTTTTGGTTCCAAGCCACATTGTAGCTGGTTTGCCATACGAAGTCTTCAGTATCAATAACGCGAGCACCGATAGTAGCTTCCACACCGATGTTGCGGAGAGTACCGATGTTTTGGTCCATCATGTTAGTAGTAGCAGAACCCGGAGCAACAGTTACGTAAGAGAGGAGGTCTTTAGAGTTACGCAAGTACCAGTCTAAAGCGACAGTCAAGCGATTGTTCCACCAACCCATGTCTAAACCGACGTTCCAAGTAGTAGTTTCTTCCCATTTCAAATCAGGGTTGTAACCATTAGGATAGTAAGTGTAGCTACCTTCACCATACTGACCTGTGTAAAGGTTAGGATAGTGAGAACCTTGCTGAGAAACAGAGTAAGTAGCCATGTAAGGGAAGTAACCACCTACAGATTGTTGACCAGTGATACCCCAACCGAGACGTAGTTTGAATTCGTTCATATTATCGCGAGCAGATTCCATGAATGGCATGTTGATAATTTTCCAACCGAGAGCCACAGATGGGAAAAGACCCCAACGATTATCTTTAGAGAAACGAGAAGTACCGTCGTCACGAAGAGTGAAAGTCAAAAGATATGTATCTTTGAAAGAGTAGTTAAGACGACCGAAGAAAGAGATCAATTGAAGACGACCTGAATCCCAGTAGTAGTAAGGGCTGTAAGAAGAGCCGGTTTTATCAGGGTTAAGGTTTTCTACGAGTTGACCATTGTTGTCAGCAAGAGCGAGGTAACCCGGAGTAGTGAATATAGTACCGTTGTTGCGACCATGAGCGTCGAAACGTTGCCAAGAGTAACCGAGCATAACGTCGAAGTTAGAGTGGATAGCTTCTACTTCTTTTTTGTAGTTAGCATAGAAGTCTAACAAAGTGTTGCGACGAAGTTCGTAAACATAGTAGTGAGTACCGGCACCGTCTTGGTGGTAGTTATCCCAAGCTGTAGGAGAGTTTTGCTCTGTGTATTTGTTTTCTTCAGATTTGCTCACGTCGTAACCGAGGTTAAGGTTGAAGTGAAGATCCGGGCAGAAATGAAGAGCATAGTCGATTTGGATGTTACCGTTAGAACGATAAACGTTAGCGATGTCGTTTACGTCTTTGATTACAGCAACCGGGTTGTTAGTACCGTTAATGTTGAATGCATTGAACGCAGTAGTGTTAGTTGCATAACCATTGTAGAGGTAAGGACGAGCTTGGTTGCCGGAAGGGAGGTAGCTGTAGACCGGTTGAGTTGGGTCCATAGAAAGAGCAGCACCAACAGCACCTTCATTAGAGAATTGGTTACGGATGTAGTAACCTTTGACGTTAGCATTGACAGAAAGTTTATCGTCGAAGAATTTAGGAGTAAGGTTCACACCTACAGTAACACGTTGCATTTGAGAATCCTTAAGGATACCATTGTTTTGAGTGTAAGAACCTGAAACACGGTAAGGGAGGAAACCAACAGTACCACCGACGCTCAAGTTATAGTCGTGAGAGATAGCAGTACGGAGGACTTCGTCTTGCCAGTTAGTGTTAGAAGTACCGAGAGCTTTAGCCGCGTTAGAGTCAGCACCCCAATAGTTTTTAATAGTTTCAGCAAATTGGTCAGCACCCATAACGTTCAATTTCTTGCGAGCAGTGTTTACATGCACGTTAGCAGAGAAGTTAACCTGAGGGCGACCAGAGCGACCTTTTTTAGTAGTGATAATGATGACACCGTTAGATGCACGAGAACCGTAGATAGCAGTAGCAGAAGCATCTTTAAGGATAGTCATAGATTCGATGTTGTCAGGAGAAATCATAGCTAATGGGTTAGCCATACCTTGTACACCGTCGTTAGACAAAGGCACACCATCGAGTACGATCAATGGGTCGTTGGAAGCAGAGAGTGAAGAACCACCGCGGATACGGATAGTTGCACCACCTTCAGGGCTACCACCACTTGAAGTTACAACCACACCCGGAGAAGCACCCACGAGGAGGTCTTGAGCAGAAGTAGCAAGACCGGCTTCCACTTCGTCAGGAGAAACCATAGCTACTGAACCTGTAGCATCGCTTTTCTTTACAGAACCATAACCGATTACGACAGTTTCAGCAAGCATAGTTGCATTTTGCTTAAGAGTTACATTAACTGTGGTTTGACCGTTAACAGGAACATCCATTGGGTCATAACCAACGTAGGATACCACTAAAGTGGCATTAGGATTTACAGCAAGTTCGAAGTTACCGTCGAAATCAGTTGCTGTACCATTCTGAGTGCCTTTTTCCATTACAGTGGCACCGATCAGAGCTTCGCCAAATTCATCGATCACGTTACCGTGAACTTTGATTTTTTGAGCCAAAGCAGGAAGAGCGAGGACACATAGCATAGCCATTGTCACCCAGAACTTCCGATTCATGCTAAAACAAACGTTCTTCATGCAAGAAATCAATTTAGTTTTACATTGGGTTATTAAAAATTATATTTATTCTCTCTAATTCTATTTTTAATACAGAAATGTGTTTTGTCGGTCATTTTAAGCTTTGAGTTTTCGGTATATCATCACTAAAATAGCCAAATTGCACACCATAATATTTTCTATTAATCACAGATAATCAGGACAATAGAAACTAAAATGGCGGATAAACGCTACATTCCGTCTTATAATAATTAAATTCTTTACAAAAATAGTTAAAATTTACTTCATAATTTCACTGTCCGAGGTATATTTAACACTCCTTGTTAACATTTTTAACAAATCGAGGACTATATACTGCTATTTTGCATTAAAATTTGCAGAATATATTCATGGTTTTCGGGATATAAGACATATATAATTCGGTAAAAGCAGAGGCAAAAAGGGGGTAAAATTTGAAATTTATACAAAAAAAGACACGTTGTATGTTACAAAAGCATCTCATATTGATACAAAGACAGTGAATTGGTCGACCAAAGTTATCCAACTCAGACAAGGCAACTCCACCTGAATTGAAAACGCATTGCCACATGGAAGGAAGACAAGAATAAAACAGAAAAACCATGCCGAGGTTTGTGGCATGGTTTTTCTGCTATTAAGGCAAGTTCTATAATTTGAACGCTGCAAGACTATTATTTCAATTTCTTTTGTTTTTATGGCAGGCTTTTGGTCGCTTTTGAGTTTTAATCGGTAGTTTTCTGCGATTTCGACAGTAGCTTAACTCACTAAACTCCTTCCTCAATCTTGAAATCCCCTCAATTAAATTCTCAAAATCTATCCAAATCAATTTATAAAACCTGCCTTGAATGAATTCGAAATTCTATGATGATTATCGTCGGATTAATTTAGCGACATATGAGACTATTACACCTATCCAAAGCACGACTGAGGTAAGAAGCAATATCAAGAGCCAGTCGCCAAGTTCCAATTTCACCACACTAAACATTTCGCCACCGAAAGTAACAATCAGGTATTGCCCGATAGCAATCAGTACTGCTACGCCTGCCAAGCCGCTTGCTCCTTTGAAGTTTTTTAAGCTAATGGCTGATTTACCGGTAGCGAATGCACGAGCATTGAACATATTCCAAAATTGCAGTCCGACGAAAATTGTGAAGAACATACTGATTTCTTTTTGCGACAGACCTTCAGCATGAACACCCCAATCAAAAGATAATAATTGATTCATCGAAACAATATCGTAGGATTCAAATACCCAAAGAAGCGACCATAGGAAAGCGAAGAAAAGCCCGCCTACTATAAATATATATGTACGCATGGATTTCGAAATTATGAAATCGTTTCTGCGACGCGGTTTGTCGTTCATTACGGTCTTGGATGGAGGTAATGATGCGAGAGCCATAGCGGCAAAGGTGTCCATAATAAGATTTACCCACAACATTTGAGTTACAGTGAGTGGAGATTCCGTACCCATAAATGCACCGACCAATACTATAAGACAAGCAACGACGTTTACAATGAGTTGGAAGAGAATGAAACGTTGTATGTTTTTGTATAGCGAACGCCCCCACATGACAGACCTTGCAATAGACGCAAAGGAATTATCGATAATTGTGATATCGGAAGCTTCTTTTGCTACAGCCGTACCATCACCCATAGACAATCCGACATGAGCAGCCGACAGAGCCGGAGCATCGTTTGTACCATCGCCGGTAACTGCTACGACTTGATTTTTAGCTTGTAAGGTTTCAACGAGACGTTTTTTATCGAGCGGACGAGCACGAGATATAATCTTCAAGTCGAGGATACGTTCGTTTAGCTCCTTATCGGAAAGAGCAGCAAATTCCGGACCTGTGATAATGTTATTATCGTTGTCGGAATCATCGTTCCAAAGTCCGATTTGTCTTCCTATCTCTTTTGCCGTACCGGATGTGTCGCCGGTAACAATTTTAATAGCTATGCCGGCATCTGTACATTCTTTAACTGCATCAGGGACATCTGTTCTGACAGGATCGGCAATAGCTACTACACCTACGAATTCGAGATTAGCATCCTTGAGTTTACCATCTTCAATTACCACTTGCCCCGGCTCTACTTCACAATAAGCAAATCCCAAAGTACGCATTGCTTGATGCTGATATTCTTTTAATTTCGAGAGGATTGCATCTTCTTTGATTCCGCCATTGATTTTATTACATAGCGACATTACAATTTCGGGAGCACCTTTGACATAAAGAATATCTTTTTCGAGAGCTTTAGAACGGACCAACGTAGCCATATACTTACGTTCGGTAGAGAACGGTACTTGAGCCTTAATTTCCACGTCGGATTTTAGAGCTGTATAGTCTTTTTGATTTTTGTTAAGCCAAAGCAATAACGCACCTTCGGTGGGATTACCAAGCACTTTCGGCATATCGGGATTGGAGCGGTCGAGCGATGCAGTAGAATTCACAGCAATACCTTCACAAATAATGTGGCTCATTTGAGAATCATCGAGAGCTTGATTATCGCCAAGTGGAAAAAAATTAGTATCGCTGACCGACATTCTGTTTTGAGTCAACGTGCCTGTTTTATCTGTGCAGATAACAGTAGTGGCACCCATCGTTTCGCAAGCGTGCATTTTGCGAACCAAATTACTGGTTTTCAACATCCTACGCATAGAGTATGCAAGACTTAAAGTAACCGCCATAGGCAACCCTTCGGGAACAGCTACAACAATAAGCGTAACAGCAAGCATACAGCTTTGAAGCAGATAGGAAAGGAATTGCACCCACTCTATATTAGTTAAATCGTTTGATATGAACCACACTGATAAACGTCCGATAATAATGAGAGCTGCAAGGAGATAGCTTGTTTTGGAAATAAATTTTCCAAGCTTGTCCAGCTGCTCATTGAGAGGTGTTTTGACAGAGTCGTCGATTTGGGCCGCTTCAAATACTTTGCCATTTTCAGTGGCATCACCGACGGCTTTCACTTCAAAGACACCTGTACCCTCTTTGACATTTGTACCACGCATAACATGGTTTGAAGGGAAGGTTGCCTCGTCGCCGAAGTCGTCAGGATTAGTTGTTTTAGGGCAAATAGGTTCACCCGTAAGAGATGATTCATCGACTTGGAGAGCTACAGCCTCAAGCAGCACCCCATCAGCAGGGATTTCATTCCCGGTATTGAGCATCACAATATCACCTACTACTACATCTCGTTTAGGGATTTCAAAAGTGTTGGAATTACGCACCACAACCACCGGCTCATCGTCGTTCACCTGATTGAGGATTTCGAATTCTTTTTCAGCTTTATATTCGAAATAGAAAGACAATCCCGTTGCAAGGAAAATTGCAACGAATATTCCGAGCGGTTCGAAAAATGCAGCCATCCCTTTGGCATGCTCCAAATATTCATAAAAAGAGATACCTACCGACAAACACCCTGCTACAAGAAGGATTACAATCATCGGATCGGCAAATTTCTGAATAAATTTTTTCAGTAGCGAATCTTTTTTCGCCGGAGTCAGCACATTGACGCCAAATTTTTGACGAGATGCGATGACATCATCATCAGTTAGACCTTTGTACTTTACTTTTTCACTCATTTCTATATATACTATATTATAATAGTACGATTAATGTCTTATATTATTGCTTAGTATGATTTTGTTTTACAAAATTTTTACAAATTCTCGTTAAAATGCTTTTCTAATATTACGTCGGATGCTTACGACATTAAATGTTACAATAGCTACAACAATAATCATTCCAACAAAAAGCATACTAAATATTGAATTTTCCGAGCCACCCATGGCATAGATTGAATCTATGTACATCATTCGGAGGATCAGGACAGCGAAAACAGCCAAAACGAAAGCTATTATGTTTGCCGCCACGACGAGACAAGTGTATGGTGCAGCGACTGTCGATTCGTTGTAACCGAGCATTAGGAGAAGATGTATTTTCTCTTTGTTTTTCTGCATCAACAGCGATATTGAGAGGAAAAGAATTATTACTGACATCAAAGTAATAACCAACCCGATAGCAAGCACCACCCCGGCAGCTATATTAAGGAAAAAGACTGCCGAAGAGTTTGATTTATCGCCGGCAATTTCGTAGCCTTTTTCATCGAAATATTCTTTGATTTTCACATCACCGGGACTATTGACATCTATTATCAATCTTGACGGACCACACAAATACTCTTGAGAGCCGAATTCACGATTGCTCCAATCCATAAACTCCTGCGGCACAAGGATAGTATTAAGTCGGTTGGAAAACCCGACCACAACTCCTTTTATATTAACCGGCATCCGTCCGTTGTCAGGTTTAATGAGCAATTCGATAGGGATGGCAGAAATGGTCTCCTCAGCCACTTGAGGCAAACCTGCCGAGCCTGCAAACCCGAAATTATACAGGCTCAGATAGTCTTTAGAAATTATGATAGGCACATAATTATCCCCGGGAGAGAAGGTCCATGATTTATCGGCTACATCAATGAATTGTGCAGGGATTGATTCTAAAAACATATAGGTCGACAAAGTCTGTCCCATACCTGAGACAGATGCGTAGATACGATAGTCGGCAGACGTAAATTTGCCTACACTTCTCACCCATTCCTGACGTTGAATGTCATTGATTTCATCATCGGTAAATTCGGCAGATTTCGCCAATTGCACTTTGTCGGCCACCACCTTATTTATAACGATAAAATCTTTTTTGACAAAACCGTCTTCTTTTTGCCAAATTGATTTGACATCGGAGAAAATTTGCAGACCGGACAGGACGATAGCCATCCCGAGGAAATTGGCAAGTACAAATCCTGAAATCTGAGCTATACTTATATTTTTACGGAGTAATTTCCAAATTAAATTCATATAATCAGAGTATTCTAAAGTTTAAGAATGTGGTCTGTTGTGATTTTAATATTATTTCCGACAGAAGTGGCAATAATAGCCGCATTTTGTCGACGAGCTTCATTCATAATAATCTCTGCCGCAATCCGGTTGTTTGCTTCATCTAAATGGCTGACCGGTTCATCAATAAGAATGAATGAAAAAGGTTGACATAATGCACGAATAATAGCCACACGTTGTTGCTGACCGACCGACATATGCCCTACGGGATAGTGAGTGCGTGAATCAATACCAAGGCAATGGAGCCACTCTTCTATTCGGGCATTATCGATGTGAGAAGTGAGGCGATTTTTCAGTTGTATGTTTTGCAGAGCAGTCAATTCGGGGAATAGAGCCAATTCTTGGGGTAGATATGCGATTGAAGTGCGACGAATTTGTTGCCATTGTGACCTATTTAGTGATGCAATATCGGAATTATCAAACATTATTTTGCCGGAATAGTCGCGACGACTACCGAAAATGTAGGAACATAGCGAAGATTTACCCGTACCGGATGCAGCTTCGATGATATAATTCTTTCCCCGAGTAAACTTGACATTTTTTTGCCACACATCGGATGCAGGAATCGATTCGTTTTCAAACACTTTTGGCAACGTATCGAATAAAGCTATTTCGTTAATTTCCATTTTAATAGATAGTTAGGCTTTCGAAAGCCATATTGTGAATGGAAGAGCTTTCACACTCCTCCACCCTACATAAATTATTTAACATCTGATAGTAAACATCTTCTTTTACCATGCAGGTGCTTCTGCCGGAACTTTTTCCCATGCCGGAGCAGCTTCTTCCTCCCATACGGCAGTGTCCGCCATAACTTCTTCGTAGCCATAATAGTCTGGCTCCGGCTCAGCATATACTTGTTCCCATTCGCGTTCCCACTCACGTTGTTGAGCAACTTGCAATTCGATTGCTTGAGTAAGCATATCCAAAATAATTTTGACAGCATTTTTTTTGCCTTCGGCTTTGAAACAGATGCCTGATTCGAACGAAATACCGCCTTCATTGTCATAGGCATAAAAATCGGCTTTATCAAAATCTTGGATATATGGAACCATTTCAACCATAGTCGGCAGTTGATTGAAATCGAAAACAAAACCGGCATACTTACCCGCCAACATATCAGCCATTTCAGAAGCATTGCCATTTGCTGATTCGCGTCCCATTTCGACTACAGCTTTTTTGCCTTCAGCACTTATTTTTACACCATATTCACTTTCGAGCTCAGCCAAATCGTTACCGGCAACAGAGCGAATGAAAGTTACAAGGTCGGAAGCGGCTCTTGGGTCGAAGAACGAAACAAAAGCCTTGGCGTTGGCACCTTTGCCCGATTGCATATTCATAGAAGTACCGTCGACAGCGGCAGCCATAGTGCCTTCAAGAGCACCTACGATGTTGAGCATACGTTTCACGTCCGGGTTGTTCAATTCGTTAGGCGACATCGATTCGTTGATGATTTCCATGAATTTATCGACAGTTTCTTTAGAGAGTCCGAGAGCTGCCATAGCAGTAGCTTTTCCCTTGAATTCTTCCAAATCAGAACTGTTGATTTCTTTCAGTTTGAAAGCGAATTCAGCCGGTTTGTATTCTCTGTTAAGGATATCAAGTTTAGCATAGACACGATCCTTGTCTATATCAGCAGAAGCGACCAAATAGTTTGCATCTTTAAACAACATATTCAGCCCTTGTTTAACATACATAGCTTCACTATCTTCACGAGCAAGTTCGCGTAGAACATAGTTTACATCAACAATAGCTTCGGCATATTTATCCATAGAAGCGAGAGTTGAGCCGTATTCGTTAGCCAAGAAGGAATTATCAGATTCAAGAGCTGCAAATTTGTTGATTTCTTTGCGAGCACCCTCAGCACGTTCTTTCATTCTTTGATACCGAGAATCCGTCGGGTCATAATATTTACTTTCAATCAAGTCATTAGAGCATATCCAGAATTGATTACCTTTGACGGCGATACAGTTCATTACATCTATATCGTCGCGAGAGACAAAGTTGTCGTCTTTATCAAGATTTTCCACATATTCTTTGAACTTGTCAGCATTTTCAAGCATACCGGTGAACCACATACGTTCCATGCTATCTGAGAAGAATACAAACGCATTCATGTTCACACCATTATCAGCAGAAATAAGATCCATTATTTCTCCTCTGTCTTCACCACTTAGAGTTTCGAGTGATGCGATAAAATTATCGAATTCATCGCAGAATTTCCATTTGTCGCCACTTTTTTCAGCCTCAATATCAGCAAGGATAGCTTCACCGTTAAACGTAGCTACCACCCAAGCATCTTCAGGAACGGTTTTCAACAGATCAGATGCCACATTTGAAGAATCGGAGCTACAAGAGGGCATCAACATTGCTATTGTCAAGCAAGCAAGCAATGTAAGAGATTTCAACATTTTTTTCATTTCGTACTTATTTTAAGTTTGTATTTTAGTTTGTTTTTATTCTATAAATTGAACGTTGCGATGTTATTATTTCAATTTCTTTAGTTTTTGCAGGCGTTATTTGTCCCACCTACCCTACCTTAGATATAAATTTCGCTATCGACAGGTTCCAATTCGGGCAACATCAAATCAGTATCATCTGCTTCGACAGGAGTTGAGGTGTAGATTGGCGATGCATCTGCATTCATGCGATTAACATACTCTATGAAATCAGCAAAAATTTCAATTAATGCCACAACGGGATTTTTCACATCGTTACAGAAACGCAATTCGCCGTTGACAATTATACCTTCATCTTTCATTTGTTGTTTGACAACCAATGCGTTCAATTTTGCAAAAGCCGGGATTTCATCTACAAAACATTTCGGGAACGCTGTGAAATCGAGGAACGAAGCACCCACGCAGTCTTTGATTTCGTCGTCACAGTTTGAAGTGGATTTATTTTGCGGCATATTACCGAAATTTGCGATTATATATTTTTCAACTGATTGAATCTCAGTCTTTTCGTCACTATTTACATTTGCTTTCATGGCCTCCTCAAGGAGTTTCTTTGCCTTATTTGCAGCTTGAATATCTTTGAAAGGGATAGCGAGAGAAATACCATAGCTTAGATCCTCACCAAAATTAACAAAATCGAAATCTAACCCAAACCCAAATGTGCCATGGATGTCGCCAATGGCAGCAGCCCAATCTTCGAAAGTAATCGATTTGTTTTCATCTACGTCATTAACAACTATTTGGGACAACATCACACCCGCCATATCGGATAGACCTTTCATAAATTTTGGGGATACTGAGTTTAATTGCACCGACACATTATTGTATTCCAGATATTTAAGCACATTTCCGTCCACATTTTTGCCGGTAATTTTTGCTTGTGCCATTTTTCCTTCACTATCGAGTATTTTTGAAGAGCTGACAATTCGATTTTCTTCGCAATTGAAATCAGCCACTAAATAGTTTGCATCTTTGAAAAACAATGATAAAAATGCGTTAGTCATTAACCCCTCTTCTCCTTTGAACATTCTTTTGGCATCTATCATCAGATACAAGTCTTTTTTCATTTCAGACAATTCGGAGAAATACGGATGCCCTACAAATGATTTATCTTTGTCCAAATTGGTGTAATCTTTAATCAGTTCTATAATTGAGGCATCTTGCGAAGAGAAAACACATATCCACATTAATTTATCTTTAATGAATATTTCGTTATTTGCATCGATTTCGAATCCTTCGGAAGAACAGAATTTCTCTCCGAGTGTTTTTTCAAAATATGACATCAACAGCTCTTTATCCTCCACTTTAGCCGACAAGAAGATATTACCGTCAGCAAAATACAGCACCATATTTTCATTCAATCCCACATAAGGCAACGAAGCAGATTTCTTATTTTCGCCGAAAACAGATTTAACCTTATCGATAGCCACATTCAACTCATCGCTGAAAACATATTCGCCGTTTTCAATAGTAATTTTGTTTTTATCAAGCACTTGCGAGCCATTTACGACTACTACGAACTCTGCATTTTTAGGGACATTTCGAAGAATATCTTCCACCACATCCTCCGGTGATTGTTTGCCACCGCAAGCAGTCAAAACCACTAACGACAAGAGCAGCATCAATGTTTTCAAAGCAGATTTCATCATAATTTTATCAAAAATATAAATTTTTCGTAAAGTTAATAATAATTTATCAAAGGAGTGTATCTTGTATCAAAAAAGTTGTTTTACAAATGATAATTTGGAAAGGTCGGATGTTTTGAGTAATTTCGCAACTTGAAAAAGGTAAAAAAGATAATAGGTAAAGATTATGAATCAGATTTCAATGAGAGTGCAATCGTTGTCTGCATCGGCAACATTGGCTATGTCACAAAAGAGCAACGAGTTAAAGGCTTCCGGTATCGATGTAATAAATATGTCGGTAGGCGAACCGGATTTTGACACACCTGACTTCATCAAATCAGCAGCCAAGCAAGCCATAGATGAAAATTATTCACGCTACACACCTGTTGGCGGCTATTTATCATTACGAAAGGCGATTTGTGAGAAACTACAAAAGGAGAACGGGATAGAATTCACACCCGAACAGATAGTCGTAGGCAATGGAGCGAAACAAGAATTGTGTAATGCAATCCTTGCCACCATCAACCCCGGCGACGAAGTGATTATCCCGACACCGGCATGGGTGAGCTATGTCGAAATGGTGAAACTTGCCGAGGGGAAAGTAGTTACGATTCCAACCGGCATTGAACAGGATTTCAAAATCACTGCAACACAATTAGAAGATGCCATAACCGAAAGGACACGAATGATAATGCTCAATTCACCTTCGAATCCGACCGGTAGCATTTACACCTACGAGGAGTTGTCGGCACTTGCCAAAGTGCTTGGTCAACATCCTGAAATACTTGTATTGTCAGACGAAATCTATGAGCATATAAATTTTGGAGATAAGATTCACAGCATCAGCGAATTTGAGGATATAAAGGAGCGAACAATAATTGTCAATGGAGTATCAAAAGCCTATGCAATGACGGGTTGGCGTATCGGTTATCTTGCAGCACCATTGGATATAGCCAAAGCAGTGAGCAAACTTCAAGGTCAATACACCTCAGGAGCATCTTCAATAGCCCAAAAGGCAGCCGAAGCGGCGTATTCAGGTCCACAGGATTGTGTCAGAGATATGTGTGAGGCATTTCGCCGTCGACGTGATTTGATAGTAAGCCTTGCCAAAGAGATACCCGGTTGGAAAATCAACAATCCCCAGGGAGCATTCTACCTGTTTCCGGAAGTGAGCTGCTATATCGGCAAACGTTTCAACGACAGAGAGATAACATCATCTAACGACTATGTTATGTATCTATTGGAAGAAGCACACGTGGCAACCGTTGACGGGGCGGCATTCTGTGCTCCCGGCTATCTTCGTTTGAGCTACGCTACATCAGACGATAATATCCGCGAAGCGATGCGACGCATAAAGGAAGCCTCATTAAGACTTATTTAAGGCAGGTTATAAAAATCGAACGAGACAAAGCAATAAAAAGACGCCGGTCTGATTTTTTTTGACAAAAATTTGCGTATTTAAAATTCTTGTTTTACCTTTGCAGTCGCAAATCAAGGCAAGGGAATACATGAGAGTATTCTCACGATTGGCAAAAGGGCGAATACCAGAGTGGCCAAATGGGGCAGACTGTAAATCTGCTGGCTTATGCCTTCGGTGGTTCGAATCCATCTTCGCCCACAAAAGCATCCGAAATCGGATGCTTTTGTGTTTTACTCTCTGCCGTAATTAAAAATATTTATCTACCTTTGCATGACAGAAACGACGATTTAGAATCAGCAAAATACAATATCATCAACAATATCATCAACACAATCACATACTATCACAACTAAACCACTGTCAATCAATGAATCAAGCTTTTACAAAAACTATTTTTCAACATCGAATATGGGTTGTAGTCCTTGCTCTTACGATAGCAGTGGCATGGGGATGGGCATTTCCATTGCTTAAACTAGGGTTTGACGAATTCGGCATTACGGCAGATATGACCGGGAGCAAAATACTCTTTGCCGGCATCAGATTCACGATAGCAGGTTTTATAGTTTTAGCCATTGCCGCTATTTCCGGCAACAGCTTTAAGGTATCATCCCCACGCGGATGGCTTTATGTCATAGGATTTGCAATGCTCAATACATCGCTTCACTACACATTTTTCTATATAGGAATTTCCAATAGTCTTGGAGCGAGAGCCGCGATACTAAATTCGTTAGGCACATTTCTGCTTGTGTTGCTTGCATGTGCAGTGTTTAAGAGCGATCGTCTGACAAGGCAGAAAATAGCCGGATGTTTGATTGGATTTACAGGAATTTTAATATTGAATATCGGAGGTGGCGAAAGCGGTCGGTTCAGCATGTCGGGCGACGGAATGATTATCATCAATACAATTTGCACCGCGACGGCAGGCTTGATGACACGCAGTGTAAGCCGACAAGTGAACATATTCGTCGGTACAGGCTATAGCCTTGCAATAGGAGGAGCATTGTTGATAATAGCCGGATTGGTCTTTGGAGGCAGTTTGCCTGTCATCACACTGAAAGGGTTGGCACTTTTGACGATTTTGATTACTATTTCCGCGATGTGTTTCGCTATCTATAACAAGTTGCTTAGTTGCAATCCTGTAGGGAAGATAGCAATCTTTAATTCGCTTATACCGATAGTGGGAGCCATCACATCATGTATGTGTTTGGGCGAGCCATTCTATTGGAAATACATTGCGTCGGCAACCCTTGCCGCTATGGGTATTTACATCATCAACAAAGGGAAAGGATAGCATCCCCTATTCTTTTTCGCCGTACGCCAAGTCTCCGGCATCGCCGAGACCCGGAATAATGTAGGAATGGCTGTTGATTTCTTCATCAATAGCACCAATCCAAAGCGTAGTGCGATCTTTTGGGAAATGCTTGCACACATATTCCACAGCTTGACGAGAAGCGATGACTGAAGCTACATGGATATGTTTCGGCATCCCTTTAGAGAGAAGTGCTTTATAGCCGAGTTCCATCGAAGAACCTGTGGCAAGCATCGGGTCGACAAGCAACAATACTTTATTTTCAATCGACGGTGATGCCAAATATTCGACCAACACATCAAAAGCATCCCCTTTTTCTTTATATTTTCGGTAGGCACTGACAAATGCATTTTCCGCCGAATCGAAATAGTTTAAGAAACCTTGATGGAAAGGCAATCCGGCACGTAAAATAGTGGCTACCACTATGTTGTCTTTAGGAGATTGACATATTGCAACGCCGAGCGGAGTTGTGGTTGGCACATCAACATAATCGATAGATTTACTGATTTCGTAAGCCATTATCTGCCCGATACGTTCAAGATTATGACGAAATCTCATACTGTCTTTTTGAATTGCCACATCACGCAATTCGAGCATATATCGGCTGACCAACGATGGTTGCTCAGCAAAATTTATGATTTTGATTTCTTCCATTGGTATATGATTTGTATAGATACTATTTAATGACGGCAGGTTCAATAAACTGAACGCAAAAGTACGGCAAAATTTGCAATTATCCAAAACAAATTTATCTCCCCGGTCTTGAGAGATTAGCGTCTGCTATTTTTCGAGTAATTGTCGGGCAAATTGTCTGTCATCTTCGAGCTGACACCGAAGGGCATCTATCGACGACATTTTTTTCTCATTTCTCATAAAGGCCACGAAATGCAACGTGATGGTTTGTCCATATAAATCGCCGTCGAAATTAAAAATGTTTGCTTCGATGCTTTTGCAGATTCTGTCGTCGCATATTGTAGGTCGATGACCGATGTTAAGCATCCCCCCGAAGAGCGTTCCGTCGGTCAATTCAATCTCCACCGCATAGACACCGTTTGCAGGCACAAGACGTTTACTATCGATTAATTGCATATTGATAGTTGGAAATCCGATAGTTCTACCGAGATGATTGCCATGCACCACTATGCCTGTCAGAGAATAACGATAGCCTAACTTTTTGTTTGCCTCCACAATCTGTCCGTCACGAAGCAATCGTCTGATTATCGAAGAGCTGACCTCTTTCATCTCTTTTGCTCTGACCACTTCCATTCCTAATTGTCGAGCAAAACATTGATAGTCGTCGAAATCGGATTCGCGGTCTTTACCAAAGCGATTATCATAACCTACCACAAGGACAGCCACTGAATATTCGTCCCGCAAAAATCGCATATAGTCGAATGCTGTCATATTTCTCAATTTTTCGTCGAAATGGATTGGGAAAGACTCTATTTCAAGACGATTGAAAAATTCTGTCTGTGCAGAGAAGTCCATCAGCTTTTCAGGCACACGTTCCGGAGCAATCACCTCCAACGGATGTGAAGCAAACGCAAACACCGCCGGCCTCATTCCTCTGCATAAGGCTTCTTTCTTTACAGTATCAAGTACCAATAGATGCCCAAGATGCACTCCGTCGAAAGTGCCGATTGTCGCCACCCTTTGAAGACTGTTCATCACCCCTTTATGCTTGCAAATTACTATTTATAATGTCCATAAATTCAACACCTTGCGGCACTAACACAGCCTTAATGCCACAAGCTTGTGAGGCATCACAATTAGATTGAGAATCGTCGAAAAAGAGAGTTCGGGAACGAGATAGATCGTAACGCTCAACCATAATATCGAAAATCTTTCTCGACGGTTTGCACACCCCTTCTTCAAACGAAGTTACAATGCCGTCGAAATAGTCACGAATAGTCAATCCCTCTTGTCTGAACAAACGCTCAATGACGGAATGAAACATTATCGGATTTGTGTTAGATAGAGCATAGACTTTCTTAGTGCGACGAAGTTCACGCAGAGCCTTCAATCGATTGACGGGCAGCCCGACAATAAACTCAGTAAAAGTCGTTTCCAACACTTTATCCGTAACATTCTTGTCTGCACAAAGCTTACGCATCTCATCATAAAATTCGGCAGCGGTGATTCTCCCCTCTTCGACATCGAGAAACAGCCCTTTTTGCTTGTAAGGATCCAATAACTCATCACAATTTTTGACACCAAGGGCTTCGAGGGCGTCTACACATTTGTCACGCTCAATATCAATCACCACACCCCCGAGATCGAACACCAAATTATCAATATTTGTCAACATTTTACCAAATTGTTATGTTTTAAACACAGCACAAAGTTAGTGATTTTTTTTCAAATCTCATCCACCACATCATTCAAGGTTGACAAAATGACACTTTCGATAAAAAAATCCCGCATAATTTTGGAAATCATCCGCTATTTAAGTAACTTTGCAACATAAATTTACGCAAATAAACAAAACAGAAACAATATGGCAAAAATCAGATCAATCGGGATATTGACCTCCGGAGGCGATGCTCCCGGGATGAATGCAGCTATCAGAGCCGTAACACGTTCGGCAATCTTTGCCGGATTTAAAGTGTATGGAATTTACAGAGGTTATCGCGGACTTATCACCGACGAAATAGAAGAGTTCTCTACTCAAAACGTATCGAACATTATCCAACGAGGCGGCACAATTCTTAAAACTGCACGATGCAAAGAATTCCAAACGGAAGAGGGACGAAAATTAGCATACGAAAACCTTCAAAAACACGAAATTGATGCACTTGTTGTCATCGGAGGAGACGGTTCATTGACAGGAGCAAGAATTTTTGGCAATGAATTTTCTATGCCTATCGTAGGTCTGCCCGGCACTATTGACAACGACTTGTATGGCACCGACTCTACAATCGGCTATGACACAGCCCTTAATACAATTATGGAATGTGTCGATAAAATTCGTGACACAGCAACAAGCCACGAACGCTTATTCTTTATCGAAGTAATGGGACGTGATGCCGGATTCCTTGCCCTTAACGGAGCAATCGCATCAGGAGCGGAAGCCGCCATTATCCCTGAAATTTCCACACAAGTTGACCAACTTGGCGAGCTTATTCAATCAGGTTTCCGCAAGTCGAAGAACTCTTCTATCGTGCTTGTGGCAGAAAGCCCGATCACAGGTGGAGCAATGGGCCTTGCCGAACGTGTAAAAAACGAATATCCCGACTATGATGTTCGCGTAACAATCCTCGGTCACCTTCAACGAGGCGGCTCTCCTACTGCCACCGACCGCATTTTAGCATCTCGCATGGGTGCGGCTGCAGTGGATGCTCTTTTAGACGACCAACGCAATGTGATGATAGGTATCAAAAACGACGAAATCGTCTATGTGCCATTCACTAAGGCAATTAAAAATGACAAACCTATCAATCGCGAACTTTTATCAACTCTTCGCCGTTTGTCAATCTAAGCATCCAAAGACATTTATGGCCGGCTCCATAAATTGAGTTGGAGAGATTTTAAGAATTTAAACAATTAAAAATCAAAAGCGGTCAAAAGCCTGCCTTATCATATATTCCGCGATTTATCTTACGCAGATAGTCGCGGTTTTTTGTAAGTGCTATCGAAGTGATCCACAAAGAATTGTTATTACCAATTTAATATTCCTCAGATTTGCACTGAGGAGCTTTTGATGGAGGTTGGCATTTCCCACAGATTCCGCAGATTATCACAGAAAAGTTTTTGTTGTTCTATTATATCTCTAAAATCATCTGGGTAAATCTGCGGAATCCGCGGGAAATAATCTCGGCTTTTCAATATTTCCTTTTTTTTAATTTGGATTATAAAAATATTGTGTTTATATTTGCAAAATTAATTTTGACTAACATTAAAATCAAACAGCTATGAGATTAAAGATTTTATCTTTTGCTGCAATAGCGATGCTGTTTGCAGCGTGCAGTTCGGATGAACCGAATCCGCCACCTGAAGCGGAAAACATTCCGCAAGTTGCGAATCCTTATCGTGTGAGCCTTGACGATGCCTTAGACAATGCCGAAACACTGCTCTCACAAATCAGCGAAGCCGAAACCCGTTCAGGTCGCAGAGTGGCAAGCGTGAAATATTTTACCACGCCCTCGACTCGCTCGGCTGATTCCGACACGATGCTCTATCTTGTCAACTACGAAAACGACGGCGGATTTGCCTTGCTCTCAGCCGACAGCCGACTCCGTCCGGTGTATGCAATTTCCGATGAAGGCTCGTTGAATATGGAAGACACCGTTTACAACAAAGGGCTTGCGATGTTTGCTCGTGGTGTCGAAGCCGAAATCGCATCAGTAATTACACCGCCTGTGATTGATACAACATTTAACCCTGAGAGACCATCACTTGTAATAAAATCAATACATAAGCAAGTAGAACCGCTTCTTGGAATATCACAACGTAGATGGGGTCAAGGATATCCTTATAATGTGTATTGTCCATTAGTTGATGGAATTCAAACATCTGCCGGATGTGCTGCAGTTGCAGTAGGACAAGTGATGTCGTATTATCAATGGCCTCAAAGCTATGGAGGCGAAACATTCCCGTGGGGCGAGATGAATAATGGCACTAATAATGAAAGAGTAGCCAAATTGTTTTATTTATTAGGTAAGCCTGAAAATTTATGGATTAATTATAATGCAAGCGGTAGCATTGCATATATTACACTTATGGCGAGTCATACTTTTGAAAATATGGGATATCAAAATCCAGGTCAATTTAAGAATTTTACCAAATATGGCGTTTGGGCATCTATGAGTAACAACAAGAAACCTATACTTTGTCGCGGAACACGTGATGAAGACATATCGCACGTATGGGTTATAGATGGATGTTTACAATATAAATTCACAAATAATTTGGCAATTAACCCAACTATAACATTAGGCAATTATTTATTCCACTGCGTATGGGGATGGGGAGGAATAAGCAACGGCTACTTTTATTGGAATGACGGATTTTCCGGAGAACCTGTTGAAAATGCTGTTGGAGATGGAGATTCAACAGGAATATCTTTACCGGGTACAGGATATTCTGTCGATATGATGTATCTTGACAATTTTATTCCCAACAAATAAAAATTAAAATCTACAATTATGAGAAATATAATGTTTATTGTTTTATTATCAGCTATTTGTTCTTTATTAGTAGGTTGTGACGATAAAGATGCACCGGGAACAGATCCAAACAATCAGCCAACGACAGAACAGGAAGAAGAAGTCACTATGCAGGAGTATGTGATTAGATTTGAATGTGATAATTATCAATTGAAATATATAGAGCATGATATTTACGAAATCGAAATACCCTCAGATGAAACGGTTGTAAAATTGACCACTGATTATACAGGACGTATTTTAGCATATAAAACCGATGTCTATTCAAATAACAAGCAAATAGATAGCGAGAATCCTTTAGATGAATTTATTGTGGGATATGAAGTTGATGGTCCGATATTTTCAGGACTTGGCAAATATTATTCTGTAAAGAAAAAATATGCTGATGTTGAATATAGTGAAGGATTAATGACATTTGTAGTTCATGCCAACAACTCAAACGAAAATCGACAAATCATAGTTTCGATGATAGATTGTTATGGAGCTCCGAATCATGGTGCCACTATAAAATTTATACAAAATAAGAACTAAACTGATTATAAATACAGGGATATATAACTTGCAGCGTTCAAGTTATAGAAACTGCCTTATATATGAGCGAATCGGGCGTTGGCTCGGTTCGCTCTGTTTTATGAAAAAATATTGTAGAGGGAGAGGTGTTTGTTTTGATAAAAAATTGTAATTTTGTGTTTGCGAATATAAAACCAAAAGCGAGTTGTAATAAACAAATATTTAATCTTATTTGTAATTAGGATTATAAGCATGATTTTTATGGGTGTTTTAACAAGAAGAGTATTGCCGATATTATTGTTTATGACAATGATTTCGGAGGTCAGAGGGGAATCGGTGTATTCGCTTGATTCGTGTCGGACGTTGGCTATACGCAATAACAAAAGCATCAGGATAGCGGACGAGAGCATTAAAGGAGCGGAATATAATAAAAAAGCAGCCTTTTCAGCCTATTTGCCGGGGATAGATTTTACGGCAACGTATTTGTATAATCAGCACGACATATCATTACTTGGCGAGGATGCAAAATTGCCGACTATGAAATTTGATGCAGCGACACAATCGTATCAATATAACATATTGACAAATCCTCAAACAGGACAGCCAATACTGAATCCCCGGACCGGCGAGCCGATACCGGCGGAGGTAGCAGTTATACCGAAGTCGGCTATGACTTACGACATAGAACATGTAGTGGCAGGGGCAATAACGTTGACACAACCTGTGTATATGGGAGGGAAAATCCGAGCGATGAATGAGATAACCAAATATGCTGAAGAACTTGCAGTGAACGCCAAGAATATGCGAGTGCAAGAGATTGTGTATCAAGTGGATGAAGCATATTGGCAAATAGTTTCGTTGAAAGCGAAGAAACGGCTTGCGGAGAGTTATCTGAACTTAATAGACAGTTTACGAGCCGATGTGGTCGAGATGTTTGAAGTCGGCATTGCGACAAAGAGTGATGTTTTGAATGTAGAGGTTAAACAGAACGAAGCGGAAATCATGTTGTCGAAAGTGGATAATGGCTTGTCGCTATCTCGAATGTCGCTTGCCCGAATCTGTGGCTTGCCTATAAGTGCCGAAATGCGACTTGCCGATGAAGATACTGCCGGCACTATAACTATATCTGAACTTTATGGGGAATATGACATGGCGGATGTGTATAGTCGTCGATATGATATTCAATCGCTGAAAACCGGTGTAAAAATTTATGAGCAGAAGGAGCGATTGGCGAAATCGGAGATGTTGCCTAAATTGGCGATAGTAGGGGCATATACGTTTCAGAATCCGAACACCATAGACGGCTTTAGCAACAGATTTGGCGGAGGATTTCATGTCGGTGCCACATTATCGGTGCCATTGTGGCATTGGGGAGGGAATTACAATCGCTACCGAGCAGCAAAATCTGAAACCAATATACGTCGGATTCAATTGGAAGAAGCCGAGGAACTTGTGGAATTGCAGGTAACACAAGCTAAATACAAGTATGACGAATCGATAAAAACATATCGTATGGCAGATAAGAATTTGGCAAAGGCAGAGGAGAATCTACGCTGTGCCGAATTGGGATTTGAAGAGGGAGTTATGACCTCCGATGATGTGATGAAAGCACAATCGGCGTGGTTGCAAGCTAAATCGGAGAAGATAGATTCTCAGATAGATTTGCAACTATGCGAGGTGTATTTGTCAAAGGCGATAGGACGCATGAATTATTAATGAAAAACGAGCAAAATAATGGAAGAAATGAAGGATATGACGGAAAAAGTGTCACGCAAAGAGAAATCGTTGATAGCCATAGTAGTAGTGATACTATTAGTCGTTTTAGTAATGGCATGGGTCGGCTTTTTGATGATAAAACCGGACGATGACACAATTCAAGGTCAGTGTGAAGCGACCGAGATACGAATTTCGGGCAAATTGACAGGGAGAGTATCGGAATTGTATGTGTCGGAAGGTATGCAAGTTAAAGCCGGCGACACATTGGTCTATATTCATTCGTCGATCATGGATGCAAAGAAAGATCAAGCGACAGCAATGCAAGATGTAGCCTCTGCGACAAACCGAAAGGTAGATGCCGGAACACGTCGACAAATCATCAATAGTGCTTACGATTTGTGGCAACAAGCATTGTCAGCGAAAATCATCACCGAAAAGACCTACAATCGTATGGAACGTCTATACACTCAAGGCGTGGTAAGCGAACAAAAACGTGATGAAGCCAAAGCGGCATTCGACGTAGCCGTAGCCGGAGAACAAGCGGCAAAGAGCCAATATGATATGGCAGTAGAGGGAGCACAAAAGGAGGATAAGCAAGCTGCCGCCGCCATGGTGGAAGCTGCCAAAGGGAGTGTGAAAGAGGTGGATGCTTTTATGGAAGACAGTTACTTGTTGTCGCCTTTCGACGGAGAAATCACAGAGATTTATCCCAACGAGAGCGAATTGGTGTCGGCAGGAGCCCCGATAATGACACTTCAGAAAGAAGAGCGATGGGCAGTCTTTAATGTCAGAGAAAATTTGCTGAAAGATATTAAACAAGGCAGCATATTGAAAGTGTATATTCCTGCATTGGATGTAACAACAGAAATGGAAGTATTCTACATTAAGGATATGGGAGAATATGCAAATTGGCAGGCTACCAAGGCTACAGGCGACTATGATTCTCGAACATTCCAAATAAAAGCACGTCCCAAAGAGAAGCTCAACAATTTTCTACCCGGGATGTCTGTGGTGCTGAAAGATTATTAAGAAAGGTGCGATAACGATGCATACCTTAGGGTTCAAACATATACTGAAGGATTCTGCAAGAGAGATAGCAGCCCGACCGGTGTATTGGTTGGTAATGCTTATTATGCCGATATTTAGCTGTGTGTTTTTTACCGACCTGTTGAGCGGAGGACTTCCAACACGCATCCCGGCAGCAGTCGTTGATGAAGATTGCAGCCAAATGTCGCGTTCGATAGTCAGACAATTAGATGGGATGCAAATGGTGGAAATTACAGAGGGGTTCGACTCCTACACAGAGGCAAAAGAGGCGGTTCAGCGAGGGGAGATATTCGGATTTTTTATGATACCGAGCGATTTTCAGTCGGAACTGCTTGCCGGGAGGTCGCCTGAGATAACTTATTACACTAACATGACGTATTATGTTCCTGCGTCGTTGCTTTATAAGAGTTTTAAGACCGTCGCAGTCTATACGAAAGCAGCGGTCAGCACGTCGATTCTGACGAATACGGGAATTCCTGAAGTGGTATTGAAACCGATACTCCAACCTGTTCCATTACCGGTCAGAGCGATAGGCAATCCACAGTTGCATTATGGGGTGTACTTGTGTAATTCGTTTGTACCTGCCATGTTTCAGCTGTTGATACTGTTGATGACCTCGTATTCAATGTGCAGCGAAATCAAGAGTGGACATTCACGACGATTGATGCATCAAGCCGACGGGTCGATAATCAAAGCAGTGTCAGGCAAATTGTTGCCACAGACAATGGTTTGGATAGTGATGATAATCTTTATGGAATCGTGGCTATATGGGTGGAATTCGTATCCGATGCATGGCTCGATGTGGTGGTTGACTTTGTCGAACATAATGTTTGTGTTTGCCTCACAAGGGTTAGCATTGTTTATAGTCGGATTATTGCCAAATTTACGACTGTCGTTATCAGTGAGTGCTTTACTTGGTGTTTTGACTTTCTCGATAGGAGTGTTTTCGTTTCCTTATGAAAGCATGTATGGAGCAATCGGGATATTTACATGGATAGTACCGTCACGCTACAACTTTTTGATATACATCGACCAAGGATTATATGGAAGCGAGATAGCATATTCAGGCGTATGGTATGCAGCATATATCGTGTTTATAATATTACCAATAAGCGTATTATGGCGGTTAAAGAAAGCTTATCAAACACCTGTTTATGTGCCTTAAGGAGGGAACAAGGATGAAAAGAGCGATAGATACAATAAGAGCAATAAGCAATAGCTTCGGTCAAGAAATCGTGGAAATTTTCCGCGATAAGGGGGTATTGATATTCTTGTTTTTGCTCCCATTGGCATATCCATTAGTCTATTCGCTGATATATAATCCCGAATTGGTAAGGGATGTATCGATAGTTGTAGTAGATGACGATCGCAGTGTGAAGAGCAGGGAATTGGTGCGGAAATTCGATGCGACACAAGAAGCGAAAGTGAAAGGTTATGCATCTGACATGGAAGAAGCCAAGCGGGCAATGTATAGCCATGAATGTTATGGGATATTGTACATACCCGAAGAGTTCGAACGAAAAATAGCACGAATGGAGCAAAGCCCGGCAATTGTTTATTCTGATGTCAGCTTGATGCTGAGATACAAGGCATTACTTGTCGCATCTACAAATGTATCCGAGCAGATGGGCATAGAAATTCGTAATGAACAGAGCCACCTGCGAGGCGAAGAAAATTCGTTTGGCGAAAGAGATTTGTTGCCGTCAAGTTCGATCGTTATGGGTAATATCGAGGGCGGATTTGATTCGTTTGTAATGCCCGGAGTGTTGGTATTGATATTGCATCAATGCATCATACTTGCCGTAGGGATGCGAGGTGGAGCAATCAATGAATCACGTCGCCGAGGGAGATTGGGAAGTCTATCCGTCAGACGTCGGATAGAGGGAATTATCGGTCGCAGCTTGAGCTATCTGATGATGGTTGTAGTTTCGAGTATCTATCTTCTCTACTTTGTACCATTGATGTTTTCGTTTCCGATGTCGGGAAATCTCATCGGCGAATTGCTCTATTTGCTACCGATGAGCATATCATGTATATTCATAGGTATTTCGATGCAAGGAGTGGTAAGAGAGCGAGAGTCAGTGTTTCTGATATGGGTAATGACGTCCATGCTATTCATTTTCTTGTCGGGATTGACGTGGCCTCGATATGCAATGCCTGAATTGTGGCAAATAGCAGGCTCATTAGTGCCGGCCACATGGGGAATAGATGGTTTTGTGTTAATGAACAGTAATGGCTCAACACTATCACAAGTATCGGATATGTATGTTAACCTATGGTTGTTGTCAGCACTATATTTTGTGATTGCCATATTAGTTGAAATAGGCGTAAACACCCGAAAAAAGGGAATTTAACAGACTGAGAAATAGAAAATTGCGAAATTTATCAACATATTAAGATAGTTTAGGATAAAAAATTGTGATTTTTCATTAAAAAGTTATTACTTTGCACTCCAAAATTATGATTTAACAATAATGGGTAAAATAATCGCCATAGCAAATCAAAAAGGGGGTGTAGGAAAAACCACTACATCGATTAATTTGGCATCGTGTTTGGCAGAGGAAGGGAAGAAAGTATTGTTGATAGATGCCGATCCACAAGCAAATGCGACCTCCGGATTGGGCATTGATCCACGCGAAGCGACAGCATCTATTTATGAGTGTCTTGTGGATGAATATCCAATCAAAGGCTCCGAGCAGCCGACGTGTATAGATGGTTTGTATCTTGTGAGTTCGCGTATCGATTTGGTCGGAGCCGAACTTGAATTGATAGATAAGGATCAACGCGAGCGAGTGTTGCAAAAGGCATTGACGCCGATAAAGGACGATTACGATTACATCTTAATCGACTGCAGTCCGTCGCTTGGATTTATCACAGTCAACGCATTGACAGCCGCCGACTCCGTCATCATACCTGTACAAGCGGAATATTTCGCACTTGAAGGTATCAGCCAATTGCTCAACACGATAAGAATCATCAAAAGCCGATTGAATCCGACACTTGACATCGAAGGATTCTTATTGACAATGTATGATGCCCGCCTGCGACTTGCAAATCAGATATATGAGGAGCTGAAAGGACATTTCGGTGACATGGTGTTTTCGACAGTGATACCACGCAACATCAAATTGTCGGAAGCCCCAAGCCATGGATTGCCTGTGATACTTTATGATCCTGACAGTCGCGGAGCAATCAGCCACCGACAGCTTGCCAAAGAGCTTGTGGCACGTCATCGCAAAACGAGACAGAATAAGAATTAAGGCAGGTGAGATAAATTGATTTGGAAAGATTTTGAGATTTTAATCGAAGAAAACTGCCGATTAAAAATCAAAAGCCACCAAAAGCCTGCCAAAACAAAA
>CAZGEX010000010.1:0-56799 GCA_964524385.1 uncultured Sangeribacter sp.
GTTTTAATCGGTAGGTTTCTTCGATTTCGTCGGTCGCTTAGCTCGCTAAACTCGCTCCTCAATCTTGAAACCTCCTCGATTATATTCTCAAAATCTTTCCAAATCTATTTATAGAACCTGCCTAAAAATAAATACCGGGTAATCGTCAAATCGATACCCGGTATTATATTTGTCAGACAGAAATTCATTCCATAATTTCACCTGTTATGCATAAGTACCTTCACGATAATTAGAACATAAAGCCTCCTAAAACTACTGTTGCTTCAGGGAGGAAATCCGCCGGCACAAATTTTGGTGCAACGCCTGTACGAGAAGCAGCATCCACTTTTTTCTGACCGGATGCCGAATAGCTGTAATAATCCACACCGAATACGATGTTATCTATTGTAAATTCTACTACTGAGAAATCTGCTTCAGCATATACATTTACAGAAACACCCGGCAATTTTATGAATTCTCTGGCAGGCATCTGATCGTATGCACCCGATTTTGTACGTAATTCGTTTGTCAACATTTTTACATCAAATATGGTTCCTTCATTTGTGGCACGTGCATAGAATCGTTCAGAACCATTTAAATAAAATGTGACTTTGAAATATTCCATATCTTCAAAATCATCGTATTCTTTGACAACTTCAGCTTTGTCGTACAATCCTGCCAATGTCTGAGGCACATCATTAAGACTTGCATCTATTTTTACCGGACCGATACCATCGTAGTCTACATAATAATTTTGAGCCGATACTGACAAACCGCCTACAATCAAGGCAATCGTCATTACAATTTTTAAAAGTCTTCTTTCCATCTTTTATCACTTTAAATTTGTTTACATTACAAAATTAGACAGAATTATTTAGAACTCAAAAAAAATATATAAATAAAACCAATATTGTCCTAAATAAATTTCATAAAAACAAAAAAAGGAAGTAGCACTAAGGTAAAAAATTACTACCTTAGTGGAGAGTCCCCACTCAACTACTTCCTTATGGCAAATATAACACTTTTCTCACAAGTAATCGGCAAGATGCCGAAAGAAAATATCCGAAAAATAATTCGGACAGCAAGAACAGACAAGCATTGCAAGGGTTATGACACTTGGAGCCAGCTTGTTAGTATGATATTTTGTCAATTCTCCTGTTGTGATTCTGTCCGCGACATCTCCAATGGGTTAAAATCAGCAACAGGCAATCTTAATCACTTAGGAATAAGTCGTGCACCAAGTAAATCTACGGTAGCATATCAGAATGCTCAGCGCAACGGCTGCGTCTTTCGAGACATATTCTATATGCTCTATCGCCATTTCGGACAGCAAGCACAATGGCAACACAGTAAGTTTCGCTTTAAGATGCCCATAAAACTTTTGGATTCAACGCTTGTATCATTGACTATGTCGGTCTATGATTGGGCGCATTATACAACAAAGAAAGGTGCTGTAAAGATGCACACATTGCTTGATTACGACTGTTTATTACCTGAGTTTGTGAATATTACGACAGGTAAAACAACAGACAATAAAGCAGCCTATGACATCGCTGTACCCTCGCGCTCGATAGTGGTCGCAGATAGAGGATATTGCGATTATTCGTTACTTAATCATTGGGACAGCAACAAAGTATTCTTTGTCGTAAGACACAAAGATAACATCCGATATACTGGCATTGCAGAGAGGGATTTACCTGAAAAGCACGCTCAAAATGTACTGATTGATGAGATTATCGAGTTTGAACTACCCTCGGCAAAAGAGAAATACCACAAACGATTGCGACGCATAGCCGTTTGGAACGACGAGCATGGCTATACGGTAGAACTGCTTACCAACAATTTTAAGCTGGCGGCATCGACAATAGCCGAATTATACAGAGAGAGGTGGCAGATAGAGATATTCTTTCGCAATCTCAAACAACTGCTGCGAATAAAGAGCTTTGTTGGCACAACACGCAATGCTGTGGAGATACAGATATGGACTGCAATGATAACGATGCTATTACTGTGTTGGCTTAAGCATACGGCAAAATACAAATGGGCTTTAGCAAACCTCGTCGTATCGCTTAGATTGAATACATTTACTAAGATAGACCTCGAAAAGTGGCTCAATGAGCCATTTACCCCACCGCCTGACACGCCTATTTTTACATAGGGGGGTATTGTGCATATGATTTTTACAAAGTATTGCTACTTTGTGTAATAGGTTATGCCTAAAAATTATTTAGGACAATATTGAAATAAAACATATTTTAGAAATAATTTATGCGGAGATTTTATTGTTCAAAAAAAATATGTAATTTTGTAATTGAAAATGTATCGTAGCGATAAGTCGCTACAATTAAACAATCTCAACCATGATAACATCCAAAGGAAAATCTAAATATAGCATGTTGTTGGCTCACCTTGGTGCAGTGATTACAGTTTCTGCTTGGGGGTCTTCATTTATATGTACTAAAGTTTTAATGCAAGACGGAGGTTTCACTCCGGTGGAAGTATATGTATATCGTTTTGCATTGGCATATTTACTTCTATTGACATTTACATTCAAGAAAATATTCTCAAACAATTGGAAAGATGAAGTCAACTTCTTGATATGCGGTATATGTGCAGGTTCGCTTTACTTTATCACAGAAAATTATGCCCTATTCCATACTTCTACAAGCAATGTTTCATTATTAGCATCTATATCTCCGATATTCACTACCATACTGATGGCTATCGTCTTTAAGGAGAGGATAAAATCAGGAGTTATAATCGGGTCGATAATTGCATTTGCCGGTGTAGCTTGTATCATTTTTAGTAGTGGCGAAGGGTTTGAAATCAAGCCGAAAGGTGATTTACTTGCTCTAACGGCTGCATTTAGTTGGGCTATTTACACCATTGTTGTAAAAAAACTTATCCCAATTTATAACTCATTTTTCATCACACGAAAATTATTCTTTTATGGCACTTTAACTGCTCTGCCTCTACTTTTTGCACAAGAAGCCCCCTATCATATCAATTTGCTTTGGGATTTTTCGCAGCCGGAATATATGCTAAATCTTCTATTTTTGGTGGCAATGTGCTCAGTGATGGCTTATCTTGTATGGAATGAAACAATGAAGAATCTCGGACCGGTCACAGCCAACAATTATCTTTATGGACAGCCTCTTGTCACTATGATTATTGCAGCAATAGTATTGGGCGAATCTATTAATTTCCTTGGTTACACAGGTTGCGTTCTTATTATCGGAGGACTGATTATTTCTGATAAACTGCAGAACGGAATCCGCTTTATCAAAAAATAGCTTATTATATATTCAGAACATCAAAATTTCGGATTGTATCCGAAGTTTTGTCGTTTTTTACAATAACAATTCTTGACCAAATTGTGTTATAATATAAAAACACATTCTGTCATGAACCAAATCAAACATATTCTCGATAATGCTATACTCTGGGCTAAGGATGCCGGACGAGTACAACTACAATATTTTAGAAGCAACAATCTCGATATTGCCACAAAATTTAATGATAGTGATATTGTAACAGTTGCAGATAAAGCCTCTGAAAAACTACTTATTAGAAATATTCATACTCACTATCCATCTCATTCTATTATTTCTGAAGAGAGTGGCGTAGATACCCGTATAGGAGAATTCTGCTGGGTAATAGATCCATTGGATGGTACCACTAATTTTAGCCAGGGGTTACCTTTATTTGCTGTTTCAATCGGTATTAAACACAATTCCGAGATAGTAGCAGGAGTGGTACATATCCCCTATCTCGATGAAACATTTTATGCAATTAAAGGTGGAGGTGCATATTTAAATGACAATCCTATCAGTCCATCTATAAAGCAAGATTTGCGACAATGTGTCGTTGCAACAGGATTTCCCATCGACAAAGATAGCAATTCAGACAATAACGCCGACAATTTTAATCGAATAATGCCACGTGTCAGAGGTATTCGCCGTCTTGGTGCGGCTGCAGTCGACTTATGCTATGTTGCTGCAGGCATTCTAGACGGTTATTGGGAAATGAATTTACACGAATGGGACGTATCTGCCGGAAGCTTGATAGCAGAAGAGACGGGAGTGATTGTTACTCGTTTTCGTCCCGACCGTAATTTTTCAATTCTTGCTGCTCCTCCTACTATCCATTCACAATTACAATCCCTCCTTTCTCAAAATTCGTTAAGTCAGCCAATTCTTTAAAACATAAGTCAAGTTTTCTTATTGGTAATTTTAATTCCGGATTAGATAATTGCCGACAAGTTTTCCATATAAAAAACTATGACATACTTACCCTTGCCGGTAAATATGTCATAGTAAATTTATTGTAAATATTAGCGTCCGGAATGAGAAATCATCGATTTGAGTGCTTCATTGAATGAAGTTTCACTTATAAGTTGCTCTACCGAAATATGCATACGATAACGCCAATAATGGCGACTTATAGCCGGAATATTGATAAGTTCTTCATTAGGATCCTGACGACGCAATCTACCATCAAACGACATCCAATCTTGCAAAGGCAAGATGCATAACATAGAAGGAGAATTGAGTTGAAGTTCAAGAATCTTATTGCAAATCCAAGGCTCTGCGAAGTAAGGAGCCTCTCCACCTTCATGAAGTACTTGATTATAGAAACGTTGCGACATTGCGTGGTCACTTTCCCACCAACCACGTATGCCCGGCATATCATGAGTGGAAGAAGTACAGATAGAATAATATGGATACGACCAAGTGTTGCCAAATTCTGTGGTAGGATCTTTCGGCATTCTTTGAATTTCGAGAGATAGAATTTGTAGTGCACTCATCACTGCCGGCACACAATCCGGAATCATACCAAGGTCTTCTGCACAAGTCAACATTGAATTTGAATCGAGCAATGGAGGGAGTTTCCACATTGCTTTACCATACCAGAAATCATTGTGACGGCGATAGAAAAAGTCGTTATAAAGACGGTCGAAACACCATTTTTCGTAATCATTCAACGCACGATAGCTGTAAGTATATTGAGCAGAGATACGAGGATGATATTTTCCTTTTTCTGTAGCATCTTCAATAAATAGCACATCATCAATAAGTCCAAGCAAAGCGTTGCAAAGACGTTCGTTCTTTTCGTTCTTTTCTTGCGTTTCGAAGAATTGAGTTACTTTTAATTGAGTATCAACGTATTCTTGAAGTCTGTAACGACCATAACCATTTGGTTGTAAGAAACGTTCTTTTGCTTCTTGAGTATATTCACCGAAGAAGTCGGTAAGCATCCATTCCATAATAAACGGATTTGCTTGCACGTCTGGATTAATCCAGAAATCGTAGTTGTTGCGAAGTTCATCCGGCGTGAATGGCATAGCAGGATTGAATGTGCCGAGCAGACCATGAACGGCATCCATAGGTATTTGCCATATACGGAAGAAACCTAAAACGTGGTCGATGCGATAAGCATCAAAATATTCAGCCATTTTACGGAAACGAGCTTTCCACCACGCAAAACCATCTTTTGCCATTTCTTCCCAATTATATGTAGGGAATCCCCAATTTTGTCCCATGATAGAAAAATCATCCGGTGGAGCTCCGGCTTGACAATTCATATAGAACAAGTGAGGAAATTGCCATGCATCTACGCTTGTACGGCTGATTCCAATTGGAATATCACCTTTAAGAACGACTCCTTGTTGGTGAGCATAGTTGCGAACCTCTTTAAGTTGTTTATCCAAGTGATATTGAACAAAATAGATATATTTGATTTCTTTATCGTGTTCGTTACAGAATACTTCCACTTTAGCTTCGTCATATACAGCATATTCGCCCCATTTATCCATTTCCGGAGTACCATTAATATCACGAAGCACACAGAATGCAGCGTAGGGTTTTAACCAATATTCGTTGGCAGCCACAAATGCTTTATAAGCTTTTTCTCTTTGAGTAGAAGCTCCACGTTCAGCAAATATTTCTTTTAAAAATGATTGTTTACCATTGTTAACTCTTTCGTAATCGACATCAGCAAGCTGATTAAGCTCTTTACCGAGATTTTCATAATAAGCTTGTCTATCTGCATCTTTAAGTTTGCCAACAGCTGAAAGTCGAAGATACATCGGATGAAGAGCAAAAGTAGAATTTGCATTGTACGGATATGAATCGGTCCAAGTACCTGTCATTGTAGTGTCGTTAATCGGAAGGAGTTGTAACACTTTTTGACCGGTCATTTTACACCAATCGACCATTTTCATCAAGTCAATAAAATCACCTACGCCGAAATCTTCTTCTGTACGCACTGAGAATGTTGGAATAGCCGTACCGGCTCCTTTCCAAGGTTGAAGTGGATTGACAAATCTCATTCCGGATACAACTACCACATCGGCTTCATTATCGATTGGCTTGCTCATTGTGCGGTTGTTACGCATTTCCCAAGCAACAACTTCAAATGTATTTTTTTTGAGTATGACAAATTTATATTCAAATGGAATTTTAACATCCTTAAGATTAATATTTGCTTCCCACTCAGGGAAATTTGCATCATTCATTCTGATGGCTTGCTTCACATCCCAATTGCCAAGAGCATCTCCCTCACCTGAAATTGCGAGAAATTCGTCAGGCTGAATCATTGGAGCTGACACTCTAATATTCAATTCGCCTTTTTCAAGACGAAGTTGTTGGTCGCGAAAAGCTCTATATAACATTCCGTCTACAAATGCAGATGAATAGTAAGGTTTGTCGTGAGGCATATCTTGCCAACGGTCGAAAATTTGATAATTTTTAACCTTGTCTGCCACACAGAATCTATGAGGTTTTCCCCATTCAAAACGCCATGCAGCATCTTTCGCTTTAACGATATAATAATAGTTGAAGTCTTTTGTCTTGTCGGACACCTTAATAGTCGTCGCCCAAGTCTCCGCCCCTTTAAAATCGAGTTGCAAAGCATTTTGCTCGTTGCCACCTCCCAATTCTGGAATATCGCCACAAATATAAAGGGCTTCACCCCAATTTGTTCGATAGTTGATATTAAATGAGATATTCATATTATGATATTATTTTTAAGAATTTATTTAGATTCTATTACTATTATAATTCAGGGTGTAAATTTACATAAAAAAAGCCATAGAAGCACATACTTCTACGACTTTTTTTTCATTGGTCTATATGTTTTACAACATAGTCTATTATCCTTTCTGTCGAATTACCCGCATTTTGATGTACCACATGATTTACAAATCAAGCAACCTTCTTGATAGATTAATGCTTCTGCACCACAATTAGGACATTTTTGACCGCTTGCTTCTGCACCATTTGGCATATATTTCTTCAATGCACGTTCCACTCCGTTTTTCCAAGTGTTGATACTTGCAGAATCAAGTTCAAGACTTGAAACAAGTTTAAGTACTTGGTCAATAGGCATTCCATAACGCAACACGCCTGATATCAATTTTGCATAGTTCCAAAATTCAGGATTGAATTTGTCGCTTAGACCTTCAATAGTGGTTTTATATCCTCGCTTATTGATGAATTGGAAGTCGTAGCGTTTTCTTCCGAATTCGTCTGTAGCCTTAATAATTTTACCGCGATTCACGCTTTTAGGGCAGAATATACCATCTTCATCATCAGCAAGCCCGGTAAAAATTTCATAAGGTTTCTCATCGATAAGCCCTACAAATGCAATCCACTTTTCTTTGTTGTTTTGGAAACGCACTACGTCTGCTTCAAGTTCTATCGGACGTTTAGCTACATGCTCAGGTATATGAATAAAATCAGTCTGTTGCTTAGGTTCTTTCTTCACTGCCTCAAGTACATTGTTGCGAGAACCATCGCGATAGACAGTGCAACCTTTACATCCTGCTTTCCATGCTTCTACATATAGTTTGTTAACAAGTTCCTCACTGACATCATTAGGCAAATTGATTGTAACGCTGATAGAATGGTCCACCCATTTTTGAACTGCACCTTGCATTCTGACTTTTTCTAACCAGTCAACATCGTTGCTTGTAGCTTTATAGTAAGGAGATTTTTCTACAAGTGCATCAATTTCTTCTGCCGACATGTTTTTCTTCACCTCATAGCCGTTGATTCTCATCCAATCAACGAATTTATGGTGATAAACTATATATTCTTCAAAAGCATCTCCCACTTCATCGACAAAGTCAATTGTCACGTCAGCATCATTAGGATTTACTTTTCTACGACGTTTATAGACAGGCAGGAACACCGGTTCGATACCTGAAGTTGTCTGCGTCATAAGAGAAGTTGTTCCCGTTGGAGCTATTGTAAGACAAGCGATGTTACGTCGACCTACTCTGCACATTTTTTCATATAATTCAGAGTCTGCTTCACGCAATCTGTTGATGTATGGATTATTTTTTTCACGATCGGCATCGAAAATTTCAAAAGCACCACGTTCCTCTGCCATATCCACTGATGCTCTATAATATGCCAAAGCAAGCTGCTTGTGAACATTTGTTGAAAATTCTGTTGCTTCCGGTGTGCCATATCTATATCCCAATGCTGCCAGCATATCGCCTTCTGCGGTAGTACCACAACCTGTACGACGTCCTTTTAGCGTCTTTGTTCTGATTTTATTCCAAAGGTTTAATTCGGTGTTTTTCACTTCATCCACTTCAGGGTCTGTTGCTATTTTGGCAATAATTTGCTCAATCTTTTCCATTTCGAGGTCAATGATGTCGTCCATCACTCTTTGAGCTTTACCAACATGCAATTTAAATAGATCGAAATCAAAAGTAGCTTGTGGAGTAAATGGATCTTTTACATAGCTATAAAGATTGATTGCCACAAGTCGACAACTATCGTAAGGGCATAATGGAATTTCTCCACAAGGATTAGTAGATATAGTTTCAAATCCTAAATCAGCATAACAATCCGGAACCGATTCTTTTTGAATTGTATCCCAAAACAACACGCCCGGTTCAGCACTTTTCCACGCATTGTGTACTATCTTTTCCCAAAGTCCACGAGCATCTATTTCTTTTGTGTAAGTAGGATTTTCAGATTTCACCGGGTAGGCTTGCATATATGGGGTACCGGCTACAGCTGCTTGCATAAAAGCATCATCTATTCTTACAGACACATTTGCTCCGGTAACTTTTCCTTCCACCATTTTAGCATCAATGAATGCTTCTGAATCCGGATGTTTTATACTCACTGAAAGCATTAACGCTCCACGACGACCATCTTGTGCCACTTCGCGTGTACTATTACTATATCGCTCCATAAAAGGAACTAAACCTGTCGAAGTCAACGCAGAATTTTTCACCGGACTACCTTTAGGGCGAATATGCGATAAGTCATGCCCCACTCCTCCGCGACGTTTCATTAATTGCACTTGCTCTTCGTCGATTTTTATGATACCTCCATAAGAATCAGGCTGTCCATCAAGACCTATTACGAAACAATTTGACAATGAACCGACTTGATAGTTATTGCCAATTCCTGCCATCGGACTCCCCTGTGGAACTATATATTTAAAATTACGCAAAAGCTCAAACACCTCATCTTCGCTCATCGGATTTGGATACTTATTTTCAATTCGCGAAATTTCACGTGCCAATCTGTGATGCATATCATCGGGGGTAAGTTCGAATATGTTTCCAAACGAATCCTTGAGAGCATATTTACTTGCCCACACTCTGGCTGCCAATTCATCGCCTTTAAAATACTCTAATGATGCTTGATACGCTTCTTCGTAAGTATAAATTTTACGTTGATTTTCCATATCGTTTTTACCTGTTTTTATGTTTTGTTTTTATGTTTTTTATCACAAAATTTTTCGAATGCAAAATTCGCACTTATTATTGAAACCACCAAATAATCAATATATGTTTTAAAACATTTTTTCAAAGTTTTCCAAAATTTTTCATATATACTTGATTATCTGCTAATTATATTTTTCTTTAATCAAAAAAGTTTTCCAAAAAGTTATTTACATATATTTGTATTGTTGAGAAATTTGTTTATCTTTGCACGCTATAAAATAAAATTTGATATGAACAACAATTTTTTCAAAAATCGTCGCACGATACGTTCGTATAGTAATCAACTAATTGATGAAACTACATTAAACTCCATATTGGAAGATGCAATGCGTGCACCGACTACGGGTAATATGCAACTATATAGTGTGGTCGTAACTCGCGACACCGAGATGAAAAAACTTCTTGCTCCTACACATTTCAATCAACCGACTGTGGAAAATTGTTCTGTGATGCTGACTATATGTGCCGACATTAATCGCTTTGTAAAATGGTGTAATGTCAGCAATGCTACACCGGGGTTTGACAATCTTCAATCTCTTACTGCGGCTTTTTTAGATGCAACAATTTTTGCTCAGCAGGTTGTCACAATAGCCGAAATGAGAGGTATCGGAACTTGTTATTTAGGTACAGTAACCTACAATGCTCCTCAGATTGCAAAAATACTCAATTTACCTAAATTAGTTATTCCTGTTGCATGTATCACAATGGGGTATCCTCAAATAATACCGGAATTATGTGAACGTTTGCCTCTTGAAGCCATTGCTCACTCCGAACATTATAGAGACTTCAGCGATGACGAGATTACACAGCTGTACAAAGCTAAAGATGAATTTGAGCCAAATGCCAAATTCATTAAAGATAACAATAAGCAAACACTTGCTCAAGTGTTTACTGACGTAAGATACACAAAAGCCACTAACGAAACTTTTTCAAAGATTTTCATCGATTTTATTCGTGATCAAGGCTTCAGAATCTGACATATACAAAATTGAAAGATATGAACACTCAAGTCTATAATGTAAGCAACTCATATTAATTTACCAATAAAAAAATGCGAGATTATTCATCCCGCATTTTTTATACTATATGGAATTATTTCCTGATTTTGGCTTGCAACGACTCTATTTCCGAATATGACATATTTCTGAAATCTTTCGGAGTGACACCCACACATTTTTTGAAATATTTTCCAAAAAATGATTGTGTAGGAAAATTCAAATTCGCACCTATTTGCTGAATCGTCATATTTGATGAACGAAGCATCACTTTCGCTTCTAAAATTACATATCTTTCAATCCATTCTACGGCAGAGTAACCGGTCTGTGCTTTCACTGTTCGCGACAAATGTTTTGGAGTAATCATCAATTTTTCTGCATAGAATTCGAGAAAACGTTCCGTGCGAAAATAGTGTTGTACTAAACTGATAAAAGAATCAGATATTCTACCTTGAGAAGATATTGTGTCTTGCTGCACTCGCTCATAATAGTTTGCTCCTTTATGATAGAAAAAAGCAGCTAAAGTATGTAATAGTGCTTGATAGGCATATTTTCCTGTTTTATCCGATGCAAGTTGATTCAATTTCAAATAAAGTTCGTTCATTTCTTCCGTTTCACTTTCCTCGAGATGCAACACAGGGATACGATTAACTACAGAAATTGCCTCAGAACTACCGACAAGCATAAACATATTATTGATTAAACGCTTGGACAACACAATAAATGAGGCGTCAAAATCACCGGTCATCCGAATTTTTTGCAATACTTGATTCTCCTTAATATTTATAATACATGGAGCTTTGATTGTGTATCTAATAAGATCGATTTCTATTTCACAGTCTCCCTTTCGTACATATATATTTGTATTAGCACTGAATTTTATAGGCTCATCAAGTCCTCCGAGAAACAATGCCGATAGATTATTGAATACAAAAAAATCTTGAGACAGGATGTTTTCGATATTCTCAGGCAATTGGATGTTATATTGTAGTCGCTCATTCATAATTACATCATTTTGACCACAAATATAATAGTATTTTTCCTAAGTGCAATACACAATGCTACTTTTCTACCAATTTACGAATAATTCTATAATAAATCCTACTTATTGAATAATGTCGCAATTTGCTGATCGCTGATTATTTTGACAATAGGATTGCCATTAGGAGTAAATTTATTCTCGGACAATTTAAATAATTCGCTCATTAAATGTTCCATTTCTGCAACTGATAGCACTTGACCCCTCTGAATAGCTGCCGAACGAGCTAATACCAATGCCACTTTTTCTATTAGCATGTCTGTTGACACTTCTGTATCTTTACCATATTGGTCGGATTCTTCATTGAAGGAATCGATTATCTTCAATAAAATATCTTTGGGATTTTTACTACCAATTGCTGACGGCACACCTATTATGTTCCACTTATTCCCTTCCTGGTATTCAACGACAAAACCAAGACGTTTAATTTCATCCTCTATTCCTTCAAAAACAAGTTGCTGAGCAGAATCAAGTTCCAATACATCTGCAAACATTATTCTTTGCACAGATGGTTGTTGCTTACGAGCTGATGCTAAATATTTTTCGAACAATATTCTAATGTGTGCACGATGTTGGTCGATTAGCATTATACCATCACTGATCGGTGTAATGATGTATTTTTCTGCATATTGGATACACAATGGAGCCACATCTTCAATCAATTTGGGTACAGATAAATGGTCAACAGCCAACTCGTTTTCATTCGATTTGTTCTGCGATGAATATTGACAATCATCATGTTTAGAAACAAAATCTTTATATAATTTATCCCAATTACTATCTATTTTTGTCGGGCGATATGCATCTGACACATTATTTCGTGACACAGCTGAACCACCGCAGAAATTTGCCGTTTTGAAAGGATTGTATCCGGCATCTATTTCCACTTTTGGAGCAGGGATATAATCACCTTCTTTAGGGGGGACTACTGACATAGCATCCTCATTGAAATCAATAGATGGTACAGCCGAAAATTTTCCGAGAGCTGCTTTTACTCCGGCTTGGAGTATCGGCCAAATTTGCTGTTCATTTTCGAATTTAATTTCACTTTTTGTGGGGTGGATATTTACGTCAATAGTATCGGGATCAACTTCAAATTTTACGAAATAGCAAGGCTGCGTATCAGGTGCTATCAACGATTCATAGCAAGATAATATAGCTTTATGAAAATATGGGTGTCGCATATTTCTGCCATTGACAATCAGGTACTGCAATGGATTTCTACGACGTGCAAATTCAGGACGAGAGATGAACCCCGAAATTTTGACAATCGATGTATCAACTTCTATTGGGACAAGTTGCATATTCAGATTATTTTTCCACAAATCACCTATTCGCTGTTTGAATGATGCTACCGGGAGAATAAGATTTCGTCCACCGGTATCTATAGAAATCTTTATATTATTATTGACTAATGCTAATCTTTCGAATTCACGCATTATATTGCTTAATTCAACACTATCTGCTTTGAGGAATTTTCGTCGAGCCGGCACATTGTAGAAAATGTTTTTGACCATAAAATTAGAGCCTTTAGAGCAGACACATGGTTCTTGTGACTCTACTTTTGACGCTTTAATACATAGCTTTGTGCCACGAGTTTCGCCCTCAGGCATAGTACGTAGTTCTACCTGCGATATTGCACAAATTGATGGCAATGCTTCTCCACGAAAACCCATTGTAGTGAGCGAGAAAAGGTCGTCAGCTTGTGAAATTTTTGATGTAGCATGACGTTCGAATGCCAATCTTGCATCGGTTTCGCTCATACCTTTACCATTATCAACTACCTGTATCAATGTCTTTCCGGCATCACGTATGACAATTTGAATTTCTGTTGCTCCGGCATCAACCGCATTTTCTACTAATTCTTTTACTACAGATGCAGGACGCTGAATTACCTCTCCTGCCGCAATTTGATTTGCCACCGAATCCGGCAATAGTTTTATAACATCACTCATAAGATAATATGTTTAAGGCATCTGCAGTTTTTTTAATTGTTTGTCAATAGATACCGGTTCTCTAAGTCCCATTATCGATGAATTGAAATATTCATCCAAATCATCCGACACTTCTCCAAGCTCATCATCCCAACCTGATTGATACCAATCACGTTTAGGTCTGATAGCCTCTATCCTATTCAAAGCGTCATCCACTTCTTTCACTTGTTGAACACCAAGCAACTTAATAAAATCGGGTAAATAGTATTGATTTTTCTTCACTAAGAAAATAGGAGAAACCGCACCATCCACTTCCGGCCACATTTTGAGTTTTTCCATTTTTTGATCAGCCAAGTCTATTCTTAATGAATCACTATTTGCGTTTACAAATTTATTATATGTGGAATCATTTTCCATTGGAAGGAATATTGTTTGCACATCCCCTGCTGATTCAAGACGACGAAATTCGGAACTGTCCATATAGGCTTTCATCCAATCACTCCGTAATTGATTATAAAATCCATCTTCGATAGATTCTGCCATAATTCCGATTTCGGGAAGTTCTGCCCAATCCACAGTTGTGTCATTGAAATGGACATTTATCTTTCTACCTGTCACAAATCGGTTCCCGCTCCATACTATCGGTTTACGGTTCATATACATCATTGAGTCTTTAGAGTTGAATGTCATTGAGTCTGCAACACCCTGCAAATCTTTACGAAAAAACCTTGCTCGATTGAATGCTTTAGCTATGTGATATTCCACTTTGTCATTAATCGAGTCAATTTCTGCTTTACGTTTCAATTCTTCTGCTACACTAATAGAGTCTGTAATAAATTTCAGAGAATCTGAAGCAGACAATAAATCTGTGGATTGATATATTTTCACATAATCAAAATTAACTGTTGAATCAGGAATATAGGTCACAGGCTTATTGCCGAAATTGAATGTTTTAGTCATAATAGTATCGGCACGCAAGAAGATAGTATCCGGACGCGAATATTCCATAAGCAGAGGATATTCTGTTGCAAACGATTCTTTTGTGCTATCATTGTAAAATCCGTAACCACCTATAAGGCGTGAGTTATGAGCTGTATCAGTAATTATCATCGGCATAGCACGTTTTGACAGGTCACGAAACATATATGCTTTACTTATTTTGGCAAGCTTATCGTAGATTATCGAATCGCCCTCCAAGGTTGTGGCATTATTCAACGAATCACGATGCACGATTAGTGAGCGACTATGAAGTTGAGCCTCCTCCGTTACCATTGAATACCATCCCAGGCTTGTCGAGATACTATCGGCACCACTTTTTATTTCCGTCTGTTCTACAATGTTTGCAATGCTTGTCGCGGCATTATATTTTAATCTGCTTGTAGTCAACTTTGCTTTTTTATTACGAAGATACACATTGTCTCTGACTTCTGCTTCCTTGGTCTGAGTAGAATACTGTCCTTCTTGAGATGTCAATGTGTCCCACTGATTGGTCATCATATTATGATTTAGCAACATCCCTCCGTAAGAATAGCTTGCCATATCGAAATTCAAGTCATAATCAAGACTATCGGTTATAAGATATTTTTTTGTACGCTCTTTTATAGAAGTATGTTCCAATTCCACTTTTTTTAATCCGGCAGAACGTAGTCGAGCAAGTTTAATTATTCCATCAAAATATAGAATATCAGCTTTTACTTCAATCGTATCCCCCTGCTTCATTCTGACATTTCCAAAAGCATCCAATGAATTTGATTCAGGATAGAAATAAGCCGAATCACAATACATATACATACCCCCCGTGCGGAATTCAACGTTGCCTTTTAGCACTTGACGTCCACTATCGCGGGGTTCATCAAATGTCAATTCATCTGCTCTTTCAAGAAATACCTTATCTTTTTGAAAGCGGTCTGTGCCGGGTATTTTCGGACGAAGTGGCTGTGTTGGTGCCGGACGCTTATAAGGATCTGCTTGTTTGCTCTCAGGCGTTTGAGAATAGGCTATCGAAAATATGATTATTCCGACAGCCACAAATAGCAAATATTTCAGTTTGTTATTTCGATTTTTATTAATAAATCCCATTGCGACACATTTTATAACTTCCTATAATCACTCTTTGATTTATAGAAATGTCATCTATTGTTTAATCCAACCGTCGTAGTTAAATTCACAATCGCTCCAGCCTTCTTCAATTCTGACGTAAGTGTCTTTTATTTTTTTCTCAATCCAATTTTTGAGAATATTTTCTTTTTCTGCCACTTCAAACATCTCTTTTATCATATTGTAGTCATCTGCAAGTGTCGCTCTATGACCTTCAATCCTGTTTTTGAGTTTTACTATTGCCACGACATCTCTATTTCGAGATTGGTCGGTCATAATGAAAGGCTCGGAAATGTCGCCGACATTCATTGTTGACACTCTTCGTGAAATCTCTTGTTGAAGATCCTGCAATTCGAATCGAGAACTGCCATTGGCAGGATTCACCATAATACCTTTATTGTTGCGAGAATCCTTATCTTGCGACACATAACGTGCTGCAGTTTCGAAATCAAATGTACCTCCTATAATTTCCGTACGCAATGAATCTAATTTAACTGTAGCATCTTCAAGATCTTTACGACTTACTTTAGGCTGTAACAAAATATGACGACAATTGATCTGGTCTCCACGTTTTTCGATTAACTGAATGATGTGGTATCCAAATTCTGTTTGCACTATTTTTGACACCTTTTTAGGGTCGTTAAGATTAAACGCTACATTTGAAAACTCCGGCACAAAGTCGGCCCTTCCGTGAAAGCCTAATTCCCCTCCTTGACGAGCAGAACCTTTATCTTCGCTATAAAATATGGCCAACGTCGAAAAATCAGATTCTCCTTTGTTGATACGTTCGGTAAAATCTCTCAATCGAGCTTTTACATCTTCAATTTCTTGTTGTGGGATAACCGGATTGAGCGTTATGATCTGGACCTCTACTTGTGTCGGAACGTAAGGAATACTATCAATTGGCAAATTATTGAAATATTTTTTTACATCACTCGGCGTAGCTTTTACATCTTTTGTCAGCGAATTTTGTACTTCTTGAATGATGTATTGGTTTCGCATCACTTCAATTAGTTGCTCACGTAGCATTGGCAATGGTTTGCGGAATTGTTCTTCGACTCTTTCTTTAGACCCAAGATTTGTAATAAAGAAGTTAAGACGTTTATCCACCGACTGCTGCACCATTGACTCCGGTGCTTCGATTGTATCCAATTTTGCCTGATGTAAATACAATTTTTCCACCGCCATTTGTTCCGGAATGACACAATACGGACTACCATCATAAGTGGTGCCTTCGTATTGCGATTGCATATACATTTCTTCAATATCGGATTTAAATATAGGCTCATCGCCTACAACCCATGCTACTTCATCAATTACATTGTTTTGTGCAGCTACAGCTGCCACACTTGCTATTGCCAAGCCTATACTGATTGTCTTGATTTTCACTTTATCTTGATTTAATTAATTAATTATTCCTATTATTTGTACCTGTTTGGGACGTAACCCCCGTCTTGTATTTTTTTGTCGTGTTTTGCTTTTTCGTAAAGACTACGCATCAACTGAGTGTCGTAATCGATGCGTCTTTCATCCATCAATCTGTTTCTGATTTGTGGTGATGCATATTCTATTGGCATCGTATCGCCTTTGACAAGATAGTCTGTGATATGTAACATATAAGTCGAGCGATTGTAAGTGGTCTGAAAATCTTTATTATTTGCGACAAATGTTGTCGGGTCGCTAAAACGATATGGGATTTGGTTTGCTATTGTCTGCCATGAAACCCACTTTTCATTAAAGTACTCATATTGCATCGCTTCCTTCAAACCATATTTCTCAATCTTATCTATATCTTCTGTTGTCCCGGATTTCATCCACTCGCTCAAATCTTCAATTCGTTCGGCATTATCAGGTACTTTTAAGTAGATTCCTTTTAGTAAAGGTGTGTTATCCACCAAAAATTCATTGATATGATTGTAGTAATATTGTTCAACTGTATCTACGGGTATATCTGCCACATTTTCATCTGCCATCAATCGACGATATTCGTTGGTTATCAATTGCATACGATAGTCGCTGACCATTTTTTCTATTTTCCCTTTATGGGGGATATTTTCTAATGCTATTTCACTTAACAAGCATCTGTCAACCCAATTTTGTACTATCACATCAAATAATTTTGCACTATCTGCCGGTGCAAGGCCTAAAGGAATTTGAGATAGCACCTTACTTTTTGTCAACACAGAATCTCCAACTTGTACCAATACATCTGTCGGCACATTATCCTTCTCTTCTTGTTTGCATCCGATAAAGATTAACAGCACAAAAAGCATTTTCAATATTTCACTGAATGTATGTTTCATTATTATCGATCCATGTTGAGTTCAGACTACAAAGTTAGATATTTTTTTATAGACTATCAATATTGACAGCCCCCGATTTTAGTTAAATTTAATAAAACACTACAAAAAGAGACTGCCTAACCCGTTGGTCAGACAGTCTCTCTGTATTTTTTCTCGAAGTGAGATAAATTACTATTTCACTTTTCTCAGATTTTTTTCATTGACTTCCACCGGATATTTTGCGACAAGTTCCTCTATCCATTCAGCTTCCAAATAATTTTGATAATCGCTTGTCACTTGACCTTTTACATCATCCAATTCTTTTGGCTCATCCATAAGTTCAAAGTCATAAAGGAAGTAGGTTGAAAATCTGCTATTGGATGGTTGCACCGGTGCTGCTCCAAAAACAAGATTATCGACCATCGCATTTTCTCCTTCAGCTACAAGTATTTTGTCAATTTTGACAATTTTGGGAAATTCTTCGCGGATAGTGTTTACAAGCGTATCTGTACCAAGTTCTTGCATTCTTGTTTTGACAACTTGTGCCAACGAATCATTCGACACTTGCACTAAATATCCTTTCACATGGCGTTTATTCCATTTATAGTCGGCTCGATTATCTTCAAAATATTTTTGCAATCCGTCTGTGTCTTTCGATGCTTTTTCCCACACCTTACGATTGCTCACTTCGAATAGTAACATTCCATCTCTGTATTCATTGACTAAGTTACGAAAATCTTTATGTTTGTTTTCCAACTGAGAGTCGGCATATTCCATTGTCGAACGATTTTTGAACAATTTCAAATGCACATCAAAAAAGTCGGTTGCTATTGCTGTGTTATCATTTTTATACTTTCCAAATTTATCAACAAAGTCGAGCACTGTGAATTGAGCATCGCCACATCGATAGATCTCCATATCGGCTTTTGGCGATGTCTTATACGTAGCGTAGAAAACACTATCAATACCATTTGCCGCAATGTAGTCTTTCATTTCTTTTACTACATTTTTGTTGAGTTTAGCCTTATATTCTTTGGCAAATTTTGATGCTGTGTGTTCGGCAATCATTTGTGAACGTTCATCTTGCGGATGCGTCACACGTGATTGAATTCTTCCTTCCAATTCTGAGAATGGTGCCAAATCTTTTGCATCAAGCTTTTTGACTATATGAATACCATAACGTGTCTTAAACGGACGACTTATTTCTCCCACATTTAAAGCAAACGACACTGAATCAAATTCGGGTACCATCATACCCGCACCAAACCAATTGAGTTTTCCTCCTTGACGAGCCGAACCTTTATCATCTGAATTGAGTGTTGCAATCTCGTCGAAATTTGCACCGTTTACTATAAGATTATAAAGGCTATCCATTGTTGCCTCTGTTTCTGCCAAATGTTCCGGTTTGGCATTTGGTGCTATAGCTTTCATCACATGTTGCACAAGCACTGTTCCTCGTGCAGGACGTTTCTTCCCTCCTTTTAAAATATGGTACGCTACCGACGATTCTATCACTTCTGAATATTCTCCTTCTTTAAGGTCATACGCCACTGTTTCGAATGAATACGGATACATCAACGACGAAATATAGCCCAAGTAACCTCCGTTTTCTGTTACTGCTCGGTCTTCAGAATATTTCTTTGCCATTTCTGTGAAATCCGCACCGGCAATAAGCTGTTTACGGACATCTTCCAATTCCGCTTTCTTCTTTTGATTTGCCACGATATTGCCACGTTCTTTGTAAAGCATAATGTGTGACACTTCCACTTCTTGAGTCATTCTGTCGTATGCTTCTTTCGTCAATTTTTTAATATAAGCAGAATCGGTCATATACGGAGCTGCAAGTTCGGAACGATAACCTCTGAACTCGTTTTTAAATGCTGATGTTGTGTCGATACCTTCAGTAATGGCATCCGCCACTTTGAGCTTATACACTTTAAACATTTCAGCATATTCTTCGAGGCTTTGCTCGCCTATTTGTTGCTGATTGTTTTTACGGTAGAGGTACTCGAATTCTGATTTCGTTACATCTACTCCGTTCACTGTCATGATAATCGGGTCTTTTGCTGCCCACACTAATGCACAACTACTCAATCCAATAGCTAAAAGAGCTTTATTCTTCATATTTTATATCTGTTTTTCTTTCTATTTTTTAGGTAAGTTCTATTGTAATCAGTTTGTAACATCAAAATCACTATTTGCGAGATTCATAGAGACATACTTCATTATCATATAACGAAACTTTAGTAATAAAATTATACAAAAAGTGTTCGAAGCATCATTTTTTTGCCTCGAACACCAAATCGAACACCCAATTACTATATTCAATATAACATTAAAGTTATATTACACTCTTTACAAGTCTTCAACTATGTTTCTGAATTTTGACCACGGCTCACACTGAATCCATTCATCTTTAGTTCCTTTCTTAACGTGAAGTGTTACCGTTTCATAATCACACCCCGTAGAGATGAACCTGATTTCATGAGGATTATGATATAAATAAATATCTTTCAATTTAACACAATCACCAAAAACTGTCTCTTCGTTGAAGTTCCAATCATCATCAACGTAAACTGAAGCTACATTCGAATCGATTTTAATCGTTTCAAGCATATCACATCCACGAAATGCTCGTGCATTTATTCTGACAGGGAATTCCAAATTAACAATTTCACCATCATAAACAAAATCTTTCGCTACAACACCTTTAAAACTAACCTCCTTAAGCTGTTTATCAATATTCACTGCGGTAGCAAAAGGGTGATCTACATGTTGGTAGTTCCATTGTATCTGAGATATATCATCGCTACATACCCATTCAAAATCATATGTCACTCCGTCTATTTCTACCGAATCGATTTCTATATCATGGTACACCGGGTTTTCCGGCTCATCATTTTCACATGATGTAAATCCCAATATCGGCATTATCGCCATCAAATAAATTACTATCTTTTTCATACTATTCATTTTATATGTTACACATTTGCTATTTAATCTAATTCTCTTTATTTAATAATGGTCTTCTTTGAAAGTGATTCGCCATTAAATCGTGTCGTAACTACATAATATCCCTTATCCCATGCTGAGGTTTCAAACATCGCATTACACTCTACTTCTTCATTTACTACAATTTCTCCGGTAGTCACATTTGCAATCTCAACATTCATAGTTTCTATTTCATCTACCACATCTTTCGACTCCTCATTTGTAACTACTTCTACATATAAGTTACTATCATCTGTAGATAGATTTAACGTATGAACTGAATTGTCTTGCCATGGAAATAATGTAAATGCTTTTGTACCATATTCGGATGTAAATCTAAAAGAATATGGGATATTATTCTTTGAAATACTTACAGACAATTCGCACTCTACCGGATTATAAGACCATGAAATAGGTGTTCCGTTATATTGTTCAATTGTCCACCCAAGTACAGTGTCCTCTAAGAAACTGATAACTGCATTACAGCCCGGATAAATATATTGCGTAACTTCATCAACAAATGATGTAGAATATGTAGGATATGTTACATTATTGTACGAACATAATTGTTGATTAATCGACCCGCAAAATGTACTTGTATTGTTTGTGTTAGGATAAATTGTTTTCGATATTGTATGAGTAAAACCATTGATTGTTGTTATTTCTGCATTTAAAGTCATTATTTCCGGCTCTCCTAATTGAGTCTTTACAGAAATTGCACTACTTGGATTAGTCGTATTCGTCGTAATTACAGCCTTTTGAGTCTCTCCTTCAAGATACCATCTTACTGAAGACATTGTTTCCGAATTAGATAACGAGAACGTGTAGGTCTTACTCTTTTCCATAAAAGACGGACCAAGTATTTCAGAACTCATTGCTACAGCTTCTTTTACTGCTGCTTCTGCGTTTATCAATCCATATCCTACTTCGTTATTCCATGTTCCGCCTAATCGACCAATATGGGAATAGAATGAATATTTTGGTAATTTCTTACAGGTTTGCTGAATAATCAAACAAACTTCATCATCTGAAAAATTTGGATTGACTGACAATATCAAAGCAGCCAAACCGGAAACATGGGGTGCAGCCATTGATGTTCCACTCATATATCCGGCTACATTAGTTGGTAAGGTTGAATATATATTAGACCCAGGAGCCACAACATCTATTTCATTACCATAATTTGAATATTCTGCTCTTTCTCCGTACGACGTTATATCCCCAACAGATAATATTTTATCATTCGAATTTGCCGGATAATTAACTGATGAATAATCATTTCCTGTAGAAAATACTACTATACAACCCTTTCCATTTCTTCCATTACTAATTGCATTATTAATTGCATCATCAATATAATCATTTTGAGAGCCCCCTCCCCATGAACAATTGAGAATTTCGGCACCATTAGCAACCGCCCAATTTATAGCTAACGCCAACTTATGATTAATATTGATTCCATTTAAAAAGTTCACGCTAACAGGAATTAAATTTGCACTTGGAGCAACACCTGATATTAAAATATTATTATCTTTTTTCGCAGCGACAATACCTGCTACATGCGTACCATGTTGAGCCGGATACTTTCCGCTCTCATATTCCTCTATGTTTCCAAAATAATATAAACAAGGAGAAGTATTTGTTTCAGCATCAAAACTGCACAATATATTATCAACTAAATCCGGATGAGATAAATATGTCCCAGCATCGATTATTGCAACTTTTATATCACTACCTAATACATAATTCCATGCTCCTTCTATAGAAATATCTATATTCGAATAACCCATATTATTGTTATTTAATCCCCATTGAGAACCAAAATATGGATCATTAGTATTTAATTTCCACCCTCCACTAAAATCAGGGGATGATGCTGCTACTAAACCCGTTTCAAAAATTGCATTAGCCGCTTCAAGCGTACTGCACTCCGTTTGTGGCGTGATAGATAGCGTGTACCACAACGGCATATACATATCTTGCACTACTATTTCAAGCGAATATCTCTCTGCCAAACTTAGCAATGTAGCATAATCTGTTGCTTGCTTCAATTTTACATGCAAATAGTTGGTCATTTGTAAATCCACCCCATTTTCACTTTTATAACACGGCAAAACAATACTTGACGATTGAGATATAATGGAATTTCTATTAATGACACCGGAAGATAACGATGACTCATAAAAACTTATTCTATAATTTGAGTCTTCTTTAATAGCTGTTGGAGTTTCTGTAGTCACTGCATAGGTTTGTAGTTCCGATTCAGTAGCTTTTAATGTAACAACTGCTGTTTTCGTTGTGTCTTCGATTACAGGAATTTTTTCTCCACGATAGTAATAATAATCATTTCCCGCATTTGCAAACCATTGATATCCAACAATGGCAACGATTAATATAATGAGATTCTTTTTCATGATTAATTGGTTTATGTTTATGATTATTTCGCAAAATTATGAATAATTTTTAAATATTCAAAAACTCATCTCATAATCGATTGTTATTTAGATTTATTTAACATTAATATCATATAATTAAAATTATACAAAAAGTGTTCGAAGCATTATTTTTTTGCCTCGAACACCCGATTACTACTATTTAAAGCTTTTGTTTTTAATTATTATACATTTTTCGATTATGAACGACTATAGTTTGGTGCTTCACTTGTAATTGCCACATCATGAGGGTGACTTTCAAGCACTCCTGCATTTGTAATTCTTGTAAATTGTGCTTTATGGAGTGCTTCGATATTTGCGGCTCCACAGTATCCCATTCCGGCACGAAGTCCGCCGAGCATCTGATAGACCACTTCATATAATGAACCTTTGAACGGTACTCGAGCTGCGATTCCTTCCGGTACTAATTTTTTAGCATCGACTTCGTTACCTTGGAAATAGCGATCCTTCGAACCTTTTTCCATTGCTTCCAACGAGCCCATTCCGCGATACGATTTAAATTTACGACCATTGAAGATGATTGTGTCACCCGGTGATTCTTCCACTCCTGCCAACATTCCGCCAAGCATCACCGAGTAGCCACCGGCTGCAAGTGCTTTAACGATGTCGCCTGAATAGCGGATTCCTCCATCTGCGATTAATGGCACACCTGTTCCTTCCAAGGCTTTTGCTACTTCATAGATTGCCGATAATTGTGGCACACCTACTCCGGCTACTACACGTGTAGTACATATCGAACCCGGACCGATGCCGACTTTCACTCCATCTGCTCCATTCTCAACCAAGAATTTTGCAGCTTCACCGGTAGCAATATTTCCTACAACCACATCGATTTCAGGGAATTTTTCTTTCACTGCTTTTAACACTGAAATTACACCTTGGGAATGTCCGTGAGCAGTGTCAATCACCAATGCATCTACTCCGGCTTTTACTAATGCTTCAGCTCTTACCATACTATCCGGTGTTACTCCGATTCCGGCTGCAACACGAAGTCGTCCGAGCTTATCTTTGCAAGCGAATGGTTTATCTTTAGCTTTGGTAATATCCTTGTAAGTTACAAGCCCTATTAACTTGTTATGAGCATCTACCACCGGAAGTTTCTCGATTTTATGGCGTTGGAGTATTTCCGCTGCTTCTTCAAGATTTGCGGATTGTGTGGTAGTGATTATATGTTCTGAAGTCATAACGTCGTCAATTTTACGATTCATATCATGTTCGAAACGTAAATCACGATTGGTTACGATTCCTTTCAATTCATTATTTTCGTCTACTACCGGGATTCCTCCGATATGGTATTCACGCATCATGTCTAACGCATCTTTCACTGTGCTGCCACATTTGATGGTTACAGGATCATAAATCATACCGTTTTCGGCCCTTTTCACTGCGTGCACTTGGCGTGCTTGTTCCTCTATCGGCATATTTTTATGGATTACTCCGATACCACCTTCGCGAGCTATGGCTATAGCCAATCTGTACTCGGTTACAGTGTCCATTGCTGCCGAAACAATTGGGACATTCAGCGTGATATTGCGTGAAAACTTAGAAGTCAGATTGACTTCTCTTGGAAGAACTTGTGAATATGCGGGGATTAACAGAACATCATCAAATGTCAATCCCTCCATTTTTACTCTATCTGCAATAAACGACATATATTATATGTTAATGTTTTATCTGAAAATTTATTGCGTGCAAAATTACAAAAAAATACTGACTTCATAACTATTATTTTCGTTTTTTTTATTCTTTTCGAACAAAATCTCCATTTTATAAAGTCATATATCTTTTCAGAACATTATTTAACTGATACACAATACTTAAAAAAGCAAACCGAAATTCACATTTCGGCTCACTTTCTCTATATACAAGATATTTACATATAAAATTTCTTAGTTACCCATCTCAGAGAGGAATTTCACTCTCACCAATCGGATTTCTTCTTCAGTGTAATATTCTCCGAGTTCTTGAATTGCAGCTTCCAAGTCATCTTCTTCGCTTTCGTGGAAGAAGTCGAGGATTTCATCTTGATGTTCTTCGTCTAATATTTCATCAAGAAAATAGTCGATACTGATTTTAGTCCCTGCATATACGATAGCCTCCAACTCATCAAGAAGTTCGCTAAAATCAAGTCCTTGACTTTCTGCAAGTTCATCGAGAGCAATTTTTCTATCTATTGCCTGGATTATCAATATTTTTTTACGACTTTTATTTGCAACAGTTCTGACACGCATATCTTCAGGACGCTCGATTTCATTTTCGTCAACGTGTCGCTTTATCAACTTGACAAATTCATCGCCATAGCGTTTGGCTTTACCTGCACCGACACCCGGAATGTTTTGCAATTCTTCTAATGTTATGGGATAGGTTGTAGCCATTGCTTCCAATGACGGATCTTGGAAAATTACGTAAGGTGGCAATTCCAATTGTTTTGCCATCTTTTTACGCAAATCTTTTAAAATGGAATATAACTCTTGGTCGGCAGCACACGATGCTCCGCCTTTCATCATTGGTTCTTCTTCTTGCTCTGTAAAATCTATGTCCTCTACTATTTTAAATGACACAGGTTTTTTCAAAAATTTTTCTCCTGCCGGCGTCACTTTTATCAGACCATAGTTTTCTATATCTTTATCTAAATATCCTGCAATAAAAGCTTGACGAATTACAGTATTAAGATGTCGTTCATCTGCCTTGGGTGCACATCCAAACACTTCTAATTCTTGATGATTATATGATTTGACTTCATCTGTTTTTCTGCCAATCATTACAGTAATTATATATTCGGCTTTGAATTTTTCTTTTAATGCCATTACAGTCTCAATGACTGCACATAACTCATCTTTTGCTTCCACTTGTCGTTTCGGATTTATACAATTATCACAGTTGCCGCAATTATCTTCTAAATATTCTTCTCCGAAGTAATGGAGTAATGATTTCCTTCTACACACTGACGATTCGGCATAACCTGCCGTTTCGATAAGCAACTGTTTCCCTATTTCTTGTTCTGCTATTGGTTTGCCTTGCATCAATTTTTCCAATTTTTGCAAGTCTTTGTTCATATAAAATGTTATACACTGTCCTTCTCCGCCATCACGTCCTGCACGTCCGGTCTCTTGATAGTATCCTTCAAGACTTTTTGGAATATCATAATGTATCACATAGCGTACATCAGGCTTATCGATTCCCATTCCAAAAGCTATTGTAGCGACTATTACATCTACATTCTCAAGCAAAAAGGCATCTTGATTTGACGAACGAGTTGCTGAATCCATACCTGCATGGTAGGCTAATGCATTGATGTCGTTTAGACGAAGTGTCTCTGCAAGCTCTTCCACTTTTTTTCGTGAAAGACAATAGATTATACCTGATTTACCGGGATTGTTTTTGATGTATTTGATTATTTCGCGGTCGATATCTTTAGTCTTTGGTCGAACTTCGTAATAGAGATTCGAACGATTGAAGCTCGATTTGTAGACCACTGCATCCTGCATTCCAAGGTTCTTTTGAATATCATGTTGCACTTTAGGCGTTGCTGTTGCTGTCAGTGCAATCACCGGGCGAGTACCGATTTCATTGATTATCGGACGAATTTTTCTATATTCAGGGCGAAAATCATGTCCCCATTCTGATATACAATGAGCTTCATCTACTGCATAAAATGATATGTTCACTCCGCGAAGAAAATTGATATTATCTTCTTTGGTCAAGGACTCAGGTGCCACATATAGCAATTTAGTACGTCCCGACACCACATCTGCCTTCACTTGATCTATTGCCGATTTATTGAGCGAAGAGTTAAGAAAATGAGCCACTCCGTCATCCTCGCTGAAATGTCGCATTGCATCTACCTGATTTTTCATCAAGGCAATCAATGGAGAAATAACGATTGCCGTACCCTCCATAATCAGAGATGGAAGCTGATAGCATAGCGATTTGCCCCCTCCTGTCGGCATCAGTACAAATACGTCATTCCCTGCAAGAAGGCTCTCTATAATAGCCTCTTGATTACCTTTAAAGCTATCGAAGCCAAAATGAAATTTCAGTGCTTCGTGAAGACACACAGTGTTAGGCATATCAGATTTGGTGTTTCGGTAATTTCTATTACTACAAAGATAGTGCAAATTCTTTATATGGCAAATATTTTTTCTATTTTTCTGTTTTTATACTTCTATTTTCGTTTTTTCGAAATGTGCTTTGACTAATTTATCCATTACATAATTTTCATCGACTTCAAATTTATCAATGTTTTGCGATGGAATTTCATACATTGCATCTACCATTATAGTCTCTACAATCGAACGCAAACCACGTGCTCCCAACTTATATTCAACAGCTTTGCCTACTATCAAATCTAATGCTGATTCGGTAAAGTCGAGAGCCACTCCATCGAGTTCAAACAATCGTTTGTACTGACGTATGATTGCATTTTTGGGTTCCACCAATATTCTGCGTAATGCAGCTTTATCTAATGGCTCAAGGCTTGTCAATATTGGCAATCGACCTATGATTTCGGGTATCAAGCCAAATGATTTTAAATCTTGGGGCATAACATATCGCATAAGATTTTCGCGTTGATGTTTTTTGCGTACAGCATCATGCCCGTATCCCACTACTTGCGTGTTCAATCTGGCTGCTATTTTTCGTTCTATCCCATCAAATGCACCGCCACAAATGAATAATATATTTTTAGTATCAACCGAAATCATTTTTTGGTCAGGATGTTTACGCCCGCCTTGTGGAGGAACAAGCACCACTGAGCCTTCAAGAAGCTTTAATAATCCTTGTTGAACACCTTCTCCACTGACATCGCGGGTGATCGATGGATTATCGCTCTTTCGGGCTATTTTGTCAATTTCATCAATAAACACTATTCCGCGTTGAGCTTTTTCCACATCATAATCACAGGCTTGCAACAAACGTGTCAACAACGACTCTATATCTTCACCTACATAACCGGCTTCAGTCAACACCGTAGCATCTACTATTGTAAAAGGCACATCAAGCAGGCGTGCTATTGTCTTTGCCAATAATGTCTTTCCCGTACCGGTAGGACCTACCAAGATTATGTTTGATTTCTCTATATCAACATCATCTTCGCCTGTTTGTGCTATTCTCTTATAGTGATTGTAGACCGACACTGACAGATACTTCTTAGCTTCTTCTTGACCAATTACATATTGGTCAAGAAATGCACTTATCTCTTGTGGTTTCGGAATTGAACAAGTTTCTTTTTCGCTCGGCTTCTCTTTTTCTCTGCCTCGCGTACGCAATTCATCATCGCGTTTGTCTTCAATAAATTTGATGCATTCCGTACACATACAAAGACCATCAAAGATGCTGATTACGGGTGTAGCTACGCTGTCAGGTACGCCACACATCGTACAGGTTGCCACTACTTTCTTTGCCATCTACTCTTGTTCTTTACGTGGATTTACAAGTACTTTATCTATCATTCCATATTCTTGTGCCTCGTTAGCTATCATCCAATAGTCCCGATCAGAATCTTTTGCTACTCTATCGAATGGTTGTCCTGAATGTGCGGAAATAATGTTATAAAGTTCCTCTTTAAGTTTGAGGATTTCGCGAGCAGTGATTTCTATGTCGGATGCTTGTCCTTGAATACCCCCCATCGGTTGATGTATCATTACACGTGAGTGAGGCAAGGCAAAACGCTTTCCTTTTTCTCCGGCCACAAGCAATACGGCTGCCATTGATGCCGCCATTCCGGTGCAAATTGTCGATACATCGCTTGAAATATATTGCATTGTGTCATAAATACCCAAACCGGCATATACCGAACCACCGGGAGAGTTTATATAGATTGATATATCTTTGCCCGGATCTGCTGAATCCAAATAGAGCAATTGTGCTTGGATGACATTTGCCGATTGATCTGTAACTTGTGTGCCTAAGAAAATGATTCTATCCATCATCAAGCGAGAGAACACATCTAATTGTGTAACATTCAATTGACGTTCTTCAAGAATATATGGATTGATATAATTGCTTTCGAGATTTCCTCCGGAAGTGATTATCGGTGTTGTATTGTTTACAAATTTAGTGTATTGATCAAGTGTATTGGAACTCATTCCAAGATGACCTACTGCATATTTTCTAAAATCGTTGTTCATAGTTCTATCTATTTCTGTTTTAAAATATGTTTTAAATTCAAAGTTAACAATAAAACAAGTATCATACCAAATTTTTAATCAAAAAAAATTGAGGAGTACCGTTATTTTGGCACTCCTCTATCCTAATTTTGAGAAATTCTCTATTATTTAAGTGGATTTTTTAATTATTCCACGACTTCAGTTTGAAACAATTCGTTAAATTTTTCCACGCTGACAGTTTGTTCGTCTAATGTCACGCTTGCACGTATGCCATTATAGAGTTTCATATCGACTGCTTGATTTAATACGTGTTCACGGCTCTTCTCATCTTTGATGATGTCGCGTGCATATTTGTCAAGCACATCGTCCGGAAGATTTGTCATACCATATTGAGCAAACTGATTTTGTGCAATCATTTTGGCTATTGAAATGACATCTGATTCTTCTATCTTGATTTGCAATTCTTTAGCCACTGCATCGCGTACAAGTTGCCATACAAGATCAGGACGCATTTGAGCATATTTTTCGTCGATATTTTCGTCTGTCAAACTTTCATCTTGCAATTTAAGGAAGTCTTTCAATACAGCATCCGGCAACTCAACATCACCGACTGCTTTTAATATTGCTTCTTTTGCATCGATTGAGAAACGATAGTTGCTATCAGCAGATAGTTGTTGTGCTATCATATTTTTGAGAGCCTCTGCGTATTCTTCTTCGTTGTGAACTTTATCTTTGCCAAACACATTGTCAAAGTAGTCCTGATTTAATTCTGCTTGACGAAGAACGATAATTTCTTTGATTTCCATTTGGAAGTCGCATTTCACCTCTGCCGCAGTTTCTTTATCGATGTTGAGCATTGATGACATTTCAACTTCATTTCCGGCACAAGTAGCAGAAGGATTAAACACTACTATTTCTCCTACTTTCTTATCCATGAATTTTGCACGTTCATCTTCGCTTTTGAAATATTGTGGCGATACAATACCGTTCTCATTTACAATACCTCCGTCTTTTACACTGCCATCTTCATTAAGCTCTGTCAACACCCCTTTAACCAATGCATTTGGTTCCACGCTTTCGCCTTGAACTTGTGCTCCAAAACGGTTACGGAACATTTCATCCTGACGTTTTGTCATTTCTTCGCTTACTTCGATTGTGTAATACGGTATTGTCAAATCTTTGTTGACGTGAGTATTGATTTCCGGAGCAAGACCGACATTGAATGTGAATGTATAGTCGGTTGCTTCCAAATTAAATTCTTCGCGATTTGCCGGTACAGGATTACCAAGCACTTGCAGTTCGTTCTCTCTGATATAGTTGTAAAGTGCATCTGACACTTCTTTGTTAACTACATCATATTTTACAGCTTTGCCGTATTTCTTTTGAATTAATGCTGCAGGCACTTTGCCGGGACGAAATCCCGGTTCAGGACGATTTTTGTTGATTTCTTTCAATTGTTGTTTTACTTTGTCCTGATAATCTTTTTCTTCAAGCACGACTGTGATTTGTGCATTCACATTGTCAAGCTTGTTAATTGTTACATTCATGCTTTTAATTTATGTTTATTTATTATTATTTCGGTTTTACGATTCTCTGCAAATATCAAGCCAATTTACACATTTACCGAAAATCGGGTGCAAAGATAGCACATCCGCAACGAAAAATCAAATTTTTAGCACATTTTAAACTGTGATTTTCCTGAACCTTATATATCAAATAGTCACATAATGAAAACCTACACCACACAGTCAACACAATTATTAAGTATTTATTTCCTTCATTTAAATTACTTATTTACGTCAGGGTGTCCACAAATTTAAAACGAACTTCCGCAAACCTCTTAGGATACGGAAGTTACTATTATAAATGTTTTACTATATCTCTGTTACTTAAAGAATTCTTTGAATACTTTGATTGCATATTCGTGGTCTTTGACTGATGCTGTTTCTAATGCCGAATGCATAGCCCAAATAGGATTACCCATATCAACTCCTCTAATATCCATTTTACCGGTAAAGATGTTACCAAGCGTAGAACCACCAAGCACATCACTATGATTTACAAAATATTGACATGGCACACCTGCCTGATCACACAATGTTTTAAATACAGCAGAACCATCGGCATCTGTCATATACTTACAATTTGCATTTATCTTTATTGCAGGACCTCCTCCTAACACTGCGTGATTAGTCGGATCATACTTTTCATTGTAGTTTGGGTGCCATCCATGGGCATCATCAGCTGAAATCATAAACGACTTGGCTACAGCACGATAGAAATCTTGTTCATCATAATCTGCAATCGTCAATCTTGCCACTCTGTCGAGTATATCTCGCAACACCGGTGATGCAGCACCTTGTTTTGTACCACTACCAGTCTCTTCATTGTCGAATATTGCCATCACTCGTGTTGCTTCACATTCTTTGGTATCCAATATTGCTTCCAATGCTGCATATGCCATTGACAAATCATCAATTCTCCCCGATTGGAAATATTCGTTATGCACACCAAACAGACCGGCTTTATCCATTGGATATAGATTCAATTCATATTCGATTATATCGGTCGGATTAATACCCAAATGTTCTCCGACAAGCACTCTTACTATTCCACCTTTCTGCTTAAATGTCTCAATCTCTTCTTTACTGAACATTCCGATTACAGGTTTCATATCTTTCTGAACCGACAATGCATTACCTTCATTAACTGCTCGATTAAAATGAATTGCAAGATGAGGAATTGTAGCCACTGCCTGTTTCAAATCGACAGATAGAATTCGTGGTTCAAGTGCATTTTCCCCTTTGACTACGACACGACCTGAAATCGATAACGGGCGATCAAACCATGTATAAAGAATTCCTCCGCCATATTTCTCAACATTGAGCGTTACTACTCCTCCATCACCATAAATTTCTGCATTAGGTTTGATTTTGAAACATGGACTATCGCTATGTGCTGAAATAATTCTGAACCCATGTTCTGCAACTGAGCCATTTCCTACAATAAAAGCAAATATAGCAGTGCCGTTTTTTGTTACATAATATTTTCCACCTTTTTGGAGTTCCCATTTGTCACCTTGACGCAATTCCGAAAAACCGGCTTTTGTCAATTCTATCTTCATTGTCTCGACAGCCATCACGTTGCATGTCGATGCATCAAGCCATCCTAAAAGTCTGTTTATCATCTGTTATTCGTTTTATGTTTATGATTCTTATTTGTATGAATTGTATTAATTGCTAATTCCCGGTAGATAACGAAGATTGTTTAATGCTCGCATCACGTTGCAAAGCGTCTGAGACCAATAGCTTTCAAAATTATCTTTACACTCACTCAACGCTATATTGGTTTGCAGCCCTTCACTCTCCTTTACCGTCGATACAAAGTTGAACAAATCTTGAAATATATCCGCCAAACTTTCCGAAATTGATGCAGCTATAGGAGTGTCGCTATATTTCATATCTTCTTCAAATGTTTCAAGAAACACATCGTCCGGACCTAAAAGCATCTCCATATTCCTACGAATACTATCGTAATAATCTTCATCCAAATGTGTATGGAGAATATCGTAGTCATTTTCAAATCCGCAATCATCTGTTTTTACATCGCTAATTGAGATATAGAGACGAGGAAGCAATCGCAACATTTCCGTCACAAATTCATCCTTTTCAATTTCACTTGCATTGCCTACTACAACGCAATATTCATTTGCCAACCCTATAAAAGCTAACGTATTCGGGCTTAATTTGTTTTCTTCCATTGATGCTTTATTTGGATTATTTTATTTTATTTTGCAAATATAACACTTCCACATCAAAACACAAGCATCTCCTCAGAAAATAATTATTATCCTCAATTACCTACTCTACACATAAATACAATCATGATATTAGCGAATTCAAAAATATGCCTCTATTGCAAATGATTCCTAATCTTTATTGTAAAGATGATGAGTTCGAATGTAAGTTAATACGTCCACATCAATTACACTATGGTCATCTTTGCTGAATGCTTTAGCTTCTATACTATTCTCTTGAATTTCTAATCTCTTTCGGATTTGAGTAGATGACACATCGGAAGTAGGGGCATCTGAAAGCAAAATAACATTATCCGGCAATGATAACAACTCCACTTCGTATCCGGGACGAGGATAGACTATCAGACCAAATTCTTCAATTATCTCTTGATAATTTCGCCATTTTGTAAATATCAGCCAATTGTCCGAACCAATTATCAATGTAAATTTATACTGAGGATATTTTTGTCGAAGCGAGCAGAGTGTTGTATAAGTAAAGGTCGGTTGTGATAAATAAAATTCAAAGTCGGATGCGAATACTTTTGGACAATCTTTCACTGCAATTTGAGCCATAGCCAATCGATGCTGATTGCTCTCCATCAATTGATTTTGTTTTAACGGATTGAGTGGTGTAACTAACAGCCACACCTCGTCTACGACACCACTATTTGCTATTTGCTCTGCAAGCATAGTATGTCCTCGATGAATCGGATTGAAACTTCCGGAATATATACCTATTATTTTATCTGCACGATTCATTGTAAAAACATTCGATTTGAATTATCAGATTAAAAATCTAATTATTCTACAAAACTTATTTCGGACGAGTTCTATACAGAGTCAACCTTAATGAAATTCAAAATAGCCGAGCGAACGTCTTCAACTGCGGTAGCAAGATCGTCATTCACAATGACTTGGTCATAGTGGGGGGCATAAGAAATTTCAAACTCTGCCTTGTCTAAACGCTTACGTATAACTTCTTCAGCATCAGTAGCTCGCCCTCTTAGACGTCGTCCGAGTTCATCTATGCTTGGTGGCATTATAAACAACGACAAGACCTCGTCTGCAAAGCGTTTCTTTACATTGACTCCACCTTTGACGTCAATATCGAGAATAAGATTCTTACCTGCCGACGTCACACGCTCCACTTCGCTGACAAGAGTGCCATAATGAGTACCGGTATAGACCTCTTCCCACTCTATAAATTTATCTTCATCTATAAGTTGCACAAACTCTTCGTCGGATATAAAATAATAGTGTACTCCGTTCTGTTCACCTTCTCGAGGTTTGCGACTTGTAGCAGATATAGAGAACCCAAGACTAAGACGTTCATCATCTATGATTTGCTTTATAATGGTTGATTTTCCACACCCCGACGGAGCAGAAATCACTATTAATTTTCCTTTTTTCATGGCTGTTCTGTTACAACACGTTCAATACTTGTTCTTTAATTTGCTCGAGTTCATCTTTCATTTTTACCACTATACGCTGCATATCAGCATTGTTGGATTTCGAACCGAGAGTGTTTATCTCACGTCCCATTTCTTGTGCTATGAAACCGAGCTTTTTACCTTGAGCCGAACCATTTTCAAGAGTTTCAATAAAATAGTTCAAATGGCTTCTGAGACGTAATTTTTCCTCATTAACATCAAGTTTTTCGATATAGAAAATCAATTCTTGCTCAAGACGTCCTTTATCATAATCGATCATTTCGAGTTTTGATAATTGTTCTTCCAATTTGGCACGTATCTTAGGAACTCTCTCCGCTTCGAATGGTTCTATTTCTTTGAGTAGACAGCCGATATTATCAATTTTCTCTCTGAAAAAGAGTTCGAGTTTTTCTCCTTCATGGCGACGAAATTCTAAAAGATTGACAATTGCTTGCTCCAATGCTTCAGCAAGAGCTTTTCCTTCATCCTCTCCTACTTGCACAGTCTCTGTTTTCAAAGCTTCCGGCATTCGCAATAAAGTTGCATACCAATCAGTAGGCCATGCAATTTGCAATTCCGTTGCCATTTCCATAATCTGCTCTTTATAGCTTTTAAGTAGATTTACATTTATCGATGTATTGACTTCAACACCGATATTTTCCACCATTACAGTTGCTTCTACTTTGCCTCGTTCCAACTTTTCCGCTATATGATTACGCATCTCTATTTCCTTTTCACGGAAATAATTTGGAACACGCATTGACAAATCTAATTGCTTACTATTCAATGACTTCAACTCAATAGTAACTTTCTTCAATTCCGAAGAAGCCACGCCTTTGCCAAAGCCTGTCATCGATAATATCATACAAAATAATTATTAACTGTTTGCACCCACTGAAAAATCATCAGTAAAATTTTAATTTGCAAATTTAATCAATATAGTTCAGACAACAATTCTTTAATCACCATTTTTTTAAAATTAAGCAAAAAAAATGCTTTTTATCTTCTTTTTTTATAAAAAAGTTTCTATTCCTCATCATTTATTACTAAATTTGCGTTAATATAGGAATAAGTTATCTACTAAAAATCAGAACACAAAAACAATATGAACAACGAAGAACTATTGAAAAGCGTAACAGCAAAAGCCGAAAAATGGCTCGATGAAAAATATGATGCAGCGACACGACAAGAGGTAAAAGCGATGCTCGATAATCCTGACAAAACCCTCCTTATAGAATCGTTCTACAAAGATTTGGAATTTGGCACAGGTGGTTTAAGAGGAATTATGGGTGCAGGTTCAAATCGCATGAATATTTACACCGTAGGAGCAGCTACACAAGGGCTTGCCAACTATCTGTTAGACACTTTCAAAGATTTGCCACAAATAAGTGTATGTGTAGGTCACGATGTGCGTAACAATTCACGTAAATTCGCTGAACTTGCCGCCGACATTTTCTCCGCCAACGGCATCAAAGTTTACCTATTCGACGATTGTCGTCCTACACCTGAAATCTCTTATGGAATTCGCAAATTAAGATGTCAAAGTGGTGTGGTTGTAACTGCAAGCCATAATCCTAAAGAATACAACGGTTACAAAGCATATTGGAGCGACGGAGCTCAAATGATTGCTCCTCACGATGTCAAAACCATCGAATACGTCAACCAAATCACATCTGTCGACCAAATCAAATTCACTCCCAACAAGGAATTGATTCAAATCATAGGCAAAGAAATCGATCAACAATACCTTGCTGAAATCAAAGCATTATCGCTTAGCCCTGAAGCTATCGAAAAGCATAAAGATATGAAAATCGTCTATACGCCTATTCATGGAACAGGCAAAATGCTTATTTTCGATTCGCTCAAAAACTTCGGTTTCAACAACGTAATTCACGTGCCGGAACAAGATGTCCTCAGCGGAGATTTTCCAACAGTTGAATCCCCTAATCCGGAAGTACCTTCTGCAATGGCAATGGCTATCGCAAAAGCTAAAGAAGTGGATGCCGACATCATCTTTGCAAGCGACCCTGATGCCGACCGCGTAGGTCTCGTTGTTCGCGACAAAGCCGGCAACTACCAACTCGTCAATGGAAACCAAATCGTGATGATTTTCCTCTACTACTTAATTACACGTAATGTAGAACTTGGAAAAATTGACGGCTCTGAATATTGCGTTAAAACCATCGTTACCACAGAAACAATCAAACGTATTGCCGATGCCAACAACGTAAAATGCTTCGATTGTTACACCGGATTCAAATGGATTGCCGATGTTATGCGCAACAACGAAGGTACAGCCCGCTACTTAGGTGGTGGCGAAGAAAGCTTCGGATTCCTTGCCGAAACATTTGTCCGCGACAAAGATGCTGTCAGTGCTGTATCTCTTTTAGGTGAAATCGCTGCTTGGGCTGCTGAAAAAGGACAAAACCTCTATGAAATGCTTATCGACATCTATATGAAATACGGGTTCTCTCGCGAAAAAGGCATCAGCGTAGTTCGCCCCGGAAAGACAGGTGCCGAAGAAATTGTTGCAATGATGAAAAACTTCCGCAACAACCCTCCACAACAACTTGCCGGCTCACCTATAGTCACAGTGAAAGACTATGCAGACATAACTTGCAAATGTCTTAAAACCGGAAAAACTTCAAAAATGAACTTCCCAACAACAAGCGACGTACTTCAATTCTTCACTGAAGCAGGAGATAAAATCTCTATTCGTCCTTCAGGAACTGAACCTAAAATAAAATTCTACATTGAAGTGCGTGAAGATTTGACTTCTGCTGACCTCTACGAACAAACTGTCGTAAAAGCTGAAGCTAAAATCGATCAAATACTCGCTGATCTCGGAGTGAAATAATATCTGATTAAAAGGAAGGTTTACTAAGATAATAATTTGGCAATAAGGAATCTACCAAACTTTAACCATCTATAATGATAAACGGTTGGACCTCCATCGAAAGGTTTAACCGTTTATCAATATCTCATCACTATGCTATCATTCTTTCGTAACAAAAACATCGAAACAAAACTATTCTTTCACACCGACATCCATTCTCACGTATGCCCGGGAATAGATGACGGAGCAGCCAATATTGAAACCGCTGTAAATTTAGTCAACGAAATGGCTCTACTCGGTATTAATCGAATGATAGTTACCCCTCACGTCACAGACGAAACATTTCCAAACACACCCGAAATAATTTTTACCGCATATACACAATTGACAGATGCTGTAAAAGCCACCGAAATCGATATGCAATTCAGTCATTCCGCAGAATACAGAATCGATGATCTATTTTTCTATTTGCTCGAAAAAAATCAAATTACTCCACTACCTAACAATTTCATCCTTCTTGAAAATTCATGGTATCAAGAGCATTTCAATTTCGAAACTATTTTGTTCCGTCTGCAAAACGATTACAACCTTCGACCAATACTCGCTCACCCTGAACGCTATATTTACTATCATAAAAGCCCCAATCGCTATAAAACTCTTCATCAAAACGGATTGTTATTTCAAATTAACATCCTATCACTTACAGGACACTATGGGAAAGCCTATAAACAAATCGCTGAATGGCTGCTCGAAAACAATCTTATCGACTTCATTGGTAGCGACCTCCACCGATTATACCATATCGAAGCAATAAAAAAATACATCAACACTAAAGACTATCGTAAACTATTAGAAAAGCAACACCTTATCAAAAATGACACAGCTTTTCTATAACCTTATATTATACAAACACACTTATTTCAATTATTACTATCAACTATTTGTAAAAACTATTGCGTTTTGAACAATTTTTCTGTAAATTTGCACTCAAAATAATAGTTATGAGCAACAATAGCATCGTATCAATCAACGACATCTCTAAAGAAGAGATTCTTGAACTTATAAAAACTGCACAATATTTCGAGGAAAATTCCAACCATAAAATCCTCGACGGAAAAGTGATTGCAACTCTATTTTTTGAACCATCTACACGCACTCGACTTAGTTTCGAAACAGCAGTCAACAGATTAGGCGGACGTATTATCGGTTTCTCCGATCCGGCAGCCACAAGCACATCCAAGGGAGAGACTCTTAAAGACACTATTAAAATGGTGTCAAACTATGTCGACCTTATAATTATGCGACACTATTTAGAGGGTGCAGCAAGATACGCTTCCGAAGTCACAAACGTGCCAATCATAAATGCCGGCGACGGAGCCCACCAACATCCATCGCAGACGATGCTCGACCTTTACTCAATTTATAAAACTCAAGGAAAATTAGATGACCTCACAATTACAATGGTGGGTGACCTAAAATATGGTCGAACTGTTCACTCTCTCCTTATTGCTCTCAGTCACTTTAATGTAAAATTCAACTTCGTAGCTTGCAACGAGCTCAGAATGCCCGAGGAATTTAGAACTTTCTGTCAACAAAACGGAATTGACTACACTGAACACACAGACTTCTCTCAAGAGGTTATAAACTCAAGCGACATAATATATATGACTCGTGTACAACGCGAACGCTTCACAGATCTTATGGAATATGAAAGGGTGAAAGACCTCTACAACCTCCATAACGCTATGCTTGACAACTCTAAGGAAAATCTACGAATACTACATCCTCTGCCTCGTGTCAACGAAATCAACCAAGACGTCGATGACAACCCTAAAGCATACTACTTCCAACAAGCTCAAAACGGACTTTATGCTCGTCAGGCAATGATTTGCAAAGTTCTCGGAATCAAAATAACAAAATAACAAAACATCAACTATGAACACAAACGATAAAGAACTCGCAGTCGCTGCTCTCAAAAATGGAACAGTATTCGACCATATCCCAAGCAACTCTCTCTTTAAAGCAGTATCCCTATTAGGGATTGAAAATATCGACAAAAGTGTCACTATCGGCAATAATCTTGAAAGCAAACGCTACGGAAAAAAGGGAATTATTAAAGTTGCCGATACATTTTTTCCACAAGAAGTACTCAACCGAATAGCTATTATTGCTCCTTCTGCTGTTGTAAATACTATCGAAAACTACAAAGTAGTAAAAAAAGAACAAGTCGTACTACCTCCAACTATTGTTGGATTAGTGAAATGCAACAACCCGAAATGCATCACTCGCAACGAGCCGATGAAAACACGCTTCGATGTCGTAGACAAAAAAAATGTAGTTCTCAGATGTCACTACTGCTCCCACGAAGTGACAGGCGATTCTATTACTTTAGAATAAAGTATTTTAACTCATTAACATAACATACATTAACGATGGCTAAAGTCTCTTGGAAGCCGGGTACGATGATTTACCCCCTACCCGCAGTATTAGTCACTTGTGGTGCTGACCGCAACGAATGGAATATGCTTACAATAGCTTGGACCGGAACAATTTGTACTGACCCGGCGATGTGCTACATCTCTGTTCGTCCGGAAAGAGCAAGCTTCCCTCTGATTGAAAAACATATGGAATTCACCATCAATCTGACCACTTCCGAAATGGCTCATGCCACTGACTGGGCCGGTGTTCGCTCCGGCAAAAACTTTGATAAATGGATAGAAACCGGACTTACTCCTATCAACGGAGAAAAAGTCGCATCTCCAACAATCGAACAATCTCCTCTCAGCATCGAATGTCGTGTCAAAAGAATCGAACATCTCGGCTCTCATGCGATGATTATTGCTGATGTCGTAAATGTCAGAGCCGATGAAAAATTCATCGATCCTGAATCAGGTCAGTTTATGCTTGATAAAGCGAATTTAATTGCTTACTCTCACGGACACTATCACGAACTCGGAAACATTATCGGTAAATTCGGATTCTCTGTCCAAAGAAAAAATAAATCATGAACGACTCAAACAACCTTTCTCAGAACAAACATATGTCGCAACAAAATTCCAACCTCGACGCTCAAGAGAAAAAAAGAAAACGAAACAATACTATTATAAAATCACTTTGGATTGCGTTTCTCGGTTTAGGGCTAATAATTTTCACTTCTTTACTCCTTATTTATAATGGAGTAATCGGATATATGCCTCCAATTGAAGAGCTTGAAGACCCCAACGACAGTTTTGCTTCAATCCTATATGCTTCAGACGGAAGCACTGAATTAGGCAGATTTTATGCAGGTACAGGTAACCGCGTATATGCTGATTATGATGAAATATCTCATCATGTCATCGATGCTCTTATCGCCACTGAAGACATTCGATTTGAAGACCACTCCGGTATCGACTTTATGGCATTGGCTCGCACAGGAATAAAAACCCTTATTTTAGGACAAAAATCATCCGGCGGTGGTTCCACCATTACTCAACAACTCGCTAAACTTCTCTACTCACAACCTTCATCCAACCTATTCAAACGTGCCCTTCAAAAACCGATTGAATGGATGATTGCTATAAAACTTGAACGATTCTTCACCAAAGAAGAAATCATCAAAATGTATCTAAACCGTTTTGACTTTCTTAACAACGCTGTCGGAATAAAAACGGCTGCTAACGTCTATTTCGGTAAAGAACCCGGCGAACTTAAAATAGAAGAAGCGGCTATGCTTGTCGGCATGCTAAAAAATCCAAGTTATTACAACCCGCTTCGATTTGAAGAACGCACAAAAAACAGACGCAACATTGTGATTAGCCAAATGCAAAATGCCGGCTATATTACCGCAGCTGAAGCTGATTCGCTCAAACAATTACCACTATCTTTAGATTACCATCGTGTTGACCACCGCGATGGCATCGCTTCTTACCTTAGAGAAGAAATCCGACATCTGATGACAGCAAAAGAACCTGTCAGACCCGTACGCAGTGATTATGCTAATGATTATGCCTACACTCTCGCTATCGGACAATATAACACCGACTCTATTGCTTGGATTTCCAATCCTCTCTATGGATGGATTGTCAAAAATCCTAAACCAAATGGTGACCACTACGACATCTACCGAGATGGCCTTAGAATCTACACAACAATCGACACTAAGATGCAAGAATATGCCGAAGAAGCCGTTTATCAACACCTCGGAGGATACCTTCAACCGGCATTCGATAACGAAAAACGAAATTCAAGTTCCGGACCTTATACTACAAACCGCTCTGAATTAAGTGCAAAGCAACTTGAAAACCTCAAAATTCAAGCAAAAAAACAGAGCGAACGTTACCGACTTATGAAAAAAGCCGGTTGCTCTAATGAAGAAATTGATAAAGCTTTCGAGACTCCAATACAAATGGAAGTCTTTGCTTATGAAAAAGAAACCACCACCGATAAAAATGGTAAATCCATCACTCGAACCGTACCTGGCTCTAAAATTGTCACTATGAGCCCTATGGATTCCATCCTTTATATGAAATCTATTCTTCGTATCGGCATGATGAGTATGGACCCGGTGACAGGCTATGTTAAAGCGTATATTGGCGGACCTGATTTCAGATATTTCCAATATGATATGGTAAGTCTTGGACGCCGTCAAATCGGTTCTACAGCCAAGCCATTCCTCTACACACTTGCAATGGAAGTGGGCTATACTCCTTGTTCGATGTTCTTAAATTCACAACCTACCTTTGGCAATTGGTCACCACGTAACTCCGGCGGGGGTCGCATTGGTGAAATGGTTGATCTTCGTTGGGCCTTGACTAATTCAAACAACTGGATTTCAGCTCGCCTCGTTGCTGAACTCCAGCCTATCAATCTTGCCAACAAAATGAAAATGTTTGGTCTTACCGGAAACATTGAAGCTTATATGCCTCTTTGTTTAGGTCCAAACGATGTATCAGTAAAAGAATTAGTCGGAGCTTACTCCGCTTTCGCGAATAAAGGAATCAGAGTAGAACCGGTGTTTGTCTCTCGGATTGAGGACGACAAAGGCAATGTTATTTTCAATGCCACTCCTCACCACACAGAAGTCATTGGAGAATCGGCCTACTACAAAATACTTTCTATCTTACTTAACGTAGTAGATAGTGGTACGGGTGCAAGCCTTAGAAGCAGATATGGAATAACTGCCCAAACAGGTGGTAAAACAGGTACCACCAACTTCAATGCCGACTCCTGGTTTATGGGATTCACTCCCGAACTTGTTACAGGCGTATGGGTAGGAGGAGAAGAACGTTACATCCACTTCAACTCTATGGCTTTCGGTCAGGGTGCACGCTCAGCTCTCCCTGTCTATGGAATCTACATGAAAAATGTTTATAATGACAAAAAACTACCATATTCACAGTCCACTCAATTCAACTTCCCTGAAAATTTCGACCCATGCGAAGGACACATTTACTTTGATGAAGAAGTTATTGATGAAGTTGAGGGTATCTTTGAATAATAAGCCAAAGAATCAAAGTGTTAAAAAAGCTTAATTTTTGAATTATTTGTTCTTTTTTATCCAATTAGTCGGAATTATTGACTAATTTTATAGCACCATAAAAGCACAATATTAAACTTAAAAATAAAACTATGTCTAAAGTATTAAAAGTCAGAGACTTAACTCTACGCGACGGACAACAGTCCTTATTTGCAACCCGTCTAAAACAGGAAAACATCGACAAATTGCTCCCGCTCTATCGTGATGCTAAATTCTACATCATGGAAGTATGGGGTGGTGCAGTGCCCGATTCAGTGATGCGTTATCTTGGTGAAAGCCCATGGGATCGTCTTCGCTCTTGTTCTAAAGAAATGAAAGGCATTTCGCTCCTTTCAGCACTTTCTCGCGGTCGTAACCTTTTCGGATATGTACCTTATCCTGATTACGTTCTTGAAGGCTTCTACAAAGAAGCTATCAAAAACGGATTGAACGTTATGCGTATTTTTGACGCTCTTAACGACATCGACAATATTAAAGAATCTATCCGTCTTATCAACGAGCTTGGAGGTATCGCTGACGCTGCTGTTTGCTACACAGTTGACCCTAAAGACGAACCTAAAGCTGAAATTCCTGAAAAGAAAGGTTTCTTTAGTAAATTATTTGGCGGTGGTAAAAAAACCGAAACTACAGAACCTGAAAAAATATTCACAGACGAATATTTCATAAATAAAGCAAAAGAAATGGAACGTCTGGGAGCTAAAATGATCACAATCAAAGATATGGCCGGTCTTGTAAACCCTGCTCGCATTTTCTCTTTGATGCCAAAATTAAAACAAGCTTTAAGCATCCCTGTTGACTTCCATACTCACTGTACTCCAGGCTACGGTTTAGCATCCGTACTCACTGCTATTATTAAAGGCGTTGACATCGTTGATACCAACATTTGGTACTTCGGAGGTGGTTCGGCAGCTCCTGCAATCGAACTTGTTTGGGTTTTCTGTCAAAAACTCGGCATTGAAGTAGAAGTTAATATGGAAGCTGTAGGAAAAATCCGCGAAGAACTTAAATGTGCTCGTAAATCACTTGCCGAATTTGACCTCAACAAAGATAATTGGCCTAACGATTTCGATCCATTGAAAGATAAACTTCCTGCTAACATCGATGCAGAATTCGATCGTGCTATCGCTGCAGCTAACGCAAATAAAGAAGACGAACTTCTTGATGCTTGCCACAAAATCGAAGCATACTTCAACTTCCCGAAACCAAATGAATTGGTTAAAAATGCAGAAGTCCCGGGAGGTATGTACTCTAACATGGTAGCTAACCTTAAAGCCCTTAACTCATTAGACGTTATCGATGAAGCTATGGCTTTGATTCCGAAAGTACGTCGCGATGCAGGTCTTGTGCCTCTTGTAACTCCTACAAGTCAAATCGTCGGTTCTCAAGCAGTTGCTGTTGCTCTCGACCGTCGCAAAGGTGTAGCTGACTACTCTAACAAAAACAATCAATTCGTCAGCTTAGTTAAAGGGGAATATGGTAAAACTCCTGTGCCTGTAGATCCTGCATTCCGTGCTCAAATCACAGGCAGTGCTGAAGAAAAACCTTACGATGTTAGTTCTTATAGAAAACCGGACAACACTATCCTTCCTGAATTTGGTGGTATCAACATTGCTCAAAACGATGAAGAATATCTTCTTCTTCAACTTCTTCCTGCTGTTGCAACAGGATTCCTTAAAAACAAACGCAAAGCAGAATACGAAGCTAACAAACCGGCCACTCCTGCCACTGAAGCTCCTGTCGCTACCTCTGAAGTTGCTACTCCTGCCAACGATGCTGTAACCGGTCCATGCCAAAAAGCCCCTATGGGTGGTAAAGTGCTTGAAATCAAAGTAAAACCGGGAGACATTGTAAAACCGGGTCAAGTAGTGATGGTTTACGAAGCAATGAAGATGGAAAACGACATCGTTGCTGAAATTGGTGGCAAAGTGAAACGTGTACTTGTTAACGTCGATGACGTGATTTCTACCGACCAACCTCTTATAGAATTTGAAACCGGTGATGTAGCAGTATCTCAATCTTCAGGCACATTCCAAAAAGCTCCTATGGGTGGCAAAGTGCTTGAAATCAAAGTAAAACCGGGAGATGCTATTAAAGCAGGCGACCTTCTTATGGTTTATGAAGCAATGAAGATGGAAAATGACATCACCTCTGAAGTTACAGGCAAAGTAAAACGAGTGCTTGTTAACGTGGACGATGTGATTTCTACTGACCAACCTTTAGTAGAATTTGAATAATATCATAATAATTTTTTGATTAATTTAATGAGGCTGTGCCAAAATTTTCATTTTGACACAGCCTCATCTTTTCTTAGAATTCTGTTTTGACCTTATCGCTTACACTCTCCGGAATACCACACACATGCATATTCCTCAAGCATCTTTCCTATATGCTCTCCTATGCGTACATAATCATCAACCATTAAATTTGCCAAAGAAACTCGAACCGACCATTCCGGAGCATCAAATCCACCACCATTTAATAATACTACACCGGTCTCCTTCGCCAAACGAATTACAAAATCAAGAGGTTCATAATTTTGTTTCAACCATTTTGAGAAATCTCCACCATAAAGTTTGTCAGCCCACAATAACACATCGATTTCTGAATAATAACCTGCTCTATTGGAGTCTTTCAAAAGTATAAAGCCTGTCGATTGCCACAACGAAGTCAATCTATTTCTTATAATTTCACACATCCTGCTACGATATGTTTCATCCACATCCATTAACGAAAACATTGCAAACATCGACATCTGAATCTGTTGTGGTGTTGACAGTCCTGCTGTATGATTCAAAGCCACAAGACGACTATCCGCCACCATCCTATCTATAAATTTCATTTCTGCCGGATGCAATGAAATATTTTTGTATCGATTTGTCAATTCATCCTTATCATCCTTTGACAAACTGCTCAACAATTCATCAAACACATTATCCGGACTTACTCCCACTACCGCCAAACGCCACCCGGTACATCCAAAATACTTTGAAAATGAATACACACATGCTGTATTGCGAGGCAACAAATACATCAACGATTGAAATCCATCTACAAATGTGCCATAAACATCATCTGTAATTATCATCAAGTTCGGATTAGACTCCGCCACAATATTCACTATCTTTTCTCTCGTCTCGACATCCAATGCGTACGACGGTGGATTACTTGGATTAACTAAGCACAACAACTTTACATCTGTATCTCGCAATTTTTCCAGCTCTTCCTCCGGATACTGCCATGTGTGATACCCATCTTCACTTTTCTTATCAGCATTTATCTCTACAACCTCAAAACCGAATTCTTCCAACTCCGGAATCTCAATATACGGCGTAAAGATTGGTGTCATTAATGCTATCTTATCACCTTTTCTTAACAACCGATTATTCTTGAGTGAAGAAAACAAATAACACATTGCAGCGGTTCCACCTTCAGTCGCAAACAATTCCATTTCAATAGATTTACGGTCTAAATTTCCGCCACTCAACTCTTTGTTTAAATAATCAACAATTATTTTTTCTGTAAATGGCAGTATTCTGTCCGGAGACGGATATTGGTCACCTACGACACCACTCGTCCATTCATAAACAAGATCATCAGCATCGTAACCTTTTGCCACAAGACAATCATAGGCTCCTTCCAAAAATTTTGAAATATCGCTTCCATAATTACAAGCCAAGAATGTCTTAAACCTATCGCCTATTCCTTTGCTCGATGGTATTCCTGCCAACCCGACTGACGGTTCACTATGCACTCGACGACATTCTTGCATCCCAAACTGACCTATCATCATAAAAGCTTCACGCCCCATAGTATTTATCCAATTAGGATTGCCTCGCCCGGCATTTAAAAACGCCATCGCACTCTGACGACTACAATTTCGAGCATATGAAATCAACTCATTTTTAATCTCAAACGGACTCATCACTTCTAATTGTCGTTCATAATCACGACCATAATCTTGCATCTTGCAAGTTTCATCTTTCTTGTCTTTCATAGTTCTTATTATATTATTTTAAGGCAGGTCCGCAAAGGACTCTACCAAGTTTTTTTCTATATCGTCGCTAATACCATTACAACACCCATTAATATCAACAGCGTATTTCCAATAGCATAAGTTACAGTATAACCCATTGCCGGGATGTTGCTATCAATACTATCCTGAACGGCTCCTAATGCCGCCGTAGTGGTTCTTGCTCCGGCACAACAGCCTAAATTGACTGCCGGATGAAATTTAAACAATTTATCGCCAATCCACACTGCTATTACCAAAGGCAATGTAGTTGCTACTATGCCTGCTACAAACAGCATCACACCGGCACTCTTCAATCCGGCTATGAATGTCGGACCCGACACTATACCTACTACAGCTATAAACATATTCAATCCCAGATTATTCAATATCCATATTGCAGGTTGGGGTATACGACCAAATGTAGGATGCTTTGTACGTAACCAGCCAAACACTAATCCGGCTATCAATGCTCCTCCACTCGTACTCAAACTGATTGGTATGCCTCCAGCCTTTATAGTCAAAGCCCCTATTATCCCTCCAAGAAGTATACCAAGCCCCACAAACACCAAATCCGTTTTATTTGTTGGTCTATCCATATATCCCAAATTATTTGCGGCTGTCGTTACCTCATTGGGCAATCCTACCAATTTCAATACATCACCGGCTTGTAATTCTGTCGCACGATATACAGGCAATGAAACATTTCCTCGCATCAGACTCCTTATCATGACTCCGTTCATAAAACGTTTACCTTGCAATATACCGATTGTCATCGCTTTGACAAACTTCTTTGTCAACGTCACATTAATATGCTCTACACCAAAAGTCAACAATTCGACATCTGACACCTCTTCTCCTATCCAACTTTCATCGCCTACAATCATCTCTCTTCGACCACTCAACACTATCTCATCACCTTTACTTATTACCATTTCATCTGACAATGAACTGACTATTCCCGACGAATTGCGTATTCGCTCTACAAACAATCGCTTCCCTTTATCATTAAGATATGTTTCTAATTCAAGAATCGTACGACCATTTGCAAACCATTCCGCTTCTACTCTATATGCTCTAAAGTCTACTGCTCGATTTGCCACTTCTATCGACGGGTCATCACTTACATCCGCATTCCGCATTGATTGCTCTAACTCTTTCGTTTGTAGCTTTACCTTTTCAATTCCACCTAACATAGCAGGTCCTAACTTACCCAAAATATAAGCCGAGCCAATTGTTCCGAAGATATAAGTTACAGCGTAACACACCGGAATCATATCTATCCAATGTTGCTTCGAAGATGCTTCGCCCGACAAAGATGTAATCGTGTCTGTACCAACACCTATTACTGCCGATATGGTCTGCGAACCGGAAAATAATCCCGCTGCCATCCCGGGATCATATCCTAACAACTTCGCAATTCCTAACGTAACTCCAAGACACAAAAAACATACAACTACCGCAAATAGCACTTGTTTTAACCCCGTTGATCGTAATGAATTGAAAAATTGAGGTCCTACACTATATCCTATCGAAAATAGGAACAATAGAAAAAACACTGACTTCAACGGTCCGGGAATCGGTATATTCATTTGACCTACCAATACTCCGACAAGCAATACCGACGTCACTGTTCCCAAAGAAAACGACTTGTACTTTAAACTCCCTATCCAAAAACCAAGACCTATTGTCAAAAATATGGCCATTTCCGGATAACTTCTGAAAAATTCTAATATCTCTTTCATAATATCTAAATTTTACGAGGATAATCCTCTATTATTAAGATTAAGTTACTTTCAACGCATTTTAGATAATTTTAATCGACATTCCAAATGATTTATATAATTGAATTACAATGTCTATTCTGTTGTAACCAATTTCTATAAGACATTAACAACTCAACCCTCACTTTTGCTCAATTTTACAAAAAAACAGTCGCCATCTTAATAGATGACGACTACCAAATTACTTGAATATTTATCAACTATTTCTCCATTCATCTATAGACGCATATTCTATTCCATTGGATACAAATTTCCCAATTGTTGCACCATTTTCGATTGTAATGTTGACTCTTGATTTGGTTGTTATGTTTGATAAATCTATTGTCTCAACTGTCGCTCCGGATTTAATTAAGACTCCATATTTACTTGTGTTCATATTGCCTCTGACTATAATCGATTCTACTTTAGTTCCATCACCGACTGTCAACTGTGCTTGATTCCAAACATAAAGTGATCCAATGCTACTATTATTTAATATCAAATGTGAATAATTCACAACTGCTACGTCATAGACCGGCCACATCGGATATGTATCCAACGAAGATAATGTTGTGCCATAGACTTTACAATTATTCATTGTCGCCGTACCATAGACAGTTACTGCAGGCGATATATTAGCTGAAAATGATACTACTTCGGCATCTACTATATTTACTCTATTAAATACTGTATTAAAATTTGTATATGTAGCATTTACATAATGGCCTAACATCAATGATGACATCGTACCACTGAAATTCAAATCACTAACTGTTACAAGACTTCCATTGGTCGATGAAAATATTGTTGACATATCAGGAATTACGCCATCTTCCCATTGGAAATCATCTATAGACTCTGCTGTCGATATTATTGTATTGCCATTTCCATCAATTACCATCTCTTTGTCTGATGTATGCGTATGAATAAAGGATTCATTATCTACTGCCAAGTCGCCTACTAACTCTACTTCTTTTCCTAATGCTAATGCCACATTCAATTCTGCGACATCTTTCACTTGTGCTACTTCTTTTCCAAACACATAGTATTTCCCTTCGTATAATGTCGCTTCATAACCGGCTGCAACCCATTGCGACGGATTAAAGCCAAAGATACCGCCTGTAATAATTACAGTTCCATTTCCAAGAATCCCCGCTGTATATCCGCTGCGTGTTGATGCTTTACCAAATTCCCCGCCTGTTACATAGACAGTAGTTCCTTCACCTGCATAAATATATGCTCGCTTCTGATTGCCTGTTGCACTCCAACTGAATTTTCCTCCATTAATAGTTGCGGTACTTCCTTCACTTTCCAAATAAAACAAATATCTTCCGGATGTACTTGATGTATTGACTGTCAAGTTTCCTCCATTATATACTACGCTTGCTCCATCTGCAACACCGATACCACCACCCTTAGAATCAATATAAGAATCTTCTGAACCATTGATTGTTGTTGTTCCATCACGAACAATAATGCCATAATTGGTTGCTGAACCGGAAGTAAGTGTCACGTTATCTTCAATATTCAATATAAAATTCGATGATACTTCAAGATATGGAAGCGTCAAATCTTCTTTAATAGTATATGTTCCTCCGTTAAGAGCTATCCATTCCAATTCACTTGAATATTTGCTTGTTTCTTCGCCTTCAAATTCTTCGTCAACGATTAATGTGAGTTCAGAACCCATAGTAAATAGATTACCTGTAAGAGTTGTTACATAGTTGCGTTTTACAGGGATGTCATATTTGAAATCACGTGTAAACGTTGTTCCGTCAGCAAATGTAACTTTTACTGTAAATGGGAACATTGCTGCTTCAGTTCCGTTTACCGGAAGATAGTCGGCAAAAATAGTTTTGAACCCATTGTCTGCAGCATAATCTGCCACTTCAGCAGTCTTAGTATTGTTTTCTACACTTTCTCCTTCGAAAATGCCATCGACTGCATCAAACGTAGTGTAATGTTTTGCATTGTCTGTATATATAACTTCTACAGATTTAATTGTGCTGTTGAATTGACGTTCTGCTTCAGCATAGTCTTCTGCCAAAAGACGAAGTTTACCATAAGGGCGTTTCAATACGCCTGACATTTGAGGAGCAGCTTCGATATTCGTAGATAAGAAGAACTCGTCAACTGTTTCTGTCAACGCAGGTGTTTCTACTGTAATAGTGTCAAGACCTGTTTTTGTTGCATTCACATTGTGTTCAGCGTATGCTACAAGTTTGTAGTTTTCACCGATAACTAATGTAGTGGTAAATTCAACGCTGTTTTGGTTGCCTGCAGCTTTTTGACCGCTCCATACAAGTTCATTTTGCAAATAAAGAGCAGCAGTGAATGTCACGTTGTAGTTATCAACGTTTGTTAATGAACCGGCTTTAGAGTCAGAATATGAAGCACCACGAGTTTGAATTGCTTCAGGAACAGCTAATGTAAACGACACTTGTTGTTCAGTACCTTCTGCACCTGCAAGAGGTTCATCATTTTGGCAAGAGGTCAACATCAGACCTGCCAAACCGAGAGAAAATAAAACTTTCTTCATGTTAGTAATTTTTTATTATGTTAATATTCAACTATTATTCACTATATCACTTGTTAATAATAATAAGTTGAGCAAAGGTAAATAGAAGGGTCCGTTTTACCCCCCCGAATAGTTAAAAGTTGTTAAATATGTTTTAAAACATATTTTAGTCTTATTTCCTAAGCAAAAATTCCGGAATTAGATTTTTTTAGTAACTTTGTATAAACAAACAGACACCTGTGGTGTTATGAAATTTTGGATTAACTAAATCGGAAAAATTATTTCCCCATACTTACTATATATATGAATAAGATTAGAGCAGCCGTAGTCGGTTACGGCAATATCGGCAAATTTGCAATAGAAGCACTTGAAGCAGCTCCGGATTTCGAAGTCGCCGGGATAGTCAGACGTAATGGTAGTGAGAATACTCCTACTGAAATATCACAATACAAAGTTGTCAAAGATATTTCAGAATTGCAGAATGTAGATGTTGCTATTTTGGCAACCCCCACACGCAATGTAGAACAATATGCCAAACAAATACTTGCTATGGGCATCAACACCGTAGATAGTTTCGACATACATAGCCAAATAACATCACTTCGCAAAAACCTTAATGAATCGGCTATTGCGGGCAACGCAGTGTCAATTATTTCTGCCGGCTGGGATCCGGGAAGCGACTCTGTTGTTAGAACTTTACTCCAAGCTGTCGCTCCAAAAGGTATTACCTATACCAACTTTGGACCCGGGATGAGTATGGGACACACTGTCGCAGTAAAAGCTATAGAAGGTGTCAAAAATGCTCTATCCATGACAATTCCGACAGGAACAGGTATACACCGACGTATGGTATATATCGAGCTTGCAGACGGCTACGAATTCAACAAAGTGGCACAAGACATTAAATCTGATGCCTATTTCATCAATGACGAAACTCATGTCATCGCAGTAGAATCTGTGGATGAACTTAAAGATATGGGACATGGCGTAAATCTTACTCGAAAAGGCGTTTCCGGAAAAACTCAAAATCAACTTTTCGAATTCAATATGAAAATCAACAACCCGGCTCTTACAGGGCAAGTATTAGTCTGTGCAGCCAGAGCCTCAATGCGACAACAACCGGGATGTTACACTATGATTGAAGTACCGGTGATTGACCTCCTTTATGGAGATCGAGAACAAATCATAGCCCACCTCGTATAAAGAGTTCACACCCTATAATATATAGGCAGATTTATAAATTAAACTCCACCTTAAATAATATAAGTGCCGACAAAAAATTCTTTGTTGGCACTTTTCCTATCCTTCAAATCAATCTATTTATGATTTACATTTAACCTTATATACTTTTGGAGAGGACGATTTTATCAAGTGATAGCGTGAACGTTTCAATCCTACAATCCAAATGATTCTGCCTGTTGCCATTTCTTCAAGAATCCATACTTCTCGCTTTTCTGCTGTCGTGAGTTTGGCATCTTTCATTATATCACTCACAAGTTGACTACCTTTCATCCCAAGTGGATAAATTCTATCGCCCACTCGATGACGACGAAACTGATAATGTGTAATCTCCTCAGGTAGATAGATGACATATTTATCGACATTCTTTTTGACTTGTTCTAAGACAAGTTCAGTCATCGGTAATTCTTCTACTTCATATTCCAAATTTTCTGATACACAGGGACCGAGCGGATTGAAATGGAAGCCGTCGCGTTCAAGCACTATCTCATATTCCGGCAAACACCATCTTCGTCCGACATTATCGGGAGTATTTATAGCCTTTACCATCTCTTCTGCTATTGCAGCATTTCCTCCATGAGGTTTTAATATTTCATATAATTCTGATGTCGTACCGGGATTAGCCGAAAGTTGGGATATTTTGTAGTCCGACAAATCTGTAGGTCGAATATCATCTATACGCTTAGTATAAACCTCCTCTACTCCACGTAAATTCTTTTGCGTTTTTGTAATGGCCTTACGCACACCGACCCATCGTTTTTCTATCTGAGGGAGCAATTCGTTTCGAATGTAATTTCTTCGATAGTCAGATTCAAGATTTGACGAATCGACTATGTGATTCTCCCCTTCATCACGTAAATAATCCTCTATCTCTTTTCGCGAGAATCCAAGTAACGGACGCAATATTTCGCCGTTGTCAACCGACATACCGCACAATCCATCTATACCCGTTCCGCGAAACAAATTCAGAAATAAAGTCTCAATGTTGTCATCACTATTATGTGCCACAACTATTCTTGAGAATCCGAATTCTTTCAACTTCCGATGAAACCATTCATAGCGAAGTTCTCTACATGCCATTTCCACCGACACTTTATTCCTATGACAATACTCCTCAACATCGAAATGCTTGACTAATAAATCTACTCCTAATCGGCGACATAAATCCGTAACAAACTTTTCATCCCTATTGCTCTCCTCTCCTCTAAGATGAAAATTACAATGCAACACCTTTAAATTATATCGTAGTTTTACCATACAATGAAGCAGTGAGACCGAATCGGCCCCACCACTGACTGCTACGATAAAATCGTTTAATCTTCCGATTTTTTCTCTTACCGTTATTTCAAACGAATGAAATGACATTTCTATTTATATATGTAATTTGTAGTAGATATTAACCTGATAAACTTACGACTTTTATCGTAACTTTATTGGCACTACACAAGTCAATCGAGCTATATCGTTGATTTCACTTCGAGATATTTCAAATTCCGGGTACTCTATACTATTATACGACACACATTTTATTGTGCCTTCTCCACCCGGAAATATTCGTTTTATCATTATTCCATCGTTAGTCGATAGTGCATAAACTTCACCCCACCGCAACACACTGCCACCGATACGAGCCAAACCAACTAAAGAACCTGTCGGGATCGACAATTCCGGCTCATCTTTGTTTATCATCGAATATCCCGATGCTTGAATGAAAAATTCTGTATCTGACGGAACTCCGGGAATACTGATAAATGGCAATTCCGATACTCGTGAACTTGATGCTATACCAAAGGCTTTGCCACAATCTGCTTTCGATGTATCAATCAATGGATATGTAGCATAATCTGTCTGTCGCTTTGTACCGAGCATTTCGCCTTCTCCATTTATCAGCCAAATCTTATTTACTTCATTATATTGCTCTAATATTGCCTCGGCTGTTTTTATGGATATATCTTTCCCCGGCTTTCTACTTTTTCCAAGTGTTCCTACCGACAATCCACATTCACGTGTCACTCTATTATCATTTAAACCGCGATATTTCATATATCGATCTAATCGGTCCACTCTACGTTCTATAAAATACGGATCTCTCATTTGAACTACAATTATCTGATTTATACTACTTTATACTTTATCAATCTATTATTATTTGGATTTTTGACAAATTTACATCAAAAATTATAGAATACCAAATTATTTCTCTTAATTTATTTTTTCACCTCATTCATTTTTCTATTCATTAAAAAGTATTCTATAAAAAATATATTCTTAAACATTTTTTAACATTAATTTCTTTGTACAAATCGAAATCTATTATAACTTTGCAACTGATTAAAAATTGTAATCAGTACAAATATGACACAAGCAATTCAAATTCTTAATAAATATGACATACGACCTTCGGTTCAAAGGATAGCAGTAATTGATTATCTTTTAAAACATCGTACGCATGCCACTGCCGATGTCATATTTGAAGCTATTTCGGAATCTATACCGACTCTTTCACGTACGACCGTTTACAATACTTTGCGTCTTTTGTCAGAAAAAGGGGCTCTTAAAGCTCTGATAATCGAAGCAGAGGCAGTACATTTTGATGCTTTTCTTCATCCGCATGCCCACTTCCTTTGCAACGTTTGTCACTCCATCTACGATGTAGATTTCAACGACGACCTTTGGCAAAAAATGCAACTTATCGCACCCGACGGCACTTGCGAAACACAACTTAATTATTCCGGTGTATGCAATAAATGTAAAAAATTAAATAAATAATAAATTAATTAATAACACTAAAAAACTTACAATTATGTCTAAAAAATGGATTTGCACAGTATGTGGTTATGTAGCTGAAGGTGAAAATGCTCCTGAATTTTGCCCTCAATGTAAAGTTCCGGCTTCTAAATTCAAAGAACTTAAAGAAGATGAAGGTCTATCTTTTGTAGCAGAACACGTTATTGGTGTAGCAAAAGGTTGCGATGATGATATGATTAAAGACCTCAATGCTCACTTCAACGGAGAATGTACAGAAGTTGGAATGTACCTTGCCATGTCTCGTCAAGCTGACCGCGAAGGTTATCCTGAAATTGCTGAAGCTTTCAAACGTTATGCATGGGAAGAAGCTGAACACGCTGCTAAATTTGCAGAACTTCTTGGCGACTGTGTATGGGATACTAAAACCAACCTCGAAAAACGCATGGCAGCAGAATCAGGTGCTTGTGCCGATAAATATCGAATCGCTAAAATTGCTAAAGAAAAGAATCTTGATGCAATCCACGACACCGTTCACGAGATGGCTCGCGACGAAGCTCGCCATGGACAAGGTTTCCAAGGCCTTTACAACCGTTTCTTCAAAAAATAATAAATCGAACCTTTTAAACAATATAAATGTTTATTTCTAAAACATATTTTTTAGATTATGAAAAGCGTTAAAGGAACTCAAACAGAAAAAAACTTGCTAACATCTTTTGCCGGTGAATCTCAAGCAAGAAACAGATATACTTTTTTTGCAAGCACAGCTAAAAAAGAAGGTTACGAACAAATAGCAGCTATTTTTACAACTACTGCCGAGCAAGAAAAGGAACATGCAAAACGTATGTTTAAATTCCTTGAAGGCGGATGTGTAGAAATCACTGCAAGCTACCCTGCCGGCATAATTGGCAATACTCTCGAAAACCTCAAAGCCGCTGCTGCCGGCGAAAATGAAGAATGGACTACCGACTATCCTCACTTTGCAGATGTTGCTGAAGAAGAAGGTTTCCCTGCCATCGCGAAAATGTATCGCGAAATTTGTATTGCAGAAAAAGCTCACGAAGAACGCTATTTGGCATTGGCTAAACGTGTTGAAGAAGGCACAGTTTTTGCTCAACCTCAAACAACTCGCTGGCAATGTCGTAACTGCGGTTACATCTATGAAGGTATTGAAGCACCTAAAGCTTGTCCGGCTTGTCTTCATCCACAAGCATACTTCGAAATTGAAAATACCAACATTTAAAAATTCCCTCATAAATAATTATTGCTGTCCGGTAAAACTTTTAATATCATAAAATCCCAGCCCGAAGCCTA
>CAZGEX010000011.1:0-56421 GCA_964524385.1 uncultured Sangeribacter sp.
AAGAGATCGATACCAAGCGAATGATTCTGACCGACTGAGAAATATCATCATCAAAATAGAAATATCCTACTGTTCCAAATGTAAAATCCTCAGAAATAAGTATTATGAATAAAAATATCTTTCGCACAAAGAATGTTCAAAATTTACTTTATACTCTGATAATGATAATAATTGTGTCTTTTTCTAATCGAGGATTAGCAGAAATAACATATACACATCATCATGATATATCCAAATTGTCAAAAGACACGGTATTAATTGACGGATATACACCGTTTTTAAAAGTTAGTATACCCAATTATGATGTTATTTCTGATCCTGGTTTACCTCAGCTTCCTGTAAAATATTTGCAATTTTCAGTGCCTTATAATGCATCGGATTTTACTCTAAGCATATCTGTTCAGCAGGGAGCATCTATTCAGTTATACAATTTTTCACCATATCCTGCTCAAGATTTTGTCCCGTCAAGCTTTATTCGAGAATCTTATGATTCATTTATACCTTTAAATACAGATAAATTCTCAATGGGTGAACCTTTTCCCAAACGACCTGCATCAATTGTAAAAACAGGATTTTATGATGGTTGTAATCAGATTGTTACAGTTGCATTATATCCTATGTTCTATTACGGAAAAGGGAAATCATTAAATTTAATATCCAGAACTGTAATTACATTAAATTACACTCTATCAGATGTTTCTAACGCATCATCTACCCCTATTATAAGTCGGTGGCAAGCAGAAGAATCTATTGAGAATGTAAAAAAAATGGTTGTAAATCCTGAATCTGTTGCCGAATTCGCACCACAAGGAAGGCAAAATATGCCGTCTTATTCTTCTCTTGACATCCCTATTTATAATTATTTGATAGTAACATCAACTGAATTAATGGATTCATTTGATAGGCTTGTTAGGTGGAAACGCCAAAAGGGTTATAATGTAAAAGTATTGGCTATTGAAGATATTATAAATAATCCTAAATATGCTGCAGGCGATACGATTTCAAACATTAATGATGATGCTGGTAAATTAAGAGCATGTCTAACAGATTATTATACAAATCATATGACAAGGTATGTACTTCTTGCTGGTAATCATACTAATATGCCTATCAGATATGCCACAGCTACATTATTTGGTCAAACTATAATATCCACAGATTTGTATTTTGCGGAATTAAATTCTAATTGGGATTTAAATAAGAATGGTAAATATGGCGAATATACAGATAAAATCAATGAATATATTGATTTATCTGTTGGAAGATTGATTTGCAAAAATAAACAAGAAATAGATAACTATATTAGCAAATTAATTCTTTATGAAACAAACCCAGGAAAAGGCAATAAAGAATATCTTGATAGAAGTTTTTATTTTCAAAGTGATCAAATGCAAAAAGGGAATTGGGCTCAGAAAGTAGCATCCGCATACAAACAAAAAATTCCAAGTAATTCAACATTTATCATAGGAGAGGAGTTATCATATAATATGAGATCGCCTACTTATCCATTAGGAAAAGATGTAATTAATATCATGAATGATTTGTTTGGTTATGTAAGTGCACACGGACATGGTAATTCTATCGAGATAAACACGTTAACTGACAGTATTGATAAAGACCCACGTGTATCAATAGCCGCACAATTGAGTTATATTAATCCTAATAAACCAAGATATGCAGAATATAGCGGATTAGATAAATTAACGAATTATGATTATCCATTTATAATGCATTCTATGTCATGTTTTTCAACACCATTTGAAGATTGTGGATATGAATATAATATGGGATCGGCATTTACAGTTGCCGGGAAATATGGAGGTCCGGCATATATAGGAAACACCAATTACGGCATTATTGGTTTATCAGATAAATTTGAAATTGAAATGCTAAAACTATTGTGTAACTCTCAGTCTATCGGATATGCACTTTGTGGAGCTCGAACGTCTATAATTGACGATCCAACTGCATCTCATTGGATTTCGTTAGTATATAACTTAATAGGAGAACCTGAATTTAAAATGTGGACATATTCTCCATCTGAATTCAGTAATATCGCAATTGAAAGAACCGATAATTCCATAACAATTATAGGTTATACCAATGAATTATATAGAGCTACTATTGCTGTTACATCGAATAATTTTGTAACCAAAAAAGTTGTGAATAATGACAGCTACACATTTAATGATGTAAATCCAAATAGTATAGTAACAATCTACAAAAATAATTACATACCTTTAATTTTACCTCTAAAATTACAAAATGAATTACTATCTACGTATGAATCATTTATGAGTTCGACTGTAAGTCTCGGTTCTCAAGTAGATATAGGAAGAACATCCGGAAATTATATTGTATCCTCAACCGGTAATTTATATATCAAGGCAACAGGAGATATTGATGTCAACAATGGTTTTATAGTTGAAGAAGGAGGAATTGTAACTTTGAATTCGGATTCTAAAGTTATAATTACAGGATTATCAGGTACTATAAACATTGAATCACCACTAACAGAAATTAAAGAAGATTTTGTACTAAATTCAGGTGATAGTGCAATTATACGAAGTAATGGACTTGTTAAGATAAAAGGAGGTATAATCGAAACCGGAGCGGAGCTTATCATTGAAGCGAACCAAGGGGTTGTAATAGAACAAGGTTTCAATGTGGCTCTCGACGGCAAAATAAACATTAAACAATAATTATGAAAGTTCTAATAAATTGGATATCAATAAGTGTGCTGATGGCAACCTTTACTATTAATGCACAGGCAATAATTTCGGAAAACATTTCCATGTCGGAATGTAAAGATGCTTATAGTGGTGAAACTACAGCCTCCGATTGCGAACTTATAGCTGAGATGAATGGGAATAAAGTCGAATGTACATTCAAAGATATGCTTGTTAATTGTGCGTATGCAGGTCTTGAAGACATCAAAGTGGAGGAAGTAAATAAAGTCATAACATTAACATTATCTTCATATTATATTGTTTCATGTTCGTGCTTTTTGGATTTTTCTTTAACATTAGAAGGAGTTGAAGAGGGTGAATATACAGTAATAGTCCAACAAGAATGTACATCAATGGACCTTATATGGGGGAATAAAGAACATAACTTTAAAATTGAATTCAAAGATGGTGAACGTACGTCCGATATAGAAAAAATCATTAATAATACCGCTATACTCAATATATTTCAGATTAATAATATAGTTAAGGTAAACGGAGATGGTAAAATTGTCTTGTCGGTTTATGACCTTGTCGGGGTTAAAGTGGCTGAGGCAAGCGGAGATGGCAAAGTGTCGCTATCGACCGACATACTTCCTATCGGCATTTATATCGTCAAAGCCACCTCCGACAATGGCATTGAAACGGCAGAAAAGAAAATCGTAGTCAAATAGCCAATAAGAAAACGGCAAAATCATCTATGGATAATTTCCGATTTTCCGCTTAATTGCGATACTCTTGCGTTCGACACAAGGAGTGTAGATAATCATAATGCTTCCGCAATCATCATCCGATTGCGGAAGTCTTTTTGTGTCAGTTGTTTTCCGGTTTGAAAATGGCTGTTAGCGAGGTTACGTTATCCGGTTTATGCCCCCATAGGTTGAAATGATAATCTGCCGTTGAACTCTACACTCTACACAATAAAATATGTTTATAAAAAAATATCAAAATTAATTATAATTATTTGAGAATAAATATATATCTTTGTAGGTTGACTAACTATCTTTAGAAGAGAATAGAAAAAGTCAGAAAATAATGATTGGAAAAACAAGAAAATAATTATGGATAAATATCAAGAAGCATTGTCGGGTAGCCGAGTATTGAGCAATGACGAAATGGTCAAAGCCGAAGTGGCAAAAATTGTAGAAAAGGCATCAGAATATGCAACGCAAGAAGTCTATCAATTTTTATTTAGTTCGATAGATTTGACAACATTAAGCACAGTCGATACACAAACGAGTGTAACAAAATTTGTGCAGCGAGTGAACGATTTTGATAATGACTATCCGCAATACAAGAATGTGGCAGCTATCTGTGTGTATAGTAATTTTGCAGAGACAGTCAGTTCGACGTTGGAGGTTAGCGGAGTGGACATAGCTGTAGTGGCAGGAGGTTTTCCATCATCACAAACATTTACTGAGATAAAAGTTGCAGATGCGGCATTAGCAGTAGCCGGAGGTGCAAACGAAGTGGATATAGTGATGAATCTCGGTTACTATTATGACAAAAATTTCGAAGATTTGACTGATGAAATCATCGAAATCAAGCAGGCAATCAAAGATGCTCGATTGAAAGTGATACTTGAAACCGGTGCATTGAAAACAGCAGAGGATATAAAGCGAGCTTCAATCCTTGCTTTATATAGTGATGCAGATTTTGTAAAGACATCGACAGGAAAGATTTATCCCGGTGCATCGTTGGAGGCAGCGTGGGTGATGTGTCAATGCATTAAAGAATATCACGAAAAGACAGGCAGAAAGGTGGGCTTCAAAGCCGCCGGCGGAATCCGCACGACAGAGGAAGCGGTGCAATACTATGCCATAGTAAAAGAAATACTCGGCGATGAATGGCTAAATCAAGATTATTTCCGTATTGGAGCAAGCAGTTTGGCTAACAGCCTATTGTCATCGATGCTCGGAGAAGAGACCAAATATTTTTAAAAAGAAATCAAAAAAATAACATTAAAATAAATACCATGGTGAAGCGACGGATAACAATCATCTTATTTTCAGCCTTGTTGTGTGTGTTAGGTTCGATAGAAATTAAATCAGCCAACTATCAATTGTTTGGAGTGGCATTCTATAACCTTGAGAACCTTTTCGATACAATCAACAACAACGGAAAATACGACCTTGAATTTTCTCCTGAAGGAAAATATCGTTGGGATGGTCAACGCTATAAGTCAAAGCTGAAAAATATGGCTTATGCAATTTCGAAATTGACCACAAAACACACTCCATCCGGTCCGGCAATTATAGGTGTGAGTGAAATTGAGAACAAAAGCGTGCTTGATGACCTTGTCAAAGAAGAAGCAATCAAGGATTTAGATCTGAAAGTAATACATCATGATTCACCTGATCGAAGAGGAGTGGATGTGGGGATGCTTTACAATCCAAAATATTTTCGACCGCTCAGAGTGACAAATCATACATTGAAAGTGGAGGGATTGCCGGATTTTCGCACTCGTGACCAAATGTGTGTAGTCGGATTGTTGGGTGGTGAGCGTATCGGGGTGATAATCAACCATTGGCCATCTCGTCGAGGAGGACGTGAACAGTCAAGCTATTTGCGTGAGGCTGCAGCTGAATTGTCAAAGCAGATAGCAGATTCGTTGCTAAATATAGATCCAAATATGGGGGTAATAATATTAGGCGACCTCAATGACGACCCTCAAGACAAAAGCTGTTCGATGGTATTAGGAGCAAAGAAGAAACAATCGGATGTTGCAGCAGGTGGATTCTATAATCCGTTTTGGGCAAAATTGGATAGCGGTATAGGTTCGTATTGTTATCGAGGAGGATGGAATCTCTTTGACCAAATCATCATTAACTACAATCTTATTTCGACAAAAAGAGATGTTGGTTCCAAACTGAAAATCTACGATAGCAGAGTCCACAACGAAGAATTCCTCAAACAGCAAGACGGGCCGTATAAAGGTTATCCGCATCGTACATTTTCATCCGGGGCATTTCTAAATGGCTATTCCGACCATTTCCCGACGCAAATCATACTTATAAAGGAAAATAAATAATTAAATATAAAAAATATGCGACTAAAATTAAATCTACTGCTAATGCTCTGTTGTGTGTTGCCGTCGTTTGCGGCCACCGGCATTAAAGGCGTTGTAGTCGACGACCATAATGGGAGTCCGATAGCCGATGCCAATATTATGCTACGCGACCAGGGTATTCTTGTGATAAGCGGGCCGGATGGGTCGTTTTCAATTTCAGATGCACATTCCGGAAATGATGCAATCCAAATTATTGCAAACGGATATTTGGATTTTGAGCAAGAGGTTCAGATTGCTTCCGGAATAGTAACAAATGTAGGCGAACTCAGATTGTCAAAATCATCGTTCGACGCTTCTTCTCTTAATTCTGACGATTTTGTCTTTGACGAGTCACAACTCTTGGACGATGAAGGTGGAAATCAGTCGATTGGAACAATTCAAGGAGCCAACGACAATGTCTATTATCAGACAGCCAATTATGATTTCTCCGTTATGCGATTCCGTATTCGTGGATATGATTCGGAATATTCACAAGGATATATAAATGGTGTGAATTTTAATGACCCGGCACGTGGGCTATTCAACTATTCCGGTTTAGGCGGTATGACTTCGACGGCTTTCCGCACTAAAAGTATCGGCATAGGCTTGGAATCGGTGGCTTATGGTTTTGGCGGAATCGGTGGTGCTACTAACTTTTCAACTTATGCTTCCGAATATGCACCGGGTTGGAGAGGAAACCTTTCTTACACAAATTCCAACTATATGCTTCGTGCGATGTTGCAATATGCTTCAGGTGTTAACAAACATGGTTGGGCATTTACAGCCTCTGTCATTGGCAGATATTCTCCGGAAGGGGTAGTGGAAGGTACGTTCTATAACTCTTTCGGATATTTTTTGTCGTTGCAAAAAATATTTAATGAAGCACATAGCATCAATATAACAACATGGGGTGCACCAACACAAAGAGCGACATCTTCAGCTACTTATGAAGAAGCTTACCAACTTGCCGATAATAATTTGTATAATCCTAATTGGGGATGGTTTGATGGAAAGAAAAAAAGTGCACGTATAGTAAATTCATTTGATCCTTCAGCTATAATCAATTGGATTTGGAAACCACAACTTGGAACAACAATCAACACAGCTATCGGCTTCCGTCACAATGCTTACGCAAGTTCAGCGTTAAATTGGTATCAAGCAGCCGACCCTCGCCCTGATTATTATCGTTATCTTCCATCATGGTATGCTCCTACGGCAGAAGAGGGAACAGAGCTTTATAATCAGCAAAAGGCAGTGTATGATTATTACACAGATCAATGGAGAAATAATGAAAATATGCGTCAGATAGATTGGGCATCAATTTATCAGACCAACTTGCTTAACAATGAGATGTATCAGCGCAATCCGGAATTAGAAGGGCATGCAACTTATATCCTCGAAAATCGTCATAGTAATTTCACATCGTGGATGTTTAATTCCTACATTAATCATCGCATTAATGATAAAATGACACTTGAAGGTGGAGTCTCATTTAATTACACAGATTCTCATTATTACAAAACGATAAAAGACCTTCTCGGAGCAGAGTATTGGCGAGATATTGATAACTTTGCCGAAAGAGATTTCCCGGATAATCCTACAATGCTGCAAAACGATTTGAACAATCCCAATCGTAAAGTAGTGAAAGGAGATAAATTCGGATATGACTACAATATTCGTTCGATAACAGCACGTGCTTGGCTTCAAAATAATATTAAAACAAGTCATTGGGACATCAACTATGGATTATCGGTAAGCTATAGCAATTTTGTGCGACATGGAAATATGAGAAATGGTAGAGCTCCTGAAAATTCATATGGTACCGGCGAACGACACACATTCGACGATGCTGCGTTTAAAGCCGGCGTTACATACAAATTGGATGGTCGCAACTATTTCGTACTCCATGCAAGTTACGGAACGACAGCACCTCTGTATGATTACGCCTATGTTTCACCTCGCGTAAAAGATACCGCGATCGAAGGGTTGCAATCCGAACGTTATTTGTCGGCAGACATTTCGTATGTGTGGAACTATAGCCGTTTCCGCGGTTCTATTACCGGATTTTGGACAAACACTTACGACGGCACTGAACGCACGTCGTTCTACGATGACCAATATTCTACATTTATGAACTACGTTATGGCAGGAGTGAATAAAACCTACAAGGGTGTAGAACTTGGAATGGCTTATAAAATCACTCCGGAATTGACAATTTCAGCAGCAGGAACATTCTCACGCTATCAATACACCAATCGTCCGCGAGGCATAAGAAGTTATGAGAATGGAACAATGGAAGATATTGAAAGTACGGTTTACATAAAGAATTATTATGTAGGAGGAACACCTCAACAAGCATATAATATAGGAATTGATTGGGCTGCACCTAAAATGTGGTTCTTTAATATCAATGCTTCTTGGATGGGTGATTCCTATGTCGATTTAGCTCCGATACGCCATGAACCACTTCCCGACCTTTACAAAATATGTAGCTCGGAAGAAGAACTTCAAGCTAAAATGAATGAGATTTCTACACAAGAAAAGCTTAACAATGCATTTGTGTTGAATCTGTCGGTAGGCAAAGTGATTTACACTAAATTCGGACAGTTGAATTTCAATTTAAGCGTCAACAACTTACTCAACAATCGCAATATTCAGACCGGTGGTTATCAGCAAGGTCGATTCGATTATGACGATTACAATGTTGCAAAATTCCCTAACAAATATTATTATGCACAGGGCGTACGCATCTTCTTTAATTTCGGAATTCGATTCTAAAAGTTTAATTCTCAAGCAAATAAAAACAACAACAATATGAAATCAATAAAAACATATCTCAGCATGGCGGCCGTTGCATTGATGGCACTCGGTGGCTTTACAGCTTGTCAGGACGATTTTGATACACCTCCATTAATTGTTCCTGAAGCAACAATTCAAGCAAATACAACTATCGCTGATTTGAAAGCAAAATATTGGAGCGATGATAATAACTATTATATGACAATAGCCAAGAATGATGATGGCAGCAATGTCATCATAAGCGGTCGAGTGGTTTCGTCAGATGCTTCCGGAAATATTTACAAGTCACTTGTGATTCAAGATGCAACAGGAGCAATGGCTTTTTCAGTGAATCAAAACAGTCTGTATAACACATACCGCGTAGGTCAAGAAATAGTGATTGATGTTACAGGTATGGGTATAGGTAAATATGCAGGTTTGCAGCAAATAGGCGGATACGGCGAATATAATGGCACTCCGCAAGTCTCGTTTATGGCATATGAATTGTTTGAAGCTGCAGCTCAAATGAACGGATTGCCAAAAGATAATTATGTCTATGTGGCATCAGGTGAAACTGCACCTGCCGACGGTACAATGTATTGTAAAGAAGCTGATATGGGAAACCTTCCGACTTCAGCAGCCGGACAACGTGAATGGCAAAGTCAACTTGTCATTTTCAGAAATGTCTATTTCGAAGATGGCGGTGTGCTTAATTATTCAGATGAAGACGCATCGGTTAATCGTAACTTGATTGACCAAAACGGCAACTCGATAATAGTACGTAACTCCAATTATGCATCATTCAAAAATGATTTGTTACCTTCCGGTACAGGTGATGTGATGGGTATTCTTTCATATTACAATGGTTCATGGCAAATACTTCTACGCACAAAAGCCGATTGTATGTTTGACGAAAAAGGACAAATGTCGGATCCATATAGTGTGGCAGAAGCAATAGAAAATCAAGAATCAGGCAAATCCGGATGGGTGACAGGCTACATCGTGGGCAGTGTGAAAGCCGGAGTGAGCGAACTTACATCCGACGACAATGTCATTTGGAGTGCGGATGCTGAAATGGATAATACACTTGTAATCGGTGCGACAGCTGATGTTAAATCACTTTCAGAAGCAGTCGTAGTGGAATTGCCACAAGGCTCCGATTTCCGTAATTACGGAAACTTGATAGATAATCCGACTGTTTACCAAAAACAAATATGGGTACGCGGAACGCTTGCAAACTTTATGGGCACTGCCGGTGTGACAGGAAACAAAGGTACTAAATCCGAATTTAAAATAGAAGGTGTCGAAATAGGTGGAGGTACCGGCACTGTAACTCCGGGAGAGGCAGTGGCTTCACTATATTGTGATTTTGAAAACTTCAACATAAAGATTGCTAATATTAAAGAAGCCGGTTGGTCTTATACTAAAGTTTCCGGTGATAAAGATTGGTATCTTCGTGAATTTGACAGTAATGTCTATGCGACATGCACAGCATATACAGGTAAAACCGGTCCATGGGATTCATGGTTGATTTCACCGGCTATCGACCTTGACAAATCACCTAAAAAAGCATTAGAGTTCATAACTCAAGCCGCTTATACAAGTACTACTTCTACTATGGAAGTGTATGTATTGACAAGCAATAACCCTTCAACAGCGACAAAAACTCAACTTAATGCCAAATTACCGACAATACCTTCATCAGGTTATAGCGATTGGGTGGTTTCTAATATAGATTTAAGTCAATTCTCAGGTGTAGTATATATCGGATGGCGTTACTATGGCACTGATGCAACAGCATCATCAACTTATTGTATAGATAATGTAAACATCGGTGGGGCTGTAGATACTCAGACACCGGATGAGCCGGAAGAACCAAGCGATCCTACAGGTTTAGGCTCATTGGAAAATCCATATACCGTAAAAGATATCATGGCTTCAACAACTGATGCTACAAATGTTTGGGCTGAAGCATACATCGTAGGTTGGGTAGATGGTATGATTTGGGAATCAGGTGCAAATTTCAATGCCACAACAAGCGATGCGTATGCCAACACAAACTGTATACTTGCTGATTCGCCGGATGTAACATCGACAGCCAATAGTATTCCGGTCGGACTTAAGAAAGATACAGATGCTCGTGTAATTGCCGGTTTGAAAAGCAATCCGGACATCTATAAAAAGCGAGTTAGAGTTTATGGAAATGTTACAAAATACTTCGGAAAAAGAGGGATGAAAGACATCTCTAAAGTAGAAATAATAGAGTAATATTCGACGTATTAGCAGGAGACTATGAACTTAACATAGTCTCCTGCTTTAGATGCTTAATCGAAAGAAAGCATATCTTTAATAATTGACATTAAATATAGTATCTCTTAAGTTTAAAGATGATAAAAAAGACATTTCTGAGTTTGCTCTTTGCTATGGTATGGATGTTTGGTTATTCAGACGTCCCCGCCAATTATTATTCGAAAATGGATGGGAAAAAGAGAGAATCATTGAAAAATGCCACACACGAAATTATCAATCCCCATACAGTAGTCACATATAATTCATTGTTCCCACAGCAATTCCCCAAAACCGATGTCTATCCGGAAGCCTATAATGGGCAAGAGCGATGGTGGGAAATGTATTCCGACGAGGTGTTTTATGTTAGAAATGGATGGAAAGGGATGAATCGAGAACATTCTTTTCCAAAATCATGGTGGGGCGGTTACCAAAACGATGCATATACAGATTTGTTCCACCTTTACCCATCGGAAGCATCAGCTAATTCAGCTAAAAGTAATTATCCTCTCGGTCCGGTTGAAACTGCTACATTCGATAATGGAGTGTCAAAAGTGGGGTATGCTTTTCCCGGATATGGGGGCAATGCCGGTAAGGTTTTTGAGCCGGCAGATGAGTACAAGGGAGATTTTGCCCGTACATATTTTTATGTTGTAACTTGCTATCAAGATTTGACATGGAAATACACATATATGCTTCAGCAAGGCGATTATCCTACATTAAAACCATGGGCTTCAGAAATGTTGCTCGATTGGGCTCGAAAAGATCCTGTAAGTCAAAAAGAGATAGATCGCAATGAAGCTGTCTATCTGATTCAAGGCAATCGCAATCCGTTTATTGATTTTCCTGAACTTGCCGAATATATATGGGGAACACGTGCGAATGAGACATTTTATGTCGCCGAGCAAGGCGGAACGATTACGCCTCCAATCACAGGTGAGCCTGAATTGTATGCTCCGGTCGATGGCTCCACACTTGATTTCGGAGAAGTAGCAATAGGTTCTTCCGAAACAGTGGAATTGATGGTCAGAGGTGCAAATTTAACTTCTGCATTATCAATAAGGGTGACCGGATCCGATAGAAAAATGTTTTCACTAATTGGAATTTCCGAGAATCAAATCCCTGCTTCAAAAATAAATTCAGATACGGGGTACAAATTGACAATTAAATATTCTCCGACGACAGAGGGAAAACATTCTGCTGCCATCACTCTCTATGACGGCGGATTTACTGCAGGTTTGACATTTAATGTTGCAGTAACCGGTTATTCATTGCCTGTTCCTGAACTTTCTATAATACAAGCCCTTGATCCTACTGATGTGACAGATGACTCTTATACAGCCAATTGGCTTGAACCTGAAGAAACAGTGGATTACTACATTGTAAATCGTACGGAATATATCCCCGGTGATATGAGAACAATGCAGCTTATTGCTGAAGAAAATTATTTAAGGGTAGATGATAGAAATCCTGATGTGCCTGAATCTTATACCGTACAAAGTGTCAGACTTGGATATAAATCCGAACCTTCTAATATGATAATGATAGCTGCAGGTGGTATTGATGGAGTTGCGAGAAATCAACCTTTGGGAGCAGCCTATGTGCCGGGAGGAATAAGAATAGTACTTAATTCGGTTCATACAAACCTGGTGATTAGAGATATATTCGGACGAGATGTGCTTCATAAAAAAGAAGTGTCGGGAGGAGAAATCTTCTTTGTGTCAAAAGGTATTTATATTCTGACTTCCGACCAATCTATGCGACCGATCAAAGTAATAGTGAGAGAATAAAAATAGTAGCTTATAGAATGAAAAAATCGTTAATTTTTACAGTGTTGTTGGCATTTGTTCTAAATGCTGTAGGACTTGAAATTCCGAAAGGAACATTTTATTTTGACAACTCGCTCACAAAATATGAGCAAGTAAAATTTGTGTATGGCAGTTATGCCGAAAATGAAACGTGGGTATTATCAATGACCGATATAGGTAATGACCGTTGGGAAATAACTATCCCCGAACGTGTAGAAAATATGTACAGATACACCTTTGCAAATACTACTTTATCGGATGGTAAAATAGATAATACATTCCCAAATGTAAAAGAAGAGATAAGTAACAAACGAAATGAATACCGCACCGCGACTACTGATGCCACCATTATTGTCGGGGCTACTTATACTCCTGCCTCAGGAGATAATTGGGCACAGGGAGCATGGAAAGTGGCATTGTCGGAAGATGGCTATTCCGGAACACTTCCTGTGATGCATATAAACACAGAGGGTGGACAAGAAATAGTCTCAAAAGAAGATTATATTAATGCTACATATTATCTTGATGCTCTTGGTTTGGATGGTTATCAATCGTTTGGAACTGAAGAAGAACAATTGCCGTTGGAAATTCGTGGACGAGGCAATTATACATGGAGAGATTTCGATAAGAAACCATATAGAATCAAATTAGGTGCAAAAGCAGAATTGTTGGGGTTGAAAAAAAGTAAACATTTTGCACTCCTTGCACACGCCGATGATAATCTCGGATTCTATCGTAATACAGTAGGTCTAAAGCTCAGCGAATTGATAGGAATGGCATATACTCCTTCTCAGCATCCTGTAGAAGTAGTGCTTAACGGAGATTACATCGGACTCTATTTCTTGACAGAGACTATTAGAGTGGATGAAGATCGTGTCAATATTGTGGAACAAGCCGACGAAGCAACTGATGCAGTTGAAATCACAGGCGGTTGGCTCGTTGAAATTGATAACTATGATGAGGAGGAACAAGTGAAAATTACAGAAGGTAATGGTGTAACAATGAGATTTACTTACAAAACACCGGAACTGTTGTCTAATGCACAACGCACATATCTCACTAATCAAATGACTGCAATAGATAATGCTATCTATACTGCTGATAAATCATCGACAGAATGGGAAAAACTTGTTGATGTAGATGCGTTAGTAAGATTTTATATAGTGCAAGAAGTGATGCAAAATGCAGAATCATTCCACGGAAGTTGTTATCTATACAAAGATCAGGGAGAAGATAAGAAATGGATGTTTGGCCCGGTGTGGGACTTCGGAAATTCTTTTCATGGTGCATACGATAGATTTCTTTATATAGATTCTCCATTTGGAAATCATTGGATTGAGGAGTGGGCAAAATTCCCTCGTTTTCAAGATCACGTAAAATCAGTTTGGGCAAGTTTCTATTCGACAGAGCTTCCTAAGCTCGACGAATTTATGAATGATTTTGCGACACAAATTTCGGCTGCTGCAGTCTGTGATTATGCTCGATGGCCACAGTATGGTAACTACGACATTAATGCCAAACGTAAGGAGATGAAAGGAAAATTAGATGACCGTATTTTGTGGCTTCAAAATAATTGGAAATCCAATACATCTGTTGCAGAAATTAATTCTGATTGTAATATCAGAATTTTAGGGAATAAAATTGAAGTCAGCGGAAATGGCAAAATTGAAAAAGCAACATTGTATGATATTAACGGATTGATTGTTTCAGAAGTAGAAACTAATACTGAAGTAATCACCTTGACTGCACCTAAAGGTTTATCAATTCTTTCTGTGCGATTAGCTGATGGCTCATTACAACATTCAAAAATAGTTGTAAAATAATATATAAAAATAGCAAATAAGGTCCGATTGTCAAAATGATGGTTGGACCTTATTTTTTTGTGGGAAAGAAATATTGAACATAAAATGAATAGACACTTGATTGACATTTCATGGATAAAACGTTTTTTTGAACATAGGTTCAGCCGAGATAAGAAAACTAACTGCTATCTTTGCAGAAATCATTATGAGAAAATAGATGTTAAACAAATAATAATTTAAACAATGAGACCGAAAAATACTCTACGCTGGATTGTTTATCTCTCAGCAGCATTATTAATTCCTTATTTAGGATGGGCGGGAGCAGATAAAAATGCAAAAATTTCCAACAATCCGTATGTTGCTAAAACGCAAGCAAAAAACGGTGCCACATTAAAAACACAACCTAAAAGAACTGTTGCGAAGCAACTTGTGTCAGACGATGCGGCGGAGCCGACATTATATGGTTTCCTTGTATGGTCAGATGAATGGTTGGCTTTGAGTGAATCAGAATATGAATATGGAATCTACACATTCCTCGCAAATGAAGATACATCTAAGACATTGGCTTATTCAAGTTCAGAATCGGCACTTACAGGCACGTTGGTGGGAGATGAATATTATTATATCACTCGTAGCATATCTTCGACAGGCAGTATAGAATCAATGCAAATGCACGTTCTAAATGTGGAAACATGGAGTGAAGTGATGGTGGTTGATCTTGAGAATGTCTATAGTGCAATGCCGTTGGTGATGACTTACGATAAGACTGCCGACACTATGTATGCTTTGAGCTATTCAACCGACTATAAAGATCATGTATTGGCAACAATGGATCTTGATACAGGTGAATTGACCGAAGTGGCAAATATGGGGCGTACAGAAAATATTTCATCGATATTTACAATGTCTGTGGCGGCTGATGGTACAATGTATACGATATGTGCCGATGGTAATCTGTATAAGTTAGACAAGTCATCCGGTAAAATGACGGTGGTTGGCTCGACAGGTGTCAGTCCGTCAGCGTTACAATCCTCAGTTTATGATTATTCAACCAATACTCTTTATTGGGCGGCATCACTTACTGATTATTCCGGAAAGTTATATAAAGTGGATACATCTACCGGAGCGGCTACTTTAATAAGTGATTTTGAAAACAATGAAGAATATGTAGGGCTGTTTATATTAAACAAGGAACAAAATTCTGCTGCTCCAAAAGCACCGGAAGCGACATTCGAATTCACTGTAAATGGTGGTCTTAGTGGAGAATTGTCATTTACAGCACCAACTTCAACCGTCGGCGGAGAAGCATTGCAGGGAGATGTTACGATGGTGGTTAAAGTGGATAATGAAGAGGTGAAATCAGTAAGTGTGGCTCCAGGTAGTAAAAATAAAGAAACGCTTACATTTGTTGAAGGTTCTCACTTGATTTCGGTGGAAGCATCGTCTAATTCACAAGTATCCGACAAGACATATATCAGCATCTATGCAGGTGTTGACAGTCCAAAGCCTGTAAAAAATTTGACACTTTCGGTAGAAGAAGGTACAGCAAAATTGACATGGGATGCAGTGAGTGAAACTGTACATGGCGGCTATTGTCCGGATATGGATAAAATGGCATATAAAGTGATTCGAGGAGATGGCTCGGTGGTAGCAGAATCGCTTTCTGTTACCACATTCAGCGAAAAGCTGTCAGATGAAATTTCAACACATTCTTACTCGGTAGTAGCAGTTGCAGGAGGAGTGGAAAGTGAGGCTTCATTATCTAACGAAGTACGTTATGGATTGTATTACACTGTGCCGTATTTTAACGATTTCAATAATAAGGCTATTGTAGATGAAGAGTTTACATTTATAAATGCCAATAACGATGGTGAGTGGTACACATGGGTGTGCGAATCAAACATGGATAGTAAAGGAAATATGCTTATCTATTCATGTAATTGGACAATCAAGGCAGATGACTATGCAGTTTTGCCAAAAATAAAATTTGAAAATGAGAATCTCTATGAATTGACTTTCGAACATAGTGTCAATGGACAATATGACAGTTATATAAATGACATAAAAATATTAGTCGGGAAAGAAGCAAAAATAGAATCTCTTACAACAGAAGTTGCCGATTTAAAAGATATCAGTAATACAAAAGGTAAGACAAGTGTGATTTTCGCTCTCCCGGACGATGATGCATATAATCTTGCTTACTACATTTACAGCAGTGCCGGTCAAGGACAATTTTGGATTAATGATATGAATATAGAAGTCTATGGCTCAGCAAAAATACCTTCCAAAACTGATGTGAATGTTACTGTTAGTGGTGATGAAACGGTAAGCGTAGAATTTGTTGCACCAAACAAAGATGCTGCAGGCAATACATTAGAATCACTTTCGAAAATTTCTATATATCGCCAAGGGGAAACTGAAGCTTGCTACACGATCGAAAATCCGACAATGGGACAAAAATACAGTTGGGTGGATGAATCTCCGGTCGCAGGTATGGCTTGTTACGAATTAGTATCTACAAATAGCTATGGAGATAGCTTTGTATCGGAAGGTAGAATCTTTACCGGATGTTATACGACACCGTATGTCGAATCATTCAATCTGCAAGAATCAATTGATTTGTTTAAGGTTATTGATTCAAACAATGATGGTTATACATGGAAATTCAACGAGAATTTAGGTATTGTAAAATGGACTACTAATTTCAGTCTTGATGCAGACGATTGGTTGATTTCTCCTAAAGTTAAGTTTGAAACAGGACGTGTATATAGAGTCGGATTTAAAGGAAATTCTTCTGATTATTCAAATGAACATATTGATATTACGGTAGGAGAAGATGATCAGCCCGCAAACCATAAGGCTATATTGCAATTAGAAAACTTCAAAAACGAAGAGGTTAAGTATTATTATGGATATTATATTCCGGAAAAGGCGGGGAATTATAATGTAGGTCTTCATGTTCGTAGTCCTAAAGCGACAGAAGAAATTGTGATAGATGAATTATCGGTAATTGATGCATTGTCGGTAGATGCTCCGGATGCTGTTACAGATTTGCAAATAGAATCTGATGAAACCGGCGACTTGAAAGCAACAGTGTCGTTTACAACTCCTGTACAGACAATTGGCGGAGAACAATTGACATCGTTACGCAAAGTAGATGTATATCGTAATTCAGAAACGGCACCTGCCTATACGTTTAAGATGCCAAAAGTCGGTCAAAGCTATTCATGGACTGACGAAAAAGCATCACGTGGTGAAAATACATATCGTCTTGTACCTGGAAATATAGAAGGAGATGGTATGGATATAGAAGGTTCGGTATATGTAGGATTTGACCGACCAATGCCGGTAACAAATCTTGTGGTAAAAGGAGATGCAACCAATGCAAATGCAACACTTTCATGGAATGCACCTGATAAAGGCGTCAATGGAGGCAGATTGAATGCCGAAAAATTGAGATATAAAATAATTCGTACAGGTTCAACAATACACAATAACGTAACAGAAACTACATTCTCTGATAAAAATGCTTACGAAGGGCTTCAACAGAGATTCAATTATAGTGTGGTTGCCGTAACTCCGGATGGCGAAAGTGAATATGCCTCATCAGAAGTGGTGTTAGGAACTCCTTATGAACTTCCATTTGAAGAGACGTTTACTAATTGGAAATACGATTATAATCCATGGCCTACTCACACATATGAAGGTTCCGGTATGTTTGGCTTGAATACAGAACTTGATGGTATAACAGGGTATGATGAGACAGGGTTTATGGTCTGTCAGAAATGGAATGATGAACATTTGCTTTGTGAATTATCAACTCCGAAAATCTCAATAAAAGGTGCGGAAAATCCGGTAGTATCGTTCTATATGTTGCATTTCCGTAATCGCAGTGATAAGGATAATTTAAAATTGTTTGTTGAGCTCGATGATAATAATGAGCGTATTCCTATTAGTGATGCTATTTACGTAAAAGACACAGTAGGAGGATGGGTGCAACACTCAGTATCATTGAAAGATTATGTAGATTGCAATTATTTGCAAATTGTGATGCAAGGAGATTTGTACGATAATAAAATATTTATCGATAATGTCTCTGTATTAGATATGGTGGAATACAACTTGCGTGTAGATTCATTTGTCGGACCGGATGTGATTGATAATAAGGCTGAAGAGTTAACAGCTATAGTGAAAAACTTAGGAGCTGAGATTGCAGAATCTTACGAAGTGGAACTCTATTGCAATGACAAATTGGTAGATGCTGAATCCGGTTCTAATTTAGGTGTTCAATCGACACAAGAATTCAAATTTGAAATTGCAAAACCAAGTATCGTAGATGCAGGCACAACTCGCAATTATTACGTGAAAATAGTATTCCCGGAAGATATGATTGTGGAAGACAATATAAGTGAGACTTTGGTGATTGACGTTCTTGCACCTCCATATCCGCTTATTGACGATTTGGCTGCCACTGCAGGCGATGATGGTGTGGTCAATTTAAGTTGGTCGGAACCTGAAACAGTGTATAGCAATGAGATGTTTGATGGTTTTGATACCTATGAATTGTTTGCAACAAGCAATATAGGAAATTGGACATTAGTAGATGTTGACAAACAATACACCGTTGCACCTCGATATGGAGCAACGTTCACAGAATGTTTCACTCCTAAAGCATGGCAGGTAGGCGAAGCACAGCGTATGGGAATGAGTAACGAATCGAAAGATGTCGCAGCTCGTTCAGGTGCTTACTTCCTATTCAGTATGCAGTCTGATGGTACAACGTCTGATGGAAAATCAACTACTCCATGCAACGACGATTGGCTTATCTCAGAAGAAATTGTGGGTGGTACGCAACTTACATTCTATGCAAAACAGCCAACAAATAAATATGGTGGTAATGAAAAATTCGAAGTTCTATATTCAAAAACTGATAAAGAAGTTGATAGCTTTGTTTTGATAGAGTCTGTGGAATTACAAAATATGGCTGAATGGAATGAATTCACTTACTCATTGCCTGAGGATGCAAAATATTTCGCAATTCGTCATACTGAATCATATTTCGGATTATGGCTCGATGATGTAACATACACACCTCAACGTCTAAGTGTTTCACTTCAAATAGAAGGTTACAATATTTATAGAAATGATATTAAAATTGGCGAGTCTGCTACAACATCATATCAAGATATTGATCTAACCGGGCGATTCAGATATGCTGTTTCTACAAAATTTGACAAAGGAGAATCAGCATTGTCAAATGAAATTGAGATAACTGTTACCGGAGGTTCGGTAGATTCTGTTAGTTCGGATGACCCATCGGTAGTAGGTGCAAATAAATTCATAGAAGTGAAGAACGCTGAAGGAATGATAATAAATGTGTTCACTATCGATGGAAAACTTTATTATTCTGAAAAAGCAACCGAATTAGTGAAAATACCTGTTGAAAGCGGAATTTACGTAGTTAAAGTGGGTAATTACACAAGAAAAGTCAACGTAAGATAATAATAAATTTGGTTAAATATAATTGTGATATTGTCCGGTGTCTGATTTAGACATCGGACAATTTTTAAGACAGGTCCAATTTATAGAACCTGACTTAATTTCATCTTTAAGTATAAATGTAGAAAAGGAGCATAAAAGTAGCAATTTAATTTGTCGGTTAATATAATACTGACTACCTTTGCCGTAGATATAAAAATAGTGTGTAAAAAATATAAAATTATGTCAACCAATACAACTGATGATTTTCGCAAAGTGACGACACGTCGACTCATAGAAATGAAACAACGGGGTGAACGTATATCGATGCTTACTGCTTACGACTATTCAAGTGCTAAAATTATAGATGAAGCCGGTATAGATGTGATTCTTGTAGGCGATTCTGCTTCGAATGTAATGGCCGGGAATGTTACTACATTGCCGATTACATTGGATCAGATGATATATCATGGGAAATCGGTGATGAAAGCAGCAAAAAGAGCTTTGGTCGTGGTAGATATGCCGTTTGGTACATATCAAGGTAACTCGATAGAAGCACTTGCTTCTGCAATTAGAATTATGAAGGAAAGTCACGCAGAAGCAGTAAAAATGGAAGGTGGAGCAGAAATTCGTGAGTCGATCGAGCGAATATTGTGTGCCGGTATTCCGGTAATGGGGCATCTCGGTTTGACACCCCAATCAATAAATAAATTTGGAACATATAACGTCAGAGCAAGAGAGGAAGCAGAGGCGGAAAAATTGATTGCAGATGCCAAACTCCTTGAAGAAATCGGATGTTTTGCGATAGTAATAGAGAAAGTTCCTGCAGAACTTGCAAAGCGAGTAGCGGAGCAATTGACGATTCCGATTATTGGTATCGGAGCCGGAGGAGGTGTTGACGGGCAAGTGCTTGTAATGCACGATATGCTTGGTATAAATAAAGGTTTTTCACCAAGATTTTTACGTCGTTATGCAGATTTGGCATCCGTAATGAATGATGCTGTTCAGCATTATATCGAAGATGTAAAATCGGGTGACTTTCCTAACGAAAAAGAACAATATTAAGCTACATTGTAGAATTCAAACAATGATTGCTATGCGTAGATTTATTTACTTAGTCCTAATTGTCCTGTTGTTAGCTATCGTTTCGGAAATTAATGCCCGGAATAGAATATTGAGGTTGAAGAGTGGGAGAGTGGAAATACTCAATGAAAACGGTTCGTATGTCGGTTCTATAGGTGGTGGAAATGTGGTAGCTGCCGATTTTAATAATGAGCAAACTATGGTGTTGCTGACTTTGTCAAATGGGAAGGTGGAGCTGAGAAAATCGTCAGGTAGTTTAGTAAGAACTTACAACGTAAATGCTATAGATGCACGTTGGCATAAAAATGAAGAGGTCTTAATCTATAAAGCAAACGGAAAAATAGAGCGTCGAAAACTTAATGGCACTCTAATTCGGGTATTATGATTTTTCAAAAAATTGTATAAGAAAACTTAGTTGGAGATGTAAAATTGTAAGATTATCCCGGCTAATCAAGTGTAATTATTATAAAAAAAGCGAAAAATTAAAATTGGTAGAGTATTTTTTAATATATATTATTTGCAGGATAAGATATAACTATTAATTTTGCAATGCAAACAAAGCAATGATAAAGAATCTTTTTCTCACAGGTTAATATTGATTGGTTAATAAGTGTTAAAAACAAGTCTGTTGTGAAACAGACTTGTTAATTTTTATATCTATATTATCTGACTTTGTTAATTTGTCGCTACATCCTTATCTGTTTTGAACGTAAAGCGAATTGTTTCGCAATAAGTTTCGTCTGACATTAGTAGTTGTGAAGGGAATTCAGGTCTGTTTGGAGCATCCGGCATTCCTTGACATTCTACTGCGATGCCGTCATAGTCATTATAACTTCTTCCTGATTTACTTTTAGGAGAGCCGTTGAGCCAATTTCCGGTATATATGTGGGCGGCAGGTTGGGTAGTGCCTATTTCGAGAATTCTGCCGCTTTCTAAATCTTCTATTACAACGACGGAGTCAATGTATTTTCCTTTTTCCCATTCGTCAATTACCCAACTTGAGTCATAGCCTTTTGCATAGTTGATAGCCGGAAAATCTTTTCGAATGTCGTTTCCGATACGTTTTTTTAATGTGAAATCCATAGGCGTTCCAACAACAGATACCATCTCGCCTGTTGGAATTAGAGAGTCGCTTCCCGGTAAGAACCGCGAACATTTCATTTTCATGATGTGGTCAAGGATGCTTCCTGAATTTTCACCGCGAAGATTCCAATAAGTATGATTTGTAAGATTGACAACGGTTGGTTTGTCGGTTTTTGCTGAAATTTTGATGCTTAGCTCGTTTTGATTGCTCCAAGTGTATTCAGCTACAACTTTTAAAGTCCCCGGATAATTTTCTTCCCCGTCTTTAGAAGTATAAGAAAAACGCACACCGTTTTCGATCTCTTCGGCATCCCATAGTTGGTTTTGGAAACCTTCAGGTCCGCCATGCAGTGCGTTTGGTCCGTTATTGATGGTCAATTGAAATTCTTTGCCATCAATACTAAATTTTCCTTCAGCAATGCGGTTTGCGTATCTTCCCGGAATTTTGCCGGAGCAAGGACCATCGTAAAGGTAGTCGGCAGGATTGTCGTATCCTAAGGCTACGTCATCCATATTTCCATATCTGTCAGGTACAACTACAGATATAATACCTGCTCCTAAGTTTGAAAGTTCAACACTTGCACCGCTATCATTGGTTAGTGTGAATAATTCGATTGTGCCCTTGTTGCATTGGGCTGTGCGTCGGTCGATTATCATAGTTGAAGAAGTTAATTTTCCCAACGGCGTGCACCATCGGAAATTATTACGTCATAAATTTTCGGTTCGTGTCCGTATTTAGCGTTGAATTTCTCTTTAGCTGCGTTGACAAATGAATCATAGAGATCGTCTTTGACAAGATTGATAGTGCAACCACCGAATCCGCCTCCCATAATTCTTGAGCCTGTAACTCCACATTCTTTTGCGATGTCGTTGAGATAGTCTAATTCTTCGCACGACACTTCGTAGTCTTTGGAAAGACCTGTGTGAGTGGCATACATGCATGCACCCACTGTGTCGTAGTCTCCTCTCAATAAAGCATCACACACATCCAATACACGTTGCTTCTCTTCAATCACATATTTTGCTCGTGAATAATCTTCAGCTGATAGTTCGGATTTGGCTGATTGAAGCATTTCTAATGATGCATCGCGAAGTGTGTCTACGCCAAGATGTTTAGCCACGCGTTCGCATGATTCGCGACGTCGATTATATGGAGAATCTGCCAACTCATGTTTTACGACAGAATCGACGAGTACTAATTTATATCCTTGTGGATTGAATGGGAAATATTCATATTCAAGAGAGCGACAGTCAAGACGCATAAGATGACCTTTTTTGCCAAATACAGAAGCAAATTGGTCCATGATTCCACATTTCACACCACAATAATTGTGTTCTGTGGATTGCCCGATTTTAGCGAGTTCGAATTTGTCGATTTGGTTGTTGTTAAATAGGTCGTTAAGTGCGTAGGCAAAGCATGATTCCAATGCGGCAGAAGAACTGAGTCCGGCACCGAGAGGTACGTTGCCTGCAAATACTGCATCGAATCCTCCGATTTTACCACCACGTTTTTGAATCTCGCGGCACACTCCGAATATATATCTTGCCCATGATTGAGATGGAACATCTTCTTCATTAAAACCGAATTCGGCATAATCTTGAATGTCGATTGAATATACGCGGATTTTAGCAGTGTCGTTTGGACGAATTTCTGCCATAATCACCTTGTCGATTGCTCCGGGAAACACGAATCCTCCATTGTAGTCTGTATGTTCTCCGATAAGGTTAATTCGACCGGAAGATGCAAAAAAGATGCCCTCTCCGTTAAATTTCTCTGAAAAGATTTTTTGAATTTTGTTTTTCATTTTTGTATTTATTTTTTTGTGGTTATTCTATTATTAATTCTAATTTTGCTGATTTAACGCCTTTTGCTTTGGCTTCAAAAATCATTTTGCCGGGTTCTTTTCCTGCTTGAACTATAGCAGTAGCAACACCGCTGAACAAAGGCATTTCCGGCAAATGGAATAGATTAAGACAAGTAGGGTCGCCATTGGCTGTAGCACGGAATTTTCCGGTTCCTTTGACATTAAATTTTACGTTACGATTGTCGGTCGGGACTATGTTGCCATTTTTGTCGGCTACTTGAACGGTGATATATATCAAATCTTCTCCATCTGCGACCATTGTGGTGCGATTAGGAGTAAGTACGATGTGATGAGGTTTACCTGCTGTGCGAATGACTTTTTCGCCGGTAACATTGTTGTTGGCATCATAGGAGATGACTCTCAGTTCGCCCGGTTCGTAGATAGTTTCGTTCCACATTAGACGGTAACGAGTCAAACGAGAAGAATCATTCTTTTCTCTGATGCCTTGGCTTTTCCCGTTTATAAACAATTCTGCTTTAGGCGAATTGGTATAGACGAAAACAGGGGTGATTTCGCCTTCGCGTCCTTCCCAATTCCAATGGGGAAGAATATGCAAAGTGTTGTTGGTAGTGTTCCATTTCGAACGATATAGATAGAATCGATCTTTAGGGATTGAAGCTAAGTCGATTATGCCGAATACACTGGTGTGGTTTGGCCAAGCATCGGTGTCATAAGGAGTTGGCTCTCCAATATAATCGAATCCTGTCCATACAAATTGTCCCATGCACCAGTCGGTATCATCGTCCATTACGAAGTCGTCTTCCGGGATGTTCGACCAATAACAATATTCTAAATCATAACTGCTTGATTGATGGTCGGGATGCATTGCCATGGCTTTAGCTTCGACAGGAAAATGATAGACACCTCGTGAGGAAACTGTTGATGCTGTTTCGGAACCTAATAAGATGTTTTGAGGTAGTTTGTCGATGGCTTCGTGGTATCGATTAGGTTTGTAATTGAATCCGACTACATCTAAAGTGGCGGCAAATCCATTGTTTACAACTGCGTCAAATTGGTCCATGCCGCATGTTACGGTGCGAGTGGGGTCTTCTCTTTTAACGATGTCTTGAAGAAATTTTAGTTCGCTGATACCATCTTCGCCCCATTGGCTTGGCACTTCATTTCCTATTGACCACATCACGACTGATGGGTTGTTGCGAAAATGGTGAAGCATATTTACCATATCGCGTTCTGCCCATTCATTGAATAGGGTGCCATAGCCATTTTTGCATTTCGGACGGAATGCCCAATCGTCGAATGGTTCTATCATCATCATAAATCCCATTTCATCGCAAAGTTCCACAAGTTCTTGAGCAGGCATATTATGGGCAGTACGGATTGCATTGACGCCCATATCTTTAAGTAAAGTCAATTGGTGGCGAAGTGCAGAACGATTGATTGCGGTACCGAGAGGTCCTAAATCATGGTGGTTGCAAACACCCTTAAATTGGTATTTTTCTCCGTTGAGGAAGAAGCCGATACCATTTCTGACTTCTATGTTGCGGACACCAAAGCGAGTGGTGTAGATGTCTGATGTCTTATCGCCTGATTTAACGGTTGTAGTGGCAAAGTAAAGCGAAGGTGTTTCAGGTGTCCATAAAGAAGGATTATCTATGACGAAATTCTGATTAAGTTCTACTCCGGGATAGATTTTATAATCGTGTGTATCGGTTGCAACTATGTTGCCTTTGTCGTCTGTAATGGTGGTGGACAATTGGATAATACCTCCTTTTTCGGCACCTTTGATTTTGGTGCGAAGATTGACAGTGGCATAGTCGTTTGAGACAAACGGAGTGGTGATATAAGTTCCCCATACAGGAATGTGAATTTTGTCGGTAATTAATAAGTGAACATTGCGATATAGACCTGCTCCCGGATACCATCGTGATGATTCAGGAAGATTCTCAAGGCTTACTTCCAGGAGATTTTCTCCAACTTTGATGGCATCAGTGACATCGATGTGAAAACTGTTGTAGCCATATGCCCAATAGCCCTTTTGTATGCCGTTAACTCGAACCTTGGCACGACTCATTGCTCCGTCAAACACTAAAGTGATTTGTTTTCCTTCTGTTTGATCAACATTAAATGTAGTGGTATAATAGCCTTTCCCAACGTATGGTAAACCACCGGTTCTACCGGTTTTCCAAGTTTCTTCGGTTTCTCCATTCTGGGTTACTGCAACCTTTTGCAGGTCGTTATTTCTGTCGAAAGGCCCATAAATGGCCCAATCGTGAGGTATGCTTACAGTTTCCCAATTGATACTGTCTTTTGAGAATTGCCATCCGTCTTTTAGTAGAGTATCGCTTCTCTGTGCATAAACGGATAAAGAGAGTGTTGCTAAAATAAAAAGTGCAATTTTTTTCATTTGATATTAACGAGTATGGTTGATTTTAAAGCAAAGCCGAGTTTTATTATAAAGCTCAGCCGATAGTTAACGCTATGCGAAGATAGTTAAAAGATGCGATGCAACCAAATTTGTAAGGCGAAAAAGATACGGAAATAAATAAAAAAAGAAGCAACTGAAAATAGAATTTTCAAGTTGCTTCCTTCTTCTCTCTCCTCTGCGGTGCGGACGGGACTCGAACCCGCGACCCCATGCGTGACAGGCATGTATTCTAACCAGGCTGAACTACCGCACCTATTCGTTTTGCAAATGAGTTTGTTTCTCGATTGCGAGTGCAAAGTTATAATGTTTTTTTGAAATGACCAAATATTTTTCTCAAAAAAATAACAAAAAAATAACCTGTTTTTATAAAATGCAGATTATCAGTATTTTGCAGTGCAATATTTTTTAGCACAAAATGTTGTTTTTGTGCATTTATCTAATTTTTGTTAGTTGGAAATAGTCATGGATATAGGTCAGCGTTAAATAAAAAAAAGAGGCTCGCCCTCGCGGCGTGCCTCAATTTCATGTTGTAAAGTGTATATATAGGGATGTGATATATACGTTTTTTTAGGTAAGAAAAATCTGTCAAAATTTTGTTTCTTCACCTTTTGTAATCACAAAGGTAAGAGAAACAATTTATAAATCCTAATTTTTATTGAAATATTTTAGGTAATTTATAAATATGGTTTAACAACTATGTTTTTTAATACATAAATTGTATGTTGTAGAACATATAATTGCAAAAACGGTGTTAAAAAAGCAAAAAAAATTGTTGTTAGACAAAATAATAACTACTTTTGCAACCATTAATCATAAATTAATTAAAAATGAAAAAGACATTTTTTTATCTGATGGCAATCTGTTGCTCATTTTTGGTGATCTCTTGTGATGATGACGATTCTCCTGTCATTAACGAATCTGATTCGACAACGCCGATATTTCAACAGTATGAAGTGAATTTTTATCCTGAGAATAAGAATGATGTAAATGTATTTGCTAATTTCTTTGCAAATGATCGTCATGGAGATCGTTTGCGTCTCGTGAATGATGCATCAATAAGTGTTAATTCGGCTTCGATGTTATTTTGGGAAGATCCTACTATGGCGGGAGGATACTCTTATACTCAAAGTTTTGCAAAACATCCGGACGAAATCAGTTTTGTGTTTAAACGTAGAGATAACACCGTTTATGTCAACAAAGTGACACGTGATGACGTAGGTACTGTGATAATGCCGACTACTTTGACAAAAATTAAAAACGGTGAGGCTTTTACTCTTGATTATGATTTTTCTCGATTGTTGACTGATGAAGAATTGATTTGTACGTTGCGTCAAACAGGTTCAGAAACTGTGTATAGGGCTAATGTGAATCAAATTCTCGAAACACTCACATTCTCCGGTGTGCCTGCAGGCTTCTATACTCTTCAAGTAATGACAAAAAGAGTGGTGCCTACCACAAATAATGATTTGCCTGCCGAAGGGGAAATCGTTCTATACTATGTCGATTTCAAAACTATCGAAATACTTTAAGGCAGGTTCTATAAATTGAACGCTGCGATGTTGTTTTTATTTCAGTTTTTTCTGTTTTTGCGGGCTTTTGGTCGCTTTTGAGTTTTGATCGGCAGTTTTCTTCGATTTCGTCAGTCGTTTAGCACGCTAAACTCGCTCCTCAATCTTGAAACCTCCACGATTAAATTCTCAAAATCTTTCCAAATCATTTTATAGAACCTGCTTTAAAATATTCAGGTACGAACATACAACAAAGGGAGACTGCGTTGCGACACAGTCTCCCTTTGTTGTAAAGTAAAAATGTGATTATCTCACTATCAATTTAATTGTGTGAGTTTTACCTTCTTTTGTTGTAGCTGTCGCTACATAAACACCGTTTTCAAGATTTCCAACGTATAGGTTGTTGCCTGATATTGTTGCAACACATACTCCGCTGATTGAGTAGATTGAGATTTCCTTTGCGTCAGGTGCGGAAATAGTTGTACCATCATAGAATATTGCAGAAATGCTTTCAGTTACTTTCTCAATTCCTGATAGACCGATAACAGTGCATATAAGCTCTTTGTCGCCGTTTACTACTGTAATTGTTGCATTGCCTTCGCTTAGTACGTCGATTATTGCTGTTGCTTTTCGTGAGTTGCTTCCTTCCGGATAAGTGACTTCTGCAACATTCGCTACTGTTTCATCAGATGATTTAAATTCTATTTCTGTGGCATTATAACCATAGCTTTCCACATTTAGAGTGAATGATTCTCCTTCTATGGCAGTTATCTCATTGACTGAAATAGTGAATAGGCGTAATTCATTCTCGATATAAAGTTTTGGGAATTTTTCACCTTCAGCCACTTCTAACCAAGGAGCATCAACAGTGTTGCCAAATGAATAACGACAGGTATTGAAAAGTTCGTCATTGATATTATTCATATCGAGATCGGCACCATTGACAGAAGTATTATCGTCTGATTGGATTGTTTGTCCCATTACGGTCATTGCCGGATCAACAAAGTTGTTTAACAGGTAAACTTCAGAAAGTGGGATTTCGTCTTCTTCGTAAGTTGCATTAGCAATAGTCCAACCGACAATACGTCCGACTGCCAAAGCATTTTCAGGAGCATCGATTGATTTAACCAACACTATATTGTTTCTGACAGGATTGCCTTTTGTCGTCTTTTCCCAATCTGCTTCGAGATAACCGATTATACCACCGACATTAGACATTTCTCGAGCATTTTTACTATTAGCTTTGATTGTGCCTTCTGCAATATTATTGTAAACCGGTCCTCGTGATGAATTTTTACCTACAATACCACCAACATTAATGTTTCCTTCTATTGCTATATTAGTATGGCAATTTCTGACAATACAATCAATACCCATAACACCAACAATACCGCCTATTTCAGTATCACCTTTGATGGTGCTTTCTGTTCCGAATTGAGCCCCAACATAGCAGGCTGCGATTGTTGTTGCAGTTCGAATATCACCGACAATGCCACCGACAAAGATACCTTTGGGTGCATCAATTGTTATGTCATTGACTGAGCAAGATGAAATTGTAGTGTAATAAGAAGTTTGTCCTACTAAGCCGCCAATAGTTCCGTCGCTTGTGTCTCCGTTAATAACGACATCGTAAAGATGTGTGTTTTCAATAGTGGCACCCATAGAGATTCCGGCAATTGTACCTACAAAATAATTACTTGCGTTAAGTGAAATTTCCGGATTGGTCAATACAATGTTTTTTACCACTGCATTTTCTTCCAATGAGCCGAATAATCCGATATTGTCGTCTGAACTATCAATTTTCATGCCTTTGATTGCATGGTTTTGTCCGTCAAGTGTTCCGCTGAATGTGGGGATTGGTGACCATCCGCTTGCGTAATTGCTCATATCGATGTCGCTTACCAATTTATAGTGAGCAGCCGGTTCAGATGCTATCTGAGATAAATCTCCTGCGGATGAAATCAAATAAGGATTTTCTTCCGTGCCATCACCGCCTGCAACAAATTTTTCAAACGGTAATTGATAGAAATCAAAAGCATATTCGTAAGTGTCGTCATTAAAATAAGTAATATACAAAGATGGATTTGTCTTTTTAAGATTCATAAATCCACCTGTATAATATTTCCCTTTTACATCATTATTTGTGTACTTACGAAGCACTGTGCCGTCTTCTTTACATATATATAAGTAATTGTCTAAAGCATTAGTGTCTTGATTTCGTTCTTTAGTCAAGAATATAAATTCGTAGGTATTATCAGAATCAATCAAATATGGGTTGAGAGCTTCCGAGGAAATGTATGCTGTGAAGTATTCCAAGTTAGGGCTTAATGTGAAATCCGAGTAATGGTCAACAGTAAAGTTCGGATTATACCAACCTATTGATGAAATAATGTTTCCATCGTCATCAAACATTCCTTGACTGACACTTATTACATATTTGTAAGAATCGCCGGCAAGACATCTGTCCATATTGGTAGAAATCAATCTTCCATCGATGATGCCCGGTAACACTCCGTGTGATTCGCAACTTGGCAGATTGATAATTTCAATGCACCCTTCAGCTTCTTCAAGATTAATCAATCCTACTTGGTCTTCATAGCCCATTAACGAACTCAAATGTATCCATCCGCTTGCTCGTTTACCGATGTTTTTTACCAATTCTCCTTTTTCGTTGAATACATCGAAGTTGTATACGTAACTATCACTTGAAAGTAAATAGTCATAGCGAGATATAATGAAATTCAATTGGTCGTCTCCTGTAAATTCTCCTTTGCGAAGGTCTTGTGTTGAGAACACGCCGAAGCCGCCAAATGTGTAGTAGGCATCTTCATTTCCTTCCAAAGGTACTTTGAAAGTAGTTACTTCTTCATAGTTTTTGTTGTAAACAGTCAAAACTAAATTGTTGTCGGGTGTCACTTCCGGTTCGACGTTTATATCTTCTGTTGGTTGCATATATTCTTTTTCATAATGAGAAATGACATAGTAAATATCACCTTCTACATCATATACATTAATAAAATAAGCATCCATATAATTGATAAGGGATTCATCTACTTGGAAAGTATGCTCTATTGTAGGTGTGTTAGAATTCCAATCGCCCGGGCGATATACGTTTATATCGATTTTGCCGTCGGCTGTAGAGCTGCATGCTATCATTCGTTCATATTTGGAAAAGCCTTGCATGGTTTCGAAAAACATTACAGATTCGCAGTCGTAAGTCAATGATTTTTCTCCTGCAAACGAATATACATCAACCCAAAATTTACCAACATAATCAGGAGTTACAGCATGGTTGAATACTGCTAATTCGTAAGTTGTGTCGTTTTTATCGAAAAATTTTGTAGTGATTGAGAATGGTTGCATTTGATTGACGCTTTCTCCTTCAGGAACTTCTATCGTGAATTTACCGACTTCTATATGGTCGCTATCGAAAATTGTGATTTCTGTCGAAGCATAATAATAGCCGTCGAATTCAAATGTCTGAGAATAAAACCAATCATTTCCGTCCGGCCCTTGAAGGAATCCCCAACTAAGAGATTTTTCAATAGATGCTACCGGATCTTCTGATGCTTTTACGCGAGAAGGGATTGCTTGTTTAAGGGGCAATGCTGTTTCTCCAAATCCGTGTTTGATGGCCTTTACAGGCGATTCGATACCTGTGTAATGACCTTTCATTTGCTCAAGAATTTCGTTCTTGGCACTTACATTCATTCCGCCAATCATAGTGGCTAAAGCGAATGTGATTGTTAGTAATCGTTTAATCATAAGCAATTAATATTTATTGTTTGTTTTACCCTTATATGTAGGTTGTTATAAGGTTTTGTTTCTACATAACTTGCAAATGTAACAAAAATATTTCAAATGCCAAAAGTCTATATGAAAATTATCGCATAATAATCACCGAGATAATTGCTGTAGAGTCCAACAGCAAATGCAAAATTAGTTTAATTTTGCGAAAAATATTGATTTTGGGGACTCAAAGTTTAATTTTTCTCTTGGACGCCGGTTAAGTTTTTTCTGTATTTCCATGATTTTCTTGTCTGAAAAGTTGTTGAAATTGGCTTTTTTAGGGATGTATTTTCTGATTAATTTGTTTGCATTCTCAATGGCACCTTTTTGCCACGAGGAGTAAGAATCAGCAAAATAGATGGTGACTTCAGATCTTCGAGGCATACTTAGTTTCTTGGAAATCAACTCATGTGCGGCAAATTCCGAGCCGTTATCAGTAGTAATTGTCAGCAAAGATTGCCTATAAGGGTATAACAGCCTTGCAACGGCTTTTGCCGTAGGAACTGCTTTCCTACCATAGGGAAGCCTTTCCATTATGATATAATTGGTACTACGTTCGGTCAGAGTGACTATAGCATTACCAAAAGAATCCACGATTGTATCCATTCCCCAATCCCCAAACCTCTTTCCGTCGGCTTCTGCAGGACGATCATGTATGCTGGTTCTATTAGGTATATTAGTCGCCTTTGTCGGACGTTTACGATTGACTCGTTTCGTGTATTTCAGCTCATGAGGCATATGTGAGGCAAGTTTGCCGGTAGTATCGGCATGAACATGATTGTATATGGTTTGCTTACAAATGTGTATTCCCTCTTTGCGTAATACTCCGGCAATTTGGGCAGGCGACCAGTCTTCTTCGATGATCATCTGCTCGATACGCCACCACAATTCATCCGACTTGCGATGGTTGCCCTTGAACCCGTGTTTACGACTTTGTGCTTTCTGTTGTGCTGTTATCCACACATATTCGCCTTCAGTATTTGAATTGCGTTTCAACTCTCTACTTACTGTTGATTTTGATACACCGATTTCTTCGGCGATACGAGTTTTGCTCCATTTCCTTTTGAGACCAAGATAGATTTCGTATCTTTGTGCCTCGATTAGTTGATTTGACATATGCAATACAAAGTTAATTAATCGTTGGGAGACTTCGGTCTCCTTTTCTTTTTTTTGTATTGCTGTTGGTCGCTCTTTGGGGTTACGCACCCCGGCCGCTTGGCAATCCCGCGGTGTTTTTCATAATATTAAACATTTATATCTACGAAAAACGTTGCGTTTCTATTTGGATTCTTCACCGAGATAATTGTGAGATAATTGTGCTTGATTTTTTTGAAGGGATTAATCCTTTTGGATGGTTTGCAGTCTAAGTGATAAACAAAAGATATATAAGTATGCGACAATTAATTTTATCGGTAGTGGCTGTGTTGATGATAGCAGCCGGTGGGCAAGCACAAAGCAATGTGGATTCAAAACCTTCTTTCCCGGGTGGGGATGAGGCTATGAATCAATATTTCGTCGAGAATCTTGTCTATCCGCCGATGGCTTTGGAAAATGGAATAGAAGGTGTTGTAACTATCGATTTTTTAGTAAAAGCCGATGGCTCGATAGGGGATATTAAAATCGTCAGAATGGTAGATCCCGATTTGGAGGAAGAGGCTATACGTATAGTAAAAAGTATGCCTAAGTGGAATCCGGGCGTCTACAATGGTGTTGCTGTCGATTCGTGGTTCAGAGTTCCGATAAAATTTCGCCTTCCGGCAAATTAACAGGAATTTTAGAAGTATCTAATGTGCCGATAAATCACAATTAATCCAATCTATATTTGTTCAGCCGTTTTCGATTAATGCGAAAGCGGCTGAGACTTTATAGAACCTGCCTTTAATTTTTTAATTTGTGAATAAAGCATCACAGCGGCTACGATGGTGGCTGCGACATCGCTTATGGGGTAAGTGGCCCATACGCCATCAAGTCCATACTGAGGGGGAAGGAAAAATAGCAAAGGTATCATAAACAGCACTTGTCGTGTCAGAGACAAAAATACTGATTTTCCTGCCATGCCAAGGGATTGGAAAAAGTTGGTTACCACAATATGAAATCCGACTATCCAGAATGTGATTGTCGTGATTTGTAAGCAATCGATAGCACATTTTATCTGTGCTTCATCTTGCATAAACATTTGTGCTATCTGTCGTGACGCTGACATCCCGATTAAACTGCCTAATGCAGTAACCGCCACTGAAGCGCCGGTCGACAGCCAAAAAGTGCGAAATAGTCGATCATAGCGTCCCGATCCATAATTATAGCCCAAAATCGGTTGCATGCCCTGGCAAATACCAATGACAATCATTGTGAAAATGGTGATATAACGGTTGAAAACCACCACTGCCGCGACAGCATTGTCGCCACCATAAGTCACCAAAGAATTATTGATGATGGCATTAATGGCCGAACCGCATAAGTTGATGAGAAATGGTGCCATCCCGATATATAATATCGATTTGACTATCTGCCAATTAAGCGAAAATGTGCCTCGTCTGAAAATTAATTCATTTTTGGGATTTAAAAAATGTCCCATGACAAAGACAGCAGTAATCATCATCGATATGTCGGTGGCTATTGCCGCTCCACGTATGCCCCAACCAAATCCGAATAGAAATAGTGGAGCCAAAATGACATTCAATCCGGCTCCGATAAAATTCGTGTACATGGCTTTCTTCGGATAACCTGTGGCTCGCATCACGTTGTTGAATGAGAATGTCAGATTTATCAGCAACATTCCGGGTATGAGCCATAACATAAATTCGCGAGCGAAGGGTAGGGTATTTGCCGATGCTCCAAACATAATAAGAATGGGGTCGATGAATAGCCAAAAGATTGTCATATATGCAAAACCTATCAGAAGCGTCAAAGTCAAAGCATTACCTAAAATTTTCTCGGCTCGAGCTTTATCTCGTTGTCCCATAACAATAGATATGCGAGTTGTGGCTCCTGCCCCGATAAGTACGCCCAATGCTGTCGAAATAATCATTACAGGGAAAGTTACTGCTATTCCGCTGACCACATCCGGGTCGTCAATAGCGTGTCCGATAACGATGCTGTCTATGATGTTGTAAAGTGACATTACAACTGTACCAACCACTGCCGGCAAACTATATTTCCATAATAGTCGTCCTAATGGTGCTGTCCCAAATTCTTTTAAGCGGTTGCTTTCTGTTGCTTTTAATGACATATCAACTAATTTTCGTATTCCTTTAAATTTTTCTTTAATTCGTCAATGATTCTTATTCGGAATTCTGCCGGTTGAAGCACTTTAATAGTGGCTCCGTAAGAGAGTATTTCTCTGACAAAATCGTCGGTCAGCTTCATTTTGTAGCTGAAGATTGAATATTTTTCGTTGACGATTTCTGTTTGGGTGTGATGTAGAGGTAAAGCTCTGAAGTATTTTGCTTGAATTCGGTCCACTTGTAATGACACTCTGCATACATCGCCTTTGGATGTCGTGATGCCGAAATAATCGTCAAAAAAATGTATAGGATCGATTGTATCAGGCATTTCGAACGAATCCTCGAGTATGGTAAATTCTTGAATTCGATCCAAGGCATAAGTCCTAATCTCTCGGTCTTTCTCTTTATATCCTATCACATACCATCTTTGTTTGAATAGCTTAACGAAATAAGGACGATACACTATGCCCTCTTCTGCAAGTGAACGAGTGTAGCCGGCATAAGTAAACTTAACTTTTTTACTTGCTCTTATAGACTCCATTACAGATGAGAGAAATTGTCGGGCAGAAGGCACTTCTTCTACTAAAATTCTATTGGAAATGGATGCGGAATCTGACATTACACCTCTGACTGCGTAAGAATCCAACAGCCAATTTCTGAATGCTTTGTCTTGAGGCGTTTCTCCCGATTCGATATAATATTCTCCTTGCGGTGTACAGCATATATCAATATGAAAATTTTCCTCAATAGCTCTACGATAGTGAAAAAAAGTGCGTTCCGGTATGGGGTTGCCATCGCCCATAGAGGATTTTAGCCACAATTCATTCAGTCGTCTGCGAGAGATCTTCCCGTATTGACGTATGGTGTCAACAATCCAAACATATCTGCCGAACAAATCTTTTTTCATCTCTTTTTCAGATTTATGACCGGATAATATCCGTAAATTTGTAATTGAGAGGATTTAACCTCTGTTGTGAATATTGATGATAATATAATAACAAAAAGCCTAATCAATTGTTATGATTGATTAGGCTGGATTCTGTCGGGGTGAGGCGACTCGAACGCCCGACCTCTACGTCCCGAACGTAGCGCGCTAACCAACTGTGCTACACCCCGAGAATCGTTTTGCGACTGCAAAAGTAATACTTTTTGCTGATTCAACAAAAAGATTCTGTAAAAAATCAGAATTTTATATTGGTTTTGGCTGATATTTGTATGAAAGAGAAGATACTCTATTTCGTAAATATCAAAAAAATTGTAACTTTGTAAAATTAAAAATTAAAATACAAAATTGAAATATGAAGATAAAGAAATTGGTTGCATTGTTGGCTTTTTCTGCTTCCTCTTTTGTGGGATTGGCCAATGAAATTGTGAAAACAGATGCGTATGTTTGGCGAGGAGATTCAATTATTCAAGGAGAATTTGTGGCTACAGCTCCAAATTCAAAGGAAATTATTTCTACTTATTATGCTCAGCCTCATTATTTTATGCCAATTGAACATAGATGGATATTGAAAAATGATATTAGTGCTTATCCACAGTTGTCTACATCTAATACATTGCATCAAGCCATCTATAATATGGGATTGGATGAAATGATTAATGCTGTAGAGCCGGATACGACTCTTCGTACCGGTAAGGAATGGGCAGGTGTGTGGACTCGCGATGTCAGCTATTCTATAATCTTGTCAATGGCTTATATGCAACCTGAAGCATCTCGTATTTCACTTGAGAAAAAAGTGAATGCAAATGGTAGGATTGTACAAGACACCGGGTCGGGTGGTGCTTGGCCTATCAGTTCAGACCGTATGATTTGGGCTGTGGCTGCTTATGAAGTGTATAAAGTTACAGGCGATAAAGAGTGGTTGAAATTTATATATCCGGTCATCAAAAACTCTATGGAGGATGATTTCAAAATCACTCGCAACAGAGTTTCCGGCTTGGTGAAAGGCGAAACGTCGTTTATAGATTGGAGAGAACAGAGCTATCCTAAGTGGATGCAGACGGCAGATATTTATGAAAGCGAATCGCTAAATACATCTATTGTGCATGCCGAGACGCTTAGAGTGCTTAGTAAGATCGCTTCTGAGTTAGGTAAAAAGAAAGAAGCTGCAATCTATGCCGAGGAAGCAGCGATGTTGACAGCTGCTATTAATGATAAATTTTGGATGGCAGACAAAGGGTACTATGGTATGTATTATTATGGTCGTAATTATCCGATACTTAATCCTCGTGCAGAAACGCTTGGCGAATCGCTCGCTATTTTATTTGATATAGCATCTCCGGAAAGAGCCGAAACTATTAGTTCGAATAATCCGATGACACCATATGGACCCGGTATTTTCTTTCCGCAAATAAAAGATATGCCGGCATACCATAATAATGCGTTATGGCCGTTTGTTGCTTCTTATTGGACTCTCGCTTGTGCTAAAGCAGGAAATGAGCAAGCCACACTTCAAGGTTTTGGCTCTGTGTTCCGCCCGGCAGCATTGTTTGCTACAAATAAAGAAAACTTCAATCTTGATAATGGCGATATTGCCACTGAATTAAATTCATCAAATATGTTGTGGTCGCTATCGGGAAATATTGCGTTGACTTGCAGAATCTTATTTGGTATCAATTTTGAAGAAGATGGTCTGGCGTTCAAACCATTTGTGCCTAAAACGCTTGCGGATACTCGCACTCTCAGCAATTTTAAATACCGCAATGCAATTCTTAATATCACAGTAGAAGGATATGGCGATCATATACAATCGTTCAAAATGGATGGCAAAGAGCAAAAACCTTTTGTTTCTGCTAAAACAAAAGGAGTGCATAATATTCATATAGTGATGTCAAATGAAGATATCCCGCAAATGGCTGTTAATAATATGGCGAATCAAAAAGCTCCATTGACTCCTATTGCTTGGATAGAATCCGGTAATTTGTGCTGGAACCCGATAGAATATATCAATCATTACGTAGTACTTCGTAATGGACAAAGAGTGGCAACAACAAATTCTACTACTTATCCTCTTGAGATGCCCGGCGAATGGCAGGTTATAGGCGTAGATGATGCAGGAGTGGAATCGTTTGCGAGTGAGCCACGTTCGAATATGTTGACATTCAGAGTTCAATTTCCGAAGGAAGTGGAATCAATGACTTCTTCGGAAGTATCTTATCAGCCTTTAAATGGAATAGAAGGCTATGAGGGCGGATTTGTTGAGGTTGATCATTCTACTGCCATTATTGAAGTGCCGGTTGAAATCGGTGGTGGAGGAACCTATGCAATAGCACTTCGTTATGCAAATGGCAATGGTCCTGTAAATACGGAAAACAAATGTGCGATACGAACTATATCGGTTGATGACAATCGTATTGGAGTCGTAGTGATGCCTCATAGAGGAGTTGCAAATTGGAGCGATTGGGGTATGACAAATTATCTTCGCGTAGAGTTGCAACCGGGTAAACATGTTATCTCAATAGAGTATTTACCTGAAAATGAAAATATGAATTTAGGTACTAACCACGCTATTATCGACGAAGTGGTGGTTACTCGATTAGATTAAATATTTAATAAAAAGGTCAATAGCGAGGTTGCCAATGCGGTAATCTCGCTTTAATAATATGAAAGTAGGACGTGAAAAACGATGATATAAAGAAATGTTCATTCCCTGTAGAAGGAATGATGTGTGCAGTATGTGCCGGAACAGTCGAATCGACAGCAGCCGGAGTGCCGGGTGTGATAAAAGCATCGGTTAATTTTGCTTCTATGTCATTGACGGTGGAGTGGGATGCGTCTGAAACTTCAGCTCAGGCAATAGCTGATGCTATCAAGTCTGTCGGATTTGAGATGATTGTTGCCGATGATGTGTCGGCAAGTATAGCTGAGCAAGAAATGCGAGAAATGTCGCAGTACAAAAGTCTTAGGAAAAAGGTGTGGGTTGCGTGGGGGATGACATTGCCTGTGGCTGTAATAGGAATGGCTCACCTTAATGACATCAAATTGAATGTGCTATCGTTAATATTGACATTGATCGTAATGTTATATTGTGGTCGACATTTCTATCTATCCGGGTTTAAGCAGGCATATCGTGGAAATCCGAATATGGACACATTGGTAGCTGTGTCGACATTTGTTAGTTTTATATATAGTGTTATTAATACTTTCTATTCAGATTATTTACACGAAACCTCAGCGGTCTATTATGAGGCGGCGGCGATGATTATAACATTTGTTTTGACTGGTAAGTTAATGGAAAGTCGTGTTCGTCGGACAACAGGAAACTCCATTCGTCAGTTGATGCAAATGCAGCCATCGACGGCGATGCGATTGTTGCCAAACGGAAAGCTTGAAGAGGTGGATGTAACGGTGCTTGGAATTGGAGATAAAGTAGTGATTCGTCCCGGTGAGAGAGTGTCAGTCGATGGAGTTGTCGAATCAGGGGTTTCCAGTGTAGATGAGAGTATAATTACAGGAGAATCCATGCCTGTTGAAAAGAGCGAAGGGAGTAAAGTCTCAGCGGGGACAATCAATGGGGCTGTTGGAACATTGATTGTGAAAGTTGAGAAACGTAGTACGGAAACATTATTGTCTCAAATTATAGCAAAAGTACGTGATGCTCAAGGTTCAAAAGCACCGGTGCAGAGAATTGTGGATAAAGTAAGCCGTTGGTTTGTTCCTGCGATAGTAGGTATTTCAATAATTACGTTTGTGGTTTGGATATTAGTCGGTGCAGAGTTGTCGTTTGCTCTTATGACGGCTGTGTCGGTGCTTGTGATTGCGTGTCCATGTGCATTGGGTCTTGCTACTCCAACAGCGATAGTGGTAGGAATAGGTCAAGGGGCGAAACATCATATTTTAATTAAAGATGCTGTTGCTCTTGAGCAGATGAGCAGAATAGATGTAGTTGCAGTAGATAAAACAGGAACATTGACAGAAGGTCGACCGAAAGTGGTGAATGTTGGTTGGTTGACAGAAAAAAATGAAGAGGTATTGACAGCTGTAGTTTCTCTTGAAAATCATAGTGAACATCCATTGGCAAATGCTATTGTAGATTGGGCGGAGACAGAGGCAATAATACCTGTAAAAGTGGATTCTTTCGATAATATTTCCGGTAAAGGAATAGTTGGTGCTGTGGCGAATAAGAAATATTGGGTAGGCTCATTGAAATTGACGGATGCAAAATTATCTAATGCTGATGCTGAACTGATTTCTGCAATGCAAGCGAAGGGAAGTGGAGTTGTATTTGCAGGAGTTGAAAATCGAGTGATGATGTGGTTTGAGATTGCTGATAGTCTTAAATTTTCTGCGAAAGATGCTGTAGACATGTTGAAATTGATGGGGAAAGAAGTGGTGTTGCTTACAGGGGACAATGAACGTACTTCAAGGAATATAGCCGATAAAGTAGGAATAGAAACAGTGATGTCGGAAATGCTTCCGGCTGATAAAGAGAATTTTATTAGAAAATATCAGCAAGAAGGACGACGAATAGCAATGGCAGGTGATGGTGTAAACGATTCTCATGCTCTTTCTGCCGCCGATGTGTCAATAGCAATGAGTACGGGTTCGGATATAGCAATGGATGTGGCTCAAATCACTATAATCGGAAGTGATTTAATGTCGCTTCCAAAGGCTGTGGAATTGTCTGAACAGACGGTAAAATTAATAAAGCAAAATTTATTTTGGGCTTTCATATATAATGTGGTGGGGGTTCCGATTGCAGCAGGCGTGTTATATCCTGTGTCAGGTGTGTTACTTACACCAATGATAGCGTCTGCAGCAATGGCAATATCTTCGTTGTGTGTCGTTGGTAATTCGCTGCGATTAAGCGTCTCAAAATAGTAATTTTTAAGGGTAAGCAGATAGAAATTATAATTAAATATTTAATTTTATAGTTAAATTAAATAACCGGTAATATGAAATTTAAGACAAATGCAAGATGTATGGGCTGTGTGTCAGTAATAAGAAAAAACCTTTCGAACATAGCTCCGGAAGAAATGTGGGAATTTGATCTTTCTTCAGAAGATAAAACCATGACTTACATAGGGACAGAGCCATTGACGGCAATCGATGTGGAAGCCATAAAAGTTGCAGTGGAATCTGTAGGTTTTAAAATCGAACAGATTGACTGATTTTAAATGCAGTTTCTATCGGTATCGGTAGCTTACAAAGTTATTGTATTATTGAAGTGAGTTCGTATCAGGCTGTTCCCAATACGGCAAAACAAGCATTTGTGAAGGTCGCAATAATCTTTCCTTAGTTGTAAAAGTGCTTGACTTCTGAGAGCGTTTTCGGCTGTTATGCCTATTCGTTCCCATTGTGATAATATGCTGTTTTTTTCTGTGGGAAGTTCATATAATAAGTCGATAGCATTTTCTTCAATCCGAAGTTCTCCTCTATAATTGCCGTAGGCATAGTAAAGAGGCGCAACTGTATTGATAAGGATTAGATTGATTGATGATTTGCTAAGGCAAGATGGTGCATTTGGTATTGGAATGTCAAAAGAAGAGTGGTTTGTCCAATAACCTGATAATTGTAGGTTAAAAATATCATATAATTTTGCTTTATCTCCATTTGCGTCGATGATTTTACGCATTAAAGAAAATCCTCCAAACGTGAATTTGGCAAGCAAAGCTATTCGTCGGTGAGGAAAATTTGCAGGTCTGGTTTTTGAATATTTCCATAGGTGTTTCTGAATAGGTCGTAGAGAGTATTTGCGTTGTAAAAAATAGTATTCTCGACAAAGTTGTTGGTAGTATTCATCAAGAATATGAGTTGACATATCCAACATACCGGCTTGTCCGAATAATAATGCTTCCAATTGCAACAGACTGTCGCTGTGGTGGTGTAGAGTGGTCAAAGGGATGGACTTTGCTAATATTTCTAATGTGTCACTATTAAGTCCGAATCCGAGTGTCCGAGCAAAGGTGATAAAGCAAGTTTGTTCCCAGTCTCCTGAAAATTGATTTAGGGTTTCAAGAAGTCGTGTTGCTTTTGCTTGAAGACGTTCGCAAGCCAAAGATTCTAACCAGTCGTGAAGTAGTAATTCGTTTAACTGACTAATGAATTCGGCGCAGCGAATCGATTGCTCTCCCTCCTTGAGATTAATGTATTTTTCAGTAAATTCCGGACGCAGAGGCATTGTGATTTGGGGAATCTCTGTGCCATCTTTTCGAAATACTTTTGTGTCGTCGATACCTACAATATGTAATATGACATTGTCGTAAGCCGGATTTTTATCGTGTCCGTGTTTATACCAATCTGAAGCCTTAGTATGAATCTCTACATTGCCTGCCCATTCAATATTGTCAATAAATATTTTGGCATTAAAGAAGTCAGGACCGGCATTAGAGTTTAGACAACCGGGATTCAAGAGTCGTACGCATCTGCCGTCATGTAAGGTGTACTCTGATTTTCCCCACAATCGATATTGCCACATATATTGTAAAATCTTTTCCATAGTTGCCTGTTGTTGTCTCTGTGGTATGGATATTAAAGGGAATAATTTCTGCTTATTTGCACTGCGAAAATAGTAACAAAAGAAGATTAAAACCGATTTTGCAAAGTTAATAATTGTTAAAACGATTCAATATGGTGGTTGAAATGTGTATAATTCAAAAAATATAATTAAATTTGCGAAGTGTTTTTCATAGTATTAAATAAGATTAAGGTTAATAGTTGATTCTTTGTGAAAAGAGTCAACTTTTTTATTTTTTGTAGGATTTGGGTATAAAAGAGTTTGTGTGTTTTAAAAATATTGAACTTCTTTCTCAAAATAAGGGGCTTAACTGAAAATTCTGCGGTGTTTTATGTAAAAGTAAATTAAAGCTTTGATATGCATTAAAGATAGTTTACTGAAAAGCTTGCGGCGAGTGGCTCGTTGCCAGAGATGAATGATGCTGAATTGTGGGAGGTAAGCGACATCCCATCCGGCATTTTTTGAACGAATACAAAAATCGGCATCCTCCGGACCATAGAAAATTTTTTCATCAAGTAATCCGATTTTGTCGATTACATCGCGTTTAATCATTTGGCATGCACCTATTATGTAGGTCGGGAAAATCACGTCATTAGCTATTTTTGCATAATCTTGGTTAAATCCCAAAATATTTTTAATTTTAATAGATATGCTCGGAAATGGCTTGAAGCTCTTTTGTGTCTTTCCCGAAGCATCAATAAGTCGACATCCGCATATACCGACTTGATTATGGTTGTCTAAATAGGTTGACATCCCTCTAATCGCCGATGTGTTGGCGATAGTGTCGTTGTCTAACAATAAGATTTTTTTGCCGGTAGATAATTCGATTCCTCGATTACGTGCAAATGCCACTCCTTTGTTTGACTCATTAAGGATTAATTTTATTTTTGGGTAGTTGGAAGAGATAAAATTGACCGTTTCATCGGTGGAACCATTGTCTGAAACTATGATTTCGATATTGTCATACGACATAATCTCGTGAAGCGATGCCAAGCATTGCTTTAGAATTACATATTGATTCCACGTGATTATAATTATCGATAGTTCGGGACACATATTTATCCGAATAGTTTTATCTTTAAAGCTTTTAATGCGTGAGTAAATTCATTCCATGATGAAAATCTTTTCATCTGTTTCCAAATGAATTTAGGCGATAAGAAGTATGATAAATTATTGTGATAGAGCATTTTCTCCATATCTTTTGAAGATAAATGAGGAAAGTTGAGTATTGACTCTCGTTGCACATCGGTTGGTCTGTATTCACCTGATTCTGTAGCAATCCACCCATTCTCTTTGCATAGTTTGTAGAATTCGGTGCCGGGGAACGGAGATACTATGTTGAACATCACTTGGTCAACATTGAGTTTTTTTGCTGTAGTCAATGTGCGTTTCACGGTTTCTTTGGTCTCAAGAGGAGAACAACCGATAAGGATGTTTAATTTTACAGGCACATTGTGTCGCTTTAGAGATTCTATCGCTGAGAAAATTTGTTGTGATGTAATCCCTTTTTTTATGTATTTTAGTATATCGTCTTCAAAAGATTCTACCCCTAAATCGACGTAGCAACAGCCGGATTTACCAAGCATTTCTGCGATTTCATCGGTGATCGCATCAACACGAGCTTGGCAACCCCATAGCAATTTATGTTTGCTCATGATTTCGCAAATCTCTTGAGTGCGTTGCTTGTTCCATATAAAGTTGTCGTCCATAAAGCCCACTGCTTTGTAGCCCATTGATGCGATTAGGTCCATCTCTTCTGCTATGCGAGCAGTGGATTTAAACGAAATAGGAGGCTTAACTCCATTCTCTTTCCGATATTCTATTTCACGAGCAAATGTAAGTGAACTTGGAACGCAATATATACAATGATATGGACAATTGCGAGATGTAACGGCAGTAGTGTATGGCCCAACTTTTAACTTTGGATTAAAATATCTTTTGCCTTCAATAAAGTGTCTTGCCGGTAAGGGAAGTGTATCAAGGTTTTTTATTAAAGGGCGAGACGGATTGTTGATTAATTTGCTGTCTTTGATGTAGGATAAGCCTTTAATTTCGGATAGTTCTGTGCCGTCGCGTAATGCGTTTGTCAGTTCAAGTACTGTTAGGTCCGGTTCTCCTCTGACTACAAAATCTTTGTCGCTTTTGAGACATTTGGATGTAAAATAGGTCGGACCCGGACCGATAAATACAACTTTTGACTCCGGATTGTATTGACGAATTAATTCCAATGCCATCGAATCGTTGTCTAAAGATAGGTTTACAGCCCAAATATAATAAATGTCGCTTCTATCATTTGATAAAAAATCAATAAAGCTCTCTTTGTTTTCATTTGCGTAAATGAAGTCTCTATATTGGATGCATCCTCTGTAGCCGGATTCTTCAAGCAGTGCGACAACTGTTAATTCGTAAATATTCGGTGCTAAATAAACTACACGAGTGCAACCTGCAGTTCGTTCTGCCGGTTGTTTGCCATCTAATGCCGGTGGAATTAAAAATGTCAGTTTCATATTCGTTTAACGTATTGACGTTCTGTTTTATTGTAATTAATTCGACCTATTATATAATAACCTCAATGTTTTTGATGTTAATTTGTCAAGATAACCTTTTATAAAACAAAAACAGACTTCTTTCACAAGAAATCTGCTGAAGTGCGAATCATAAAATTTAATTTTTTTCTACAAACCTAACATAAACGATTTATTTACCAATTTCCTTAAATAACGAATCTTTTCTACCTAAAATTTTTACCTATATATACTAACTAAAACTCTATCGTCTATTACTGTTCTTATTTTGACAATGCAAAATTACTGCTGTTTTTTAGTGTTGTCAAATAATATAATATTAATATAGAAATAATATAAGTTGAAAATTATCTACAATGCTGAATGCTAAGATGTTGTATTTATAAAAATATAATATAATGAAAGAATAAAATATAACCAAGACAAATCTTAAAATTGATTGTTGAGGTGCTAATTTTATTGGAACAAGAAAAATGGTTTAAAAAATATTTGGAGTCCGGTTCTTCTATTGTGATTATTTTTAGATGTTTTTGTTCAAACTGTGTCTGATGCTTAATGTTATGGAGGATGTTGTTCTCTTGTGTAAAAGGCTGTTGGTCGGTCTAAGCTAATACAATGAAAATATTGGTATGTCTATGTTCGTAGTAATTATCCGGGAAATTGCTTTTGTTACGATGTGAGCGTTTAATTGGCTATTTGTGTTTAAGCCCTTATTTTATTTTGTGTCGGTTAGTCAGATATGTGTTGACCTATATAAAATTAATATGGCAAGAGTCTTTCCCAAGAGCCTTGCCATACTGCGAATCATAATTTTTTAAATCTTTTTCTACAAACCTAACATAAAACGATTTATTTCTATCTTAGAAAACAATTATTACCTTTACTAACAATTACTGTTTTATTTTCTATTGCAAAATTACTATCGTTTTTTAGATCTGTCAAATATTGTGATTTGATTATAGAATGAATATAAGAAGTAATTTTTGTAAATTGCTTATATTCAAAACATTAGAAATTAAAAAATATAAGGATATATCATAGTGTATGTCTTAATAATTCCTGCCAATTTTCATGACGTCTTCTTCAAAGCTATCTCTATTGATGGCTTTGTTTCTCATTCTGTTTCGATAGGTATAGATAGTGCTTACTGAATAGTGTAGGATTTGGGAGATTTTGGTGCTTTCTTCAATGCCTAATCGTACAAATGCGTAAATACGCAGTTCGGTAGGTAGACCTTGATCTTTTTTAAGAGATATTTGTTCGTCTTCTCGAAGTAGCTTGTTGATTTCAAAGATGAAATCGGGATATAAATCTAAGAATGCGTTGTCGAAAACTTTGTAGAAATCTTCACTTTCCTCTTCTGCAAATTTTCCTGATTTAACCAATTTTAATAATTCGTCAGTTTGTCCGGCAGATATTTTGCGACTTACAAGTTTGCTCATAGACTCTAATTTGTCAACATATATTGAGCATAAACCTAAAAAATTGCCGATATAAGATTCTTGAATACGGCTGGTTGCTGCAAGTTTCTTTTGTGCGGTTTTTAATCGTTTCATTTGTTTCATGACAAAAAATAGCAGTACGCCTGATAAAACGAGGAGAAATGTTACAAGAAGGAAGTACACCATTAATTCATCTCGAGATGAATTAATTTTTTGTCGGTAAGCATCATCAATCATAGGTACGAATTGGGCAATTGCGACTGTACGCATACGGGCATTTCCAACCATTGCATCTTCTAATGATGAGTTGATGTATCTGTAAGCTCGGTCAATATCTCCTTGTTTGTATAGCCATTTTGCAAGCGACGGGAGTGATAAAGTTTCTTTTACACTACCCTTTATATCGCTCATAGCTGATAGTGCAAGATACCTTGCGTATTGGGTTTCGTCTCCTTGATTTCTAAATACTTCTGCCATCTGATAGGCTGCCATGCCATACAGATTAGAGTTGTCGGGTTGTGATTCGAGTAAGTGAGATAGTACTTGTTTGGCTTCTTTGTATTTCCCGTCTTGGATAAGTCTTTCTGCGTAAATGAATTGATAAAAAGAGTCGGTTTTAGGCATGGTTTCTAATAACTTGTCGTCATAGATCATAAACATGTCATTATACGAGTTGTAAAGATGATTATGCCCTTCTACGTAGCTTTTCATGTAAGAATATAGTTGTCGTCCTGCTTTCCAGAGATTTATAGCAATAGTGTCATTCATTTGTTGCCGGCAAAGAGAATTTAATTCTTTTTCTGCTTCTGTAAAAATTCCGGATGCAGACATTGCATTTAGTCGAGCGATTCGACTTTCGAGCAGCATGTTTGTATCATTGGAATTTGTTGCAATATTTACGGCGATTTCGTAGTAATACATTGCAGAGTCTGAACTGAATTCTTTGAATTCGTCACCAATAGTCATATTCGTTTTCCATTTATAAAATGGATTGTTGTTATTGATGTTGATTAATAGTCTTTTTAGGGAGTCGATTCTTATTTTTTTAGAACTATCATATTTTTTTGCATCTTTAAGTACTTTGTCAAGCTCTTTAAGTTCGGTATTAGGAAGCTGAACAGATGTAGAAGTGTTTAGAGGCTGAGCTAAAGTACTTATATAGAAAAATATAAGTGTGAATATAAGTAAAATACGAGTCATGGTATGAAATGGATTATGTTGTTACTAATTGATTTGCACAAAGATACGCAAATTTTATCAAACTGCAAAAAGAAAAAATATATTAAACTATCAATTTGATAAATCTAAGTAAAATAGGATGAAAATTAGACTGTTGATTAAGTTAAATTTGGTATAGTAGGTTAAAAAATGTAACTTTGCATAGTAAAGTCGTTAGAGCCGGAATCGCTATATGCGTAGTAAGAAATATCAGTAAAACAAGCAATAGGATATTAAAAAGGTAAGGATATGTTATCTCGCGTTTATAATATTTTCACATTAAGCAATGGTTTGAAATGTGTTCATTATAGAAGTAAGGGTGCAGTAGGCTATTTTGGAGTAGCCATAAATGTCGGCAGTCGTGATGAAGATATTGCCAAACAAGGTTTGGCACATTTTGTTGAGCATACCATATTTAAGGGGACTCGTCACCGAAGTCGGTGGCATATTAGCAATCGCATGGAGCGAATTGGTGGTGAATTGAATGCATTTACGAGCAAGGAGGAGACGGTAATATATACAGTGTTCCCTAAGGGAAATTTAGAGAGAGCGGTAGAATTGCTATCGGATTTGGTAGGTTATTCTTCTTTTCCGGAGAAAGAATTGGAGAAAGAAAAAGACGTAGTGATAGATGAAATCAATTCTTACCTTGATAGCCCAAGTGAATCGGTGTTTGATAAGTTTGAGGATTTAATTTATGCCGGAAGTGGGATAGGACACAATATATTAGGAGATGCAGAAAGTGTCAGAGGATTGTCGAGTAGTGATTGCAGAGCATTTCTTGACAAATACTATACACCTCAAAATATGGCGATTTATATAGTGGATTCGTCATCGGAAGCGAAAGTGGAAGGATTGGTCGCAAAATATTTTGAGAAATACCATCATCCTTTTTGTCAAAATAATAGAGTAGAGCCTGTTGTGAATTTGTCGTTTAGCAAGATTATAGACGATTCCGGTCATCAGGCACATACAATAGTTGGTTCGAGAGTATTTGGTAAATACGATTCTCGGCGCTATTCGTTGTTTCTGCTCAATAATTATTTGGGCGGACCGTGTATGAATTCTCGACTAAATCAGGAATTGAGAGAAAGGAAAGGGTATGTTTATACGGTAGATTCCACAGTAGGTCTGATGAGTGATTGTGGTTTGTTTCAAATCTATTTTGGATGCGATAGTGAACATATTGAGCCATGTAAAAAACTCATAAGAAACGAGTTGGACCGATTAGCGGATAATAGGCTGTCAGAAAAGCAATTACAGGCAATAAAGAAGCAGTATATGGGACAATTGCAAATAGGCACAGACAATAAGGAGTCGTTTGCAATATCTTTGGGAAAAAGTCTGTTGTCGTATGGAGAAGTGCATGATATTGATTGGTCGATAAAACAAATAGCTGCAGTGTCAGCCGAAGATGTTCGACAAACAGCAGAGATGCTGAATTCGGATAATTGTTCAGTTTTAACTCTAATGTAGCAGTAAAAGATTGTAAAAAAGTCGGCAAAATTACTACTAATGTAATTTTAATAGAAATTGGAATTGATATCCGGCTATAAATCATTAACTTTGCATCAATATAACGCAGATGAAAATACGAAATATAGAATTAGGAGATCGTCCGGTGATGTTGGCACCAATGGAGGATGTTACAGATCCGTCATTTCGATTAATATGTCGCGAAATGGGGGCAAAAATGGTATACACCGAGTTTGTGTCGGCAGATGCACTTATCCGTAATATCAATTCGACCACAAGGAAATTGCAGATAAATGATAATGAGCGTCCTGTCGCTATACAAATATATGGTCGGGAAATAGAGCCGATGGTAGAAGCGGCAAAGATAGTAGAAGCTGCCAATCCGGATATATTAGATATTAATTTTGGCTGTCCGGTAAAAAAAGTGGCAGGAAAAGGTGCGGGAGCAGGGATGCTGAAAGATGTACCAAAGATGTTGAAAATCACAGAGGCAGTAGTAAATGCGGTTAAAATTCCTGTTACGGTAAAGACTCGGTTGGGTTGGGATTGTGAAAATAAAATAATCACTGAGCTTGGAGTTATGCTTCAGGATTGTGGAATTGAGGCGTTGACGGTGCATGGTCGTACAAGAAGTCAAATGTATACGGGAAATGCTGATTGGTCGCTTATCGGGGCATTGAAAAACAAGGAAGAATTTAAATTGCCATTGATAGGAAATGGAGATGTCACTACGCCTGAAATTGCGATGTCAAATTTTGATACATATAATGTGGATGCAATAATGGTAGGGCGAGGGGCAATCGGAGCTCCATGGATATTCCACGATATAGCGGAATATTTGTCGACCGGTAGCTATACACCGCTGACAATAAATGAAAAGATGGGGCTTCTGCGACGTCAAGTCAGAGAGAGTGTGGAGCGTATAGATGAATATCGTGGGATACTGCATATTCGCAGGCATCTTGCGGCGACTCCGTTATTCAAGGGGATACCAAATTTCAAGGAGATGCGAATCAAAATGTTGAGAGCGGATAAACTTGACGAGTTGAATGAAATCCTCGATGAAATCGAAGAAAAATATCTTTAAATGTGTTTTTATATGAATAAATTGATTGTTAAATTGCTATCTGTTGTAGTATTGTTGTCGGTGTCGTCGAATTTGTATTCACAGACACATTTATTTGGAGTGAAAGTAGGAGAGTTTGACAAACTGAAAGTTTCGGATAAAATTAATGTTGTCTATGGAAATCATCCGGATTCAATAGGTTATGCCTATTTTGAATGCGACAATAAAGTTGCAGATGCGTTAATTTTTACAAATAATAAAGGCACGTTAAAAATACAAGTTGCAACAGATTATGTGAATAGTTTGGAATTGCCACAGATACGAGTTTATTCTAAATTTTTGTGTGAAGCAGAAAATACATCGGAAGGTACGCTCTATATAAAGGAATTAGCGTCAGGTTCAGAGTTTAAGGCAAGGGTTGTCGGTAATGGAAAAATAGTGGCAGATGGTGTTAATGCTCACGAAGTCGAAGCAAAAATCGACACAGGTAATGGCTCGGTGGTGTTGTCCGGAGAGTGTTCCAAAGCTAAATATAAGATGTGTGGCACAGGAACAATACAAGCAGATGGCATGAAAGCAACAGAAGTGCATTGTTCAATCTTGGGTACAGGATCAATTGGCTGTTGGCCGGAGGATTTATTGAAGGTCAAAGGAATTGGCTCAACGAAAATTTATTATAAAGGAGATCCTAAGACAATAAAGAAATCAGGTGGAGGAAATATAATCAGTTTGGATTCTGCTGAATAGCGATAAAACCGACTAATGGCTGAAGATAGTAAGCAAAATATTGATATTGGATGTGAAGACTCGTTGTTGAAGCTCAAGACGGCCCGAACAATCAAATGGAATGCAATAGATCGTGTTTCATCGCAAATATTGTATGCTATAACCGGCATTGTTTTAGCAAATGTGTTGCCTAAAGAAGATTTTGGCCTTATAGGTGCGATACTTGTATTTCAGGCTTTTGCCATACTTTTTGTGGATAGCGGATTTGGGGCTGCACTATTACAAACAAAAAATCCCGATGAAAAGGACTATTCCACAGTGTTTTGGTTTAATCTTGTGGTAAGTGTGTTCGTCTATATAGTGCTGTGGTTTGCTGCTCCGTTTATATCAGAGATATTTAAAGACGATCGATTGATAATGTTGTCACGTACGATGTTTTTATGTTTCATAATTAATGGTTTGGCGATAGTTCAGACTAACCGTTTAATGAAACAAATGAATGTCAGGATGATAGCATTATCCAATATGTTTGGACTTGTAATATCCGGAATAGTAGGGATATTGTTGGCATTAAACTCATGGGGTGCATGGGCTTTGGTTTGGCAATCTATCACGTTGGCATTGATAAAAACCATTTGGCTGTGGTCGGTCGGAAATTGGATACCGCATTATGGCTTCTGTAAGTCGTCATTTCGAAAGATTTATCGTGTCGGGGTCGGAGTTTTTGCGAGTTCGTTTCTTAATACGGTGTTTCAAAATATATATTCATTTGTTATAGGCACATATTATAATCTTGTGTCACTTGGAGATTACACTCAGGCCGATAAATGGAGTAAAATGGGGAGTGCTTCACTATCTCAGATATTTACAGCTTCGTTTGTTCCTGTATTATCTAAATTTCAAAGCGATAGAAAAGAATATTGTAGAATAATAGGTAAGGTCAATCGCTTCGCGGCATTTGTAGTCTTCCCGTTTTTGGGGGGATTGGCAATAATGGCGGAGCCGATATTTCACATTTTGTTTGGTACAAAATGGGATAGTGCAATCATTTTGTTTCAACTGCTTGCTGTAAGAGGGATATTTGTGGTTTTGTCTAATCTATATAATAATTATTTGCTTGCGTTGGGGTATGCAAAAAGTTTGGTATTGGCAGAGATAGTCAAAGATGTAATAGTGCTTGTGGCAATAGTGTCAACGATATTTATGCAATCATTAGAATTGCTTGTATGGGGACAGATGGTGGCGGGAGTGATAACTTATCTTTTTATGCTTTGGCTTGTGTCTCGAAAAGTTGGGTACAAAAAAAGAGCATTCATTGTGGATATGCTGCCATATTTTATTCTTACGTTAGTGATAGTGGCGATATTGTGGGTGATAGGTATATATGTTGCATCAGACATATTGCAATTTGGTGTAGATGTAGTAGTCGGATTGGCACTCTATTGTATAGTTCTAAAAATATCAGGCTCTACGATATTTAAAGAGGCGTGTGAATACGTTTTTGGTCGATTTCAACGTAGGAGTAAACGTTTAAATTTAAATTAGAATGGCACGAAAAATACTGTATTGGACATTGTTGATTGTGATATTGATTCCATTTAAGTCGGTATTCGGGTTAGAAACGGAATTGATAACATCACCGGTAGCACTGTTTGTCGGATTGATGTTTGCATTGATATTCGGGACACCATGTGCTAAATTCAATAAGAAATTATCAAAATATCTGCTTCAAGTGTCGGTGGTAGGTTTAGGATTTGGAATGAATCTTGAGAAGTCGTTGTCGTCCGGAGCCGATGGGATGATGTTTACAATCGTGTCAGTAATCGGAGTGATGATAGTTGGAGTAATGATAGGGAAGTGGATGAAGATAGACGAAAAGATTTCATATCTGATTTCTTCCGGTACGGCAATATGTGGTGGAAGTGCAATAGCCTCCGTTGGAGGAGTGATAAAAGCAGATAGTAATCAGATGGCAGTTTCGCTCGGAGTGGTGTTTGTATTAAATGCAATAGCGTTATTTATATTCCCACCGCTTGGGGAATTAGTAGGGATGAGTCAAGAGCAGTTCGGTACATGGGCGGCGATAGCGATTCATGACACATCGTCAGTTGTCGGAGCCGGAGAAGCGTATGGAGCATCGGCTTGTGAAATCGCTACTTTGATAAAATGTACACGAGCTTTATGGATAATTCCACTTGCTTTTGCTACCGCTTTTTTATTTCGAAAATCTGTGGCAAGTAGAAGAGCAAAAGTATCTATTCCATGGTTCATATTGTTTTTTGTAGTAGCTATGGTAATAAATACTTACACGCCGACATCGCTTGAATCGGTAATGTTACCAATCTATTCCGACATCGCATATATTGCAAAGAAATTTCTTGTGGTTGTATTGTATGCAATAGGAGCAAGCATGTCGGTCAATACAATTAAACAAGTTGGATTTCGTCCGATGATACAAGCTGTTATGTTGTGGGTGTTGATAGGAGTGGTGTCTTATGCAGTCGTAATGATGACAATTTGATATGACTCTGTTAAAACCGGCTGAATATAAATCGTAATGAGTTGTAGCCTAAGAACGACAAAAGGATTCCGATTTTGTTTTTAAATCTCACTTTTGGGTCAAACAGACACTCGGTGCGAAGTCGTTTGATATTGTCAAAACATCTTTTTTCGATTTCGACATTAAACGCTTTGTTTGCCGACAGAAGACGAATGATGTTGAAATTAGCACTTAGTTTGCGAGATTTAGCGGCATTAAGAAGAGATGGATGATTTTTTTGCATATAATTCTCGATTTCATCGACAATATCTAAGACATCAGCTCGTCGGATAGAGAAGGTGTTGAGGTAGCTTCCCGGTCGAAGTCGATAGAAATAAAGAGGAGTGTCGAATGCGACAATTCTGTCTGCTTTCTCATAGATTTTGTAAAACAGTTGTAAATCTTCGTAGCCAATACCTGTTTTAAATCTCAGATTGTTGAATAATCGGGCATCGTAGAGCTTTCCCCAAGCTGAATTGTCTAATGATTTTTGATACAAGGTGTCGGAAATCGCATTTTCAGGTGATAAAATTTTTGCTTTTTGAACGAGAATATGGTCTTCGCAGGGATAGTTGTCATCATTCGTGGCAATAAATTTTGCGATTGCTATTTGAGCGTTTGAGCGTGAGCAATTGGTTATCAAGTTAGTGATATATCCCGGGTGTACCCAATCGTCGCTATCAATAAAAGAGATATAGTCGCCCGTAGCAATGTTTATTCCGGCGTTACGAGCATCGGAAAGACCTCCATTCTGTTTGTGAATCACTTTGATGCGATTGTCGGCATAGGCATATTTATCGCAAATTTCCGGGCTTTGGTCAGTGGATCCGTCATCAACAACAATAATTTCCAATTTGTCGTAGGTTTGTCTTACAACGCTATCGAGGCATTTAGGTAAATATTCCGCCACGTTATAAACGGGGATAATGATGCTGATTAGAGGATAATTGTGCATATTATAGTAACGATGAAATCGAGCGGTTTCGTATATTGGTTATTGTATAATTTTTTTAAATGACTTATTGCCTCTTTTTTCAATGCACAATGAGCCTTTTTGAGGATAAGCGATTGGCATACCTTGAAGATTGTAGTAGGATGCTTCGGTTTCTGATGTGATGTCGTGGATTTCAGCCGGGTCGGAATAATATATGTGGATTACGATGCTTTTCTTAGATTCATTGTCGACAATTTCTGCTACCGGATTAGAGAAGTCAGATGTGTTCACCTTGCCTTCTCCAATTGTGAAAATCCATTGGCTTTCGCCTGTAGAGTCAGTGTCTTCGATTGCAAAAATGCAATGCATACTGATCTGAAAGTTGTTTGTAAATATAACGGGAAATGTTGTCAGGTCGGAAAAATAGCAATTATCGATACACCATTGTAATGAATGACCTTCTGCTTGCGATTCTGTCAGTCGGTTGATGGAGGTTTTTAATCGTTTGCCTGATTTGTTTTTAAATGTAATGTAGAAATCTGCATAACAGTTGGTGTATTCGTCTTCGATTACTTCCCAATTAGAGAATCCGCCTTCCTTTCCGGGGGTGAGGTTGATATATAGAGTGTCGCCGTCAGTAAATTCGGAGCCATTGATTACTATGCTATAAGCATCGGCAGAAGAGTTAAGAGATATAATCCATAGTGATAAAAATAGTAGAATATATCGCATGGCAAGATTGTTTAGTGTTGATTTATGGTAGAAGACTCAATGATTGATAAAACAAGAGTGTGTCCGAAAAACACACTCTTGATAATTCTTTTGTGAATTATTAAAGTAGGATTATTTCACGAATTCTTTAGTTACTTTGTTACCGCGTTTAACTATGTAAAGACCTTTTTGTGGATTGTCAACTTTTACACCTTGGAAGTTGTAGTATTCAGCAGGAGCGTTGTTGTCGATTTCAATGTCGTTAACACCTGCAGAATTTTCGTTGTAGTCGAAAACGAGGTTGAAAGAGATAGTATCGTTAGCATCGTTATCATTAGTTAAAGTGATAACCCATTCGCTTTTACCGTAAAGAGGGTTTTGACCATCTTCAGGGTTTGCGGCAGTATATTGGAAGTGAGCTTGTACACCTGTGTAAGATTGACCGGCTTCTAAAGTTTCGCCTTTAATAATGTCAGCATTAATGCATTGATTACCCATGCACCACGAGAAAATAGATTCTTCTTGTTGAGAAACAACTGTGCGAGTTGTAGTGAATGTAACAGCTCGGTCTGAGATGTTAGTGATTACAACGTGAGGCTCGATAGTGGCTTCGTTCCAGTCGGGTTCGTCGTCAAAATATGATTTTTCCATGTTAAGTTGGTTGCAAACAACAGTAGTGCCATTTTCTACTTTAACATCATCGAAAATTACTTCTAAAGAGCAAGCACCCGGAGCTACAGCTTCTGTAACAACGAGAGTGTTTTCATTGAAGTCAACAGTGAAAATGTAGTTGCCCGGAGTGAGTTTCCAAGAAGCATCGATTCCGTGAATCATAGGAGTTGTTTCGCCGAGAACGATTTCAGTGTCTTTAACTTCAGGACCGAAACGATATTCAGAGTTTAAGGTAGCCCAATCGTCAGCTGTTTCAGTCAAGGCATTAGCGATAGCGAAATAACCGTTGCCTGTGATTTCGATAGGACCTGAATAGATGTCAGCATCGTTAGTGGCAGGAATTTCGACACCTTCATTTGGAGCCCAACCGGAGTTGCCGGCTGCTTCACCGATTACATAGCATTGAGCATTTGCAGCGACACCCATTGCAACGAGTGCCATAGAGAGTAAAATTTTCTTCATATAAATTATTGTTTTAAAAGTTGTTAGTTGCTGTGTAAGAATTATTCGGCAAAATTAAATAAAATATTTTTAATGAGAAATTTTTTAACTATTTTTATATATGTGTGTAGTTAAAATGATATAAGGCAGGTTCAATAAATTGAACGTCGCGATGTTGTTTTATTTCAGTTTCTTTTGTTTTAGCAGGCTTTTGGTCGCTTTTGATTTTTAATCGGCATTTTTCTTCGATTTCGTCGGTCGTATAGCTCGCTATACTCCTTTCTCAATCTCGAAACCTCCTCGCTTAAAATCTCAAAATCTCTCCAAATCAATTTATCTCACCTGC
>CAZGEX010000012.1:0-56093 GCA_964524385.1 uncultured Sangeribacter sp.
TTATCATTTGCTTTGTGCAATGTGATGATAGCGACAATCCGCCGACTCCGGAACCTCAGACAATAAAAATAGAGTCCTTTTTTGATTTTAGTAAAATTCAAGAGAAGCATTTGATCGAAGTGGATGAAAATGGAGCTAACATTGAGTTATTAACAGATTATAGTGACCATATATTTACTTTAAGTGCTTCAATATACAGCAATGAAGTATTAATTGATGAATCCCTTTATGATATAACAGACTATTATGAAAACGCAATATTCGATGAAAATCCTCTGCCAATATTAGGAGAATTGACAAATTATTATCCAAAAAAAACTGACTATTTTGAAATTAATCATATTATCGGAGAAAAGGTCACTATAAAAGTGAATAAAAATCAATTACAATCAGAGCGAAAAATTGTGATTGAATTTATTGACTATTGGTTCTGTTATGGTAAATTAGTCGAAATTGAAATAATCCAATCTCCTAAAAATTAACATTTTAGATTTTAAGAATATGAAGACAAATAGATTTGCTGTTGGACTCTACAATAGGTTATGCCTAAAAATTATTTAGGACAATATTGCATTTTATCTTGTATTTACGAAATATAATTTGTATATCTGCAAAATTAAAAAATATTAACCCTAAAACAACTTGATATGAAAAGGAAACTACTACCTTTTGTTGCAATAGCGATGCTGTTTGCAGCGTGCAGTTCGGATGAACCGAATCCGCCACCTGAAGCGGAAAACATTCCGCAAGTTGCGAATCCTTATCGTGTGAGCCTTGACGATGCCTTAGACAATGCCGAAACACTGCTCTCACAAATCAGCGAAGCCGAAACCCGTTCAGGTCGCAGAGTGGCAAGCGTGAAATATTTTACCACGCCCTCGACTCGCTCGGCTGATTCCGACACGATGCTCTATCTTGTCAACTACGAAAACGACGGCGGATTTGCCTTGCTCTCAGCCGACAGCCGACTCCGTCCGGTGTATGCAATTTCCGATGAAGGCTCGTTGAATATGGAAGACACCGTTTACAACAAAGGGCTTGCGATGTTTGCTCGTGGCGTAGAAGCCGAAATCGCATCACTTCCGTTAAATCCAATTTTACCGCCTGTAGATCCTATTGTACCACCGACTGATACGTTGAGAATTCAAAGAAAGGTCGGACCGCTCCTTAACTCATACGTGAGAAATTGGAGTCAAGACGCACCTTACAATCGATACTGTTTTATGACAGATGGAAGACAAGCAATTGTTGGATGTACAGCAGTTGCAGTAGGTCAAATTATGGCATACCATGAATGGCCATTAGACTATGACGGATACTATTATGAATGGGATGCTATGAAAAACGGACAAGATGACGATATGGTAGCACATTTCCTACGCTCTCTTGGTAATCCGGAAAATTTAAATATACGATATGGAAATTATGGAGAAGCAAATGGAAACGGAAGCAGTGCATTTCCAAGTAGATACTATCCGACATTTACAAATATGGGATACATTTGTGAAAATTTAACAACATTTTCTGAAGAGAATATTCGTCTTATGCTTTCAGGTACATATAATTCAAATTATCCAGCAACACCGGTACTTATAGATGGTCGAGACGATCCAGAAGAAAATTCCCCAGGCGGACACGCATGGGTAATTGATGGATGGTTGCTTTATATCAATCAGTACACAACAGGAACACATGTACAATATGTATACGAAGATTACCTTTATCATTGTGTGTGGGGATGGGGAGGAAAAAGTAATGGATATTTTTACTTTGCAAATGATAATCGCTTTTACCACGATATAATCGAAAAAGACGAGTATGATACAAATCCGGATGTATTCAATTTTAATTATTATTTCAATTGTAAATATATCGGTGCGTTAGTTCCAGTTAAGGCTATGCCTGCAGACTGATTATAATAGCATTTAACAATTTAATTAATATTAATAGAGATAGACATGAAGACAAGAAGATTTTTAGCTTATTTGGCGATAGCTGCAGTCGGTTGTGGCTTCGCTGTAAGTTGTGATGATAACGACGAACCGACAGATCCGCGTATCAATGACCCCTACAATACTACACAGTTTATTTTTATAAACACTATATCTGAAGATAAGTCTCAAACAACCGGTGGCGGACAGCCTTTACTTTTTGAAAAGGAAGGTTTTTACGATTATAGCACAATTTTGACATACTACGACGGTGGCTATTCCTACGAAGTGTTTATTCCCGCTGAAGGAGGTAAATTGACACTTACCGACCAGCCCGGCTACAATTGGTTTATCGTATCGGACTTGGAAATGGGCGACACTGTCATCCCTTTTGAAGAACAAAATTTAGGGAATGAAAACTCTTCCGGCAGTTGGTACTATTTTTCAAAGTCAAACGATTATCTGACCATTGACCACCTCGCACCGGAAGAATTAGAATTTACTATCGCACCTAATCCCGATAAAAAAGAACGAAAAATGAGCGTATACATTCGTGAAGATGCTCCGGTCAGCATTGGTATTAATATGATTTTCGTTCAACAAGGGCAAGAATGATAACACTACCGATTTACAAATAATAACTTCGCAGGTACAATTTTTAAACCTGCCTAAAATTTAAAGTATGAAAGCAAATAAATTTTTAGCATATTTGGCAATAGTGATAGTAGGCTGTGGCTTCGCTGTAAGTTGCGACGATAATGATGAACCGGAAAATCCATATTATAACGATATGGTGGTCTATACGGATGCCCGTACAGATGCGGAACGTCAGGGAGATACGGATGAATTTCTCGATTTTACGTGGGGAGCATTCAACGGCTACAGAGTGGAAATCACACGTTATGCAGACGGAGGAACTTACAAAATCTTTATTCCTGCCACTTCGATAGAAATGAATTTATCTTCAGAATATCAAATGTATGAAAAGATGAAGCTTTGTCCTGATGCAACAATATTAGTCGATAACAATCCGATCCAACTCTCAGAGACAACGGAAAACTATGAAGAGGATGATTTTGAATATATACGCCATATTTACAACTCTGATTATCTGTCAATCACATACAAACATAGAGCTACCGGCGACCAAAATAGCAGCTTGAAGTTTGTCGTTGCAGAAAACACCGGAGCAGAAAGAGAAATCAAAGTAAAAGTAGAGAATCTCGGCGATAACTATGAAGTAGCCGAAATCATATTCATTCAAGCAGGGAAATAAACGTAGAATTTGTGTAAATAAATAAGGGCGAATCGGGCGTTGGCTCGGTTCGCTCTGTTTTAAATGACTTCAGGGCGGTACTATAAATTGAACCCTGACTTCAGTTATTTTGCACTACAATACCACCGGCAATGTATTAACACAAAAATCAATGAAAGAGAATTGACGGCAAGTAATGTTTTATTTGTCTTGACATAATTTTGCAAATCATTATTTTTTTCGTAACTTTGAATTTGCAAACTCCATTCAAATGGAGCCAACCGAAGTCCCTAATATTCAATAAATATTTCAAGGACTCCAAATCAGAAAATCACCGGAACCACCAAAAGAGAAAAAACAATGGCACAGAAAATAGTAGAGACACCTTTAATGAAGCAATATATTGAGATGAAAGCAAAGCATCCCGATGCGATATTATTGTTTCGAGTGGGCGATTTCTACGAGACTTTTTCGGAAGATGCCATAGCGACATCTGAAATTCTCGGAATCACACTGACGCGTAGAGCAAATGGTTCGGCTCAACATGTTGAGCTTGCCGGATTTCCTCACCACGCCATCGACAGCTATCTGCCACGATTGGTCAAAGCCGGCAAACGAGTGGCGATTTGCGAACAGCTTGAAGACCCCAAATTGACAAAAAAACTTGTGAAACGAGGTATCACTGAGCTTGTTACACCCGGGGTCAGCATCAATGATAACATTCTTAACAATAGAGAGAATAATTTCTTAGCCGGCGTTCATTTCGGTAAACATCAAATAGGTGTGGCTTTTCTCGATATATCTACCGGCGAATTCCTTTGTGCCGAAGGTTCAGCTGACTACATCGAGAAACTTCTCACAAATATTTCCCCGAAAGAAGTGTTGATAATGAGAGGTTTACGTCAATTTGTCGAACAGACTTTCACCGGAAGGTATTTCACTTTTGAACTCGATGATTGGATCTATACTTCACAAGCGGCAGAAGAGCGTCTGACATCGCATTTTCAAACTTCAAATCTGAAAGGTTTTGGAGTACAAGATATGCCACAGGCTATAATAGCCGCAGGCTCGTTGCTTTATTATTTAGATTCCACACAGCATAAAAACATTGCTCACATCACTTCATTAGGACGTATCGACGAAGATAAATACGTGCGTCTTGACCGATTTACCGTCAGAAATCTCGAGCTTATCAATTCTATGAGCGACGACGGCCACAGCCTTATCGATTATTTGGATAAAACTTGCACACCGATGGGAGCAAGATTGATGCGACGATGGATAGTGTTTCCGCTTCGCGACACTACAAGCATCAACGATCGACTGGATTGCGTGGAATACTTCTTTCGCGACCCACAATGCCGAGAACGCTTGTCGGAACTGCTTCCTTGTGTCGGCGATATCGAACGAATAGCATCGAAAGTGGCAGTAGGCAGAGTAAGCCCTCGCGAACTTGTACAACTCAAAAATGCTCTCCTTGCAATAGCCCCGATAAAGGAAACACTTTCTGCTGCCGAATCGGCTCAGCTCAACCTTATTTCCGACCGTATAAACCCTTGCTCACTGATTGCCGACAGAATCCGAAATAGTCTTATTGATGATGCCCCGGCTATTGTGTCACGCGGAAATTTCATCGCTGCCGGAGTGGATGATGAACTCGACGATTTAAGGATGTTGGCATCTTCTTCAAAAGACTATCTAAACCACATTGTGGAACGTGAAACCGCAGCCACCGGAATTTCTTCGCTTAAAATCAGCTTCAACAATGTTTTCGGCTATTACATTGAAGTGCGTAACACTCATAAAGACAAAGTACCTGCCGACTGGATTAGAAAACAGACCCTCGTCAGTGCCGAACGCTATGTCACCCCCGAACTCAAAGAATATGAGGAGAAAATCATGGGGGCACAAGACAAAATCAGCATTATCGAAACCCGAATTTTTAACGAACTGATTGCCGCCGTCGCAGAATATATCCCTGCCATACAGGCCAACGCCTTCGCAATAGCACAAATCGACTGTCTGCTATCATTCACACAAGCTGCTCAAGACTACAACTATTGCCGCCCGGATGTCAATGACTCGTTGGAAATCAAAATAACCGAAGGACGTCACCCCGTAATCGAACGTCGATTGCCACCGGGCGAACCTTATATCTCCAATTCAATTCGTATCGACAACGATTCGCAACAGATAATAATGATTACCGGTCCGAATATGAGTGGTAAATCAGCTCTGTTGCGACAAACTGCCCTAATAACACTTATGGCTCAAATTGGCTCGTTTGTGCCGGCTCAAGCCGCTTCTATCGGATTGGTGGATAAGATTTTCACACGCGTCGGAGCTTCCGATAATATCTCTTTAGGTGAATCCACTTTTATGGTCGAAATGAATGAAGCCGCTGCCATTCTCAATAATATGAGCGAACGCAGTCTGATACTATTCGACGAACTCGGACGAGGCACAAGCACCTACGACGGCATCTCAATAGCTTGGGCCATAGTGGAACATATACACGAAAATCCTCATTTCCATCCCAAAACGCTTTTCGCTACCCATTATCACGAACTCAACGAAATGGAACGCACATTCCGCCGTATTGCCAATTTCAACGTGTCGGTCGAAGAAGTGGACGGAAAAGTGGTGTTTATGCGAAAACTACAACGCGGAGGCAGTGCTCACAGCTTCGGAATTCATGTAGCAAAACTTGCCGGAATGCCACCTTCAATCGTGCATCGTGCCAACCAAGTGCTAAAACAATTGGAAGAGACAAATCGTCGCGAAGAAATCAACGCAGACAATACAGAAAATCCGACATCCGAACCAAAAATCAGCAAAGCCGAAGTCAAAAATATCGCTACAAACCGCGACGGCTATCAACTATCGTTTTTCCAACTTGACGACCCTTTGCTGGCTCAAATCCGCGACCAAATAGTGCATCTCGACATCAATAACCTTACCCCGCTCCAAGCCCTGACCACCCTCAACAACCTCAAATCACTCATCACCGGCAAATAAACACCTTTTTTGACAAACAAACAGAAATCCCACTACCATGAAATACAAAGCTTTTATTAGATTACGTTAACGAAAGAATCAAAGAATTAGAAAAACAAGTTAATTGATTTGGAGTGAGAGGGTTAGGATTTGTGGCGGATTAGGAGGATTGAGAGTTCGAACAGGAGGTAAATTGGCAATGAGGTCAATGTGAGCGTAAACGGGTCGGAGGTGGGAGTTATGATGGCTGCTACGATTAGAATTGCCACTATTGCGTGGCGACGGTAGCGACTGAGAATTTTGGCATTTATGATGCCGATTTTAGCGAACATTGTGACTAATATCGGGAGTTCGAAGATGATTCCCATCAATAAGGATAGCATTAGGAGCGTGTCGATGTAGGAATCTAATGTTATGAGATTGGGAATATCGGGCGACACTTGATAGGAGGCGAGAAATCGGAATGTGAACGGAAATATAATCAGATAAGCTGTTGCCGCACCGAGCATAAACATTATGTATGCCACAGAAGTGATTTTGATTGTAATCTTCTTTTCTGAGGGGTATAATGCCGGGTTGATGAATTGGAATATTTTAAAAATGATGTAGGGTGATGCAAGGAAAACGCCTGCTATGAAAGCTATTCTGATGTGAATCAAGAATTGTCGCGACAATCCGGTGTTGATTAGGGAGACGGAGAATCCGTCGGCGTAGTCGTCCACCCTTAGGATTGAAGATAATTTTTCAATTAGTGAATAGGTGAGAAAGTCCGGATTTTTGGGTGCGAGTACAAAATCAAATAATAAATCTTTGAAACAGAATGCCACAATGGCAAAGACGACAATTGCTCCAAGAATTTTTATAATTGAGGAGCGAAGATCGTCTAAGTGTTGCCAAAAAGATTTATATTCCGTCGGATTTATTTTTTTCTTGTTGTGCATTCGTTGGAGTTGTCGTCGCCTTTATTTTCGTCAATTCCATTCATACCGTCTTTGAAGGATTTCACACCTTTGCCTATACCTTTCATCAATTCGGGAATTTTTTTACCACCAAAAAGCAAAAGCACCACGAGTGCGATAATAAGGATTTCTGCCAGACCGAAGTTACCAAAAAGCAATAATATTGACATAATCTATATGAATTAAAATGTTTATACAATTGAGATTTATTTATTTTGTTTAAGCTGTTCGACATATTTATCGATACGTTGCATTTCAGCCGGGATAATGATGTTTTGAGGGCAGTGGGATATACATTTTCCGCAACCGATGCAATGAGCAGCCTGTCGCAGACGAGGGACAGAGCGATCGTAGCCTATAAGGAAAGCACGACGGGCGGCAACATAGTTGGAATCGTCGGAAGAATCAGTTATGTTACCTTCGTTGACACAAGTATTGTAGTGAGCGAAAATCGCCGGGATGTCAATGCCGTAGGGGCATGGCATACAATATTTGCAGTTTGTACAAGGGATTGTGGGATATTTCACCATCAAATCAGCAGTGTGCATAAGGAAATCGTGTTCCTCTTGGGAGATTGGTTTTAGCGGCATATATGTTGACAAATTGTCTTGCAGATGTTCCATATAAGTCATGCCGCTAAGCACACACAACACACGATCAGGCGTACCTGCAAATCTGAATGCCCACGAAGCAATGCTTTTTGAAGGTTCGCGTTGTTTGAACTGTCGAGCGATGTCATCGGGGACATTAGCAAGCCTTCCGCCAAGTAGAGGTTCCATAATGAAAACAGGTATTTGGCGTTTATCGAGTTCGGCATACAGATATTCTGCATTCGTGTTAGCCGGATTCAATTCGTTGGCATGTTGCCAATCGAGATAGTTCATTTGAATCAGCACAAAATCCCAATGGTACTTATCGTGCTGAGACAGCAGATAGTCGAACACCTTGATATCGCCATGGTAGGAGAACCCGAGATTTCGTATTCTGCCGGCTTTGCGTTCTTCTAAAAGGAAATCGAGCACACCGTTATCAATGTAGCGTTTATGAAGCATTTGCATTGCATCGATGCCGTTTTGTTGGTCGCTACCACCAATGGCATGCAGTAAATAATAATCGAGATAGTCGGTTTTCAGTTCGCGGAGCGAATTTCTATACATTTCGACACTCTCTTTATATCCCCAAGTCTGTGGAGCAAAATTGGAAAGTTTTGTCGAAAGGAAATATTTATTTCTGGGGTGCCGAGAAAGTGCCATACCCATTACTTTTTCGGAATTACCTTTGCAATACGCCGGGCTTGTGTCAAACAGATTCAGACCATGCTCTAAAGCATAATCCACCAACCGATTCACTTGTTCTTGGTCGATTTCCTCTTCACTTTCACGAGCAGAAGTTGAGGCAATAGTCGGCAGACGCATACATCCGTAACCGAGAAGAGAAACTTCTTCGCCTGTTTTTGGATTTTTACGATAAGTCATCCCCGAATCCGGCACAGAGAGAGGTGTAGCACCTACAATTTCGTTATTATCCTGATTGTCGGCGGATTTACATCCTGAGAGCAGAACTGTGCCCGCAGCCGCCGAGAGAGACAGGCGTTTTAAAAATTCTCTGCGATCTATATTATTTTTATTGTCTTTCATAATAGGAACATATATTTAACCGATTCTGTGAACTTCATTTCCTTCGACGTAAATAGCACTGAACGGACGTGCCGGGCAGAGATTTTCGCAAGCACCACATCCGATGCATTTTTCTTCTATTACGGTAGGGATTTTGCGTATGCCATCGGCAAAGGTGTGTTCCACCATTATAATTGCACCGACAGGGCAGTGGCGACTACAATTACCACATTCCACACCATCTGTAGCCACAACACAATTTTTAGGTATCAACACAGCGTGACCTATATGTATAGCCGATTTTTCAGCTTTTGTTATCGGACGTATCGCACCGGCAGGACACACATCGGAACATGCCGTACATTCCGGGCGACAATATCCGCGGTCGTATTGCATCTCCGGCTGCATCATTGAGAGCAAACCTTTTGATGAAGGGCGAAGCACCGAATTCGGACATTTTGTGATGCAAAGCTGACATCCGGTGCAATGGTTTTCAAAATGCTTTATGCTGACAGCACCGGGAGGCACTATTTTTGTGGCACGTTGCGGATTGATTTTATCTTCGATTACAGCCAATCCGCCATCTACTTTCTTTTGCACTTTTGCCAATGCAGACGATGCAGCCACCATTCCGACAATCGTAAGAAATCCGCGACGATTTTCATCTGTTTGCTCTTTGGAATCTGTTTGCTTTTTACTCCATACCGGACGGAATGAAATTGCACCCTGTCGGCATTTTGACAGACAGTCAAAACATGCTACACATCTTGAACCATCTATGGTGTGTTCTTTTGAGTTTATGCATCGCGATTTGCAATTTCTTTCACACAAAGAGCAAGAATTACATTTGGATGTGTCGATTACAGGGCGGAAAAGAGAATGACGTGAGATGAAACCGAGTAATGTCCCAACCGGACAAATCGAATTGCAATAGGTGCGTCCTCCACGCCATGCCATTACTATTATTATCATCAACCAAACGGCAGAAATGATAATCACCGGCATACTTTTAATCCAAACATCCACTGAGTAGAACTGATAGCTATTGTGTTGAGCTGCCCAGTCGGCAAGCATATTGTTGGCAGAAAGCCATAGAGGTTGCAGCAATGAGGCCACCATTCGTCCGTACGCTGTGTAAGGAGCGAGCAATGCCACTATAATATTCAATCCGGCTACTAACGACACAATAAACAATACCAACATTACGACACGAAGCCAAGTATGAGGCATGGAATATCTGAATCTGTTCTTTTTAAAACGTGAGCGAATCCACGACACCACATCTTGCATCACTCCCAACGGACATATCACCGAGCAATAGAGACGCCCGAATAACAGTGTCAGCACCACAATTAATGCAATTACTCCGACATTGAGTGCTAATACTGCCGGGATGAATTGCAATTTTGCCATCCATGCAAACCATGTTGCAGCCAATCCTGTGAAATCAAGAAACAAAAATGTAATGGCTGATAAAAAAATCAAAGAGATGAAGATTCTTAATTTTCGCAACATATAGTAAGTATTTATTGTCGTTGATTAATAGCAACAAAGTTAAGAGATTTATTGCTAAGTTGCAAATTTATATATCTCACCCGTTATCTTTCCTGTTATTTACAATAATGTCTTAGATGAAAAAAACTCGACAGCGAAAAAGTTGTCGAGTCCCTTACATCTATAAAATCTTTACAAAAATTATTCTTTTGAAGCCAAGAAAGGCACTGCAATCGCCACTACTGAAACGATTACATAAAACCAACCTAAACCGGTAAGGCTTAATAATTCGTTTGAAAATATCCAGAAAAGCACCACTGCCACTGCAAGAATATACCCCGGTATCGGCTCAACTTTTTTAGCTTGCCATGCCAGAAAGCCTGCGGCAGCAGGGCAAATCAAAAAGAACAATGCCCACCATCCTTCGGCAAAATCGGATGTTAAACACTTCAATGCCGATACGTTACTTTTGCCCATTATCGAAATTGTAGGTAAGAAGAAGAATAATAGACAAAGTCCGCAGCACACTAAAAGAATCATTTTAGAATTCTTTTGTGTCAAAAATTTTTTCAATTCATCCATAATTACAATTTTTAATGTTGTTAAAATGTTTATTTAATACAAGTTCTATAAATTGAATACTGTGAGATTATTATTTCAGTTTCTTTAATTTTTTATTCTATGCCGGCATATTTATACATCAAGTTGTCGGATGCCAATACATCGGGGAAAAGCTCTCTGTCAAACTTTATATCGTTGTAAATTTCAGATCCGGCATCTCTCAACACTTTGTAGACAAATTCCGTACAATAATAATCTGTGTCATCTTTCATATTGAAAGCATTATCAAACAATTTATTCATCACGACAAGCGAATCGACTATCGCTGCTATTCTATTTTTGTCAATCGGCTTGCGAAAGCGATGAAATCCCAATCTCGATGAATCGGCTGTTTTGACAAAATCTTCTACACGTTGCGAAGCTATTACCCCTAAATCGCTCGACATATGCACAATGCGGTAAGATTTGTTATCGGCATCTTTAATGATTATACCTACATGTGAATATTCACAATCCGGGTCATCCCCGAAAAATCTTACAATATCGGATTTAACCGATTCTCCGACACTAAACACTAAATCGCCCGTTTCAACTTGTGATGTCAAATCGACTTTGGGTTCACATATTCGCTTTCGGTTGAAAAATGCAAACCATATTACTCCCACTACCACGAAAAGTAATAATATTATTATCCGATTTTTCAATCTTGGCTTCATTACGATTTATCAAATACTATCTTTATCCGAAACTACTATTTAGATTTGCAAATGTATATATTTTTCCTGGAATTTTTAACTTTGCTATCAAAAAAATGCATTTGATATGATTTGATTTATTTGATATGCAATAATTTTATTCCTACTCTCGATGAATTCAACAATGATGATTTTGAACAATGTATGTCTTTCCGCATTGGCGAATACCTTTTATTACAAGTGGCTTCTTGGATCCGGAGTTTTTCCACTCAACCAAAACTGACTCAATTTTTCTTTTCAGCATCGTATTTCATATTAGCTTGAGTGCAAAAATACACTTTTTCGACCGAAACGGCTTTAGTTATATATTGGTGATGGTAAAATTTTGAGGGGATAAAAAAGTAATGCTCTCCGATGGCGGAGAGCATAGCTGAGATATATCTGAATTTGTGAATTAAGCGTCAATATTTGCGTAAGAAGCGTGGCTTTCTATAAATTCTCTACGAGGAGCCACTTCTTCACCCATCAACATTGCAAAGACTCTGTCGGCTTCTGCAGCATTTGTCAATGTAACTTGCTTAAGCATACGGTTTTCCGGGTCCATAGTAGTTTCCCACAACTGTTCTGCACTCATTTCACCAAGACCTTTATAGCGTTGCAGAACGAGCTTGCTACGGTCGCCTCCACATTGAGTTTCGACGAATCGTTGTACTTGTTGTTCGTCCCAAGCATATTCTTGTATTTTCTTATTGCTTTTGACAGTGCATTTATACAATGGGGGAGTTGCGATGTACAAATATCCGTTGTCGATTATCGGGCGTATTCTGCGGAAGAAGAAAGTCATCAAGAGAGTAGCAATATGAGCACCATCGACATCGGCATCGGTCATTATAATTACTTTGTGATAGCGTAGTTTGCTCATATTTGGCTCTTTAGCATCTTCTTCTGTGCCGATTGTAACACCTAAAGCCTTAAACATATTTACGATTTCTTCCGATTCAAACACTTTGTGGTCCATTGCTTTTTCCACATTAAGAATTTTACCTCGCAAAGGAAGAATCGCTTGGAAATTCGGATTACGTCCTGATTTTGCAGAACCGCCTGCAGAATCCCCTTCGACTAAGAACAATTCACATGCTGCAGCATCACGACTTTTGCAATCTGCCAATTTTCCGGGCAAACCCGCACCTGATAATGGAGATTTTCTCTGCACTTTCATTCGGGCATTGTAGGCTGCGTGGCGAGCTTGTGCTGCCAAGACCACTTTCTCTACAATTGCTTTAGCTTGTTTCGGGTGTTCTTCCAAATAATAGCGAAGTGCTTCACTAACAGCCGATTGTACAGCTCCTATGACTTCGTTGTTACCGAGTTTGGTCTTTGTTTGACCTTCAAACTGAGGCTCCATTACTTTGACCGAAACCACTGCTGTCAAACCATCACGGAAGTCTTCTTTCGACAATTCTATTTTGAGCTTTTCGAGCATCTTATTGTCTTCTGCGTATTTCTTCAATGTCATAGTCAATCCGCGACGAAAACCTGTCAGATGCGTACCGCCTTCTATGGTATTGATATTATTGACATACGAATAGATATTTTCGTTGAAAGAAGTGTTGTAGGTCATAGCCACTTCAACAGGCACACCGCCTTTTTCGGTGTTGATATGAATTATATCATCGATAAGGTGTTCCTTGTTGCTATCGATGTATGCTACAAATTCTTTTAATCCTTCTTCTGAATAGAATTTTTCGCTACGAGCCACTCCGTTTTCATCTTTTTCTCGCATATCTGTCAATGTCAACGATATTCCTGCATTGAGATATGCCAAATCACGCAATCTGTTTGCCAATGTCTCATAGCTATAGACTGTTTCGGTGAAGATTCCTGCATCAGGGTGGAAAATGATAGTTGTACCGGTGTGATCGGTTTCGCCAATTACAGTTAACTCACTTGTCGGCTTGCCATATGAATATTCTTGCATATGAATTTTGCCGTCGCGATGAATTTCGGCTCTAAGGTAATCCGACAAAGCATTCACACAGCTTACACCGACACCATGAAGACCGCCGGATACTTTGTAAGAACCTTTATCGAATTTACCACCGGCATGCAGCACTGTCAACACCACTTCCAATGCCGGTTTATTCATTTTTTCGTGCATATCTACAGGGATACCACGCCCATTATCCACTACTTTTATCGAATTGTCTTCAAGTATGGTTACTTCTATATTGTCGGCAAATCCTGCTAAAGCTTCATCTATTGAATTATCGACCACTTCATACACCAAATGGTGCAAACCTCGTCCCGATATATCACCTATATACATTGCCGGGCGTTTTCTTACTGCTTCAAGACCTTCAAGGACTTGAATATTACCGGCTTCATATTTTTTTTCGTTTTCTTCTGCCATCGTTTTTTTGCATTTTTAAAGCATACAAAGTTACTTATTTTTTTTTACATTTGCAAATTTCAAAATTCTACGACATGGTTATAGTAAATACGGCATAAATTTTTATTGTTCGGTTAAAAAAATATGTATCTGCATCACTTTTTTATTGTGTTTACAGATACATTCTATTGTAAGGTCGGTTATATAAATTGTTATAATTTATATAAGCAAAGCTAACAGTTATAAATTCTATTTTTTTCGGGGTGCGAATACTTGGTGTTGACGAGCATAACTGACCCCTTTTAGCGTGTAGTGCATAAATCTGAAAAAGGATGTTTTTCCGGAAAATTGCGACCGCAATCCTTGTATTATCAGTCTTATTATGTGTTTCTTTGGTGATGCGTGATAGACCACTGCTCCTTTTGTCATCAGATAATTAGGTGAATTCCATACTCTATCGGATGTGGTAGATCCCATGTGAGTGCATAATATTTCAGGAAAAAATCTACATTCCACCCCTTTTCCAATCGCTTCTCTTATAAATATATCTTCTTCACCGCAACAAAACACCGGAGCTCCTATTCCGAAGTTTTCGTTAAACTGAAGTTTCGAATCTTTTATTTTTTGTGTTCTGAACGCTATTTCAAATGATGTTGCAAAATAACCTTTGGGTGATTCTTTCAGATTGAATGAATGTGAAGGATAGTTTTTGGTGTATTTTTCCGATGACAGATATTTGAATGTTATTAAATCTGTTGTCGGATTTTCGTTGAATAATTCTATGATTCGTTTCAATTGTTCGGATGTGTAATCCACATCATCATCGGCTATTAGCGATAGAGGTGCTGAAGAATATGTCAATGCAATGTTGCGATTCAGACTTAATCCTTTACTATCGGAAATGAATATTTCAAAATCTTCGCGTTTAAGATTCTCAGGAATTTTTGCTTCTCTGTCAGCTATTTGCCACGACACAACGTATCTCACACCTTTTACGTCCGGGTGGTTCGAAGCACTCACTCTTTCTATTCCTTCTTTTCCGTAAGTACATATCAGCACATCTAATTTCGCTATCTCCGCTCTCATTTTTTTGCAAGAATTTTTGTGATATGTTTCATATATTTATCTACCACTGTTGAGCTATCATTGTGTCGTTCCACAAATTTTCTTCCCTCTGTGGCTTTTTCTTTTAATATTTCGGGATTTTTTATGATTGCAGACAGACGTTCGAATATATCCGTATCATGCGGAACTACATTTATTATCGGTCGTAAACTCTCTTCTGATATAAAATCATAATATTCCGGTTCGCCACCACTAACGACGGTTTTTCCCATTGCCATGGCTTCTAAAGCATTAGTAGCAGGAGTATACGAATAGATTTGATCAAACACTATGTGAGCTTCTCTTTGTTTGCATATATATTCGTTATATGGGAGATTTTCTGCCACTGTAAGCGTACATTTTTCCGGAAATTTATTATGTAAATTTTGTGCCAATTCAAGTAAAATATCGGTACCTTTAAACAATTTCATTTCCGACTTTATACCGACAAAAAGATTAATTTTTCCCGTTATATCCGGCTCTCTAAATTCTATGTTTTCAGTGTCTATCGGAATTCCTATATATTCTAATTTGTTGCCAAGTTTTTCTTCTACCGCCAAATGATATTCATAAAGACACGACACTGCCGCATCGACATTCGAATAAATGTAGTCAGCATAATTTTTCATCAATGGTGTCAACCACTTTTGAGAATCATTTTCTTCACTTGCGGCAAATGGTGATAATTTTTTTCCTACCCTATATTCCGAATATCGCAATTTATCTGAATTGCACATACTATCCACTATCATAGGGTCCGAACCGGCCACCGACAATGACACTAATTTATTTCTTCTGCGAAGTTCTTTAAAAAAATATCTGATTTTTCCGGGCTTTAACTCTAAAAAATTAGGATTTATCAGTTGAACCACATCATAACCACTAAGTTGTGGTAATAATCCAAATAATCTGTTTATATAGGTTAATCCCCCGATAATACCGGGACGACGTGGTAAGTCTATATCTCTTTCGGTATCCATACATTTCGAACCGCTCGATATGACCACAACTTCACATCCTCGCCTTCGTAGTTCTCGGGCAAGATTGACATGAAAATTAGAATAATCACCTATAAATAAAAATCGCATTTTTTAAGTTTAATCTTGAGGATGATTATTTAGGTAGGTTCTATAAATAAAACCTACCTTTAATGAACTTTAACTACTTCAGTCGGTGGAAGCGAATCGTTGCGACTATCTATCGATTCTACCACATTTTGTGCCAATTGCCAAAATGCATTTACTGTTGGAGTTGCTCCTGCCGGTTCGCCGGAAGCTGTCATACCTAATGCTGCAGGTGTGCCGGCATCTCCGTTGCCACATATATCTGCCACAAGTGGAATTTGTGCCAATAATTTCACATTCATTTCCTCCGCAAGTCGTTTGCATCCGCCATTTCCAAATATAAAGTATTTTTCTTCCGGATGTTGCTGCGGAGTGAACCATGCCATATTTTCCACCAATCCGAGTATTGGTACATTAACTTTGTCGGAAGTAAACATTGCTATACCTTTTCTCGCATCTGCAAGAGCAACTTCTTGAGGCGTACTTACCACTACAACTCCGGTTATAGGCAATGTCTGCACTAAAGTCAAATGAATGTCTGATGTACCGGGGGGCATATCTATCAAAAAATAATCCAATTCTCCCCACTGAGCTTCTGAAATGAGTTGTCGTAATGCGTTTGAAGCCATTCCTCCTCTCCACAATACAGCGTTGTTTTTATCTACTACAAAGCCTATAGACAATAATTTTACTCCGAAACGCTCTATTGGTATTATTTTGTTTACTCCGTTGATTTCTTCTATAAACAATTGTTCGTCTTCCACTCCGAACATTTTAGGCACTGACGGACCAAAAATGTCGGCATCCAAAAGTCCTACTTTATAACCTTTAGCTGCAAGTGCCACTGCAAGGTTGGATGCTATTGTAGATTTTCCTACTCCTCCTTTACCGGAAGATATTCCTATTATGTTTTTTACTCCTTCAAGCGGATTGACAGGTTTTTCTTTTATAGGCTTTTTAAATTTTACTGATATATTACCTTTTATATCTACATCCGATGCCACATAGGTCAATATAGCTGTCTCCGCAGCTCTTACCACACTCTTTACGAATGGATCTGTAGGTTTTTCAAAAATCAAAGAAAATGTCACCTTACGTCCTTCAATTCTGATGTCATCTTCGACCATTTCATTTTCTACAAGATTCTTTCCATTACCCGGATAACGCACTGTGCATAGTGCATCTATTATCAATTTTGGATATAAAGCTATTGGTTGCATCGTTTTATATTTATAGAACTTTTAATTTTTTATTTACTGAAGATAATTTACAGAATCGTTTTTATTTAGAAAATTCTAACAATTCACCTTATATTTTATTTGCAAAGTTACAAAAAAAACGTAATTAATTCTATTTTATTTGGGCATTTTAAAATTTTGAATTAACTTTGCACTCGCAAACAAAAAAAGTTAAAGACTCCGTAGCTCAGTTGGTAGAGCAAATGACTCTTAATCATTGGGTCGAGGGTTCGAGCCCCTCCGGGGTCACTCGGTTTACAAAGGTTGTCTCCATAAAGAGATGACCTTATTTTTTATATTATCCAATCTCCTTTAACCTACGCTTATAAAAAATCAAATCTTATTTTTCACTTCATAAATTTTTACCAAATTTATAGTTTACAACCTGTTGATAAGTTGTTAAAACCATATTCAAATATTTTTAACAAGTTGATTTTCATATTTTAAACTATTGTATAAGCAGAATCATTTAAAATTATCCAAATTTCATTATTGAAAAGTTTAATCATTCTTTTCAACATAAATTTAGTGGTTTATTTACATATAATTCTACAATAATTTATTAACTTTGCCTATTATTTACAAGCTGTTGATAAAGTTTATATCATCCTGACTATTAGATATAAAGATTGTTAATAAACTTATAATAACATTGATAACAACAACAATAACTCAAAAAAGCAAATTTTCAGTTATTTTTTTATCAACGCTATCAACAGCTATAATATTAATATAAAAGATTTATAAAATTTAAAAATAAAATATATTATTAATATGAATAAGGAAAATCTCTCATCCGAACAACTAATAAGCGAAATCAAACGTCTCAAAAAAGAGCGTAATGCAGTTATAATGGCTCACTATTATCAACGTGAGGAGATACAAGCTATAGCCGATAAAATAGGTGATAGTTTGGCATTGGCTCAGGATGCGGCAAAAACCGATGCTGAAGTCATAGTGATGTGTGGAGTGCATTTTATGGGCGAAACTGCTAAAATTTTATGTCCTCAAAAAAGAGTACTTGTACCTGACTTAAAAGCCGGTTGTTCGCTTGCCGATAGTTGTCCACCTGAAGATTTTGCAAAATTCGTCAAAGAACATCCGGATTACACTGTAATCAGTTATGTCAACACTTCAGCAGCTGTGAAAGCTCACACAGATATAGTGGTAACTTCAGGTAATGCTCGTAAAATTATAGAAAATCTGCCTAAAGATGAAAAAATAATATTTGGTCCGGATAAAAATCTTGGAGGATATATCAATTCGGTAACAGGCAGAGAAATGCTCTTGTGGAATGGTGCTTGCCACGTGCATGACAGATTTTCTTTAGAAAAAATAATGAAGTTAAAAGAGGAGCATCCCGGAGCTAAGATATTGGTACATCCGGAATGTCGCAGAGCTTTGCAATTAGTGGCAAATAAAGTGGGTTCTACTGCTGCTTTATTAGACTACGCAGTGACTGACGATGCTAAAGAATATATAGTAGTGACAGAATCCGGAATATTATATGAAATGTCGCGTAAATGTCCGCAAAAACAATTTATAGCGGCTCCTGCAGAGAGCGATGATATGAGTTGTAATGTGTGTGAATATATGAAGTACAACACACTGGAAAAAGTATATTTAAGTTTGCGTGATTTTGCAGGCGAAATAGAAGTGAATGAGGAAATAGCTAAAGAAGCTATCAAGCCAATCCGCCGTATGCTGGAACTCTCCTAAGACAGGTGAGATAAATTGATTTGGAAAGATTTAGAGAATTTAAGCGAGGAGATTTAGAGATTGAGGAAGGAGTATAGCGGGCTATATGACCGATGAAATCTCTAAATCTACCGATTAAAAATAAAAAGCGACCAAAAGCTTGCTAAAACAAAAGAAACTTAAATAAAAACAACATAGCAGCATTCAATTTATAGAACCTGACTTAAATAAAAAGATAAAGTGAAGAAGGCTGTGTCTCGGTTAAAAGAGATACAGCCTTCTTTGTATGTACAGATAATCATCAAATTAATCAATAGTGAAAAGAAGATCCACCGAGAAATTCGCGAAGTAGTGAAGTAGAAGGGATTTGGTCGTCGCAAATAGGTTCGAAATAACTTAAGAATTTAAGGAGACGATAAGCTTCGGCATATTCAGGTACATCGTGAGGTACTGATTTAAGTAGAGGTTCTGCATAATTTTTCATCACACCAAGTTCGAAAAGCAAAGAAGAATTGAACATAGCATCGGCGTTTTCTTGGAAAGGGAAAATCCATTTTTCTTCTCCACGTCTGACACTTTGCCATCTTCGCATAGTGTCGAGAGCTGAAGTATTTCTGTATTTAGAATCTCTGACAATGCGACGTAGCAGTCGATTGTCGGTGGTAGGAATCCAATTATGATCGTCGATAGAAAGAGTGGTCAGAGCAGAAACATAAAGTTTGAATTTTTGGAAATCCGGAATGTTAGAAGTAAGTTCAGGATTAAGACCATGAATACCTTCTATTATAAGGACATCATTTTTATTTAGTTGTAACGGACGTTCTTTTTCTATGCGTTTTCCAAGTTCAAAACTATATGTAGGTAAATTGATAGATTCTCCTTTAAGAAGTTTGTTGAGGTCGGAATTAAGCAAGTCGAGATCGAGAGCGTATAAAGATTCAAAATCATAATCACCCGATTCGTCGCGAGGAGTGTCTTCACGATTGATAAAATAGTCGTCTAAAGAAATCATTTTAGGGACTATAAGATTGGTCATCAATTGGATTGCAAGACGTTTAGTAGAAGTGGTTTTACCGGAAGAAGAAGGTCCTGCTATCAGCACAATATTAGCACCGCCGTTTTTGCGTCTGTGGCTTATATCGTCGGAAATACGTCCTAAAAGTTTGTCATGCATTGCTTCTGCTACATTAATAAGTGAGGCAGTATTTTTTTCTTTGACAGCTTGATTTAATTCTCCGACGTTAGCTATTTGAATGATGCGATTGAAATTCAGATAGTCTTTAAATGCTCCATACATTTTTTCTTGTAGAATGTGTTTTTGTGGTTTGGAAAGGTCAGCGGAATCTTTTCCGAGAAGCAACATTCCTTCTTTATAAGGTATAAGATTAAAGACATTTATATATGCTGTGGAAGGAGCAAGCGGTCCGTAGTAAGAATCACATAATCCTTTAAGAGAATAGTAGGTAGTGTAAAGTTGATGATTAGATTGAAGTAATTTTACCTTATCATCAAGTCTTTGAGTTTTGAAAATTTTTATTACATCTGAAGTCAGCTCTTCTTTGCGAACAAAAGGAATATCTTCGCTCACAATTTTTAGCATTTGTGATTTAATTTGGTTTATTTTAGTTTCTGAAAGAATAATAGGTTCGTTAGAATTCAAATCAAAAAGTCTGCAAAACCAGCCTTTTGAAACTGAATGTTCGATGCATAATTTTGTGTTTTCAAAGCAATCGGCGACAGCTTTGTAAAGAATCATACACAAAGAGCGAACATACACACGATTGCCTGAAGGTGTGGATTCATCTATAAATTCTATTTGTTTAGGCATAAATACGGGGAAAGCGAGGTCTTCCGTACGATTATTAACTCTTGCACAAATAGGCTTTATACGAATGGAATCACTGATTTTATTAAAAATTTCGCTAAGAGTTTCGCCACCTGTGATATTGATATATTTTTCTAAATTTTTGCAGTAGATTTTGATATTTTCAGCCATATATAAGGTATTAAGTATTTAAGGCAGGTTCTATAAATTGAACGCTGCGGTGTTGTTTTTATTTCGGTTTCTTTTGTTTTTGCAGGCTTTTGGTCGCTTTTGATTTTTAATCGGCAGTTTTCTTCGATTTCGTCGGTCGTATAGCTCGCTATACTCCTTCCTCAATCTCGAAACCTTCTCGTTTAAAATCTCAAAATCTCTCCAAATCAATTTATCTCACCTGCCTGTCAGGTTCTATAAATTGAACGCTGCGGTGTTGTTTTTATTTCGGTTTCTTTTGTTTTTGCAGGCTTTTGGTCGCTTTTGATTTTTAATCGGCAGTTTTCTTCGATTTCGTCGGTCGTATAGCGAGCTATACTCCTTCCTCAATCTCGAAACCTTCTCGTTTAAAATCTCAAAATCTCTCCAAATCAATTTATCTCACCTGCCTGTCAGGTTCTATAAATTGAACGCTGCGGTGTTGTTTTTATTTCGGTTTCTTTTGTTTTTGCAGGCTTTTGGTAGCTTTTGATTTTTAATCGGCAGTTTTCATCGATTTCGTCAGTCGTATAGCTCGCTAAACTCCTTCCTCAATCTCGAAACCTTCTCGTTTAAAATCTCAAAATCTCTCCAAATCAATTTATAGAATCAGCCTTATAAGTTTAAATTTGCAATAAAGTTATAAAAAAACTTTCAAATAAGAATTATTAAGAAGAAAACTTTACAAAAAAATAAGAAATAGGAAGCCAAATATTAGGTAAAAAAAGGCAGCCGGGGATTAGAAACCGGCTGCCTCGTCTATGTAAGGTATTGTAGTCTTATAATTTTTTTAACAGTATATCTGTTTTAAATAACAGACTATATGTAGATTTAAATTTTTTGTTTGATAGCTTTGGTTTGTTCTTCAAATCCGGGTTTTTCGAGAAGTGCAAACATATTTTTCTTGTAAGCTTCCACGCCCGGTTGGTCAAATGGATTAACTCCAAGAATGTAGCCTGAAATACCGCAAGCTTTTTCGAAGAAATAGATAAGTTGTCCTAAATAAAATTCTTCGAGAGCAGGGATAGAAATACGGATGTTAGGCACACCACCTTCAACGTGAGCGATACGAGTACCGAGTTCAGCCATTTTGTTAACTTCATCGACTCTGCGACCGGCGATGTAGTTAAGACCATCTAAGTTAGCATCATCAGAAGGAATAACGACAGTATTTTTTGCAGTTTCTACGCTGAGTACAGTTTCAAAGATAGTACGTTCACCTTCTTGAATCCATTGTCCCATAGAGTGAAGGTCGGTAGTAAGGTCCACAGAAGCAGGGAAAATACCTTTGTTTTGTTTACCTTCGCTTTCGCCGTAAAGTTGTTTCCACCATTCAGCGAGGAAATGGAGTTTTGGATTATAGTTTACAAGAATTTCAATTTTTTTGCCATCATTGTAAAGAGCGTTACGCATTTTAGCATACGTTTCTGCGATATTGTTTTCGCCCGGAGCAAATGTTTTTTCTTCCATATCGACAGCACCTTTAATGAGTTGAGCGATGTCGAAACCGGCAATAGCAATAGGAAGAAGTCCTACCGGAGAAAGGACAGAGAAACGACCGCCTACATTATCGGCAATGACATAAGTTTTATAGCCTTCTTCGGTAGCAAGTTGACGAAGGGCACCACGTTTTTCGTCGGTAATTGCAACTATGAGATTTTTAGCGACATCTTTTCCTACTTGATTTTCAAGTTGTTCTTTAAGAAGTCGGAAAGCGATTGCCGGCTCGGTAGTAGTGCCTGATTTGGATATAACTACGATACCGAATTTTTTATCATTTAGAAATTCTTGAAGTTCAGCAAGATAATCTTCACCGATATTTTGACCGGCGAAAAGCACTTTAGGGTTGTTTCCTTTAGGAGCGAAAGCGTCGAAAGAATTGGAAAGGGCTTCGATAACAGCTTTAGCACCGAGATAAGAACCACCAATACCGATACATACGACATAGTCGCAATTATCAGCAAAATTTTTAGCAGTTTTGTTGATATCTTCAATGAAGTCGTTGGAAGTTTGAGAAGCAAGTTTAACCCATCCGTGGAAGTCAGAACCTTCGCCTTTAGTTTCATTAAGATTATTAATTCCAACAGCGGCTTTTTCAGTTAAATTATGAAATTTTTCGATGCCGGTGAAAGAGATGGCATCTTTGATGTTGATTTGAATATTTTTCATCTTTATGATGTTTATTAAATGATATTTTACCTGAAACATTCTTTTCGGGTGTAAAGTTAGTAAAAATATGTGATAAAATCAAATATTGTGAAGAGCCTCCCGTTTAAAAAGTAAAGTAAGTTTTAAATTTGGCAGATTAAACGGCAGATTAAAAATAAGAAATTGGCACATCTGTTTATATAGCTTGCAAAAAAGATTAGTTGGCATAAAATTTGTTGAACAAAAAGATTAATAAAAAAGTTAATAAGTAAATACAAAAATAGTCAAACAGATGCAAAAGGCTGAAAAATTGGCATACATTAATGAGGAGGATCGTTGTTACGGATTGGCGGGGATGGCAATATCGTTGGCGGCATTGGATGAAATAGACCAAGTAGTTTCTTTTTCGCTTGATGAAGAAGAAGTTATGGTGAGGTTTTCTCATCAATATTATTATCCGGGCTATTCAAATACATCTCCAAAAGCAACGTGGAATAATTTGATACATAATTTTCAAATCACGTCGGCAATGGCGGTGTCAAATTTAATGTCTCGTCAATTGATTCATCGCAAGTCGTTGCGTCTTTCGTCGGATTTGATTGATGCACTTTATGAGCGAATATTGGAAGAGGGTCTTCAGACATGTGGTTTGGAAGAGGATGAAATTCGCACATTGTTTGACAAGACAATGAGATATTCGCAACGGATATTTTCAAATCCGCGAATCTATCCTCTGATAGAAGAATTTGCTAATATAATATCTCGTCGTCGAACACTGACTTCGTCGGAAACTATTGCTGAGCTCAGAGCATTGCAATTGATTTAATTTCAATAGTTTATAAATAATAAAATATCCATTACCGAATATGAACAATAGATTAAACATATCGTTGATTCTGTCGGCAATGGTATTTTTTATTTCTGTAACTATTTTGTGTAAAGAAGCAAAAGGAACTTTTCCTCGGCAATTGGAAGAAATCCGAATTAAAGCCGAACAAGGCGATGCTGAATCGCTTTACAGGCTTGGAATGGTTTATGAGAATGGCACTATTGAAGTAGAAAAAAATTTATCAAAAGCTGTCAGTTTCTACGAACAGGCGGCATCGAAAGGGTATTTGCCTGCGATAAGTTATTTGGGATATTGTTATTACGATGGGAAAATAGTGAAGCGAGATGTAGACAAAGGTTTGAAAATGATAGAGCAGGCAGCGATGCAAGGCGATGTGAAGGCGGCAAACAATTTGGGTTGGTTGTTGTTGGAAGGAGAAGGAGTGTTGCATGATGCTAAAAAAGCGGCATATTGGTTTGGACGCTCAGCAGAATCAGGATTTGCAATTTCACAAAGTCAGCTTGGAGATTTATATAGATTAGGTAATGGTGTGGAAAAAGATGAGCATAAAGCTGAAGAACTGTATATTAAAGCAGGCAAACAGGGCTTAAGAGATGCCGAAAATAAGTTGTTGGCTATGAAATATACATCCTATAAGAATTACACTTCGGAAGAAGCGTTTGAGGCGGGAAGTAAATTTTATTCCGATAGAATGTATGTTGTTGCTGTAACATTATTTGAAATAGCAGCAGAAAAAGGGAGTGTTTCGGCTAAATTATATCTTGGAGAATGTTATGCCACCGGGCGAGGAGTGGCGTATAGTTTTGAAAAAGGATTGAAATATTATTATGAAGCGGCAAAAGAGGGTGATGCTTCGGCACAATATGTGGTGGCGGAAACATTGGAGATGTTTCCGGATTCAATAGCAGAAGATGATAAAGGAGCGACATATTGGTATGAGCGAGCCGCCGAGCAAGGGGTGTTATCCGCTGAGCAAGCCGCCGAACGAATGTACAATCTTTCTCGCTAAAAAAAGTAAAAAATGTAGTGCGATTTCAGGCAGGGTTCAATTCAGAGAACGTTGCAATGTTATTTTTACAGTTTAGTTTTAGCGGGCAAACAATTTATCTCACCTGCATTAAGGGTAATATAGGTTATTTAGAGAGGAGATTTTGGAAAAGGGATATGTAGGATTGTGCTACTTTTTTTTCTGAAAATTTTTCGAGTACGTTTTTGTAAGTTATATTTGCGATATTGTAAGGGGGAGTGTGAGAGGGCAGTGTAGGGTGGTCGATGCAACCATATTTTTGTCCGTCGATATATTTAACAGCCCATAGAATACCTTTAAAAATGTTTAAAACATTATTGTCGAAGTCGTCGGAATATTTTGCGAGGAAACCGTTGATTTTGTTGTTGATTATGTCGGCTTGTCCCCCATGGTCGAATGCGATAGGAAGGCACCCGAGGGCTTGTCCTTCTATAAGAGTGCCGGGTAAAGTTTCGTAGTGGGATGTGGATAAGACAATGGAAGCAGACAGGTAAGCGTTTTGAAGGATTTTGAAATCGGAAATGTTTCCGAGATGAGTGTGTTTTATTTTAATTTTGTTGAAAAGTTTAGGATTACGTATGTTGCCAAAAGTTGTGAAATGCAATTGTTTTGCGAGTTGGAAATCATTTTCGGCGATTTTGTTGAGAGCAGCGATAGCGATTTCGATACCTTTAATAGGGTCGTCTAATCTTGCGGCACCCATTATAATATTAATGTCACTTCCCGGTTCCGGTATTTCGCGATTTGGAGAGAAATTTTGAATAGGGAATGGATTAGGTATCACCGAAATATTAGCATTTTTGAGTAGGGAAGAATTTTTGCAACAGTTAGCGAGCCAATTGCTGACTGCAACGAAATGAATTTCGGTATTGGAGTAAAGCCGGTGTTTAAGTTGCATGGTTTTGTAAGCCAAATCATGATTTCCGGCATCAGTTCCGAGCAGAGGGCAATTACAGCATGTGGAAGCGAAATTATTGCAATTTCCGGTGTGGTGGCAAATGGCTGTAGCGTTCCACATATCGTGCATGGTCCAAACAATTTTTTTGCCGGAGTTGGCTATTTTTTGTATTTGAGAGAGTGAAAGAGTGGCTTGGTTAATCCAATTAAGACAAACGATGTCGGCATCTTTCAGCCATTTATGTCGGAGAATAGGAGAGCCGTCAGAAGCAATGTCAATTTTGAAAAGATTTTCTTTTGAGCGTCCGTTGTTACGGTAAATTTTAAGACGTTCGTTGATGAAAGAAATTTTGTAGAGCCAATTAGGAGCAATAGCATCGATGAAGGGGTCGTCGGATAATTTTTCGGCAACGAGCATTTTTGCGTCGATACCCTCATTGCGTAGAGCGTGTAGGAGTCGGCGAGTTACGATTGCAGCACCACCGATGGTGTCGGATTTGTTGACTAACAGCACTTTCATAAAGACGCTATATGAGAGGAGAGATGCAATTATTTGTTTCTGATGAGGTCGATGAATTGATAATTCAGACCGGATTTTGTGGTTTCAATAGGGAGTTGTGAATCAATAGTCCATTCATTGGGATTAATTTCCGGGAATCGAGCATCTGCATCGGGATATTCGGCAAACACGCGGGTGAGGTAGATTCTATCGGCGAGATGCAAAGCTTGGTTATAAATTTGAGCTCCTCCGATTATAAAAATGTGTTTATCGTCGGAGCAAGAGTCGATGGCATCTTGAATGGAATGGCAAACGACGGCATTTTCGGCTGTAAAATTTTGGTCGCGAGTGATGACGATGTTTTTTCTGCCGGGCAGAGCTCCATTAGGGAGAGATTGCCACGTTTTACGTCCCATGACGATAGGGTGTCCCATAGTCAGGGCTTTGAAGCGTTTCAGGTCGGCAGAGATATGCCAAATGAGGTCGCCGTTAGAGCCGATTGCATTGTCGGAAGCAGCTGCTACAATAATAGAAATTTCCATTTTTGAAGAGTTATTTAGTCGAGTCAACAGTGTTTACGAGCATACCGGGTTTTGGAATTGAAGTTTTGCTGTTGTCGGGTGATTCTTTAGAAAGTTTTGGAGAGTTGTGATAGTCATAATATACGAATCTATAGGTGTAGATTCTTCTGTGAGAACCTTCCCACCATTCCATATATAGAGTGTTGTAGGAATTGTCGAACCGGTAAGCGACTTCAGAACGAGTTCCGTCGTAGTAGTCTATATAGAGGTAAGCACCGTCGTAGTCGAATTCACACCAATAGTCGAAGCCGATGGAATGTAACATACCATAATCGTAGTATGAATAATCACCTGTACCATTGTGGTAGAAATCGAAATAATGAGTGTTGTAAGAATCGACTCTGTATCCGTCGATGTTAGCGAGTTCCCAAGTACCAACTAAATCGGGGTCGGAATAACCGCTCGTATGTGGAGTACCCGGAGGAGGGTATGAACTTTCGCAACTGCAAAGCGAGGAAACGGCTATAATTGAAATTAAAATGAGACCGAAGAAAGATTTGATTCTATTCATAACAAATTCAATTTTAAGTTGTTGGTAAAATTCGTTATCAAAGCAAAATTCTTTAAATAAAGACAACGAATTAAGGAAATAGTTTAAGGATTGTCGAATAGAGATGCTTGATCGGGGAATTGAGTTCTGCCAAGATGCTTATAAGCTAAATCAGTGACTTCTCTGCCTCTCGGAGTGCGTTTGATGAAACCTTCTTTGATAAGGAATGGTTCATAGACCTCTTCGAGCGTACCGGCATCTTCACCGAGAGCGGTAGCGATAGTGGAAAGTCCGACAGGACCTCCTTTAAATTTATCGATAATGGTAAGAAGGATTTTGTTGTCGATTTCGTCGAGTCCGTATTTGTCGATGTTAAGAGCTTCAAGTGCGTATCGAGCTATACGGATGTCGATAATACCGGAGCCTTTTACCATAGCGAAATCTCTGACACGTCGAAGTAGAGCATTGGCGATACGTGGTGTGCCGCGGCTTCTGAGAGCTATTTCGATAGCGGCTTCCTGAGTACACTCAATATTTAGCAGGCGGGCAGAACGTTTGATGATTCGGTGCAGCACCTCATGGTCGTAATATTCGAGGTGGCAGTTTATTCCGAATCTGGCACGCAGAGGAGAGGTTAGCAATCCGCTGCGAGTGGTAGCACCTATTAGAGTGAAAGGTTGGAGCGATAGTTGCACACTTTTAGCCCCCGGACCTTTGTCGAGGAGAATATCGATTCGATAGTCTTCCATAGCGGAATAAAGATATTCTTCGACGATAGGGTGCAGACGATGGATTTCATCTATAAAAAGGACATCGTTTTCTTCCAAAGACATAAGAATTCCGGCAAGATCGCCCGGTTTGTCGAGAACAGGTCCGGAAGTGACTTTGAAACCGACACCGAGTTCGTTAGCCACGATGTTTGACAGAGTGGTTTTACCGAGTCCCGGAGGTCCATGCAAGAGAGTATGGTCTAAGGCTTCTCCCCGCATACGAGCTGCAGCGACGAAAATTCTGAGATTTTCGATAATTTTGTCTTGACCGCTGAAATCATCGAACGATAGCGGACGGAGAGCTTTTTCAAAATCTTTATCTCGGTCGCGGCTTTGGTTGCGAATGTCGAAGTCGTTGTTGTCCATAATTAAAAATATTAGTCAGGAAATAATAGCCTGCATTAAAAGATAAGTGCAAAGGTAATTAAAAATAGTGTTGTTTGCAAAAGGATGAAAAGTAAAGGGTAATAAATCGAAAATAAATGCTTACATTTGCAGAGAGAAATAAAGTAGCGTTCAATTTATAGAACCTGTCATAATATTGTCAGCCAAAAAAGATGAAAAAGAGGAGTAAATATTATGTGGTCTGGGAAGGATTAGAGCCGGGAGTATATGATAATTGGCAAGATGCACAGGAGCAAATAGCAAATTATCCCGGTGCGAAATATAAATCGTATAATAGTCAGGAGGAAGCATTAGCTGCCTATCGGAGTAATCCCGAAGATGAGTTAAGGGCATTGCGAGAGATGGTGCAACGACCGGTAACGGTAAAGAGTTATAAGGATAATCCGTTGATTGATAATACAGCGATAGCCGTCGATGCATCGTGTCTTGGCAATCCGGGTAAGATGGAATATCGAGGAGTGGATTTGATGACAGGCGACGAAATATTCCGCGTCGGACCGTTTGAGGATGCGACCAACAACATTGGAGAATATTTGGCAATAGTGCATGCTTTGGCATTGACATCGAGTCAAGGAGTGTCGCGAACCGTTTATAGCGATTCGAAGACGGCATTGTCATGGCTGCGACGTCGAAAAGCCAACACGAAATTAACACCGACCGGACGAAATAGCAAAGTTATAGAGTTGATAGAGCGTGCCGACAGGTGGTTGCAGAGCCATGAATGGCGAAATAAAGTGATAAAATGGGAAACTGAAGAATGGGGTGAAATCCCGGCTGATTTCGGAAGAAAGTAGGATGTGAAGCGAGATGACAATTTGTGGAAGTTGCAATAAATTGTTAACTTTGCGGACTAAAGAGAAATAAAACAGATAGAAAATATGGCACTACAATGCGGCATAGTAGGATTGCCCAATGTTGGAAAATCCACGTTATTTAATTGTTTGAGCAACGCAAAAGCACAATCGGCAAACTTTCCATTCTGTACGATAGAACCGAATGTCGGAGTGATTACCGTACCGGATGAGCGATTGAATCGATTGGTAGAGATGTGTAATCCACGTTCGGTGGTACCGGCTACTGTGGAAATAGTAGATATAGCGGGACTTGTGAAAGGAGCATCAAAAGGCGAAGGCTTGGGAAATAAATTTCTTGCCAATATCAGAGAGACAGATGCAATATTACATGTGTTGCGATGCTTTGATGATGACAACATCACCCACGTAGATGGCACAGTCGATCCGGTCAGAGATAAAGAGATAATCGATTTCGAATTGCAACTCAAGGACCTTGAGACAGTAGAAACACGCTTGGCAAAGACCATCAAACAAGCACAGACAGGTGGCGATAAGACAGCTAAATTACAAGCCGAAGTGTTGCAAGCATATAAAGCTGCGTTAGAATCAGGTCGTCCGGCACGCTCAGTGAAATTTGAAACTAAGGATGAACAGCGTTTTGCTCACGATTTGTTTTTGTTGACCAACAAGCCTGTGATGTATGTATGTAATGTGGATGACGCATCGGCTGTCAGCGGAAATAAATATGTCGAGGCAGTCAGAGAGGCTATCAAAGATGAGGATGCACAATTGCTAATCGTGGCGGCACAGACAGAAAGTGAAATCTCAGAACTTGATACCTACGAAGAACGTCAAGAATTTTTGCAAGAAATCGGTCTTGAAGAGTCGGGTGTGGCTCGTTTGATACGAGCAGCGTATGCACTATTAAACTTGCAGACATATTTCACAGCGGGAGAAGACGAAGTTAGAGCATGGACATTTATGCGAGGATCGAAAGCACCACAATGTGCCGGCATCATTCACACCGATTTCGAGAAAGGATTCATCAGAGCAGAAGTCATTAAATATGATGATTACGTGACATTGGGTGGGGAAACGCAAGTGAAAGAAGCAGGAAAAATGGGAGTTGAAGGAAAGGAATATGTGGTTCAGGATGGTGACATCATGCACTTCCGTTTCAACGTCTGATAAAATAGATGCAAAAAGCGTGATATAGTTAAGGCAGGTTCTATAAATTGAACGCTGCAGGTTGTTTTTATTTCAATTTATTTTGTTTTGGCAGGCTTTGAGTCGCTTTTGAGTTTTAATCGGTAGTTTTCTTCGCTTTCGTTGGTCGTATAGCTCGCTATACTCTCTCCTCAATCTCGAAACCTCCTCAATTAAATTCTCAAAATCTTCCCAAATCAATTTATAGAACCTGCCTTAATTAAAAAAAATATAAAAAGTTTCAATCGTAGTTGCGGTTGAGATTTTTGTTTTTTTTGGTTTTAATTTGGATTATAAAAATGTTATGTTTATATTTGCAAAATTAATTTAGATTAGCATTAAAATCAAACAGCTATGAGACTAAAGATTTTATCTTTTGCTGCAATGGCGATGGCTATTTCTATTATAAGGATGGTTTCTCCGGAAGTGCGATTGAGCAAGAACCGGATGATGGTTATGACTATGAAATAGCAAGTTTAATAAATATTCAATATATCGGAGGTTTTACACTTGACAACTAACACTATATAACTATGAAGAAAATAATTTTTATAATTTCTGCAATTTGCATTACTACAGTATTTAACGCTTGCAATGATGAACCTGAGCCTATCGTAGGTGCAGAAGTGGTTCCAATAGATGTTTACTTTTTTCCTTACGAGGGGACACAAACAGATAATGAAGGTCTCGCATGGGAAGTGGAAATGCCTGAAGATGGAGGTGAATTATTTATCTTTTCGACTAAATTTGCACAAAAGATGCCCACATTGCAAATTACAGAAATTGAGGTTAATGATGATGATAAATACCAAACTAAGTTTATTCCTCAATTAGAGGATTACGAAATTTTATATCTTCATCCAAAACACACTTTAGAAGACGGTTATGGTTTACCTTCATCCGCACTATATTCATTAAATACCGAATGGGGAACTTTTTCATATCAAGAATATGGCAAATTTAATTGTATTTTACCTCAACTACCTGAAAAAGTTTGGAAAACTCGAAAAATAAAGATTGTTATTGAGGCTGATGTTGTATGCTACCATTATTATTCTGAAGTAACTATAATTCAGCATAATACTCAGTATAATCCTTATCCATAAAACTGTGAAAGCGAGAAGATTTTTAGCATATTTGGCAATAGCTGTATTAGGTTGCAACATCGCTGTAAGTTGCGATGATAACGATGAACCTGACAATACACCTTTGCAACATGTCAGAATGCAGATATGATTTTCATTCAAGCAGGTAAATAAACGGAGAATTTGTGTAAATAGATAAGTGCGAATCGGGAATTGACTCGGTTCGCTCTGTTTTTTTGAAACGGTCGGTTATTTCTCGTAGCTTCCGGCGTTTGAAACTCCGCATATTTCACAGATTTTTTTCTTTCTCCCAAGTCCTATTAGTCCTTGTTGTCGCTCTTGGGAACATTCAGTTGTTTCTCGCTAAAATCCGATGGTGCTTACGATTGCCAATCTCTGTGCGGAAATGTAAATTACAGACAAGATGAAAATTAAATTTTGAAAAATGCATCATAATCATTAACTTTGTCAATCAAAATGTAGATAAGATGAAATACAATAGAATATTACTCAAATTGTCCGGAGAATCGCTGATGGGCGAGCAAGGTTATGGTATTGATTCAAACCGACTTGGCGATTATGCACGACAAATAGCGGAAATTGCATCGGAAGGAGTGGAAGTAGCCATTGTTATCGGAGGCGGAAACATATTTCGAGGCGTTTCAGGGGCGGCAAAAGGATTTGACAGAGTGAAAGGCGACCAAATGGGAATGCTTGCCACAGTAATCAATTCGTTAGCCCTAAGTTCGGCATTGGAATCAATCGGTCAGCCGTCGCAAGTGTTGACAGCGATAAATATGTATCCGATAGGAGAGCATTATTCGAAGCCCAAAGCGATAGAATTGTTGAAATCGGGTAAAGTAGTAATAATCAGTTGTGGCACAGGAAATCCGTTCTTTACCACCGACACCGGTTCGGCATTGAGAGCAATCGAAGTGGAAGCGGAAGTGATGCTAAAAGGGACACGAGTGGATGGCGTCTATACAGCCGATCCGGAAAAAGATCCGACAGCGACAAAATTCGACCAAATCACTTACGATGAAGTATTGGCACGCGGATTGAAAGTGATGGACCTCACAGCGACAGCATTATGTAAAGAAAATAATATGCCGATTTATGTATTTAATATGGACATTGTCGGCAATCTCAAGAAGATGATGCTCGGAGAAAACATCGGCACACTTGTGTCAGCAAAATAAAATAGAAATCATAGAAACCTAATAAAACGTTTACCAATGGAAGTAAAAGAATATCTTCAAGAAGCAGAAGATGCCATGACAATGGCAGTAGATTATTTAGATGAAACGCTTTCAAGAATACGTGCCGGCAAAGCCAATGTGAAATTGCTCGACGGAATCAGAGTGGATTATTATGGCAGTATGTCTCCAATCTCAAATGTAGCAAATATCAGTGTGCCTGATGCACGCACAATCGCTATCACACCTTGGGAAAAATCGATGTTCAAGGAGATAGAAAAAGCTATTATAAATTCAGAACTCGGCGTTACACCGGAAAACAATGGCGAAGTGATACGCATCTGTATTCCTCCATTGACAGAAGACAGACGTAAACAGCTTGTAAAGCAATCGAAAGCAGAAGCGGAAAATGCAAAAGTGTCGATACGCAATGCACGTCGTGAAGCAATCGAAGGTCTCAAAAAAGAGATAAAAAACGGACTTAGCGAAGACCTCGAAAAAGATGCGGAAAATCAAGTGCAAAAGATTCATGACAAATACATGAAAAAAATCGACGAAGTATTTGCTGCCAAAGAAAAAGAAATCTTAACAGTCTAATCGTCGTGAAAAAGGAGTTGTAGAGACAACTCTGTTTCAAATGGTAAGGATAAGATAGCCCGCAGAGTTTCAAGTTATGAGGTTAATATAATAGTGATGCGGGCTATTTTTGTATCCCTCTGTCAACAAACATAAGCTTATTACACCATCTTTCCATCCCGCTTTAACATATAAGGCAGGTTCTATAAATTGAACGCTGCGGTGTTGTTATTATTTCCGTTTCTTTAGTTTAGGCAGGCTTTTGGTCGCTTTTGATTTTTAATCGGCAGTTTTCTTCGCTTTCGTCGGTCGCTTAGCTCGCTAAGCTCCTTCCTCAATCTCGAAACCTCCTCGCTTAAAATCTCAAAATCTATCCAAATCAATTTGTCTCACCTGCCTGTCAGGTTCGATATATTGAACGCTGCGGTGTTGTTATTATTTCCGTTTCTTTAGTTTAGGCAGGCTTTTGGTCGCTAACCTCTCTTCCCAAGTCTGATAAAGATTTGGGCTGTTTGGGTTGATAGTATGTTGTAAAACATATTATAAAATTTGCATATATATATATATATATATGCGATTTTTTTAATATTATTCGCAAACAAGTAACATAACGTACTATCTCCCAACGATTTATGAAAAGGATACTACTGTTTTTTATTTTGACTATAATATCATTGGTAGCCCATGCACAGCTAAATGAGAATATTAATCGGCATATAATAATTGCTGTTGATGAATACCCGTTGAGTACATATAATGCTGTAAACACTTCTAAAATAGTTAATGCTATAAAAAGTGAATTAGATGAATTACAGTTAGACGAGAGTGATTACTTTTCTTGTGTAAAATTTGGAATAGGCACTCAAGATTCCTCTTTGGATAATTATGCCCGACCGGTAGACAATTTTACGTGGAAAAGTAAGAGTGAGTTCGAGTTGGAGATAGATTCACTTGTTGATGATGCTCGTAAATATCATAATCACTATGGGGAGACCTTCTCCATGTTGACCGGTGCGAAATTTTATTCATTAAATGCGTTGTATCCTTTCAGTGACGAAAATTCAGCCAATCGCACATATATGTTAATGATTACCGACAATCAGTATAATGGCAATGGGGATATGAATTCTGAATTTAGTCATTTTAGGGGTTTGGATTTTGATTTCAATACGAATCTTAAGCGAGAGGATTTTATAAATAAATGTATTAAAATATCAGAACATTATAGATTTGATTATATATCAGAGAAAGTTATTGAAACCGGTTGGGCTCCTTACAAAGCAATACTTTTTGAAATTGTACCGAGTTCTTCATTCTCATTGAATTCTGCTGTAAATTTCCCGGCTAATTTGGGTTTGAAAAGAGTGAAAGGTGGTTATAAATTAGATTTTCGTTACGAATTAATAGATAAAGATTATACCCTTAAAAATCTTAGAGTAAAAATCATCAAAAAAGATAATACATCAAAATTAAAAGAATATAAAAGTAATAATGGACGTGTTGAAATAGAAGTAAAATCTTCAGAAATTTCCGGCGACAGTATTCAAGTAGAAATACGCGGTTGGCTACAGAAAAATGATGAGATATATAATTCTGTTGTTATGAATCCTTATGATGACAAACATTTCAGCAGACTGACTTACAGACAAAAGTTGCCAAAATCAGGAGAAACAAAAATTCTTAATATCATTCCGCTCAGTGATGCGTTTTGGTGGTTTTTTACCGATGATTTGGAAAAAGCTGTAATCGTTTGGGATGTCATAATCATCCTTATAATTATTGCAGTGGTAATTGTAATAGGATTTTTGATTTTCAAAAAAATCACAAAGTACGTTCCCGACAATGATTCTATAAAAATAAATAATATGTAAATATAGATATAATAATGTGTAATTCAAATATACAGCTTAAATTAAATAGTGAAAGAGAAATGGAAGTCAGAATAAATTTAAAAAATCGTCCAACAGAGCCGGTTAATGTCAAATCTCAATGGAGTTTTGATGTTATAAAACCGAAACCGGGCTTTTTTAAGAAATTCACAAGAGTAGAAAAGGATGTGAAAGTCAGTATCTCCAATCTAAAAATAAATGAAGATATAATTTGTAAAGAAAATTTACTTTTTTCTGTTCTTTATGAAGGTAAACCTCATTCTCAAAAAGACCTTCCATTATCGACCACTCTGTCGAAAATGTCGACATCGTTTCAATTGTCGTTCAATCAACAAAACATTATCGACTGTCGCCGACAACAAGATGGCAATCCAAGAACCTGCCCTATTTCACTCAATGTGGACCTTAGAGATTCCGATAACAATCTTATAGACACAGAAGAGGTGAAAATAGATGTGGTTTTCGAGCAATTGGATATCAAACCAACAGTTCTAATTGATATGGAAAATGACTCTATACAGTATAGTTCATTCTTGCAAAGAGAACGTATCGGAGATTTTGTGGCTTATATTAAAGAAGATTTCAACTTCACACCCGAACAAATTGCATCGGTATCGCTCAAACTTTTCCGCGGTAATCAAGAAATACCCGGAGCCATTTCTTTTGAAAATAACGAAAACAAAATAGAAAACATTCGAATTAAAGCCGGGAAAGAAAATCTTATAAAAATTCCGGTGTATGTAGATTTTTGCGGAATAGCCAATCCAATTACCGAAAGGGAAGATTTTTGTATTGAGTACAAAACTATAATTTCGCCCGAATATGCTAAAGGGGTAACAACGACTAACATTGAAAACATACATTTTTCGTTGCTGCAAGATGCTCAAGGTTCGGAATTGAAAGTATTTGTCAAAGATGATAAGACACCTACAGAATATACAGGTGTGTATTCTCTTCCGTTTTCCTTCACTCCCAAAAGCAATATCGGGCGTGAAATCTCGTTGGTGCTTAGAAATTTGGCTACCGACGATTCAAGACCTAATGCCGGGATACATATAAAAAATATGACAGTGTCAGAGCATATCGTTGGAGACGTGCATGTGGTCGGTGAATCTGCCGATAATAATGAAATTCTACTCTCTAATTTGGTTGCAATCAGTGGCAGAGATGTGGAAGCTATGAAATCACCGGAAGGGCTGTTCGTTCCAAATGGCAGAAATGCAGAGACGACGCTCTCAATAACTTTCGACCCGCGTGAAGTCGTTGATCTTATAAATGCTCCCGAACATAAGTTTACTCTTCAATCAATTATCGCTTTCGACTATTGGGAAGATAGAAATGGAAACCAGGTAATCGACAATACAACAAAAAAACAGTGTAGTATTCATATTAATTGGAATCTTCATCTGCTCCCTTATTCGAAATGGCTTGGTGTTGACTATGGTTCTTCTGCAATTGTATGCCGATACGATGATGAAGTTGTCAATTTAAAAAATGCAAAAGAAAAAGTTTTTAGACAAACAGGGTTTAAAGAGGATTCTTTAGAAAATGGAACAAACTTCCTTTCATCCGACATTGTGTTGCATACAAATGATGTGAGAGATAGAAGTTCTTTACTTTCCGAACTTCCGGAAAAACCGGAAAATTATTTGGACCTTGCAGTGTGTCTGTCGCCAACGTCAAGTTTGCTAAGGACTGATTTTCAAAATCAACTACCTTGCCTTAAAATCCTTGTCGGTAATGAGTTCTTGCCGGATAATGCAAACTACAACACTTTCGAATATAATAGATTAAGAGATAACAGAGTAAGTAGAGTAAGAGCAAATGCCGTTACTAGGGAAGATTCTTGTCTTTTGAGAGTTTCTTCAATCTTCAAAGAATCGTATGCAAATCTTTTCCGTTATTTTATTAAGCCAACCACGCAGGATAAGCGTATCAATAAATTAGTGTTGACCTATCCTAACACCTACACTCCGGTGCATCTGAATGTATTGGAAAAGATTGCCAAGCAGACGTTTCCGAATGTTCGTCCCGGTTACTTGAAATTCGTCAGCGAGTCAGATGCGGTGGCAGCTTATTACATTAGCAATTGGTGCAATTATAATCCTCATGGAGATTTCAATAAGGATGAAACCGTTCTTGTTTACGATATGGGTGCCGGTACTTTGGATTTAACACTATTTACTAAGACAGAGAATCTTCAAACCGGAACAACCGAGGTGAAAATTTTAGGTAAAATAGGTACAGGAAAAGCAGGAAACTATCTCGATTTCCTGTTGGCTGAAATTCTTAAAGATATTTTCCCGAAAATTACTAAAAACGACGCTATTATATCAACAAACAACATTAATGATAACAATTTGAGACGAGAGCGTTTTGATTTAAAATATCTAATTAAAAACATCATTAAGCCGAATTTGAAAGTCGGTAAAAAAGTTGATTTTAAACACAATAATTATGATTTCAAACTTGATTGCAATGAAGTGTTGAACCATGAGTTATTTAAGAATTATATCAAGGAAGTCACATCGTCGATAGTAAATCTGCTTTTGTCTTATGTCGGAAATGCCGGTTTGGAAATAGATACAATTTTGATGTCCGGTCGCAGTTGTCGCTTAGAGGCTTTGAAAAGCGGTTTAACAACTTCTTTTGAGAATGTACCAAGACTTGTAACCCTCGGCAAACACGAGAAGACTGCAGTAGTGGAAGGAGCAATGAAGCAAGCCGATTTATACTCTTCTCCGAATTCTCAAGTCAAAATATTATCTCGCCGACTTTATGCCTCTTATGGGTTGGTATATGACATTAGGGGTGGTCGTAAAAAATATGTAGAGCTTTTGAACAGTGCAAAACTGGAATTCTCCGATAATAATAGAGATTTAGGAAACCTGGAGGGTGATAATATTATTGTGAGAGATACAGGTGCTACTGCTAAAATTAAGCTCATTCAGACTTACCTCTCTCCGGAGGATACGGAGGAAGCTTGCAATGTCGGAAATTTCGAATTTATCTCCGAAATGGAAGAATATGATATGAACCAGTTTAATCATGCTAATTCGCTGAATGTCAGACTTCGTTGTGATTATAGAAACAATATTTCCTGTTTCATCAATGGCGGTGTAGGTCATGGCAGATCACCACAAGGTGTGGATCTTGCAAGTAGCATTACAAAACAAAGTATTTGGCCCGTAACTATTTAATGAAATCTATAAATAATAAATATATGAAAAATCATAAACTTAAATTGTTGTTGCTTCCTTTATTTTCAATTATTATTTACATAGGAGTAGCACAAGCAGAAACTTTAACTTTATATGGAGATGATCATGCAGAACATGCTAACAGTATAGGAATAGGCAAAGAGGTATATCCGAATGATTCCGGTTTTATTGATCTTGAAGATAAAGTTATAACAATTGATAAAATTGTAAGAGATCCTAAAATTATCCCCGTTGCAATTAGTTTGAAATTCGGTGAAGATAGTATTTTCTTTTATAATAAAGGCGGCCAAAAGGCTTTGTCCGGGTTTGGGGAATCTATAAATACATCCAATTTCGTGAAGCCAGGAGAGATCTATACGATTACTCATGGCGAAAAGACGTGGACGCTCAATTTTAAGCCTTCCGAAAAGAAAAATAAGAATACTGTTGCTAAAAAAACGGATGTCAGCAAAAAGACACAGAATGAGGGCGGCACTTTGGTAGAAGAAAAAGATAAAGATAAAGCGTCTTCTATCTCTTGGTGGATATGGATAATTGTAGCTGTAGTTCTAATTTTCGGCGTGTTGTTTTTTGTTGGCAGAAAGGGAAAAAACAAAAATAAAGTAAAAAAAGAAGTAGGCGAAGATAACGGTAAAGAGGATAAGCAAGTCGATAAGACTGAAGATGATGACAAGATTGTGATTGCACTTCGAAAGCTGTTGGATAAATCTGTACCTAATCACAAAGATATGGAGATAGATGACATCCTCTCTAATATTAAAAACAAGTTCAAGAAGGTAAAAGGCTATAACGAATATTCACATTTTTGCAAAATTGCCGGCATCAATAAAAATCTTAAACCTGAGGCTTTTCTTTCGAAAGTAAGAGAGTTGCTCGAAAAAAATAATTCAGAAGTAAGTGCCGACACCGACATTAAGAAAAAATCGGAAGATGGCGGAGTTTCTGCAGAAATCTCTACTGAAAAGCCAAAAGAGCCGGAAGCTCCAAAGGATTGGGCTAAAGAACTTGCAGATAAGTTGGATTCGTTGATTTCAGGTTATAATGGTATGACCGATGAAGAAAAATGCACAGCAATTCAAGAGAAAATTAAACGTGAGGATGAATTGCGTGATGAAAAATACAGCGGAATCACAGATTTATTAGATAATGTAGGTAAAAACTCATCCAAAGAGGAGATTATTGCCGCGATAAGAAAATTGAAAGAAAAGACTGATGGTAATTCAGACAAAAATAAAGTGTCAGAATCGGATATTTATCGTGTGTTTAAAGACTATTCAGAAGGAGCAATTCATGAGGCATATAGTAATGCAAAATCTGATGCGAATAATCAGCCTGTCGAATGTCTTAGAATATTCTTGATTAATATCTCCAATAAATTTGCTACATTACAAATCGAAAAAGATGGAGCAGAGAGAAAAGCATCTGAATATAACAGTAGAGCAAGCGAGGCTGAAAATAGAGGAATTACAATTGTTGATTTGAATGACAACAAAAATGCAACTAACGTTAGAAGTTGGCTTGTCGGAAAATTGACCGAAAAAGGCTTATCGGTTGATGCTTCGAAATCGTTGAGCGAAATCTTTGATCAAATCAAAGACTGGAAAAACAGATATGATAAGGGAGGCGAAGAGACTATCATCAATAAGGCTATCGAAAGCGATGGCGGGCTGACAGATGCTCAGAAGAATAAGCTTATAGTCAAGCTTGTCGGTCTTCTCAATGGCAAGTTGGAGGATGATGATAAAATTGCAGCAGAAAACTTAGGAGACTTTATCGATGCAATAGTGGATAAAATCACTACTCCTGTCGATGTGGCGGAAGCTAAAGAAAAAGTGCGTAAAGATGCTCTCAATGTCGTAAATGCCGTGTTAGGCGGCAATATCGGAAATCTCGATGATGCATCGCTGAAAGAAGCGGCAGAAGCAAAAATTCTTAACACATTAAACGACGAAATAAGCGGGTTGGATGCTGAAACGTTAGAAGCTGCGATTACCCGCATCAAGGTTTATAGCAGAGCGAAAAAAGAACGAGATGAAATTGTAAATGAATATGGTGCTGAAGGAATTAGTAAATTACCTTACAAAATCATAGAAAAGAATTTTAAAGACACTGTTGAAAGAAGTAAAGATAAATTGGCATCCATAGGCAATGTTAATTCGCTCACAGACCTTATCAATAAATTCGACAAAAAAGTAAATGATAAGGATGAAGAGGTAAAAGCGGCTAAGGAAGCACAGCAAAAAGCGGAAACAGCGAAACAAAATATTGTCAATCAACTTGATGTGGAAATTGCAAAATGCGATAACACTCATAGAGCAGATGCCAAAAACGCTGCGTCGGATTTGTTGAATAAATACGTCGATTTGAGAAACGCGGAAAAGAGCAATTTGGAAAGCAAGATAAGCAAGAAGGAAAGTGAAATCGAAGGATTAAACAGTACTATAAGTCAAAAAAATACTGAAATTGTCGGACTGAAAGATACTATTAATGATTTGAAGTCGGAATCTGACAATATGATCGCCACTCTTAAATCAGATGCCGAAAGATTGCTCGAAGCCGCCGACGAAGAAATTCTCATTGCATGTTCGAGTGATGCTGATGACACATGTAATTACTGCATTCAAAATCTCAAAGACAATCTTAAAGAATTCGCGGATAGGTTGACATCAGCAAAAATCGATACATCTGAATCACCGTCAGAAACAAGAGCTCAAATTCAAAGTTTGCTCAAAGAGATGATTGATGCCGATGGCAGTGTTGTCAGCACGATAGGTCGCTATTATACTTACGGACGATTGCCGTTTATGACTGATGAACGTCGTGAGTATGGTATCAGATTCGACCGTCGCAACTTAAATAATCTTTACGACAAATTAGAATTGTTGCTTTCTCGTTTCGGCATCAGACTCTCATTGCCGGCTCTTTTCGCTACCGGATTTAGCGAAGGTGATTTCGAAGATGTAACAGGAAAAGAATACTCCGAACTTGACAATCTTTGCCCGAATTCGCGTAATCATTATTCCAATATCGATGCCGAAGCCAAACCGGATAATGTCGTCATAGATATAATCAAAGTCGGCTATACCATCGACAATAAGGGGCTGTGCAAAACTACTGTGTTAACTTTCAGATAATATTAACATTTAAGGCTGGTGAGATAAATTGATTTGGATAGATTTTGAGAATTTAAGCGTGGAGGTTTCGAGATAGAGGAAGGAGTATAGCGAGCTATACGACAGACAAAATCGAAGAAAACTGTCGATTAAAAATCAAAAGCGACCAAAAGCCTGCCAAAACCAAAAGAAATTGAATTACTAACCCGCAGCGTTCAATTTATAGAACCTGCATTAAATAAACTACTAAATGAAAAAGAAAATTTTAATCGGGGCGGTCGCCCTAATCGTCGTAATTATTATTTATAATTTATCGACAACACCGCCTCCAAAACAAGAAAAAGAATGGTTAAATGATACTGTAATAGCGATGTATGAAGAAGATAAAGTCGATTGTAAAGTCACAGCTCCAGCGTCTTCTCGTATCTACTTAGAGGTATCAGGTTCTATGACCGGCTATTATGTTGGTGATAAAACAAAAATGACGAATGCTGTTACCGATATCAAAAATCTTGACAGTAAGAATACAAAACTTTTTTTCTGGGGTGACGAAATAGAAAAGCAAGGTCACGTTCACGATGTAATTAAGAGTGCTGCTAAAAGTAAAACCGGTGAAAATACTTCCACCTTTCACGATAAGTTTGCAAAAATGATTGAGACAGTCAAATCAACCAATGGATTGACCTACCTCGTTACAGACGGAATTATGAGTTTGGGAAAACCGGGTAAAAATATGGAATCATATATCAAAGAACTCAAAGGTAAAATCAGTAGTGTTTTCAAAGACAAAGATGATATTGCCGTAGCAATTTACCGTCATATAGGTGATTTCGATGGAAAATACACCAACTGTATGGAACAAAGTAAGCAACATAAAGGGGAACGTCCGTTTTATGTGATAGCTATCGGTAAAAAAGCAAATATTCGCTGGCTGCAACAGCAAAATCTCAATGCCGAAAATTCACTGTTCATCGGTACAATCGATGTCAATGGTCTGACAACCACAGCCGGATTAGAAGACAATATGGAAAATAAAGATTCTTTATTTAAAAGGCTTCAACGTGCCAATAAATTACCTGTGTTACAATTAAGATACCCCGAATTTTACGAAAAAGAGTTTGAGGTTGCAGAAATAAAATTATTTGCAGGAAAAAATGAAATCGCAGGTACAGTTTTTGAACCGAAACGAATAAAGACTGCAGATAAAAAATTGGCAATAGAAGTAACATTTAAAGACAGTATAACTTCATTAATCCGAAATGAAGATTGTAGTTCAGATTTAAATAAATTGACAATGGAAGGGTATTTAACAAATTCCTCTAATTGGAAGGAATTCAGCACAGAAAATGATTCAGTCCCGGATTCAAAAACAACCTATGGTCTCAGCACTTTGATTGCCGGAATTGTTGAGGGATTGCAACCGGATACTCTATTATTTAAAGCAGATTTTATATATAAAACAAAATAACAACAATAATTAAAACAACTTTATTATGTGGGATAAAATTTATAATTTCGTTACAAGTACTGAAGCTTGGAAGTCTGATCATGGCGAAATTTCTTTTCACGAACAATTTTTTATTCATGAAAAAGGCTTCGTCGCCGGTAGTTTGGGAGCAGTGATTATTGCTTTAGTTTTCGCTGCAATATTCTATTTCGGATTGTGTAATTCCAAGACATCAAACAAATATGCAACTCATTGGTTATGGGCTATATTCTTAGCAGTAAGTGGGTTAGTTGCGTTTGCTTACTCTGACCAAGTGTTGATAGGAAACTCTGCCACAGCAGAACAAATGTATGAACTTCATGTTAGTGATAGGCCATATAATGTGTTTTATGAGTATTCGTTCTACAAGTCAATTCATCTTTATGAACAGGAAAATAATGCATCTTCCTCCTCACAACCGGAAATTCAAGAAAGAAGCAATAAAATTTTGGATGACCTTAAAAAAGGTGAAGATGTAAACATGCCTTTTAACATGACAAACGCTGTAATTTCTCTTATAGCATTTTTCCTTATAAGTTTGGGAATAAAAAGATTCACAATTAATGGTAAATGCATCCCATTTTTTAAACCATAAAAACTAAATCATTAACAGATAGGCTGTGCTATATTGGTGCAGCCTATGAATACAAACATCTTTGATGCTCCATTAAAATTTAATATTGAGGGAATTTATAGAAACTCCCTTAAAAACCAAAAGACTAACTAAATTCTAAAACAACAATATGGCAAAACTATTTATATTTGCAATCGGTGGCACCGGCGAACGAGTACTCAGGTCGTTCACAATGATGCTTGCAGCCGGAGTGAATACTCTTAGCAAGTACGATATATATCCGATTATGATAGATTACGATAAAGAAAATGAAGATAAAAAACGAACTCGTGAATTATTGGAAAACTATCATAAAATTCATACAGCAGCCTATCATCGTAGGGGTGATTTTTTTAGTACTATCGAAGATGAGGATAGTAGGAAAGTACAAATTGCAACCAATTTCTTCGGTGCAAAACTTTGCAATTTGGATGGACTTGAAACAAACTATGTCTTCCCGTTTGGACCTGATGAAAGTAACAAGAAAGAGAAGTTTCAGGAAAATATAGGTTACAATGATCTAAGCAATCCTAAAGATGCTACCAAGCGTTTTCTATCTTCTCTTTACGATGAATCGACATCTCCGGACACAGAATTGAATCTGAATATGGAGCAAGGTTTCAGAGGGAATCCGAATGTAGGTAGTGTAGTGTTTAAAAAAATCCAGGGAGCAGCCGAATTTAATAATTTTAAAAAAGCGTTCAATGTAGCGAGTGATAAGATCATGATTATAGGTTCGCTTTTTGGTGGCACAGGAGCTTCCGGTATTCCGGAAATTCACAAAGCAATAAGAAAGGAAGTAGGAGAAGCTGCGAAAATAGGTGCATTGTTGGTTTTGCCATATTTTGAGCCAATGTTACCTAATGAGGGAGGAGCAATTGTCGCTTCTCGTTTCAACTCCAAAACTAAAGCCGCCCTCAATTTCTATGAAGAATCAGGATTAAAAGGGAAAAATGGCTTCAATAAGATTTATTATGTGGGCGACCCGGTGGCAACAAAGATTGCTTATAGTGAAGGGGGTGAAACTCAGAAGAATAATGCAAATCTTGTCGAACTTATCGGAGCGATGATGATCGAACATTTCGTTGCCGGTCGAGGTGATGGTCAGAGGGAATTTAAATTTGTTTTAAATGCTAACATATCAGATGAAGATAAGGAAGGTTATAGAGGACGTCTGTTTTTCGACGATTTTAATGGTTGCAAAACGGAGCAAGCTCTTTTAAAAGATCTCAGGAACTTTGCTTTAGCAATGACAATTTTTAAGGTAGAAGTAGCCGGCAATAAAGCAAAAGATATATACAATTTTTTTATAAAAAAAGATGGTAAGAATGACGCTGATTACAAAAATATAGATGCTCTGATTAGAGAGTTAAGTGTTTTTTATACCAAATATCAAGAATGGCTAAAGGAACTTGATTTTGATGGAGGCAAAGATTCTAAACTTGCGAATTCTCACCGTTTTGCCCTTTGCGATATGGAACGATATGAAATAAGTAAAAATTATAGAGACATATTATGTAGAAATGAAGAAAATAAAACAGACTCTAAAGGAAAAAAATCCATAAAGTATAAAGAAATAAAAAGTGATAATGTTCAACCTGCAATGAATTATTTATATGACAGCAAAACCAAAGTTGACAGAATTACCCTTGAAAATGGAATTTATAGAGAGTATGTCTTGATGCAATGTATTCATAGTGCAGTTTGGAGTGTAACTGTAAAAGAAGATAACAAATTTAAATTTGGAGAACTTGCATGAGCTAATTTTTTAAAATCAAATAAACCTTTAACAATATGAGTGGTGTTTTAACGAACGAAACAGGCGTTATCCATACCGGTGGTGTTTATGGAATTGTAGCCGGCGGAGTTAACGAAGCAAATATAGTTGACAAATATACCAATAGCGATAATATAAGTAAATTTGCGTCATCGATTCCGACAATGTTGTCGCGATTATTCCTATTTTCAACTCCTCTTAAAGCGATAAATGGCACAGCTGACGGACACAATGTTAATGAAGGTGTCTATCCTAAACTTGTCAGCGAGCTTCTTGATATGATAGAATTTGTGTTCAGATATGGTGATGATCAAAATTTTTCATTTGAGAAATGGGATTTAAGCGACAATATTAATTATTTGAAAAGCGAAAATGATAACGGAAAAGTAGATCCTGCACACAAAAATTTGGCAGACGCATTAGAATCGGCGTTTAGCTATCCGACATTAGCCGTCCATCAGACAATTTATCTTTTTAAGTGGTATGAAAAAATAATTGGAGGAACTTCTCCGATAACATTTGTATATACAAGTGCCAACTTAAAGAGTTTCGGCTTAAACGAGCTGACCGGAGAGGGGGGGAGTCCATTATTTGATGGGACGGTTCGCCATTTGCACACCAGAAGCGAAAGTTTCCGAAAATATATGTATCGCCTCCAAGTAGATGGGAAGCTAAATGGTGCTTTAAATAAATATGTTTTAGACTCAAGGGCTGATTATGATAAGGGATTAGATGAAGAAATTACAAGAGAACCAAAGGAAGTACGTGAATCATATCCCGGAACAAAAGAAATTAGCAATCTTACTAGTTATACCGGTCTAAGGGTATTGGATAGCCATATAGAAATCAGCGAGAAAAATTGCGACTACCTATTGGCTCCGACTGTCGACATTTACAAGCATGGTAACAATGATACCAAGTGTCCGATGGTTCTTACTGAGGATGGACTAGAAGGGAAAAAATATGTCGGCAGAAGATGGGATGCCAAAATATATAAAATCCCCCAACTGCCGGAGAAAGACATCTATGATCGTCAATTAATCGGATTCAAACAAATATATCCGCAACTCTATATTTCCGATTTCTTTGAGGATAAAATAATACAAGTCAGTTATGCCATTAACAATGATAAGTTCATCACTTGTTGCGACGAAGAAATTACATTCCTTCTGCCTTTGAAAAAAATATTCTTCGAATATTTCAAAGTGTCGGATCTCGACAACATGCTTAAAGTGACGTACCAAAGTGAGATAAGACGTTTGATTATAGAATTACAATTACCTTTGGTCAACAACGGAATAATCACTCTTCAAAAAGTTTATAATAGAGATGATATATCAGATTGTAGAAAAAATACAGAAACTTTCGATTTTGCCATATTCCCGTTCTATCGAATCACTGACAATCCGGAAGATAATTGTTATCAAGTGATGTTGGGTTCTACTGCCACTACCGATATTAAATTCTATGAACCGACCAATAATGAGTTGAAAGAAATTACAGTGGAAAAAACTAAACGAACAGATAAAACATCTCATATAAAAGTAGATGAAGTATTCTCTTTCATCGAGTTGGAAGTCAACGGTGTTAAAGCACTTGTAATCCCTAAATTCAAAGAAGTTAAAGTCGGCGAAGCAACAAATCAGTACACATTCGGAGTAGATTTTGGTACCACCAACACCTACGTGTCATATACTTCTGAAACAGCCAATGCAGATTGGAGAGATGTATCAAACGAGCACCTATTCGACTTTAAATATGAAAAGAAAAATTCTCAAATGGTAACATTCCATAAAGATAGTGCGGGACAATTTAATGCTTTCGCAGATAGTTTGGGAAGAGAATTTGTGCCGGAGTCGTTAGACAAATTTTTAATACGTACAGCAACTTACGAGAAAAGGAATAATACAAATAATTTTAAGTTGAAATTATTCGCAGATTCCAATATCGGTTTTAATTATAAAAAAGAATTAACCGGTGAAGAAGGAAAAAAATACGTAACCGAGATAAAGTGGGACCAACACAACGCAGCGGCTTCGTATCGTATGAAATTGTACTTCAAAGAATTGCTTTGGATGATGAAAAATCATAGTATTTTAAATGATGGTAAGAACAAATTGCGAGTGGTAGCCACTTGTCCTCTTGCAATGAATACTTATCTGTTGAGTCAATTTAAAGATGCTTGGAAAAACGCAATTAAAGAGATAAAATGTAATGTTGATATTAAATATCAGACAGAAAGTGTTTCTCCATACTATATATATAAAAAAGCAGGATATAAATTCCTAAATATTGATATAGGTGGGGGTACTTCAGACATATTGTATGTAGATAAAGGGTCTAACGCATACAATGTGCTATCCGTAAAATTTGCCGCAAATGATTTATGGGGTAATGGTATAGAACCAGACAATTTTGCACATACTGATAATGGTTTTATAGAATTATTCAAAAAGAAAACGAATGATAATCTTACAGAAGTTAAAGCATCATCTTCGCAAGAACTTATAAACTATTTGTTTAGCAAAGATAATACGCTTTCTAATCTGATTAGTGCATCGTCGGAAATGAAACAGCTTCTGATTATACATTTCTCTGCATTGATATATTATGCCGGTTATGCAATGTGTAAAGCTGGAGTTGCCATACCGAATATTCTATCATTCTCCGGTATGGGTAGTAAATATATAAATCTTATTGCTGATACGGATACATTGTCAAAGTTGGTGAATAAGATTTTCGCTTATGTAAAGGTTAAATATGACTGGGAAACATCTGAACCACAAACACAAATAAGTTTTGCAGACCAACTTAAGGAGTGCACAGCTAAAGGAGCAATGTTATCATTAAATGAAAGAGATCTAAATCCTTCTGTAATATGCTATCATTGCTATGAGGGAGAGCGAAGCAAGGCTCTTAAAAATAGCGATATTAGAAACTACTCAGATAAAGTCTTAGATGAGTTTAAAAAATTTGTAATGATGTTTACTGACAGTGATGCTGATTTTAAGAATTGGTTTAATAACAATTTGGGATTTCAATTTACTGCGAACTTCTTTAATGATCTAACCGAGGCGGGCATAGATAGTATGGCACAGGCAGAAGATAATGAAAGCCACAGAGATGCTGGTTTGGATTTGAGGGAGTCGATGTTCTTTTGGCCTCTGAAAGATGCCTTGTACAATTTAGGCAAAAAGATTGCAGAAACAGTGAAATCAGGAGAACAGAAGATATGAGTAAATTAGATTTTTTAAATAATCTAATACCCAAAAATGAGGAAATATTGTCGATGCAAAAGACACTTGCCTCTATTGATGAAAAGTTGGGTAAACTCAGTGAGCAGATTCAAGCATTGAGCGACAAAATTGATAAAATCAGTTGTGATAACTCAGTCGAGCTTTCCAATAAATCAGGTGTTATTCCCGGCGAATCGGTTCATCGGGATATGCCTGAACCTCCGATATTTGTATCAGAGCAAAAGAAAGTCGAGCCTGCTTGGCAAGTGGTGGTACAGCCTCGCGTAGAGAAAGAGATAGTATTTGCTACTTTCTCATCTCCGGGAAGCAGTGGTGTGATTTCCTGCCCGGAATATGCAATGGAAAAAAGTTCGACACCATATACGTATTTCATAATGGAGTTGGATAAAGCGACCGGACGAGGTACGTATAGAATAAATCCGAATGCAAAAGCCGTAATATTAGAGGATTTGCAAAGGATACGCTATTTTGTAAAAGAATTCACAATAAACAACACTCCCGTAGCTATTGATGATGCAGTGGAAGGCATCATTGTCAGAGATGGTGATGAGTGGAAAGTGGAAAGATTACTTGAAATAAAACTAACTTAAAACGCTAAGAACATGAAAGTAAATACGCCTGAATTTGCTAATGCATGGCGAGTTGTGTCAGAAGGAATTCTCGAACTCGTTCAAAATAAAGGGATAGAGGTTGAAACGTTAATAGATGGAATTCGCACCGCAGGGATAATTCCCGGTCCGAAAGATAAAGGCGATAATGAATGTAGCTTGAAAGGTGGTATTGATAAAGGCGATATATCAATACTCCCACCGGCATATACTTCTGAATCCACGTCAGAAATAGATGTGATTTTATATTCTAACACACTAATGCAAAAAAGCGATGGATATCATTTTGGGACTTTAACCGATAACGATAAGATGGCATATAAAATAACAATCTACAAAGATAAAACATGCGAATTTGAGGCTAATTTTAACTCTGAATTGATAAAAGCGGCAATTGATAACAAAAGTAGGTGGGTTCCGGAAGGTGTAATAGAATTGGATGCTACACTTACAGAATCCGGCAGGATTGAAACGATTGTCAAAGGTAAAGGCATAGATAAAGTTAGTACTGTCCAAATCACTGAGCCGATTAAAGCCAAAGTCATTAATTAGTGTTTGGATTTAACTGTCTCTTTCAACAGAGTTAATATTAAGAGATTTAAGCGAATAATTAACGTAATTTGATATGAAAAAAATATTATTGATAGGCGGTGCTGTGATAGCATTTATCTTTTTTATCAGCAAATGCGGAGGTGGCGGCACGTCAGACAAAAGCTCACGTATAGACGGTTACAAAGGTACGGTGGAAAGTGTCAATGGAAATGTGTTGACATTGACCTCGGGACTTAACGCTCGTCTGTTGGGTGTAGAAGCCGGTAGAACCGATGTTGAGATGTTTTTACGTTCTCAATTCCTTGATAAGAATGTGACGCTTTATACCGATTCAAAAGGCTCTCGTTATAAAGAGATAAGCAGATATAACGACACAGTTGACGTGTATGCTGTTGAAACGGGGAAGTATGAATATAGCATTAATCGTCAAGTGGTCAATGAGTATCCGGATGCTTATCGACAGATAGAGATGTTTGATTCTACCGGTTGGGTGGTGCCAAGTGCGGCTCCAACAGAGAAGAAGAATCTTGCTCTCTATATGAAACAGCGTACATTTCTTGTTCAAACACCTTATGGATCAGGCACAGGCTTTTTTATCAGTGAAGATGGATTGGCTGTCACGAATTGGCATGTGCTTTCTCCGGGAATGGAAAAAGAATCGATAGCAGTGTTGTATCAGAATTCGCCGGACGATAGCGAAATCTATTCGGATAAGAAACGTAATTTCAAAAACATACTTTGGAGTAGCGGTTTGGATGGTCTCGACATTACAATTATGTCGGTGGAGCTTGAGAATAATGAGAAAGTACCATATTTCAACATCGCAAAACGTCGTCCAAATTTAGGCGATAAGGTCAGCACTTTCGGCAATCCGATGGGAATGACAGCATCCTATTCATCGGGTGACGTGAGTGCGTTTCGTAATGACCCTTACAATCCGGAGAGGAATGTGCAGTTGATGCAGTATAATATGCCGACTAATGGTGGTAACTCCGGAGGTCCGGTATGTGATGTGAATGGTGAAATCGTGGCTGTTCACGAATTGGGCGACAAGCAGGCTCAAGGTATGAACTGGGGTATAGATGCAATGCAGTTGCGAGAAGTACTTGATGGTCTTGGTCTTAAGTATGGAGGTAAATTTTAAATTACTTTGTGAAATAATTAAGAGAAGTTGTTGCTCGTTGTGCTATGATGACGGCGAGCAACGTTTCTATTTCAGGTTTAATCATTATTTAGATCGAGTTTGGGAGGATTTAAAAGGCAGATACGATCTTCGTAGTTATAATTTCTATCTTGAAGATTATAATAATCTTATAAGTAGGTTGAAACGGTTGACGGATATAGATGTGAAAGAACAGGTAAACAGCATATCGGATGAATTGTTGCAGCCAGGAGAAATTTTGCAATTAGATATTGTCGGTGGTAACCAATCGTTGAAATTAGTTAAAATGGAAGCAGGGCAATATCTTGATTGTCGCACAGGAAATGGAGTATCGTTAGGCTCGAAAATCTGTTTTGAAAACGAATTAAATCTATGTACTTCCGAAGGCATACAGTTGGGGCAGATAGCAAAAATATATTTTTGTACTCCTTGTATTGAGCATATAGCGGTCAGCGAACTATATATGCCTGAATATTACTTTCAGTCTATATCCGGTTCGCTATGGGAAATTCATCGTGAAGCACAGAACATTGTTGATAGCGGACGTTATAATGGTGATTGCCGAAATTTGTTGGAATTGGGCAAGAAGTGTGCTATTAATAGTTTGACATTTTTGAATATAATAAATGCGGGGAGTAATGTGTAATCGAGCAAATATGTCACCTATTGAAATAGAAAAACAGCGAAAACGTGAAGACGAAGATTTGTTTTTCCGTGAAGTTCGTGCAGTAGAATCGGTCGGCCGATTTTTGATTATTAAGCGTGGCAATGGCTCATATAGGGGTTTACAAGGGGATGATGAAATTATTTTACCTCCTGTGTATGATCGAGTTGATTTTATTAGTGAGGATGTAGTAGTTATAAAAATCAGAGATTTGTATGCTCTCTATGATGTCAATAAAAGAGAGCAATTGACCGAGTTTGAATTTGACACAATTGAGCGGTATGGGAAGTATCTCGTTGTTTCTTCTAATACAAAGTATGGACTGTATGAAATAGAAAATCGAAGATTATTGATTCCTGCACTCTATGATGTTATTAACATAAAAAGGGAGGATACAGAATACATTTGGGTAAGAAATGGTAATATTTTCGATTTTGTGCATCGAAAGACCGGTAGATTTATAAGTATGCCGGGGGCTGTAATGGCGTACGATACGGAAACGGCAATGTTTGTAATGTTTGAAAATAGAAAAGTTGCTCTAATGGATGAAAGAGGATTGAATAATTCCGTTGGGTTACGTAAAACAGTGATGGATAATGGCGGATATTTATCGTTACAAAATATTACTTATCACACGAAAGTAATAATTGATGTATATGGTAATATCTTAAGAGAATATTAATAATAAAACTAATTATAGAATCTTTAAACAATAAAATAAATATGTCACATTTAATCAGCACTTTGATACAATGCCTGATAGGATGGCTCTTTATTGATAAAATTCCTGAATGGCTAAAGGTTAGCGGTGTAATTGCTATGATATTAAGGATTGTCGGAATTCTTATTATTTTGAGAGCGATATTGAGTTGGCTTTAATGCTTTGATTACTATTTGTTGAATAGTAGTAATTTTAATAAGTTCGATTTGGGGTGTGCTTTATCGCAGGCACACCCTTGTTATGCCGTAAGATTTATAAGATGTAATACTTTGAAATTTAAATCGTTCTGCTCGCTTATTTATAATCGATTTATGTGGATTATTTTTTTGCGGCGAGAGCGAGAAGTACGCCGAGTGCTACACCGAGTATGGCGGCGAATAGGACACGTTGTTCGGGTGGCAGTATAAATGTGATGGTGTGGGCAGGATACCAGAAGAATGGGATGGTCTTTTTGAATACGAAATTCCATTGTCTGTTCCAGTTTAGCGAACTCATAATGCGTCCCATCGGCAGCGGTGTGATGAGGGCTTTTATGGAGCCTTTACATTCTGCGATATGTGTGTCGGTGATTTTATGAAATGTCATAAATACGGGTGCAAAGATGGTGTTCATGGCGACGGAAACAGCGAGAGCCACCCATAGTTTGTCGGCAGAGAAATCAGTGGCTTTGAATGCTTCGGTGGCGTTTTGCATACCCATGGCTTCGAGGAATGCGGGGATTCCGACGGAGAAGATTGTCATGGCCATGCTGATGCCCATACCGAGTAGTCCCCAAATCACCATGCGAGGGATTACGCCAAAAGTTGGAGAATAGTATGAGCCGGTAGATATACGATGACCGAGCATTTCGCCCATAGTGGACAGGATGGCAAATTTTAAGAAGCTCATAATCATAGAGTGAGCGGCGTTAAACTCTTTGTAGCCTGCATAGAGTGGTTCGGAGATGAAGAATGGCAGAAATATTGCCACGACGCAGATGATGAAAATGATGTCGCTTTTTTTCATGGTAGTTTTGTTATAAGGCAGGTTCTATAAATTGAACGCTGCCGGGTTATTAATTTCAGTTTCTTTTGTTTAGGCAGACTTTTGGTTGCTTTTGATTTTTAATCGGCAGTTTTCATCGATTTCGTCGTTTAAATTCTCAAAATCTTTCATAGTGTCTGTCTTAATCTAATCTTGAAGCAAAGATACAATAAAGAAACGAAAGTGAGTGCGAAATGCGGAAATAATTTGACTGATACGACTAAAAATCGGGGAATAGTGATAAAAAAATGAGTAGCCGGGGATAGTCCTCGGCTACTTGTGTTATATGATAGATTTTTATCTATTGTAGTCAGATTAGAGGTAAGAGAGGTTGAATTTGGCGAATTCAAGGTCGTTGATAGCTCTTTGACGCATATTTTCGTCTAATCTGATGGCTTGACGAAGGTTTGTAATCACCATATTTTCGTTGTTGGTTCTTGCTCCTAAGACGGCAGTCAAGTAATATGTAGTAGCGTCAGGGTTGTTAATAGCTGCGAGTGTATTTTTTGCTTTGCTGTAGTCGCCTGCGAGGATTTGAGCTAACGCAGCGTTGTTGGTTTTGTTGTCGCCAAACATTCTGAGAGCGGTGTTTACATCACCTTGTTGAAGGTAAAGCACTCCGAGAGCATCATCAAGTTCAGGAACACCTGCAGCGGCACCGAATTTTTCGTTGGCGTTGTTGAAGTTTCCTTCGAGCATATCGATAAGACCGCGGTTCATTTCCACTTCTTTGGAGTTAGGGTTAAGGCGAGCGGCGTAGTCGAAGTTCGCTTTAGCGGCATCGTAGTCTCCGTCGACGAATTGAGTTAGAGCGAGGTTGTTGAAGCATCGATAGTCGTTAGGATATACTTCGCAAGCTTTGTTGTACACTTCCATTTTTTTGTAGTTGTCGTCAGTAAGAGTGGCGATGTAAAGGATTTCATCGACAGTAAGAGCTTTAGTGTCGGAATTGAAAAGGTTTACAAGTTCTTCGTCGCTTTTACCTATAACATTGATAGAAGCTTGGATTCGGGAATAGCGAAGTTGAGGAAGAATTTGGTCGGCAAGTTCGTCGAAAACAGTAGAAAGGTTTCTGATTTCTTGTTCACGAAGTTCAGGGTCGGAGTACATTGAAAGTACGTCTAAAATAAGAGCTTTGTCTTGGATGTCGCTTTTTTCAACGAGTTCTTTGAAGCCATCCCAGTCTTCAGCGGTGAAAGCAGAAGTGAGTTCGCCGAATTCAGTTATTTTATCTTTTTTTAGTTGGTTTGCGACATAGTCAGTAGTATTTTTTTCACGTTTTTCAGCCAGATTTTCGTTGAAGTCTAATTTGCCTTCCGGCGAAGCGAACGAATTAATTTTGAGACCTTCGATTTCTTGGCGAGGGTCGGCAGCGGCTTCCACTAATTTTTTGTTGAGGTCGATATATTCTGATTTTTCAGTTTCAGAGGCTCTGACGTTAGCTTGGTTTATAAGGAAGTGGATGTCGGCAGAATATTTTTCGTTAATCACTTTTTGGAAATTGTCTTTAGCTACAGCCGGAGTAACAGTTTCAGCTGATGCAAGAGTAGATGTAGCGATAACGCCGTATCCCACTTTTACACGAGGTAGAGCATAGATTTTACCGTTTTGGTCCACTTCGAAGTCTAAGAATAGGTCAGATTTAGCCATTTCAGGTTGGTATTTTACCATAAAAGGAATGTTTACAGCTCCGCCGTGTTCGTAACTTACAACATATCCGTTAGCTCTGACGTCTTCACCTTGTACAATATACGGAGCACTTTTTGCTTCTCCTGTTTCGCCCCAAAGGAGGATAGGAGTAACAGTAACTTTAGCGTTTTTGAGGAAATATTTCGCCGGAATAGTGGCTGTGATGGTAGCCGGAACGTTTTGTCCTACGACTTCGAGTGGGGTAGGATTAGTGGTGAAATAATCGCTTTTGAACTCGTTGAGTTTTTTTGAGCATCCGGAAAGACCGATAACGGCGATTGCCAATGCAGAGTAGATAAATTTATTTTTCATATATTTAAAATTTTAGGCAGGTTCTATAAATTGAACGCTGCGGTGTTGTTTTTATTTCGGTTTCTTTTGTTTTGGCAGGCTTTTGGCCACTTTTGATTTTTAATCGGCAGTTTTCTTCGCTTTCGTCAGTCGTATAGCTCGCTATACTCTCTCCTCAATCTCGAAACCTCCACGATTAAAATCTCAAAATCTCTCCAAATCAATTTATCTCACCTGCCTGTCAGGTTCTATAAATTGAACGCTGCGGTGTTGTTTTTATTTCAGTTACTTTCGTTTTTTGCAGGCTTTTGGTCACTTTTGATTTTTAATCGGCAGTTTTCTTCGCTTTCGTCAGTCGTATAGCTCGCTATACTCTCTCCTCAATCTCGAAACCTCCACGATTAAAATCTCAAAATCTCTCCAAATCAATTTATCTCACCTGCCTGTCAGGTTCTATAAATTGAACGCTGCGGTGTTGTTTTTATTTC
>CAZGEX010000013.1:0-32347 GCA_964524385.1 uncultured Sangeribacter sp.
CTCGCTATACTCTCTCCTCAATCTTGAAATCTCCTCGCTTAAAATCTCAAAATCTATCCAAATCAATTTATCTCACCTGCCTGTCAGGTTCTATAAATTGAACGCTGCGATGTTGTTATTGTTTCAGTTTCTTTTGTTTTGGCAGTCTTTTGGTCGCTTTTGATTTTTAATCGGCAGTTTTCTTCGATTTCGTCGGTCGTATAGCTCGCTATACTCTCTCCTCAATCTTGAAATCTCCTCGCTTAAAATCTCAAAATCTTTCCAAATTAATTTATCTCACCTGCCTTACGTAATTATTTCGCAAATTTACAAAATAATTGTTTTTTAATCCAATAAAGGTGAAGAAAAAATATATTTTATAGTACTATGCATTGCACAGTACTATAATTATGTTTAACTTTGCGTCGTTTTAATTAATTTGTTGTATCCTGTTAGAAAATTAAAACATAGGTGTAACAAATTATTGTTGACTCTCGTCTGATAGTAAAACAATAACGAAATACTTATATATTATGAACGGAGTGAAAATTTACTTGATTGTGATTATTTATTTGTTAATAACAGTGTTTGCTTCTAATGCAAAAGAATGTTGCGTTATAGCAAATGTTGTGGATGCAACTGATGGGACACCTCTTCCCTATTGTGGATATACTATAACAAAGAAAGGAGATATTACACCTTTAATTAGTAATGTAAGTTCTCAAGAAGGTGAAATTAAAGAGATTTTGAAAAATGAGGGAGAATATTGTATAAACCTGAAATATATTGGTAAAGAAGATTATACGGATTGTTTTTCTGTAAAATATGATGATAAGGAGATTTCGCTCGGAATAATAGGCTTAAAAGATGACAATAAGATGCTTGATGAAGTTGTGGTGACTGCAAAGAAATCATTAATTAAATCAGATGGAAGTAAACTGACATATAGTGCTGAAGATGATCCGGCTGCAAAAAGCGGGAGTGTTATCGAATTATTAAGAAAAGTTCCTATGGTTACTGTTGATGGCGAAAATAATATACGATTGAATGGTAATACATCGTTTAAGGTCTATTTAAATGGTAAGGAAGATCCGATGTTGAGTAATAATGCATCGGATGTACTAAAAAGTATGCCTGCATCATCAATAAAGAAGATAGAGGTTATTTCCGAACCGGGAGCAAAATATGATGCAGAAGGTGTGGGTGGAATTCTAAATATTGTAACAGAGGATAAGAGAATAATTGACGGATATATGGCTAATATATCGGCAGACGTTGGTAATGCTCAGGGTGTAGGTATAGTGTATGCTCGAGCCAAATATGGGAAATTGACTTCAAGTATTAATTTTATGTCAGGAGTGGTGTTCCCTCGGACTTCAATAGCAGGTGAAAACAGAGAGGATTTTATAACTGCCGATAATCATCTGTTTACATCGACGAATGTAGATATTCGACAAGAAGCATTATTTAATATAGGAGGACTTCAACTTAGTTATGAAGCAGATTCGTTAAATTTATTTACATTATCATCAAATTTACAAAGTATTGCCGGTGGAGGCGTGATGAATGAAGAACATTCTGTTTTCACAAAAGAAAATGCACTTATTAATAGATATAGTTCTCATTCGGATGTTGATATTTCTAATTTGTATTTTAATGTAGCATTAAATTATCAACATACTTTCAAAAGACAAGGACATGACTTAATTGTTTCATATCGTTATGATTATGGACGCAACAAGCGAGATTTTGTGCAAATATTCGATAGTTTTGAAAATTATCCGACTATAATAAACGATAGAATAAATTCGTTGGTAACGCCTAATCATGAACATACATTCCAAATAGATTATACCAACCCATTTAGTGGTAAACATTTGTTTGAAACCGGAGTTAAGTATATTATGCGTAGAAATGGTAGTGATGCAAAAAACTACTTTTTAATAGATGATCAGCAAATACTTAATGAATCTAACACAGTAAATATGCAACAATATCAAGATGTGGCAGCTGTCTATAGCTCATATACTTTATCATTAACAAAAATTGTTGCAAAAGCCGGTTTAAGATATGAACATACCAAAATGGGAGTAGATTTTAAATACGGTAATTATGAAAATTATATGTCGCATCTTAATGATGTTGTACCCAATGCTTCAGTAACTTATAAATTTAATGATTTAGCCAATTTGAGTTTGTCATATCAAATGAAAATACGTCGACCGAATGTAAGTAATCTCAATCCGTATCGCGACACAAGTATGCCGACAGAAGTGTCATACGGTAATCCGGATTTGACAAGTGAAAGGAATAATAATATAACGCTGACTTATTCAGATTTTGGCAACAAGATTGGATTTAATGTATGGTTACGCTATAATTTGACAGACAATATGATAGGAAATTACACTTATGTTGATAAAGGGGTAAAATATAACACATATGAAAATCTTGGTAAATATTCGTTGACACAATTAAATTTCTATGGAACTTGGCAAATTTCATCAGCAATCAGATTTGGCTTAAATGGCTCAGTGTCATATTCAGATTATAAATATCCGGAGATGAATATTAAAAATAATGGTTGGCAAGGAAATTTCGGTTGTGATTTAAATTGTACACTGCCATGGCAAGTGCGAATGAGTGCCTATGGAGGATATAGCTCGCCGTGGATAGCAATGCAAGGAAAGAATAGTTCATGGTATTATTATGGCATATCATTCTCAAAATCGTTCTTAAAAGAGAATAGACTTGAAGTAACAATTAAAGCATACGACTTTTTTACAAAATATAAGAATTATAAAAGCGTTAACTATGCTGATACTTATTATTCCGAGAGCGTAAGCAAAAGTCCTCAGTGGGGAATAGGAATTTCAGTAAGTTATCGATTTGGAAGTTTGAGTCAAGATGTGAAAAAAACTTCAAAATCAATAGATAATAATGATTTAATTGAATCTAAATCTAATAATATAGGAGGAAACAAGTAAAGCTATGAATATAGAGAATGTAAAATCACAAATGCGTAAAGGTATGCTTGAATATTGCATACTTTTGCTATTACAGTCTAAGCGGGCATACGTCTCGGAGATAATAAATGAATTTAAAAATGCCAAATTAATTTTGGTAGAAGGAACATTGTATCCCCTACTCACTCGATTGAAAAATGAAGGAGTATTAGGGTATGAATGGATAGAATCCAATCAAGGTCCGCCTCGAAAATATTATTATCTGACAGAAACAGGAGAAATTGTTTTAAAAGAATTACAAAAAAGTTGGGATGAGATAAGTTCAACAGTTGACTTTATACGGATGAAAAATGAAGTGATAAAATATAATTAAGATGAAAAAAACGGTAACTATAAACTTAAATAGCGTAGTATTTTATATAGATGAAGATGCTTATAATCTTCTAAATGAATATTTACATAATCTTAATTCTTTGTTTTCAGATAAAGACGGAAATGATGAAATAATTGAAGATATAGAGGCTCGCATAGAAGAAATTTTATCTGAAAAGATATGTGGTCGAAAGGAGGTTATTACCATAAAAGATGTGGAAGAAATAATTGAACAATTGGGACAGCCTGAAGAAATAGATGATAGTGATAGAAAATATACAGTCGAAATTAAGCAAGCCCAGGCAACTTCAAATACATCTCAGAGAAAATTGTATCGACTTCCCAATGATAAAATCATAGGCGGAGTTTGCTCCGGAATAGCAGCATATTTAGATGTGGATGCAACATGGGTTAGGCTTATAGCAATAGTATTATCATTTATTACATTATCATTTATGGTTTCGATATACATAATTTTATGGATAATCGTACCGGAAGTAAAAAGTGCAACAGATATGTTGGTTGCATCTGGTAAAGAAGTAACGATAGATAATGTGGGGAAAGCTGTAAAAGATACATTTGGAGAATCATCTGTCAAAACAGATGAAAATAAGAATTCAAGTTCAAAACGCTTTGCAGATGGTTTAGTGGTTGTATTTGGTGCTATTTTTAAAACGGTTTTAATTATATTGGCAATAAGTTTAGTACCTGTTTTGGCAGGACTGACATTAGGGTTGGTAGGGGTAATAATCGCATTAGTAATAGTTCTAATAGGTCAAGGTACAGCACTCATGGGGTATGCTCCTTTTATGGAATGGGATAATATAACAGAGGTTGTAACATCATTATTTTGCTCGATAGGTGCAATATTCTCGATAGGAATTCCATTGTTTGTATTTGTATATCTGATTTTAAGAAATATAATGAAAGTGTCGGAACTTGGCAGACCGATTAAATATATATTGCTCATATTATGGATAATTGGGCTATGTCTGATGGGTGTAACTATTGCATTATTATCAAATTATTAAATATAAAATAGATATATAAATAGATAAAATAGGCTCAGAATTATAGAAATAACAAAAATAGTGATAAATCAGTAGTGGTTTATCATTATTTTTTTGTAACTTCGCATTTTAAAATAAGCGTTTATGGGATTTTTTGGAAAATTATTTTCACGTGAAAAGAAAGAAAAATTAGACACCGGTCTTCAAAAGACCAAAGAGGGTGTGTGGAGTAAGATAACTCGTGCAGTTGCAGGAAAAAGCAAAATAGATGAAGATGTACTTGATAATCTTGAAGAAGTATTCATCACGAGTGACGTTGGTGTAGAGACTACATTGAAAATTATAGAAAGAATAGAAGCTCGTGTTGCACGAGATAAATATGTCAATTCGTCTGAGCTAAATAAATTATTGTGTGAAGAGATAACTGATTTATTAGCAGAGACAAGCAATGAAATATCGGATTTAGATGAATTTGCAGTGCCAAAAACAGGAGAACCATATGTAATAATGGTTGTGGGCGTAAATGGAGTTGGAAAAACCACCACCATCGGAAAATTGGCATATCAATTTAAGAAAGCAGGTAACAAGGTAATTCTTGGTGCTGCCGACACATTCCGAGCAGCAGCAGTTGAACAATTAGATATTTGGGGAGAACGTGTGGGAGTGCCTGTCGTGAAACAAAAAATGGGAAGCGATCCGGCATCAGTGGCATATGACACACTAAGTTCTGCAAAAGCCCAAGGAGCAGATGTAGTAATAATTGACACAGCTGGCAGATTGCATAATAAAGTTGGTCTAATGAATGAATTGACAAAAATAAAAAATGTAATGAAAAAAGTAGTGCCTTCAGCCCCACAAGAAGTGTTATTAGTGCTTGATGGTTCTACCGGACAAAATGCTTTTGAACAGGCAAAACAATTTTCAGCTGCGACAGAAGTGAACGAATTAGCTATCACCAAGCTTGATGGCACAGCCAAAGGAGGAGTGGTGATAGGAATAAGTGACCAATTTAAGATCCCTGTGAAATATATAGGAATAGGTGAAGGTATGGAAGATTTGCAAGTGTTCCGTCGTGATGAATTTGTCAAATCCTTATTTGGAGAATAACATTATTAAATACAAAAATTAATGTCAAGTTATGAGTTTTAAAAGAAACAGAGTTGACGTTATAACTATGGGCTGCTCGAAGAATTTAGTTGATTCTGAGCAGCTCATGAAGCGTTTAGACAATATAGGCTATGAAGTTTTCCATGATAGTGATAACGTGTGTGGAGAAATAGTAGTTGTGAATACATGTGGTTTTATCGGTGATGCCAAAGAAGAATCGATAAATATGATTCTTGAACTAATAGAAGCGAAGAAAAATTCTGAAATAGGAGAATTGTATGTAATGGGCTGTTTGTCAGAACGCTATATGTCGGAGCTTAAAGGAGAGCTTCCCGAAGTAGACGGCTATTACGGAAAATTTGACTGGAATGAAATTATCAATAAATTATCAATAAAAAAAGTAGAGAAAAGAGAATTACGTTTGTGGGAAAGAACTTTGACAACACCACCCTATTCTGCGTATATCAAAATTTCTGAAGGATGTAATAGATTTTGTGCCTACTGTGCAATTCCAATAATAACAGGTCGTCATAAATCACGTCAAATAGCAGATATCAATGAAGAAGTGGAGTCGTTAGTCTCTAAAGGAGTGAAAGAATTTAATATAATAGCTCAGGATTTATCTGCATACGGCGAAGATATTTATGGTGAATTAAAATTAGCAGAGTTGGTAGAAACACTCGCACAAGTAAAAGGGGTTGAGTGGATACGATTGCATTATGCATATCCGGTAAATTTTCCTTGGGGAGTGCTTGATGTGATGAAAAAATACCCTAATGTGTGTAAATATCTTGATATTGCATTACAGCATATATCTGATAAGGTTTTGAAAAATATGCGAAGACATATAAATAAGGAAGAAACCATAATGCTTATCAATAAAATTCGCCAAATTGTGCCGGATATAAAGTTGAGAACAACACTAATGGTAGGCTTTCCCGGAGAAGATGATGATGCATTTAATGAATTGTTGTCGTTTGTTAAAGAGGTAAAATTTGATAGAATGGGTGCTTTTGCATATTGCGAAGAAGATGATACATGGGCACAGAAAAACCTCAATGACGATATTTCTGATGAAATCAAAAATGAACGGTTAGACAAGCTAATGCAAGCTCAGGAAGAAATAGCATTGTCTCTAAATCAAGAAATGATAGGAAGCAGAGTGCGAGTTTTGGTAGAGCGAAAAGATGGTGAAATGTATGTTGGTAGAACTCAATGGGACAGCCCGGATGTAGATCCTGAAGTATATATAAAAACCCAAAAAGAATTGTCTATTGGTGAATTTGTAAATGTCGTTGTAACAGAAGCTTACCCTTATGAACTTGAAGGAATACTCGATTGATTTATTGAGTTGTGTAAAGGCAATAAAACAGGCAGTTGACAATCACTATAATTTTGCTGCATTTAGATTTCCCAATACGACACAAATTTATTTTGTGGCTTCTGAAAGATTAACTGATTTTGATAATGATGGTTTTGTAATAGCCCCATTTGTGGAAAATTCTGACTATAAAAAAGTGGTTATACCATTTGATTATAGCTATTCTACTATGCCACAAAAAGAATTATCGATAAAAAATATAAATTTTTGTGAGCAACTATCAACATCAAAAACAGAATATGTTAAAGGTCTGTGTCAATTGATTAAATCAATTGACAAGACTGATTCCAAGGTCGTTTATAGCCGCGTAATAACACTAAATCGTAACATAGAAGTACACGAATTTTATAAAAGACTTGTTACAGAGTATACACATGCTTTTGTCTTTTGTCTGTATAGTAGTGTTAGTGGTTTGTGGATAGGTGCCACTCCTGAATTGTTGCTAAGAACGACCGATTCGGATATATTTACAATGGCATTGGCAGGTACACGCATAAGAGGCGAAAAAAATGAATGGGATCATAAAAATATTAACGAGCAAAATATTGTAACAGAGTATATTTCAAACGTATTTGAAAGTAATGGTTTAACAATTGAAAATAAGGTTACATATACTAAAACCGCAGGCCCGATAGAACATATATGCACAGAAATTTCTGCCTCAAAAATATTAAATTTAAATATAGAAAAATTGTTGAGTGAATTATCGCCAACACCGGCATTGTGTGGATACCCAAAAGACTATGCTTTAAAGAAAATTAAAGAATCAGAAAAGCATAGTCGCAGATATTATGGTGGATATATAGGTCCAAAAGTTGGTAATTCGATGTCACTATACGTTAATTTACGGTCAATGGAATGTGGAAAAGATATTGTCACATTATATGTTGGTGGAGGAATAACTAATCAATCAGAAATAGAAAAAGAATGGATAGAGACGGAAAATAAGTCAAGAACTTTGTTAAATTTACTCTCAGACAGATAATCCAATTTTTGTAAATTAAAAATAATATATTGAAAAACGATAAAAATATTTGTGTATTCGGAATAAAGTAACTAATTTTGTGCTGAAAATAAAAAATAGTAGTATAAAATAAATTTACAAAAATGAAGAAAAGCATAAATGTGATATGCATAATGATTTTTATCGTTATACTTTCAAGTTTAGTACAGCCATTATATGATTTTGGTTATAGTTTTGGACAGGGATTAAGAGCAGGAATAGAAGCGGCAGAAACAAATACAACAACTATTCTTGATAATCATTCAGTGTTAAGTGTGGAGTTTTTGCCAAAAACGGATAAAATAATAAGTAATCCGGATAAATTGACATTGCTTAACTCTGATGAAGATTTGAATTTCATAATAGACCAAGGTTCAATATATGTATCAGATGATTGTATTCCAATGTGGATTTCATTATTGGAGACTGTAATGTATTTAGCAATGATAGTGGTATTTATTATATTGATTGTCAAGTTTGTGAAATTTATAAATAACATCAATAAGAATAAAGTTTTCGAAAAAATCAATGTTAAGTTGTTAAAACAAATGGGCTTGATATTGCTTAGTATGTCAATCATTCAAATAGTATTATTATTTTCCTCTAAATTTATAGTATCAACATTGTCATTAGAAATAGAAGGTTATTCAATCAGCTCATCTATGGATTTTCCATGGACTGTAACATTGATAGGACTTGTGGCATTGTTGATGGCACAAGTTTGGGCAAAAGGAATACAAATGAGAGAAGAACAAGAATTGACCATTTAAAAAAGAAACGAAATGCCAATAATTGTAAATCTTGATGTTATGATGGCTAAACGGAAAATTACATTAGGTGAACTTTCCGAGCGGATAAATATTACGCCGTCTAATCTTTCAATACTTAAAACGGGAAAGGCAAAAGCCATTAGATTCTCAACATTAAATGCTATTTGTCGTCAATTAGAGTGTCAGCCTGGTGATATATTAGAGTATCGCCCGCCTAAAGACGGTGAGATAGATGAAGAAGACTAAATTAATTCTAAATAAATATAATCATGAAACTAATTAAATTTGCCATCGCGACGTTAATAGCAACAGGCGTTGGAACAAGTGTGAATGCTGGGGAGCATATGAAAAGTTTGAATCCAAATTATTTTGATTTGACTACATCTCCCGGTACAGATTTTTATAAATTTGTCAACAAAGGATGGATGGAAGCAAATCCATTGACACCGGAACATGCACGTTACGGACAGTTCAATATTTTGAATGATTCAAGCGAAAATCGAGTAAAAGAAATCGTTTTGAATCTAGCTGCTACAAATCCGGAGTATGGTACAGTTGCACATAAAGTGTCTACTATCTATCAACAAACAATGGATTTAGATCGTCGTAATAGAGAAGGAGCGGCTCCAATTAAATCAGATTTGCAGAAAATTGAAAATGCAAAACCTGAAGAGATGACAGATTTGTTTATGTGGATGCATGCAGAATATGCAAGCCCTTTCTTTGGTGCCGGTCCAATGGAAGATTTAAGTAATAGCAAGGTCTATGCTATGTATGTTTCAGGCGGAGGAATGGGTTTAGGCGATCGTGACTACTATTTGAAAGACGATGCAGAAAATAAAAAGATACGCGAAGCATATAAAAAATTAGTAGTGAAGCAAATGCAAAATGCAGGTTACTCAAAGAAAGATGCAAATCGCATAATGAAAAATGTGATGAAAATCGAAACTGCACTTGCTGATTCTGCATGGACACGCGAACAAAGTCGCAACATACCGGCAATGTATAACCCACGTAGTTTTACACAACTTAAAGAAATGTTCCCAAATATTGCGTGGGACAGATTCTTTATTGAAACAATGGGAATTGAAAGTCCGGAACAAGTTATTGTGACAGAAATCAGTGCAGTGACACGAGCAAATGAATTGATTGGCACATTGACAGATAGAGAAAAGAAAGATTACTATTTATGGAAATATGTTAGCCAAGCATCAAATTGTCTAAGTGAAAAATTTACGGATGCAGCATTTGAATTTAATAAAGTGTTAAGCGGTGTGCAGCAACAACGTCCTATGTGGAAACGTGCTCTTGGCATGACAGAAAGTCTTATGGGCGAGGCAATCGGACAATTATATGTAGAGAAATATTTCCCTGAATCATCTAAGAAATATATGCAAGAATTAATAGAAAACTTGCGTACGGCATTAGGTAAACATATCATCGAATTGCCATGGATGAGCAGTGAAACAAAACTTAAAGCATTAAATAAATTAAATGCATTTACAGTCAAAGTCGGTTACCCTGATAAGTGGAAAGATTATTCTACAATGGAAATTAACCCTGAATTATCACTATACGAAAATGTTCATAATGCAAGAATGTGGCATCAAAAAGAGCTTTTATCAAAATGGGGTAAGCCGGTAGATAAGACAGAATGGGGAATGACACCTCAAACAATCAATGCATATTATAGCCCATTAGCAAATGAAATTGTTTTCCCTGCAGGAATCTTGCAAGCTCCTTTCTTTGATGCAGAATCAAGCGATGCTGAAAATTATGGTGGTATAGGTGTTGTAATCGGTCACGAAATGACACATGGATTTGATGATCAAGGTTGTAATTTTGATGCAGATGGCAATTTGAAAAATTGGTGGACAGAAGAAGATGCTGCCGCATTTAAGGAATTAACCAAAATCCTTGTAACCCAATTTAATGAAATAGAGGTTTTACCCGGATTAAATGCTAATGGCGAATACACCCTCGGAGAAAATATTGCTGACCAAGGTGGTTTGAGAGTTGCATATACAGCATTCCTTGATTCTCAAAAGAAAAAAGGAGTGGATATTGAAAGTGAAGAAGCAAAAATCAATGGATATACACCATCACAAGTGTTCTATATGAATTATGCAAACCTTTGGGCTCAAAATGTACGTCCGGAAGAAATTCGTTCACTAACAACAGGTGACGTTCATTCATTGGGAGAATGGCGTGTGAATTGTACGTTAAGAAATATCGAACCATTTTTTAAGGCATTTAATATTAAAGAAGGAGATAAATTGTTCCGTCCGGAAAAAGAACGAGTTATAATTTGGTAATATTTCCAGATATGATAAGAAAGTAGCCGACTTGTATCGGCTACTTTTTTATAGCGAATAATCTAATCCAATCCAATCATATTCAGACGTTACAGATTTAGATTGCACTACCCTTTTGTTTCTCATCAATTGAATAGTTATAATAGATTGGATTGTAAGAAAAATGAGTTTGAAATAACTATTATCAAAAAGATAAGGTAAAAAAATAAAAGAAACTTATAAATTAGCATAATTTGCAGAAAATTGTCGGTTTATATTATGTAATAATATAATTTTTGTCTATCTTTGCATAAAATAAAAGAGATATGGCAAGTATGAATCTAAAAGGAATGGGTGTTGCTTTAGTTACTCCATTTAAATCAGATAAAACTATCGATTTTAATGCATTTGAGAATCTATTGGAACATCTGATAAATAAAGGATGTGATTATCTTGTTGTTTTAGGTACTACAGCAGAGACACCGACATTGACAAAAGAAGAGCGTCAACAAGTAAAAGACTTTGTGCGAAAACAAGTGAAAGGACGAGTCCCATTGATAGTAGGTCATGGAGGAAATAGTACAATGGAACTATTGAAAGAATTTGAATTCGGCGATTTTGACGGATTTTCCGCAATATTATCGGTTGTTCCCTATTATAATAAGCCCTCACAAGAAGGAATTTATCAACATTATAAAGCTATAGCGGAAGCATCTCCATTGCCGGTAGTGCTATATAATGTACCCGGCAGAACCGGAGTGAATATGTCAGCTGCCACCACGTTACGTCTTGCAAATGAATTTGAAAATATAATTGGGATAAAGGAAGCATCAGGTAATATAACCCAAATGGATGATATAATAAAGAATAAACCATCTCGTTTTGAGGTTATATCAGGAGACGATGGTGTTACTTTCCCGTTGTTAACATTAGGAGCAGTAGGTGTAATCTCAGTCATAGGTAATGCATTCCCAAAAGAGTTTAGCAGAATGGTAAGATTAGGCTTAAATGGAGATTATGATGCAGCCAGAGCGATACATCACAAATTCACAGAATTATTCAGTTTGCTTTTTGTAGATGGCAATCCTGCCGGAGTGAAATGTCTGTTACATCATATGGGATTGATAGAAAATGAGTTGCGTTTACCGTTAGTCCCTACAAGACTTGATACGAACGAAAAAATACAGCACGTATTAAATAGTCTGAGAGTAATAAATCATTACTTTTAATGATAGATAAATCAACTGTCAAGCGAATATTAGATGCAGCCGATATAGTAGAGGTTGTCGGTGATTATGTGCATTTGGTAAAACGTGGATCTAACTATATGGGATTGTGTCCGTTTCATAACGAAAAGACAGCATCCTTTTCAGTTAATAGACCTCGCAATATATGTCATTGTTTTTCTTGTGGCAAGGGAGGAAGTCCGGTGAATTTTATAATGGAGAAAGAGGGAATCAATTATCATGATGCCCTACTCCACTTGGCCAATAAATATGGAATAAAAGTAGAAGAAAGAGAATTGACTGATGAAGAGCGAGAGCGACAAAGCGAACGCGAAAGTATGCTCATTATAAATGAGTGGGCAATGCAAGAGATGGAGAAAAATCTTTATCAGACAGCCGAGGGTCAGAACGTGGCTTTACAATATTTTCGTCATCGAGGTTTGACAGATAATGCTATAAAGAAATTCCGATTAGGCTATGCAATTGACAAATCACATAATTTATATGATAATGCCATAAAATTAGGGTATGATATAAAGTATTTAAAGGCGGTAGGATTGTGTGGTGAAAGTCAACAAGGAAATATTTATGATAGATTTAGAGGCAGAGTGATATTTCCGATATTCAATTCAGCCGGAAAAGTCATTGCTTTTGGAGGACGAGGAATAAAAGGAGAAGCTGCAAAATATATCAATTCACCGGAATCATCAGTCTATCGTAAAAGCAACGAATTATATGGTATATACCAAGCAAAAAATGCAATCGTACGTCAAGATAAGTGTTATTTGGTAGAGGGATATATGGATGTCATAGGAATGTGGCAATCCGGTATGGAAAATGTTGTTGCTTCAAGTGGGACTTCATTAACGGATGGACAAATAGCTTTAATTCATAGGTTTACAAAAAATATAACATTAATTTATGATGGTGATTCCGCAGGAATAAAAGCATCATTAAGAGGGATAGATCTTCTATTGATGCATAATATGAATGTAAAAGTATTATTGTTGCCCGATGGAGAAGACCCTGACTCATTTTCGAGAAAACATAGTTCGGAAGAATTTAAGAAATATGTAGAAGAGAATGAAACCGATTTTATAAAATTCAAGACACAAATTCTTTTAGACAATAGTGATAATGATGCTCATTCACGCACAGAAGCAGTAAAAAGTATTGTTAAATCATTAGCTTCGATAAGCGATAATATTCGACGAGCATTTTATATTCAAGAATGTAGTCGTCTGTTGAAAATATCGGAACGACTGTTAATAATAGAAGTTGGAAAACATAGAGAAGAGGTAGTCAATGAGCAAAGAAAGCAGCGAGAACGAGCAAAAATTGAGATAGAAAACTCCGGTGATATTGCAACTGATACGGAATTGGAAAATAGAGAACAGCAAAGAAGAAAAGAAGGAGAAAAGAAAACATCTCTATATCCACATGAGAAAGAAATAATCAGATATTGTCTTAAATATGGAATGATGAATTTTTGTAGTGCTTTTGATGGAGACAATGGCACAAAAGATTTAAAGGTCATAGAATATGTAGCAGAAGAAATGGCTATGGATAAAATCAGTTTTTCTGTAGAAGTATTCAATGAAATATTTAATAAAATAAAATCATTGTTGCCGGAATTTAAGGAAGTTGAAGAAGATTATCGAAAAAAACTTGAAATAGAATTAAGTGAAAAAATAGAAAAAGGTTATGCAAAAATAGCCCAAGAACACAATACTATTCAAGAGATAGAAGTAGCAGAAAAGGGTTTAAACCAAGAGATAGAAGAACAAAGAAACAAGAAGATAGCAGAATTTACGCAATTATATGTAGGGAAAGAATTGGGAAGCGATATTGATGATCATGTTAGAAAAATATCATTGGATTTACTAACAGAAAAATATCAGTTAAGTAAGTATCATTCTAAATCGGCTCGAATAGAGACTGAATCAGAAAAAATAAGTGAGTTGTTGCCGCGAGCAATCTCAGAATGGAAAGACGGCATATTGAAAGAACGCTTTAAACAAGTTCAAAATGAGCTTAAATTGTCAGTAATGCAGGGTGATAATACGAAGGTCGAAGAATTAATGCAAGAGTTACAACAAATATCAGAAATGAGATGTGTATTTGCAAAATATATAGGAGAAAGAATAATATCACCAAAAAATTAATTTAAAGGTAAAAAATGAATGTATTAGAGATTAAGAATTTATGTAAACGTTATTCCAATGTAGTTGCATTGGATAATGTTTCATTAAGTGTAAAACGAGGAGCCATTTACGGACTATTGGGTCCAAATGGAGCCGGAAAAACTACAATATTGAGAATCATTAACAATATATTGGTAAGTGATTCCGGAGAGGTGAAAATTAATGGACAAGAACTTTCAAGAGCAACTTCCAAATATTTGGGATATATGCCTGAAGAGCGAGGATTATATGCAAAAATGAGAGTGGAAGAGCAGATTATATATTTCGGTCAATTAAAGGGAGGTGATAAAGCAGAACTTCGTAAAAATATGAACGAATATATGGAGTTGTTCAACATAGGAGATGAACGCAAACGCAGAGTAGAAGAATTGTCCAAGGGAAATCAGCAAAAGGTGCAAATAATATCTACGTTAGTTCATAATCCTGAATTAGTGATATTGGATGAGCCATTTAGTGGATTTGATCCGATTAATGGAGCTTTATTAACTCAACTAATCAACAGATTAAGTGAAAAAGATATAACAATTATATTATCAAGCCATAATATGCCTGCAATCGAAGAGATGTGTAGTGATATTGCATTGATTAATCATGGGAAGTTGTTGTTGGAAGGAAGTATTGAAGACATTAAGGAAAATAATAAATCGGGAGACTTAGAAGTAACTACACGTCAGCCGTTGTCATTATCACTAATTTCAGATAACAGAGCAATAAAGCATATAGAAGAAATCCAATCAAGTGGATGGCGAAAAGGATATAGTTACAGAATATCAAGTAATGAAAATGTATCGAACAACGATATAATTGAAGCTGTGTCAATACAAGGAGAGATTCTGAAATTTGAAGAAGTATTGCCAACATTACGTGATATATTTATAAAATACACAGTAGGAACCGACACAAAATAATTAATAATATGAATCAACTTAAAACAATTATATCAAAGGAATATGCGATGGATATCAAAAGCAAGAGCTTTTGGGTATCAACCTTTTTAGTGCCATTGTTATTAATCGGTTTTGGCATATTTATAGGAATAATGTCAGAAGAATCAGAAGCGATGAAAGAGATGTCAGAAGCCACAGCACCATCGCAAGATTTAACCGGAATGCAAGTCCTTGCAATGATGATGGGAATATTTTTGACATTCTTTATAATGATTTATGGAGCACAAATATTCAATAAAGTAAAGAGTGAAAAGACCAATAGAATAGTAGAAATAATAGTAGCATGTGTTCCCGGTCGCACAATGATGTTGGCGAAAGTCATCAGTGTAGGTTTAGTAGGATTGACACAGTTATTTATGTGGGGATTATTGTTATTTGGTTTATTATTTGTAGTTTATATATTTTTGCCTGTAAATATTCCGTTTGAAGAACTGCTTGATGTAAGAGTCTTAATGACGTTTATATGGGGTGTTTTATATTTTTTAGGAGGCTACGTATTCTATGGCTCGTTGTATGCAGCAGTCGGAGCATTAACAGATAAAAATAATGAAAATCAAGGATATGTTACATTGATAACATTTATATTAATGGCATCATTTTATATAGGTATCTTTTCTGTGGATAATTTGGACTCGAGTTTGACAATATATTGTAATTACATTCCATTTACAAGTCCAACAATAGGTGCTGTGTCAGCAATTTCAGGAGGTATCACATGGTGGGAAGCAATGATTTCATTGTTGATATTGTATGTAACAGCAGGAATATTTCTGTCATTAGCCGGGAAGATTTATACGTCTGCCCTATTGTTAAAAGGGAAAAAATTCAGTCCGAAAGATATAATTACCTTTTTAAAGTCTAAATAATCGAAAATTGTATATTAGTAAAAAGACAGCCAATTATTATCGTTGGCTGTCTTTAATTTTATCAATTTCTGAAATAAATTCTTGGTCTGAAATATCATACGGAATCCAGTGAATATTGAAACCTCTTTTTTCCATACCTCTAAACCATGTCATCTGTCGCTTTGCAAATTGATGAATAGCAATTTCTAAGTTTTTTACCATCTCTTCGAATGTAAGTTCTCCGATTAGGTGTCTTGTTACAAACTTATATTCGAGACCGTAGTAGATTAGGTCATCTGGAGCAACTCCGGCATCTAAAAGTGATTTTACTTCATCAATCATCCCTTCATTGATACGCGATTTCAATCGTAGGCTTATTTTTTCTCTTCTTGCATCGCGAGGGATGTCTATTCCGATAATAAGAGAGTTAAGTTTATTTGCAGAAGATTTTTGAGTTAGTAATTTTTCGGAAGGGTGAATATTATAGTATTCTTGGATTTCAATAGCACGAATTGCTCGTTTAACAGAATCGACGTCAGTGGTGTTATGGAGGGCTTTATATTGTTTTAGTATTTGAGTCAACTCGTAAATCGACTTGTCTTTAAGTCGTTCTCGTAATTGATGATTTTCAGGAACTTCAGGCAAAATAATACCATTAAGAGCAGACTCGACATATAAACCTGTGCCACCACAAAAAACTACTTGATTACTTCTCGATTTGATTTGCTTGTAAGCATTGTTAAAGTCGGCAAGGAATTCGTGTAAATTATATTTATAACCTGCAGGACGGATGTCGATTAAGTGAACCGGTACATTTTCATATTCACATAAATCTTTACCGGTACCAATATCCATACCGGTGTATATTTGTCTTGAATCTCCACTAATTATTTCGGCATTAATGTGTTTTGCAAGTTGTACGGCACGATGAGTTTTGCCGGAAGCAGTAGGTCCTATAATTGTGATTAAATCGAATTCCATTTATTAGATTTGAAAAAATTTTTGAGACGTTTTTTTATTTTAAAAAATTTGGAGTCTGCGTTAAAAATAGCAATTTTAATCCACATATCATCTTGGAAATCAGCATTCATTTTTCTTATGTCGATGAGATTGAATGATGGAGTGTAGTTGATAATACGAGAACGATGATTTCCTTCTTTGTCATATTTCTTCATTGAAATAAGAATTGTAGCAACTCTGTCTGTGTCTGCTAAAAATAAATCGTTGAGAGAATTTGGGGAATTGTAGTAAATCAATTTGATTTTTTCGTAATCAATCCATCTTCCCGGAGTTGATAGTTGCGGATAGTCTTCAATTTTACCATTTAAAAAGTAGAAATATCTGATAATATGGTATTTTTCAATGTTGTGGTCGGCACGACCATAAAAGAATTTCAATTCACCGTCGTTAATGCCGGAAGCTTTTTTTATCATATTAAGAGCCATGGTGTCATTAACCGAATTGAATTCATTTTTAATAAAAAATGGAGTGTCAATCTTTGATAAGTTTGCTTCATTGTCAGATTGAGGTATTATATATAGATAATTGTTGCAAATCACATAGAAGCGTAAATATGTCTTTGTTGAAAGAGATTCTATTTCAGCCTCTTCAATAATCTCGTCATTTTCCTTGAGTGCAGTATAGATGTTGTAGTATCTTATTAAATAATATATAATGTCGATTAAGAAAGTGATAATAACTACCCAAACAAATATATATCTGTCACGCTGGTTAATGTTGATGTCAACATAAAAGAAAAAATAGTAAGTAAGAGTTATTATGGATAGAATTGCAAATATTACGATATAGTTTTTTAATTGAGAGAGGGATTGACGTCTCATAATAACTCCAATTTTGCCTCTTTCAAAGATACTTCCTTGTTTTATTTTGCAATTTATACAAATATTCAATTTTCTAACTCTTAGAAAAATAATAGTTGTCGTAATTAATGCAACAGGAGCAAAAGTAAGAATTGGGACGTATTGTGTGTTTAGGAATAGAAATTCTTTGTTTAAGTGAATAAAATTGAAATAATATAGGAGGTTGGAAATTATCATGATAAAAGCAAACGCTATTAGACAAAGGAAACAAGTGTATAATGGCAGTGTGCAATTAGTTTTGTTATAATTCCAATTATAATTGAGATAAATATATATAATAGAAGCTGTTAATAACGGGATGATGGGTGTGATACGAGGAGGAACATATTTAGATAAAACGATAACAATCATTATGGTCAGTAGACTGATTATATGATTGCTCCAAAAAGAGTAAAGGTGTTTACTATTGATTTTTCTTAAATTTTGCATAAATTAATGTTTTGGAATATCTATAATTCCACTATTATTTTTAACAAGTTTCGATTTTAATTAATTTATATCCAGTCTTTATCTCTGAAATTTGAATATAGGCTCAAAAGAGATAAAGACTGAATATGTAGAAACTCTATTATCTAATAATATAACAATTAATTGATTGAATTGTTAAGAAAATCTAATATTTTTTTGTAAAGTTGAACTCGTGCATTACACATTCTTAAACTATGTTCAAAAGCAGTATATGCCATCATATCAAAGATTTTACCTTCAGAAGTTAATTTAGAAGTGTATTTCAGCGTGTTATAGAAGTGAACATTGTCATCACTTGTACCCGACATAATTAAAAGTTTTGCATTCATGTTATCGGTTTTGTTTAAAGTAGAAGCGATGTCATATCCTGTTTCATTTTTTTGAGGAGTCAACATATATCGTTCGGTATAGATAGAATCATAGTATCTCCAATCTGTAACAGCAGCCATAGCAATACCCGCTTTGAAAGGAGAATTAGGAGCAGAAAGTTCCATAAGCGTCATATATCCACCATAGCTCCAACCAAAACAAGCAATTTTGTTTTTATCGACGTAAGGGAGTGTTGCAAAGTATTCAGTAGCAGTGATTTGGTCGATAGTTTCATATTTACCTAATTGTTTATAGACAGCATCCGACCAACTGCGACTCTTACAACCTGTACCTCTTCCATCTACGCATGCAACGATATATCCTTGACTTGCGATGTAATAAATTCCGTCCATTTTCCATTTGTTTAAAACTTCTTGCGATTCCGGACCATTATATTGATAAGTAAGTAACGGATATTTTTTGTTAGGGTCGAAATTTTGAGGTTTGATAATGAATGCATCCATATCTTCCCCTTGTGAATTTTTTACTTTTAAGAATTCTTTTTTAGGTGCATTTTGATATTTTGTAGCATATTCAACATTCAGTTCCAAATCAGTTATTTTACCCTTTGATGAGTGTATCGAATATTGTGTTGGAGTTAAAGCGTTGCTATAAGTTCTGACATAATAACTGAAGTCTGAACTAAATGAAGCAGATTCGGTGCCTTCAATAGGGTTAAGTAAAGCAATTCTACCTTTAGCATCAGCTTTTGCAATGTTTCTGTTGATGGCACCTAATTGAGTGGTTTGGAAATAGAATTCTTGTTTTTTAGAATTGTATCCATAATAATTTGTAACATAATAATTGCCGGATGTGATTTGGCGAAGTTCGTTGCCATTGTAATCTAAAAGGTAAAGATGACGATAGCCGGATTTATCGCTACCCATTACAAAATTGTTGTCATAGAATTTTATCATTTGGTAGGCAGATGGGCTAAGCCAAGCATTGCTGTTTTCGTGATAAATCATATTGGCAACAGTAGATTTAGGATTAACAGAATAAAGTTTCAAATCATTTTGGTCTCTATTCAGAACCATAATCATAAGTCTTTCAGAATTACCACCGAACTCCATTAGAGGTATATAGTCGGTATCAACCATAGGTATGTTCATGGTTTTGGTGGTCCGATTATCAAGATGATAGACATTTGCTGTTACAATAGAATTGTTGAAACCGGCTAATGGGTATTTATATTTGTATTGACCCGGGTAAAGATCGATATCTTCTCTTGGCGTGCAATAGCCTGAGTAATCGCTGAATTCATACATAGGTACTTTTGATTCGTCGAATTTAATGTACGCTAATAAGTTATCGTCAGGTGACCATCTGATAGTATTTTGTATTCCAAATTCTTCCTCATATCCCCAATCGGGAGTACCATTTATAATTTCATTTATTTTGCCGTCTTTAGTGATTGCAATTTCTGTGTTGTAATCGAGGTTGCGAATGTAGATATTGTTATCTCTCATAAATGCGACTTTACGTCCGTCATGAGATATAACTGCACCGCGTTGTTTACCATTAGGAGATACTTTAGTAAGAGTGCCACGCATTATATCATATACGTAGTGTTCAGCCCAAAAGGAGTATCTGTAGATGCTTTCAGAATCATTCCATAGAAGTATTTTTTTCTCATTGTAAGAAATTTCATAGCCGTCAAATTCTGATATTTTAACATCGCCTTTTATGTCGTCGATATTGAAAAGAGTTTTTACTTTTTCTCCGGTTTTGTAGTTGTATACATCGATTGTTTTTCCATTTTCGCCAATGGCAAGATATGAAATACCGTCTGAAAGTGGACGCATTTCTTTAATCCCTTTGGGAGAGTTCACAGTAATATCGCAATAGTCTTCAACTGATAATTGATATGCATTAAGACTAAAGAAAAGCGATAATGATAGTAAGGAAGATATTAAAAATTTCAGAGTTTTCATTTTATGATGATTTTGATTAGAAAAGTAAGTGGCATAACATTGTTATGCCACTATATTTTAAAAGATAATTAATAAGCACGAGCGAAAATCACACGTTGAGCAGAAGGTTTTCCGGTAACCATACATTTACCCGGTGTTTTGTCGCCATCAAATGGGATGCAACGAATAGTAGCTTTTGTTTCTTCTTTGATTTTTTCTTCGGTTTCCGGAGTACCATCCCAGTGAGCAAGGATAAATCCTCCTTCTTCGATTTTTTCCTTGAATTCATCGTAAGAATCGACAATAGTGGTGTGTTGAGTGCGATAGTCGACAGCTTTTTTGAAGATGTTTGCTTGAATATCATTAAGAAGGTTTTCTACATAGTCTTCGATGCCTTCAAAATTAACAGTTTCTTTTTCGAGAGTATCGCGACGAACAATTTCGACAGTTCCGTTTTCGACATCACGTCCACCCATAGCTAATCTTACCGGAACACCTTTCAGCTCATATTCGGCAAATTTGAATCCCGGACGTTTATTGTCTGCATTGTCATATTTTACGCTAATGCCACGTTTGCGTAAATTTTCAATGATTGGATTGACTTTGTCAGTAATGGTTTGAAGTTGTTCTTCATTTTTGTAGATAGGGATAATTACTACTTGTATAGGAGCAAGACGTGGAGGAAGAACAAGACCGTTATCATCGCTGTGAGTCATAATCAACGCACCCATAAGGCGAGTGGAAACGCCCCAAGAAGTGGCCCACACATATTCTAATTCGTTGTTTTTATTGATAAATTTCACATCAAAAGCTTTGGCAAAGTTTTGACCGAGGAAGTGAGATGTGCCGGATTGTAGAGCTTTACCGTCTTGCATAAGTGCTTCGATAGTGAAAGTGTCGAGAGCTCCGGCGAAACGTTCGTTAGCAGATTTCACACCTTTAATAACCGGCATAGCCATATGGTTTTCAGCGAAATCGGCGTAAACATTCAACATTTTAATAGCTTCTTCTTCCGCTTCTTGTTTGGTGGCATGAGCAGTGTGTCCTTCTTGCCACAGGAATTCGGCAGTACGAAGGAACATTCGTGTACGCATTTCCCATCTCATTACATTTGCCCATTGATTGCAAAGAATTGGAAGGTCACGATAACTGTTAATCCAATTTTTATAAGTGTTCCAGATAATAGTTTCTGATGTAGGTCTGATGATTAATTCTTCTTCAAGACGAGCGTCAGGATCGACCACTACCCCATTTCCGTTTTCATCATTTTTGAGACGATAGTGAGTAACTACTGCACATTCTTTAGCAAAGCCTTCAACGTGTTCGGCTTCACGACATAAGAAAGATTTAGGAATGAGAAGTGGGAAATAAGCGTTTTGATGACCGGTTTCTTTAAATTTATCATCGAGTTGACGTTGCATTTTTTCCCATATTGCATATCCGTATGGTTTGATTACCATACAACCACGCACTGCTGATTGTTCAGCCAAGTCTGCTTTAACGACTAATTCGTTGTACCATTGAGAGTAGTTCTCAGATCTTTTGGTTAGGTTTTTTAATTCTTTTGCCATTGCTATATAAAGTAGTTAATTTCAAAAATAATTTTATTTGTGTTTAGATATAGAATTTTAAAAAGCGATTTTTCCTTTCTGTGCAGCTTTAACCATTTTTTCGCCCGGGATTAGATAGATTTCCAATCTTCTATTTTTAGCCCTGTTTTCGGCAGAGATATTAGGTGTGTTGGGCAGTGGTTCGGATGCACCGCTTGCAGTAGGAAAAAGGAATTTTGTGTCGCAGTTGTTGAGAGAGAACCAATCAAAAATTTCTTCAACTCTACTTAGCGAAAGGTTGTCAGTATATTCTTCAATTCCTGTATCATCAGTATGCATAACCAATAATACTCTGTACATATCCGGACTTTTTAAATATCTTTTAATAGGGTTAAGATATAAGTCACAACTATTCAATAAAGTAATCTCATTTGGAATAAATAATAGGTCGGAAGAGATAGTAATAATAAGTATCTCTCCTTGATGAGTAGTCTCAACATTACAACCATTTTTTTTAGGGTTGAAGTGGTCATTATAAAGACGGTTGGCTTCTCTTTGTTGAAATTTTTTAATAAGTGGAGCTTGTTTGCCATAGTCGACAGAAGACATAAGCTCATCGTTAGTCATTTCATCAAGTTGCAAGATTCTGTCGTCAGAGGAATCTGCAAATGATGCAGTCGAACAGAAAATATATAAGATATTAATTATCAAGCATATCAAGACTTTCTTCATAATCTAATTCTCCTTGAATTACAAATTTGATTTCCTCTTTTTCAATATTAATTTGACCATCTTTTTTAACAGCCTTAACTACATAATTGCAAAGTTGATCGATGTCGAGTTCGTCGTCGTCATCTTCAAGTTTTGAGAAGTCGAGATAACCTTTTTCTTCATAGAAATCCCAAATGCAATCTATTATAAAAAGAATTTCATCATCGGAAAATTTATTCTGTATTTCAGTAGGAAGCGATTTCCTTATGTGGAAAATAGCGATTTCTTCATCATATTCAAATTCAGTTGCCATATTAATCGTTTAAATTTATTAATCCTTCAGGAAGATTCATTGTGATTTTAAGTTGGTTGTCATCGATGTCAGTTATGAAATCGTCAGTAATTGGGATATATGTTATGTGATTATCAGAGTCCTCAACAATGAAAAGATTATTTTCGGTTGATACTTCGATATCTATAATTTTACCAATATATCCATAATCAGAATCGAAAATTTTGTAGTCGATAAAATCATCTGCGTAACCGCCATTTTCTAAATCATCATTATCAGAATATTTACAAATATTTGACTTTAGTTGATAGATTTCTTTGTCAACTAAGAATTTAGCATCTGTGTCGGTATTGAAATTTTCGAATTTGATTAAACAAGAGCAATTGCCTTTGGGACGGAAAGAATCGATAAAGAAAGGTACATATATTCCGTCGATGTTGCAAATCACAAATTTTTCATTTTCGATAATAGTCGAATCTAAATCTAATGTGACCGACAATTCGCCCTTGACGCCATGAGTTTTATTAACGATACCGATTGATGATATTTCTTGTTTTGTAATCATGCGAATTAATCGTTGATTCTGATGATGTTAGCTCCTAATTTGTTAAGACGTAAGTCGATATGATCGTAACCTCTGTCGATTTGGTCAATGTTTTGAATTTTGCTTGTTCCTTTAGCACCCATAGCTGCTATCAGCATAGCAATACCGGCTCTAATGTCGGGAGAAATCATATTAGTGGCATATAAAGAATTTAGTTTCCCGGAGCCGATAACTGCAGCTCTGTGCGGGTCACAGAGTATAATTCTTGCACCCATATCGATCAATTTGTCTACGAAGAATAATCGACTTTCGAACATTTTTTGATGAATCAACACACTGCCTTTTGCTTGAGTAGCGACAACAAGAAAGATGCTAAGGAGGTCCGGCGAAAGTCCCGGCCAAGGAGCATCTGCAAAAGTCATGATAGACCCATCAATAAAAGTGTCGATTTCGTAGCCATCACATTCCGGGATGACTATGTCATTTCCTACTTGTCGGATTTTTATACCTAATCGAGCGAATGCATCAGGAAGAATCCCCAAATCATTAATATCGACATTTGTCAGAGTTAATCCTGAACCTGTCATAGCGGCAATTCCAATAAAACTTCCGACTTCTATCATGTCAGGAAGCATTTTATGTGATGCTGTGTGAAGGTGCTCAACACCTGTGATTTTGAGAAGATTTGATGCGATACCCTCAATTTTAGCTCCCATATTAACCAACATTTTGCAGAGTTGTTGGATATATGGTTCGCAAGCTGCATTATAAATAGTAGTGGTTCCTTTTGCTAAGACAGAAGCCATAATAAGGTTTGCAGTGCCTGTTACAGAAGCTTCATCTAAAAGCATATATTTACCTGTCAAGCCGTTAGGAGCAGCTATATTGTAGACTTTATTTTCACTGTCATAATGGAATTCGGCACCTAATTTTTGTAAGCCGAGGAAATGAGTATCTAATCTGCGACGACCAATTTTATCACCACCGGGTTTAGGTAACACAGCTTTGCCAAAACGAGCCGTAAGAGGTCCTATAATCATGACTGATCCTCTTAACGATTGTGCTTTTTTTCTAAATTTTTCTGTTTGAATATATTCAATGTCGACATCATCTGCTTGAAAAGTGAAAGTAGTGTCATCAATTTTTGTAACTTTAACATTCATTTCACTCAGAAGATGAATTAGGTTTCTGACATCTAAAATATCCGGTACATTTGAAATAGTTATTGGTTCGTCTGTTAATAGAGTTGCACAGATCACTTCAAGGGCTTCGTTTTTAGCTCCTTGAGGCTCTATACTACCTGATAATTTGTGTCCTCCTTCAACAATAAATGTACTCATTATTTTATTTTTTTGAGTTGTTTTTTTTCTTTTTAGAATTTTTAGAAGTGTTTTGCACATGCACTTCTTTGAATTCGTGTAAAATATATTTTTGAGGATCGAGATTAATTCTGCCATTAGAATATTCGGCAAGGTCTCTGAGAATTTTAGAATCGTCCACTCCTTCTTTGTTATGAATAAGCATAAGCTTTTTCATGTGGTGGGCAATCATAGAAATTAATGCATCTTTATCCTCTCCATCATCTAATTCACTGACTTTGTTTATCATCAATTGGATGTTTTGACCATAATGACGATATTTAATATTAGACACCCCGTATGGTACTTGTTGTGGTTTGGGGTTATAATTTTCTTTTTTTAGGACGTCGTGAGGGAAATCGATGTCGAGTTTGAAATCAGCCATAATATTAATATGGTCCCACAGCTTTCGTTCTTTTTCGTCTAAATCGTCAATTTCAGAGAAAAGATTGCTCATAATTTTGACTATTGCGTAGGCACATCGAGTTCGTTCATCACGATTCTCAATGGTTACACAGAAGTCGACCATTTGTTGAATATTTCTTCCGTATTCCGGTAGAATTAATTGTCTATATTGAGTATTATACTGCATTTTAGTTGATTTGTAATCCAAACTGCAAATTTAATAAATTTATTTTAGATTTCAAACTTTATTTTTAGGTGTAGTAGCTTGAAATTCTTTGAGATATTCGGGTGTAGAATAAGCGAGATCCAAGAAGTTTTGATTTCGATACGCTTTTTCGGCAAGAGCTAACATATCAATAGCATTAGGTACGATGCCATGCATAAATTTTGCGTTTTCAGATTTGATTACTTGTTCAACTTTGTCGCATGCATTACCCATAAAGAATAGTTTTTTATCAGCGAGATAGTTTTCAAAAGAATGTTCGTCGATGATAAGCGGGTGAGGTTTTTCGATTGGATTAAGAGCGAAGTCGTAGACACCGGTGTAAACTTCCATTCTTCTTGCATCAAGCATCGGTACGAGCAGTTCATCTCCTTGCCAATCGTAGTATCTGAACATTGCACTGACGGCAAGAATCTCTAAGGTGGAAACTCCGATTAGAGGTATGTTTAATCCGAAGCATAGACCTTTAGCAGTAGAAAGACCGATTCTAAGTCCGGTGTAAGAACCGGGACCAATGCTTACTGCCACTGCATCTAATTGCAGGTTTTTATCTTTCAATTTAGCCATACATTCATCAATGAAAGGTGCTAATAATTTAGCATGATTCATTCCATTTGCTTCTTTCAAATCGTGAATCACTGCACCGTCGGCAGTCAGTGCGACGGAACACATATCAGTTGACGTTTCAATATTTAAAATAACAGCCATTTTATTTAATTATTTTTATTTCAATTTCTTTAGTTTAGGCAAGCTTTGGGGTTGCTTATGTTTTTAAAACTGCAGTTTTAATGTTTTCGCAAAAGCAATTACGCATCGTTCCCCATCTATGGCAGCCGAAACTATTCCTCCGGCATATCCTGCACCTTCCCCGGCAGGATAAAGCCCTTCTATATGGATGTGACAGAGTGTTTGTTCATCTCGAGTAATTCTTACGGGGCTTGATGTTCTTGATTCTAAGCCGATTAGGATAGCGTCATTGGTTAAGAAGCCTCTGCACTTACGCCCGAAATCGTTAAATCCTTGTTGAAGACGTTTGGAGATAAATGGAGGCAGAAGAAAGTGTAAAGGGGAAGAGTGAATTCCGGGAGTATAAGATGTCGGAGGAAGCGAAGCAGAAATTTTCCCGTTTACAAAGTCTTCCATTCTTTGAGCCGGAGCTGAAAGGGTTCTGCCTGCAGCATTGAAGAATTCGTTTTCAAGATGTTCTTGCAACGCCATCATTTGAAGGTCGCCATATTTTGAATATTCAGGGAAATCACCCGGATGAATTTCCACGACCACGCCGGAATTAGCCCATTTAGAACCTCGATTTGATGGTGACATACCGTTTACGACTAATTGATTTTGGTCGGATGCCGCCGGCACTATAATACCTCCGGGACACATACAAAATGAGTAAACACCCCTTCCGTCAGCTTGAGTTACATAGTTGTATTCAGCGGGTGGCAGGTATTCACCTCTCCCCTCTTTGGAATGATATTGTAGAGAGTCGATAAGCTTTTGAGGATGTTCTAATCTGACACCGATAGCAAGCCCTTTGGGTTCTACTTTAATGCCTGAATTGTGTAAGTGACGATAGACATCACGAGCTGAATGACCGGTAGCAAGAATCACTTTTCCTAACAATGTATTCCCGTCGGCAGTTTTAATCCCTCTGATAGTATTGTTTTCAACAATCAGTTCGGTCATTTTTGTGTTGAAATGGACTTCTCCGCCACTATTTAGAATCGTCTGTCGGATGTTTTTTATGATAATAGGAAGCCTGTCGCTACCGATGTGAGGATGAGCATCAATCAAAATATCCTCTTTAGCACCATGTTGGTGTAAAATTTGGAGGATGTGTTCGATAGAACCTCTTTTTTTGCTTCGAGTAAACAATTTGCCGTCGCTGTATGCACCTGCTCCACCTTCACCAAAACAATAGTTGGAATCGGGATTTACGCAGTGTGTGCGGGAGATTTGCGCTAAATGTTTTCTGCGAGTATCGACGTCCGCACCTCGTTCTACTATAATAGGTTTTATGCCTAACTCGATAGCTTTAAGAGCAGCAAACAATCCGGCAGGACCTGCACCAACAATAATGATGTTGTGAGGTGATGATTCTACAGAATTATATTTTATCGGTGTATGTAATGGAGTGATAGTTTTGTCGTTGTCTGATGCAAATCTGATAGTAAGATTAATCATTACGTTGCGTTGGCGTGCATCGATTGAGCGACGAATAATTCTCCAATCATTAATTCTGTCGGATGCAATTTTTTTTATTTTACCAATTTCTGCAAGTAAATCTTTATCAGATGCGGCAATTTGTGGCTTAACTCTTATTGTAATATCGTCTATCATTGTCGTTATCAAATATTATGCAAATTTACGCAAATATTGTCAAATGACAATTATAAACGACTGTTAAAGTTGTTTCAACGCTTGGGATAAATCTCAAATCCTAATTTTTTGATTAATTTGAGAGTGGAAATAGCAGTATTTCGGTCATAATCTTTTTCTATTTCCGGAAGATTTTCGTAAGCCACTAAGCAAGGATGTTGTTTTAAATTGTCGTTTCTTTCTATTCCGTAAGTCCAGCCTTGTGATATTCGTGATGCAGCCCATACTTCATGAACGTTTTTAGCCATTTCCTCGATGAGCAAATTCAGCTCTTCGGGTAAACATATGTCAGAAGTATCAATGGGATTCGGAGTATAATTGTTCTTGTTCATTTTTTTAGTCATTGGAATTAATTATTTTGTTGACAGCCAACGTGATAAAACAATCAAATTTAAAGCTATCCGGGTCAGTACTTATAAGTTTATTATTGGAGCAAATATCAATGTGTGCTTTATTTACGCTGCTTTTCATTGATGCTTTCATTAATTTTTTATCCTTACTGCTTAGCTTTGTGTATTTAAAACGTTCATATTTAGTGTAAGGGCGATAATTCAGAATGAGTTTTTCGACGCACCAACGAGTATGTTCAGATTCTGAGAATGCAGATAAATTATCAATTAAAACTATTCCTGTTTTATTTTTAATTCCGGCTTTGTTGCAACTTCGGTATTTTGATTCAAGACAATCTGCACAAATTATGTTTGAAAGTTTCTCGTCATTATTTATTCCCTCCCAATTATGGATTAACTTTTTTCCTCTTGAAAATTTTGCAACAATATTGATAATTTTATCAAAAACGTGTATATTACTTTTGTCAGAAATCGTAATATTTTTCATATCGATTCCTTCATTATATATTGTTTTGATAATCATCGCTTTTGATATGTCAATTAATGTTGTGAAATCGTAGTAATTGAGATGGCAAATTTCAAAACTTTGGTAAAAATCGCCAAGTATTGTTTTATCAAAATTTTCAAATATATAATTTTTTTCGTAAAAGATGCTGATTAATCTATTATCTGATTGTTCTTTGATATGTTTAAAATATTTTTCTTGAAGGGATTTATTTATTGTCAAAATTTCAAATTCCAAATCAAGAAAGCTGTCTAAATTTTCTACCTTGACAATGTCAAATTTATCATCCGAATATTTTAAATATGAATATTTGCAAATGTCAAGTAAATTACCGGTTGCTTTTTTTAACTCATTAAAGATTGTATCAGCATCATTATCACTGATTATAGTGATTTTAGTCCTATTTTGTAGTGATTTTTCATCAAAATTAGGATAATGAGCTATTAGAGCAATTTGTCGAGCAATTGTATAGCATAGTTCTGATGTTCCGATAATGATTGCATGAACAGAAATTTCAGAATCCGGAGCAATTCCATTGTCGTCAAGATTCTTGATTTTATTTAATACTATATGACGAGCAATAGCCTCATTTTTTGTTATGAGGTTGTTTTCATATATAGGTGAGTGATTTTTCTTCATATTTTAGATGTTTAAGAATTGGAATTAGCAGTGAGAATCTTTGTAAAGTCATCAGCTGCAGGACGTTGATAAAGTTTCAAACCAAACCATTGCATAGATAATAAAATATGATCTATTATACAAGATTGAGCCATTTCAAAACGATTGAGTTCACGTTCTTTTAAAAATGCATTGATATATAGTGGAATTCCCTCCGGTTTCGGATCACGAAGAGTAATAAAAAGTCTTGGTTCGATTGAAACTTGTTCATTTTCGCCGAGCCAATTAATCAGGTATTCTCGAAACAGATAGGCGTTAAGAGTTAATTCCGGCTCTATGTCGTCTAAAAATTCTGTAGGTTGATTCAGACGCAGAAGTTTCTCCTTTAAAAGAGCTGTTTCTTCAGCATTTACACATTTCAAAGAATTTGAATCTATTATAAAAGAGCGATACATTCGACGTCCGAATGCTTTACCCGATAATACATCTCTATTATTTTTGTAAGTGTTGGAAAATAGTTGATTTAATGGAATACACGATTTTGACTCATCCCAATTCTTGATTGTAACATTTACTAAAGAAATATCTTCAACAATTCCATCTATATTTTGACTTGGCATTTCAATCCAGTCGCCGATATGAAGCATACTATTTACTCTAAGATGAAAACTTGAAATAAAACCTTTAACTGTGTCTTGAAAAATCCATACCAACAGTGTTGCTACGATTCCAAATGGCAGAAATGTTTTTTCTGTAATTCCGTATTGATGACAAATAAATACTATAGCCCCACCGAAAATCAGTATTGTTGTAATCTGTACGATAAGTGTCCATAGGTATTTACTTTTATATACTTTTTTAATTCCTTTTTGAATTTTATAGGATATGTAATAAGTGTTTAATAATATGAATATTATCCATATTAATGGGACATAGTAGCCGATTGCAGGTCCTATAACTCTGATATTGGGTAGTACAGCTATTGATATTGCGAATAAAATGTTTGTATAAAAAAATGTTTTTGAGTAAAACAGATTTACCCATTTTGAAACCATTGTTGGTTCCTTAATTGAGGCTGATTTTTTGTCGATTCTAATAAAATCTTTATGAGCTAATTGCACAAATATAGCAATTGTTGCTACAATTATAAGAATCCAATAGATGTTATTACAATCTAAGAAACATTCATTTTTATTCATATATTCAGTTTTTTAGGAATAAGTAAGAACTTGTGCCGCATGGCATTTGTAGTGTATCTGATTGCAAAGGTAATGAAGATTCTACGATATACCAATCATTTTGTAAATTTAGCGGTATAAAAAATTTAGCGACACCATCAGCATCTGTTTTTGTGTGTATGCCGCATATTGCGACGTCTGCATTTTTAGCGAACTGTTCTGTTTTGCTGTCCCATAAAGTGAATTGCACATCACCGAAGGTGTGAGGATTTCTTTCCACATTTAAAGTTATCGATTCAGATAGTAGTAATGTCGTGTCCAAAGGGAGGTAGTTTTCACAGGCGAAAGTAACATTCACTTCAGAATTCAGATATTTATGAGGGATATTGGAGAATGTGATGTTGTCGGTAATTTTGGGAAGTGTATCTGATTTTGTTTCGTTTTCGAGTTGCAGACTGATAATGGCATTTTCCAATGGCGGAAGACTATCGTTGACAACTGATGTCTCATTGATTGTAACGTTGATCTCTTTCGGTTGGTTTTTTGCCCATACCCAAACGAATGCTGTCATAATAATCAGTGACATTGCAGCCAACATCAATAGTTTGCTGATTAATTGACGGCGATGACGTTTCCATAAAGAATCAAACTCTACATCTAACAATACCGAAATCAACTGAATGTAGGCACGCTCTTTATTCAGATAAGTCAAGGGCCAACGATAGATTTGCTCATTGATATTAGCACCGAGTTTCTCTTTCAATCCGAGATTTTTAAGAACAGGATTGAAACATTCGGTGCTTTTATCTCCGGAATTAGGTATGCCGTCAACAATAAAGAAATGGATGTTATCGGTTCGTCCCAATTCGTAAAAAAACGCAATTTCTTTACCTACCCATTCCGATTTAGCTGAATTGGGAGAACAAACCACGATTAGGTTTCTCGAATCGCGAAGGCGTTGTCTGATTTCTTCATTAAGTTCTCGAGGCTGAATGTCGGAAGGAGCAAAAAACACAGGATTTATAGGCGTTCTCTTCCATCCTCGTTCACTGCAAAGAGTAGCCGGCATACGATAATGTTCGAGCTTGCGTTGGATACGTTTTCCCCACTCTATGTCTTTGCTGTTGTAGCTTATAAATGCGTAATATTTGTAACTATTCTGTGCCATTAGCTTTACGTTCTTCTATTTCAGAAATTGCAGTTTTGATAAAATCGATTAGTTCTTTATTTTCAATAGGCTTTTGTAATAATATGTTTAAAGCTTTGTTGAGTAATTCTAAGGCGTCATCATATTTCCCTTGATTATAGTAAATCACAGCGATGTTGTTGTAACTTCCAGCCACATTGGGATGATTTTCTCCAAAAGTTGCAATGCAAATATTTAAAGCTTTGTTGTATAATTCTAAAGCATCATCATATTTCCCTTGGGCACTATAAATCATAGCGATGTTGTTGTAACTTCCAGCCACATTGGGATGATTTTCTCCAAAAGTTGCA
>CAZGEX010000013.1:32447-55221 GCA_964524385.1 uncultured Sangeribacter sp.
TATTTCCCTTGGGCACTATAAATCATAGCGATGTTGTTGTAACTTCCAGCCACATCGGGATGATTTTCTCCAAAAGTTGCGATGTAAATATTTAAAGCTTTGTTGTATAATTCTAAGGCGTCATCATATTTCCCTTGACTATGGTAAATCATAGCGATGTTATTATAACTCGCTGCCACATAAGGATGATTCTCGCCGAGAGTTGCAATGTAAATATTTAAAGCTTTGTTGTATAATTCTAAGGCGTCATCATATTTCCCTTGACTATAGTAAATCAAAGCGATGTTGTTGTAACTTCTAGCCACATCAGTATGATTTTCTCCGAAAGTTGCGATGGAAATATTCAATGCTTTGTTGTATAATTCTAAGGCGTCATCATATTTCCCTTGATTATAGTAAATCACAGCGATGTTATTATAACTTCTAGCCACATCGGGATGATTTTCTCCAAAAGTTGCAATGCAAATATTTAAAGCTTTGTTGTATAATTCTAAAGCATCATCATATTTCCCTTGGGCACTATAAATCATAGCGATGTTGTTGTAACTTGTAGCCACATCGGGATGATTTTCGCCGAGAGTTGCAATTTGAATGTCGAGTGCTTTTTGGAAGTGTTGGAGAGCGTCGTCGTAGTATGCGTAATCACTGAGGAATTCTCCTGCATCGGTGAGCCATTTTACATTGGTTGAGTTATTAAGACTTGCACGCTCTTTAATCCAATAGGCAGCAGAATCAATTTGCAGACTTAATTTGCACATATTGCATTTGTGGTAATAATCTGCGGCAAGTTCATCGGTTTTGACTTTAGCCATGGCTTCACTTCGTTCAAGTTCATCACGAGTTTCGGCATTGGCTTGATTAAGTGCGTCGAGTTCTTTTCTACGTTGATTTAAATCTCCTTTAGTATTCAGTAAAGAGTCGGCTTCTTCCAAGTTTCCGGAGATGATGAGTTGACTTAGTTTTTTGTCAAAATCGTCGAGAAAGTCAAAATTCAGGCGAGTGTATTCGTCAGCCATTGAACTTACCAATAAATCATTTTTATCAAAGTTGTCATTTAACTTCTGAATTTCTTCGCGATATTTTTCTTCTGTGATTTTATTTTCTTCTCGAAGTTTTTCAAGTTCTGCTTGTTGCTTTTTATAGTTTGCAAGAAGATTGTCGTAAAGTTGTCTGCTGACGCGAGATTTTTCTTCTCTGAGTTCTATAGAGTTAGCTACATAAATAATTAGCGGATTTTGGGAACAATAGTGTTGAATAGAGAAAATGTCAGAATTCATGACTTCGTACCCATTCCCTTGAACTTTAGAAATGAAGAAAGAATTACTCTTAATTGCTAAGGAGAAATCACCGTTTTTGTCGCTGACAGTCGGATTTCCTTGTCCCGCTTTTGGCGAGATGGATACACCTGCGATTCTTTCCCCTTCTTTACCCGGACGACTGATAGATTGTACATATCCTTTTTGTTCGTATGCATTTGCATTAGGGAGTATAAATAATGCGAGTGAAATTACGATTGCTAATTTTGAGAGTTTCATTGTCAGTATCTTTGGGTTACGATTAATTACGTTAGGTATTTTTGTGCAAATTTAGCAAAAAAAATGTATAGTCAAAGTTAAAAAGGGAAATGATTTTTGTAGATTGTAATAAATCGTTATCTTTGTGAAAAAATTGCGTTAACAATGTCAAATAGAAAAAAAACAGGAATACTTTTCGATTTGGATGGCGTCTTGATAGATAGCGAGCGAAAGTATTCCGAGATATGGCGACGAATAAATGAAGACTATCCGACAGGAGTGGAAAATCTTGAAAGAGTAATAAAAGGTACTACTTTGCCAGATATATTGATGCGATATTTTCCTGATGAAACAATTCGCAAGCAGGTTGCGGAACGATGTGTCTATGAGGAAGCCAATATGACCTACGAATTGAATGTCGGAGCAAAGGAATTGCTTGAAGATATAAAGCGAAGAGGAATTCCGATGGCAATGGTGACAAGTAGTGATGCTGTAAAAATGGCACATCTATGGGAGTTGTTGCCAGACCTTCGCCAATATTTTGACACAATAATAGCATCAGAGCAAGTAACACGCTCCAAGCCGGACCCTGAAGGTTATCTCAAAGCGGCACACAATATAGGAGTTGACGCAACAAACTGCATTGTAGTGGAAGATTCATTGCAAGGGATAAAAGCCGGTAAAAGTGCAGGAGCATTAACTATCGGAATAACGGAAACAATGGGACGAGAAACAATAGAGGGAGCGGCAGATATAATAATAGATAGTATCTCCGAGTTGAATCTCGATTATTCGATAGCCAAGCTTATCGAACGAAATACAGAGCCTTTCTAAACAACAATGAACATACCATTAGCAGAGCGATTAAGACCTAAAACACTTTCCGAATATATAGGTCAACGGCATCTCGTCGGAGAGGGAGCAGTGTTGCAACGAATGATAGCAACATCACGAATCAATTCATTCATATTGTGGGGTCCTCCGGGGGTGGGAAAAACCACGCTTGCAAGAATTATAGCAGAGCAAACAGAAGCATCGTTCTACACATTGAGTGCAGTGACATCGGGAGTTAAGGATGTCAGAGATGTAATCGAGAGCTGTACTCAAGAGTCAAGGAGCGTTTTTACGAAACATCGTCCGATACTATTTATAGATGAAATTCATCGCTTTAATAAATCTCAACAAGACTCGTTGCTTGGAGCAGTAGAAAAAGGGATAATAACATTGATAGGAGCAACGACAGAAAATCCGTCGTTTGAAATCATACGTCCCCTATTGTCCAGAGCTCAAGTGTACGTTCTACAACCGCTTGAAGAATCAGACCTTAAAGAGCTTCTTAACAGGGCAATAACTACGGATGAAATTTTAAAAAAACGAACAATTAAGGTGGAAGAAACAACCGCATTGTTCAGGTATTCCGGTGGAGATGCAAGAAAGCTATTGAATATATTGGATTTGTTGGAGCAATCGACTGACGACACAGATGATATTATCATCAACGATGAGATAGTGACCGAACGATTGCAAAAAAATCCGGCAGCCTATGATCGTAATGGAGAGATGCATTACGATATAATTTCCGCATTTATCAAGTCGGTCAGAGGTAGCGACCCCGATGCTGCAATCTATTGGCTTGCACGAATGGTGGAAGGAGGAGAAGATCCGGCATTTATAGCACGACGATTGGTGATATTGGCGGCAGAGGATATAGGATTGGCCAATCCCAATGCATTGCTTTTGGCAAATGCGACTTTTGATTCGTTGCAAAAAATAGGATGGCCGGAAGGACGAATAATATTAGCTGAATGTACGGTGTATTTAGCGACATCACCTAAAAGTAATTCTGCATATTTGGCAATAGACAAAGCAATAGAGACGGTGAAAATGACGGGAAATTTGCCTGTTCCACTGTATCTCAGAAATGCTCCGACAAAATTGATGAAAGACTTGGGTTACCATGATGGATATAAATATGCACATGATTATTCCAATCATTTTGTCAATCAGCAATATTTGCCCGATAATGTAAAAAATCAAAGATTTTGGTCTCCTTGCGACAATCAGTCAGAACAAAAAATGCAAGAACGAATGGATAAAATTCGCAACAATAAATAAAGGCAGGTTCTATAAATTGAACGCTGCGGGTGTTTTTTTTCAGTTTTGTTTGTTTTAGGCAGGCTTTTGGTCGCTTTTGAGTTTTTATCGGTAACTTTCTGCGATTTCGTCGGTCGTATAGCTCGCTATACTCGCTCCTCAATCTTGAAATCTCCTCGATTAAATTCTCAAAATCATCCCAAATCTATTTATAGAACCTGCCTAAAAAAGATAAACTATTTTGCAGATTAAAAAGTAATTGTTAATTTTGCAAAAAATATTAAGGGGCATTAGCTCATCCGGCTAGAGCGTTTGACTGGCAGTCAAGAGGTGACGAGTTCGAGTCTCGTATGCTCCACCAAAAAGTTATAACATTACTTAACTAATACCAAAAGAAATGAATTCAAAAATTAATTTGTGCCCAAACAAAGTGGTTCAATATCTACAAAAAGAACCAAGTGAATTTAGAAAATCCGACATCATTCGATTTGTGAAAGAGAACGGAATTGAAATGATTAATTTTATGTATCCTGCAGGCGACCAACGTCTAAAGACATTAAATTTCATCATCAATTCTGAAGAATATCTTGATTCAATTCTTACATTCGGAGAACGTGTGGATGGCTCAAGTTTGTTCCCGTTTATCGAAGCGGGCAATAGCGACCTCTATGTAATACCACGTTATCGCACCGCATTTGTAGATCCATTTGCAGAAGTTCCAACATTGACAATGCTTGCATCATTCTTTGATAAAGATGGTCAACCATTGCAAACATCCCCAGAATACACACTTCAAAAGGCGGCGGCATCATTCCGCAAAGTTACAGGAATGGATTTCCACGTAATGGGTGAATTGGAATATTATGTTATTTCAGAAGATGAAGGGTTGTTCCAAGCGACCGACCAAAAAGGATATCACGAATCAGGACCATATTCAAAATTTAATGATTTCCGCACATTGTGTATGAAGTATATTGCAGAAGCCGGCGGACAAATTAAATATGGTCATAACGAGGTAGGAAACTTCACACTTGACGGCAAAGTATACGAACAAACAGAGATAGAATTCTTGCCAATCGAAGCAACACGAGCAGCAGATGACTTGATGATAGCAAAATGGATAATCCGTAACCTTGGAGCAGAATTTGGTTATGATGTAACATTTGCCCCAAAAATCACAGTAGGAAAAGCAGGTTCAGGTCTTCATATCCACTTCAAAGTGATGAATGGAGAAGAAAATATGATGAGTAAAGATGGAGCCTTGACAGATGAAGCTAAGAAAGTAATAGCAGGAATTCTCGAAATGGCACCGGCAATCACAGCGTTTGGAAATAAAGTTCCAACAAGCTATTTCCGTCTTGTACCACATCAAGAAGCACCAACAAATGTATGCTGGGGCGACCGTAACCGTTCGGTATTGGTACGCGTGCCATTAGGTTGGACCGGTAAAAATGATATGAGTGCACAAGCTAACCCTCTTGAAGCAGGTCATAACACAGCACTTCCACAAAAACAGACAGCAGAATTGCGTAGCTCAGACTGCTCAGCCGACATCTATCAATTGATAGCGGGTATGACAGTAGCGGCACGCCATGGATTCGAAATGGAAGATTCATTGGAAAGAGCAGAAAAGATGTATGTAAGTGTTAATATTCACAGCGAAGAACATAAAGAAAAACTTGCAGCACTTAAATGCTTGCCGGATAGCTGTGTGGCATCGGCAGATTGTCTTGAATCAATGAGAGAAGTGTTTGAAAAATATGACGTATTCTCACCGGATATGATTAATGGTATCATCGCGGGACTTAGAAAATTTGATGATGGCAATTTACGTAAAGAACTTGAAGGTAATCCGGAAGGAATGCTTGAAGTGGTACGCAAATATTGGCATTGCGGATAAATTCAGTGTCAAATAAATTAGTATCAAATGGTCGGGTTGAATCACTCGACCATTTTTAATTAAGACACTTTTGTCCGTCGTATAGCCGCTATACTCCTTCCTCAATTTTGATACCTCCTTGCTTAAAATCACAAAATCATCCTAAATCAATTTAAAGAACCAACGTTGATTTATAGCAGTGATAAATTGTAGTGGTCAAAAACTTTGAGATTAATTTTGTGTAATGGTTGCATTTTCGTAATTTTGCAGTTATAACACAGAATGTAATGGAATTAGATATAAAAGTAAATAATCAGAAAATACATTATCGCGAGACCGGACCATCAGAAGGACCTCCCATATTGTTAATGCATGGTTGGGGATGTTCGTCGAAAACTTTGTTGAGCATAGAGAACACGCTCAATCAGAAGATGCACGTTTTTAATATCGATTTACCAGGATTCGGAGAAAGCGAAGAGCCTCAAGAAGTGTGGGGAGTAGAGGATTACACACAAGCGATTGAATCTTTAGTAAAAGAATTAAATATAGACAATCCGATATTACTTGGTCATTCGTTTGGTGGAAGGATTTCAATACTTTACGGCTCCCGCAATAAGACAAAAAAAATTATACTTACCGATGCGGCGGGAGTAAAGCCCCGACGTTCGATGAAATATTACATCAAAGTGTATAGCTATAAGACAATAAAGCACCTTATGCCGTTGATATTTGGTAAGAAAAAAGGAGGAGAATTGTTAGATAAATATAGAGGCAAATCGGGTTCGAGCGATTATAATCAGGCAAGTCCGATGATGCGAGCGATATTGAGTAAGTGTGTAAATGAGGATTTAAAACATGTAATGCCTCAAATATCAGCACCTACCCTCTTAATATGGGGAGAGAATGATACCGCTACCCCATTGTCAGATGCCAAAACAATGGAAAAATTAATACCGGATGCGGGATTGGTGAGTTTTTCAGGCTGCGGACATTATAGCTTTCTTGATAATCCACATGGATATAAGGCAGTATTAGTAGAATTTTTAAAAAATGAATTGAAATGAGTGTTATAATGATATTAATTTATGTTGTGTGTGGAATTTATTTAGTGTTTAACTTCCGCCATGACATTCATATGTTGCAGCAAAACAGCTATCGAATCAAAAGATATTGGAAATGGCAGAAGCCAAATGTTTCTTCAGCATCAAGATTGGTTGATATGGCTTTATTGATGTTGTTGTTTTCGACATTGATGCCTCATCATATAGCAGCTTTAACAGCATCATTAGTGTTTATAGTGAAAATAATAATCGAATTGCGAAAGAAATATAAGAAGCCGTTAGTTTTTACAAAACGAGTATGGCGATTATATGCCACTATTACTATCATAGCTCTTTCACTTTATTGTCTTTCAATAATATTTGCAAATGATTTTGTAGCATATGTAGATCCCGGGAAACACAATCCACTATTGCCAATTGCTACGGTATTGATAATTTCAATTTTTTCATGGGTATTTACGATAATCGGAGTGTTGGTCAACACTCCAATAGAGAACACAATAAATAAGCGATATTATAATGATGCAGCGAGAATATTACGCTCAATGCCCGATTTAAAGATAGTCGGAATCACAGGCAGTTTTGGAAAAACGAGTACCAAGCATTATCTGAATGCCATATTATCAGAGAGTTATGATGTGTTGATGACCCCCGGTTCATATAATACCCCGATGGGAGTGATTCGAACAATTAGAGAGATGATGAAGCCATATAATCAAGTTTTTATCTGTGAAATGGGAGCAAAACAATTAGGCGACATCAAAGAGATATGTGATTTAGTTCATCCGCAAATTGGAATTATAACAGCAGTAGGCGAAATGCATTTGGAGACTTTTAAGTCAATCGAGAATGTGCAACGAACTAAATTTGAATTGGCAGATTCACTTCCTTCTGACGGTTTGGCGGTAGTGAACAATGATTTTGAATATTGTGCCAATAGAGCGATAGAAAATGTAGAAAGCATAAGATATACAGTAGATAAAAAATCGGGTTCGGATTATTATGTAGACAAGATAGAATATAGTTCGTTAGGGACAAAATTCAGAATTTGTGGAAAAGATGATTTCTCAATAGATTTAGAAACCAAACTTATCGGGGAATGTAATATTTCCAATTTAGTAGCGGCAGTTATTGTGGCAATAAAATTGGATGTGCCTGTTGAGCAAATCAGATATGCGGTGTCACGCATCGAGCAAGTAGAGCATAGATTGAATATGAAACGAACAGCCGGCGGAGTAACGATAATTGATGATGCTTTTAATTCAAATCCAACGGGTTCGCGAATGGCTGTTGATGTATTAAGCCATTTCACTACCGGCAAGAGAATCATAGTAACTCCCGGAATGATTGAGTTAGGCAGTCAACAATACGAATTGAACAAACGTCTTGGCGAATATATAGGTAATAATGTGGATGTCGCTATCATTGTCGGAGTGTACAATCGAGATTCATTGTTGGAAGGCGTAAAAACCGGTGAATTACAAGACGAAAACATATACGCAGTAGATAGTTTTAACGAAGCACAGCAAGTATTGTCGCAAATACTGACTTCGGGAGATGTCGTGTTATATGAAAATGATTTACCGGATTCATTTAAATAAAATATTAAGCAATATTTTGATAAAATAAAGAATTAGAATGGTATCAATTCAAAATCTTGGAGTAGAATTTTCGGCGAAAGCCTTGTTTTCCGATGTAAATTGTGTAATAAATAAAACAGATAAAATAGCATTGGTAGGCAAGAATGGTGCCGGGAAATCGACTATGTTAAAGATAATAGCCGGACTTCAAGAGCCTACTACCGGAAATATATCCAAGCCGGAAGATGTCAGCATTGGCTATCTACCGCAACAAATGGTATTAGCCGATAGTACGAGTGTATTGGATGAAGTAAAAAAAATCTATGCAAAGGCATTATCACGACAGGTCGAAATAGAAGAATTAAGCCATCAATTGCTTTCGATAGAAGATTATGATAGCGAAGAATATCATCGAATAATAGATAGAATATCATATCTAAATGAGCGACTATCAATAGAAGGGATAAATAACATAGATGCAGAGATAGAACGGACACTAACAGGCTTAGGATTTAACAGGAAAGATTTTGAGCGGTCGACCTCAGAGTTTAGCGGAGGTTGGAGAATGCGAATAGAATTGGCAAAAATTTTGCTTCAGAATCCGGATGTCTTATTGCTTGATGAACCAACGAATCACCTTGATATAGAATCGATTCAATGGCTTGAACAATTCATAATTAATAAGTCGAAAGCTGTTGTCCTTGTTAGTCACGACAGAGCGTTTATCGATAACGTAACGAATAGAACAATAGAAATATCATGCGGTAAAATCTATGATTATAAGGTGAATTATTCGAAGTTTGTCGAATTGCGAGCCGAGCGAATAGAGCAACAGATGCGAGCTTATGAGAATCAACGAAAACAGATAGAAGAGATAGAAGATTTCATAGAGCGATTCAGATATAAAGCTACTAAAGCTGTTCAAGTCCAAAGTCGAATAAAGCAACTTGAGAAGATAGTCCCGATAGAGGTAGATGAAGTGGATAAATCACGAATAAATTTGAAATTTCCACCGGCACCTCGTTCCGGCGATTATCCAATCATAACAGAAGATTTAGGTAAAGCCTATGGCAGTCATCAGGTGTTTGATAATGTCACACTGACGCTAAAGCGAGGAGAGAAGGTGGCTTTTGTCGGTAAAAATGGCGAGGGAAAATCGACTTTGGTTAAATGTATAATGAATGAAGTCGATTACACCGGTAATCTCAAGATAGGACATAACGTAAAAATCGGTTATTTTGCACAGAATCAAGCACAATTATTGAACGGAGAAATCAGTGTGTTTGATACAATCGACAATGTTGCAGTCGGCGATATTCGAACAAAGATAAAAGACATCCTTGGAGCATTTATGTTTGGAGGGGAAGCCATCGACAAAAAAGTGAAAGTACTAAGTGGTGGAGAAAAGACAAGATTGGCAATGATAAAATTATTGCTTGAGCCGGTTAATTTGCTGATACTTGATGAGCCGACCAACCATTTGGATATGAAGACAAAAGACATCCTGAAAAACGCGATTAAGGAATTTGACGGAACAGTCATAGTAGTGTCGCACGATAGAGACTTTTTGGATGGACTTGTGGATAAAATCTATGACTTTGGTGGCGGAAAAGTCAAAGAAAATATAGGCGGAATATATGATTTCTTGCAGAAAAAGAATATGGATAATTTGCGAGAACTTGAAAGAAATACCACTCCCACTACTCCAACTTTAAAAAATGACATAGAAATAGATGTTAAAGAGCAACGCAAACTCAGTTACGCAGAACAAAAAGAGAAAGAAAAAATCAGGAAGAAGGCAGAAAAGGCAGTAGAAAATGCTGAGAATAAAATCACTGAGCTGGAAAATAAACAGTCAGATCTTGAGGCTCGCTTGTCAGCCGGAGAATCTGATGCTCAGTTGCTTTCGGATTATTCTCAATTGGTAGGAGAACTTGATGAAGCAATGCAAGAGTGGGAAAATGCACAGGAAGAATTGTCGAAAATCAATGAGTATTAAAGAAATGAACGAACATAATCTAACATATAACAATTTAAATTACACACAAATGAAATTTAAGACCTTAGTGACATGTATTGCATTCGGCTTGCCATTCACAACATTTGCTGCCGAAAATGGGAAAGGGATTGAACGAGCAAATTTAGATGAAACGATCAATCCTAAAGATGATTTCTATCTATATGCCTGTGGCGGATGGATGAAAAACAATCCGTTGACACCTGAATATTCTCGTTATGGCACATTTGATATGCTTCGTGAGAATAACAAGATTCAATTACAAGAATTGATTACAAATCTATCAGAAGATCCACAAAGCAAGGTTTATGGCTCAATAGCCCAAAAAGTGAGTGATATTTATACACTTGGAATGGATGCAGAGAGATTAAATCGAGAAGGTGCAGCACCTGTGATGCCTCATGTAGAGAAAATTAATTCGATGACTGAGTCTAATTTTGTCGAAGTATTGACATGGATGCACAATGGAGTGTCATCAGTGTTTTTCTCAACAGGAGTTGGAGCAGATGCCAAGAATTCAAGTATGAATATAATGCACATCGGAGAATGTGGCTTAGGATTGGGCGATAGAGATTATTATTTGGAAGAAACAGAAGAAAATCTACGAATCCGTAAAGCATACGAGATCTATGTTAAGCGAATAATGGAGCTTATCGGTTATGATGCCGCATCACAACAACGAGTGTTTGATAATGTAATGGCCATAGAGACAGAGATGGCAAAACATAAGAAGACACGTGAAGAAAGTAGAAATCCACAACTTCGCTACAATATCCGCACTATGGAAGAGTTGAAGCAAGAATTTCCTAACATAGCATGGGAGAAATATTTTGCTCTACTTGGCATCAATAATTTAGAATCGGCGAATGTCTCAAGTCTCAAGTTTATCAAGGGAATGAACGAATATTTGCCAACTCTCTCATTGCAACAGATAAAGGACTATATGGTGTTTTCAGCAGTAGGCGATGCTTGCGGATTATTGAGTGATGATTTTGTCAATGCAGAATTTGAGATGTATGACAAAGCAATGAGCGGAATTCAAGAACTTGAGCCACGATGGAAACGTGCCATGGCAATTCCAAACTCAATGCTTGGCGAAGCGGTAGGAGAACTTTATGTAAATAAATATTTCTCGGAAGAAAGTAAAATTTATATGAAGCAATTAGTTGAAAATCTGCGAGTTGCTCTTGGCAAGCATATAGATAATCTCACTTGGATGAGTGCAGAAACAAAAGCCAAAGCACACGAAAAACTATCTACATTCACAGTCAAAATCGGCTATCCGGATAAATGGAAAGACTATTCAGAAATTGAAATAGATCCAAAGAAGAGTTATCTTGAAAATGTCTATCTTGCATCAGTGTGGTACACACAAGATAATTACAAAAAACTTGGCAAACCGGTAGATAAAGATGAATGGCACATGACACCACAAACCGTCAATGCATATTATAATCCGACAACTAATGAAATCTGTTTCCCTGCAGGTATTCTTCAAGCTCCGTATTTTGATCTTGAAGCAGATGATGCACAGAATTATGGTGCAATCGGTGTGGTAATCGGACATGAAATGACTCATGGATTTGACGATAGCGGTCGTCAATATGATAAAGACGGCAATTTGAAAAATTGGTGGAAAGAAGAAGATGGAGCGGCATTTACTAAACTTGCAGACCAACTTGTGGCACAATTTGATGCTATCGAAGTTGCTCCGGGTGTAAATGCAAATGGTAGATTCACATTAGGTGAAAATATTGCTGACCAAGGTGGTCTTCGTGTTGCATTAACAGCCTATTTGGATTCAATGGAAGGAAAAACGATGAAAGATATTGATGGTTTCTCCCCTATCCAACGCTTCTATTTGGCATACGCAAATCTTTGGGCAAACAATATTCGACCGGAGGAAATATTAAATCGCACAAAGACTGACCCTCACTCATTGGGTAATCTACGTGTAAATGCCACACTTCGCAATCTTCAACAATTCTACGATGCATTTGGAATTGGTGAAGGTGATAAAATGTGGATGCCTGAAGAAGAAAGAGTAATCATTTGGTAATCTGATAAGGCAGACTGCCTGTAATACGAAGACCGAAGCGACTTTTGTTCGCTTCGGTCTTCGTATTTGATGATATATCATTGATGTCAGAGCATATTGAGGGAGGTTTTGACAGCGGGGATGTTGCGTGCTATCCACCAAATTACAGTCAATACTACGAAGATTTTGACTACAATCGGATGTTGAACGTAATAGCTTGCTTTGACGGCTGTTTGCGATTTGCCGAATGTGGTTATCGTTACAGCGAAGAAGTATGGGAGTGAGATCAGGAGGAAATAGTTGTAGCGAATGGCGTGCGTAAAGTCGCTGTGAATCAGAGTGTGGATGAATCTCTGAATGCCGCAAGCCGGGCAATCAAATCCGGTAAGGAAATGGAAAATACATTTAGGGGCAAAATCAGATGAAGTCGGGTCGATAATCGAATAGATCACCAACAGCAGAATGATGCACCCTATCGCAATCAAAAATGCCCGCATTACTATTACATCATTTTAATTCCGTAATCATATAAAGTATTTTTTATATAATTTCTGAATATTTCGGTACGATTCTGGTAATCATAATGATCTTCTTCAAAATAATAGTATTTTTCTTCTGTTTGGTCAACATAATTGCCATCTTCATCGTAAATTACACCTTTAACCCAAAATCTGTATTCCCATTCATCATCATAATTATCCCATTCCCTTTCTTCTCTTTCAATTAGAGATATATATAATTTTTCTCTGTATTCATTGTAAGCAACTCCAATTATGTGCCCTTCTATTTCGGTTTTTAAACCAAATTTTGTGTAATAAACATAATTTGGAAAATGAGTATGGTATCTTAAGAATTCGTAATGAGGGGTTGGAAAACGAAAGTCAAATCTGACATATTGGATAAAACCACTTAAAGAGAAAAATAGGAAAAGAGGAAATGAAATCATTGCTATTAATTTGTTACAACTTTTCTTAAAAAAGAATATTATTGACGCAATTAATAAAACACCTCCAATAATCAACAAAGTAGGAACTAAACCTTCCTCACAATTAGTCAACCACGAAATATAAGGAAAAATAAAAAGTCCCATTAGAGTCGCTATTAAAACAGATAAAGACGCTATAATCCAATATAATTGTTTTGTCATAATTTTAGAAATTAGAAGAAGCAGTATCAATTTACAGACAAATTTGACACTGCTCCTTGATTGTAATTATAGATATGTAAATTGAGTTATTAGTTTGCCAACAGGAAAGAATATTCCGCTTACTAATATACCTGCCCAATTGGGTTTAGTAACAAGATGACATTTCATTTGTCCTGTTGAGCGAATAGGTTCGACAGAAACAGATTCTTTTATAGGATGAAAGTTCATAGAATTGCCTACCATTTCAAAATCAAGTTGAAAAGGGTGATTAGGCACTTCAAGTATGACTTCTCCCCCGCAAGAAATTTTTGCAACTTCAACACCATTAATTTTAATTCTGAAGGGCATCACTCTACCCACATAAGCTTTGTCGCGAGTGATTGTCAATATATATTTTTCCATAATAAAGAAAATTATCCCAATAGTGCTATCAAGAAGAAGAATATAAATGCCACAAAACCAACACCGGCACTTATAATTCCCCACAATTTTGCATTGTCAGAGGCTTTTTTAGCACCTTGATGGTCACCTTGATTCCATAAGTTATCAACCTTAGTCGCAAACACGATTGATACAATACCGGCGGGTAGGCAACACAGAAGTGTAGTAACAATCCCAAGCCACAAGAAATTTTGTGGTTTGTTGCTCACTACATTAAAACCTTGATTGTAAGGATTATTTTTATAACCATTATTAGGTAATGGAGGCATTTGAGGTGTAGTTGGAGTTTGAGGTATGTCAGGAATGATATGTTTCATTATAGCAGGGACTTCAGCAGCTTTTTGCCATTGAGCCATACTTTGCATCCATACAAGAGTTTGAGAATTAATGGAATGTTTTGCAACATCAGTTAATGCTACCGGACCAATTTTCTCGTTATTGGAATTGATATAATAAAATTCGTTCATAATGAAAATGTATTAAAGGACAGCTAAAATTACAACGAAGATTAGATAAAGCAAAGAAAATGCCCCGCCTACTATAGCAGAAATAATCGACCATTTTTTTGCATCATTAGATGCTTGTTGAGCTTCATTGTATTGACCGGAAGCCCAAAGTCCGTCAACTTTGCTTGATTTTACGATAGCTACTATTCCGAAAGGAAGACAGCAGAAAAGAGTAGTAAGGATAGCCCAAACTAAGTAATTGTCAGGCTTGTGAGGGAAGTTAGGTCGTGGTTGACCTTGAAAGGATTGGTTATCCATAATTAAAATGTTTATGATTCGCTATGACCACAGTAGCGATTCAACAATAAAGAAAGTGTGAGGTCAATTAGTTTATCTGAATGGAGGTTCTGGAATACCTTGGAACAAATAAAACAATACCCCACACCCGTATTGGGTATGGAGCCATTGGCTCCATAATATATTCCAATACAAGGTGACGAGTGTGTTGCTTTCCTTGTTCCTTTGAAAATTTTCCAGATTTCCATTCAAGGTAGAAGCTAATACACTTTCACTAATATGTAAAGTCAATTCCGTTAATTTTAATGGAATTTATGCAAAATTAGTATGAATAATTAAATGCACCAAATTTTTTGACACATTTGTAAGAATGTTGGTAATAATTTTATGATGAAGTATAGATGTTGTGTCAGAGCATATTGAGGGAGGTTTTGACAGCGGGGATGTTGCGTGCTATCCACCAAATTACAGTCAATACTACGAAGATTTTGACTACAATCGGATGTTGAACGTAATAGCTTGCTTTGACGGCTGTTTGCGATTTGCCGAATGTGGTTATCGTTACAGCGAAGAAGTATGGGAGTGAGATCAGGAGGAAATAGTTGTAGCGAATGGCGTGCGTAAAGTCGCTGTGAATCAGAGTGTGGATGAATCTCTGAATGCCGCAAGCCGGGCAATCAAATCCTGTAAGGAAATGGAAAATACATTTAGGGGCAAACTCAGATGAAGTGGGATCGATAATCGAATAGACCACCAACAGCAGAATGATGCACCCTATCGCAATCAAAAATGCCCGCATTGCAAATTATAAAGCAACGGAAACTGCTGCACCGATAATTAGGGCGTAAAATCCGAAATATAGAATAATTGCCGCTGCACCTACGACAGCAGAAATAATCGACCATTTTTTAGCTTCGAGGGATGCTTGTATTGCTTCATCGTAGTAACCGGCATACCAAAGCGAATCAACTTTGCTTGATTTTACGATGGTCACTATCCCGAAAGGGAGACAGCAGAAAAGAGTAGTAAGGATAGCCCAAACTAAATAGTTGTCAGGTTTTCTCGGAGGGAGGTTAGGACGTTGCTGTTGACCTTGATAGCCTTGATTTTCCATATAAATAATAGTTTACGGCAGGTTCTATAAATTGAACGCTGCGATGTTGTTATTGTTTCAGTTTCTTTTGTTTTGGCAGTCTTTTGGTCGCTTTTGATTTTTAATCGGCGGTTTTCTTCGATTTCGTCAGTCGTATAGCTCGCTAAGCTCCTTCCTTAATCTCGAAATCTTCTCGCTTAAAATCTCAAAATCTCTCCAAATCAATTTATCTCACCTGCCGGGCAGGTTCTATAAATTGAACACTGCGATGTTGTTTTTATTTCAGTTTCTTTTGTTATTTGTGGCAGGCTTTTGACCGCTTTTGAATTTTAATCGGCAGTTTTCTTCGATTTCGTCAGTCGTTTAGCTCGCTAAGCTCCTTCCTCAATCTCGAAATCTTCTCGCTTAAAATCTCAAAATCTTTCCAAATCAATTTATCTCACCTGCCGGGCAGGTTCTATAAATTGAACGCTGCGATGTTGTTATTGTTTCAGTTTCTTTTGTTTTGGCAGTCTTTTGGTCGCTTTTGATTTTTAATCGGCGGTTTTCTTCGATTTCGTCAGTCGTATAGCGGGCTATACTCTCTCCTCAATCTTGAAATCTCCTCGTTTAAATTCTCAAAATCTTTCCAAATCAATTTATAGAACCAGCCCTAATTGTTTGTGAGTGCAAATTTAATGTAATATTATGTATAGACCAAATTTGTGAATTGAATTTTTAAATAATATGATATTATAGAGTATCACTATAATATGATTTGGGGAGAGGTCGAGAATTATAGGTCGAAGCCATTGATTGACCATAAGCACCGGCCGACCGAATGGCAATCAAGTCGCCCCTTTTTGTAACAGGTAATTTTTCATCATTAGCGAAGCAATCCGAGGATTCGCAAATAGGTCCGACTACATCATAGATTTCGAAATCAATTGCGTTAGATGAGATGTTTTGGACTTTATGATACGCTTGATAAAGAGCAGGACGTATAAGCTCTGTCATACCGGCATCAATGATTAAAAAATTCTTTTCTATTCCATTTTTTACATAAAGCACCTTTGAAATTAATGAACCGCATTGAGCGACAATAGCTCTGCCGAGTTCAAAATGCAATTTTTGTTTAGGAAGAAGAGGGAGATTATCGCCAAAACATTTGAAATAGTTTTTGAAGTCAGCGATTGGATTTGAATCAGGATTGTCGTAGTCTATACCTAAACCGCCACCTACATTAATAGACTGAATATCAATATTATTATCTTTGAATAATTTGAGTAATTCTTTAACTCTTTCGCAAAGGATTTTAAACGGTTCAAGAATAGTGATTTGACTTCCAATGTGAAGATGAATGCCCCTTAAACAGATGTTGTTTGAATGATTAATCATGCTAATAGCTTGAGAAATTTGTTCCAAGGCAATTCCGAATTTGTTTTCTTTCAGCCCTGTGGTTATATATTCATGAGTATGAGCATCGATATTGGGATTAAGACGTAGAGCGATGTTCGCTTTGAAATTAAGATTTTCAGCAATTTCATCTATAACCGCCAATTCAGGCAAAGATTCAACGTTAAAACAACCGACATTTGATTTTAGAGCAAATATAATTTCATCATCGGTCTTCCCTACTCCGGCAAACACAATTTTGTTCGTGTCGAATCCGGCATCAATGGCTTGACGTATTTCTCCTGCAGAAACGCAATCTGCACCAAACCCGTAAGATGCGATTTTGGATAGAATTTTGGAGTCGTTGTTAGCTTTGATTGCGTAGTGTAAGATGAATTTATCTGAGGGGATTGCTTGAGAAATGTTATTAAGAGTCGCATCCAGCAACTCCATATCGTAGAAATAGAATGGAGTTGGGATGTTAGTAAATTTATCGATAGGAAAAGAGGAGTATTTAGTCATAATCAATTGTTTTGAAATAAATTTTCGCTTAAAGCATTTAGTGCGCGAGTTTTATCATTTTTGTCGATAAGGAAAGAAATGTTAAAATTGCTACCACCGTAAGAAATCATTCTGACGGGAATGTCTTTGAGTGCATTTACAGCTTTAGCTTCAAAGCCTCTGTTTTGCCATTCCAAATCTCCAACGACACAAATAATCACCATATCTTTGTCAATAGTAACTGTGCCGAACTTTTTAAGTTCATCTACAATCTGATTAATAGCCGATTCATTGTCGATAGTAACAGACACTCCCACTTCGCTTGTTGTAATCATATCGATGGGAGTCTTATAAGTTTCAAAAATTTCGAATACTTTTCTGAGGAAACCATAAGCGAGCAACATTCTTCCACTTTTGATTTTGATAGCTGTAATACCATCCTTGGCTGCAATAGCCTTGATTTTACCTGAAACACTTGTGTTGTGAATTATAGTACCCTCAGCTAAAGGTTGCATGGTATTAAGCAGTCTTACCGGTACGTTAGCAACTTTTGCCGGGAGGATACAAGTGGGATGCAGAATTTTTGCACCGAAATATGCGAGTTCGGCAGCTTCTTCAAAATTTAGTTCTCTTACAGGAGACGTGTTTTTGACATAACGAGGGTCGTTGTTGTGCATACCGTCGATGTCTGTCCAAATTTGAATTTCACCTGCTTTAATTGCCGCACCAATAAGAGAAGCAGTGTAGTCACTACCACCTCTTTCGAGATTATCAACCTTTCCTTTAGAATTTAAGCAAATAAATCCCTGAGTTATAAAAATTTGAGCTGATTTATTATTGTCGAATTGAGCATTGAGATAATTTTTGATTAGTTGTAAGTCAATTTCGCTATTTTCATCAGCATGCATAAAATCAAATGCAGAAATTAAAACGGACTTAACACCAATTTCAGAGAGATAAATATTCATGAGATTAGTGCTGATGATTTCGCCTTTAGAAAGGATTATTTTTTCTTCATCATCAGAGAAATTGTTGTTGATTAGAGGCAAAATAGAGTCAAAAACATCATTAATAATCTGATTGGCAGTGTGTTTGGAATTGCTATCAGAATATAGTTCGTTGACTACATCAGTATATTTAATTCTGAGAATATTGATTAATTCTTTAGCTCCTTCAAAATTTGATTTGTAAATATAGTTTGCGATTTCTACTAAAGAGTTCGTAGTACCGGACATAGCGGAAAGTACAATAAAATTACGACCTGATTCCGAAATGAGCTTAGCAACGTTTTTAATTCTTTCGGGCGTGCCAACAGACGTGCCACCAAATTTCAATACATTCATATACAATCAAATTAAAGGCAGATTCTATAAATTGAACGCTGCGATGTTGTTTTTATTTCAGTTTCTTCTGTTTTAGCAGGCTTTTGGTCGCTTTTGATTTTTAATCGGCAGTTTTCTTCGATTTCGTCAGTCGTTTAGCTCGCTATACTCCTTCCTCAATCTTGAAACCTCCTCGATTAAATTCTCAAAATCTTCCCAAATCAATTTATAGAACCTGCCTAAAATATAAACCACATAAGATTGGTTTATAAAATACACACTTTACTAATAAACGCAGATATATTGCAAAGATAGTGAAATAACATTTAATTACAAAATAATAATAAAAAAAGAGGTCAATTCTATAAGAACTGACCTCTTATATAAGATTAATAAAATTATTCTTCAGTTTCAGAAACAACTTCGAATTCGATGTCGACAGCTACTTCTTTGTGGAATTTGATAGTAGCAACGTAAACACCAACTTCTTTAACCGGTTGTTTCACAGCAATAATTTTGCGGTCGATGTTGTGACCGAGTTTTTCGAGAGCTTCAGCAATTTGAATGCTGCCAACAGAACCGAATACTGTGCCGGTAGCACTTGTTTTAGCAGCGATAGTAAGTTTAACACCTTCGATAGCTTTGGCGGCTTCTTCAGCGTCAGCTTTGATTTTAGCGATTTTGTGAGCTCTTTGTTTTTGATTTTCAGCAAGTTGCTTAAGAGCGGCGTTAGAAGCGATGATAGCTTTTCCTTGCGGAATCAAATAGTTGCGACCGTAACCATCTTTTACTTCGACAACATCGTCTTTATAACCAAGATCGGTTACATTTTCTTTCAATATAATTTTCATATTCTAAATCAATTTGTCGGTTAAAAAATGATTATTTCATTAAGTCAGTAACGTAAGGAAGAAGAGCTAAGTGACGAGCACGTTTTACAGCTTGAGCGACGCGACGTTGGAACTTCAAAGAAGTACCTGTGATACGACGAGGAAGAATCTTACCTTGTTCGTTAAGGAATTTTTTCAAGAATTCAGGATCCTTATAATCGATGTATTTAATACCGCTACGTTTGAAACGGCAATATTTTTTCTTTTTTGTATCTACTGACAATGGAGTCAAGTAACGGATTTCGCTGTTAGTCTGTGTCATAATGTTAGTCCTCCTTAGTTGCTTCAGTTACTACTTGTTTTTCGCTCGCTTTGTTACGACGTTTAGCTGCGTATTCTACAGCGTGTTTGTCAAGACGGAATGTAAGGAAACGAAGCACTCTTTCATCACGGCGATAAGAGGTTTCGAGTTTCTTTACGATAGTAGGTTCACCTTTGAATTCGAACAAGCAATAGAATCCTGTTGATTTCTTTTGGATAGGGTAAGCAAGTTTGCGAAGACCCCAAGTTTCTTCATTAACCATCTCAGCACCATTGCTGACGAGAAAGTCTTTGAATTTTTCTACCGCTTCCTTCATCTGAACATCAGATAAAACGGGAGTTAAAATGAAAACGGTTTCGTAATGATTCATACGTTTAAAAAATTAAATTTGTTAATTATTAATTGATAGTCAGCCACTTAAAATTAATTTTGTGGTATTCTGAAAAATCGAGTGCAAAGTTATTGTTTTTTTTTGAAATATGCAACATTTCTGACTATTTTGTTGATTATTTCTCGTAGGCGATTATATTTCACATATTACTCTGTAAATTCTAAATCTATTTTGGTATAAGTCGATAGACAATTACACTGTAGTACGCCAAATTTTCATAAATATCTTCTAAGGGATAAATATTATGATGCATGATTTGATGTATCTTTTTTGCTTTTTCAAAATCAAGGCATTTTTCCAACCATGCAAATTCATGATATGCAATATATGTCAAAATTAAATCTTCCAAGATTCTATAACAGCTATCTGATTTTATTGACTGAAATATGCCTATTAGCATTTTAGCATAGGCATCATATTTCAAGCCTTTCAAAATCTTATATTTAGAACACGTCATTTCATATAATAAATTCAATTTTTTATTGTTTTCCAAAAACATTACAGATTGCAGAGAATAATCATTTTTAGTTGTTTTAAACTTACACCCAACTCTAATTGTATCAACAATTAAATCACTTTTAATTATGAATTTGATTGATCTTTCAGTAAGCTTATTGATTGCATCGACGGCTTCTTTGTGATTCTCATAGATATACGTTTCTACTGAGTCCTCCGTATCACTCTTTGCAGATATATCAAAAACACTACATACTATAATTGCTATTATTTGAATTAGCTTTCTACTCATATTATTTCTCCATATATTTTTCCAACATTGAATCATAAAATATTTGATAATTGCTATACAAACGATAATTATCATATAATCCTGTCAGATTTGCACCAGAACCATTTTTGAATGCATGTACTGCTTAATATCAGAACAATTTTTCATCGGCAACTTTAATTAAGCGTTTCTTGCTATTAAGAGAATTAATATATAATTGTTTGTTATCATATATGATATAACGCAAAAAATCTTTAGTTTTGTAATGCCTAAGGGAGACTTTTATAGTATCTAAAGCTTCAGGCTCTTTATCTCCATATTTCCTATAAATATCGTACATATAGTATTTATTACCATTCTTTACAAGTAATCCCATATTACCATGATAAGTTGTATACGTACCATCTTTGTTAATATAAATTGGTTCAAAAATTGCACTTGGGCCGTAATAATATGTCCCTTCTTCTATATACTGATTAGTGCAATTCCGAGAACGAACTTCATCGTATTTATTCTTCATTTTGTAATATATCTGTTTTCCCTTGATGTGATCTTTATCTATTTCAGCGACTTTTTTTGATTTTTCGGGATTTATATATTTTTTTACTTTGTCGTTTTTGATAAATAGAAATGAATTCGTATTTGTTTTGCTATATCCTATTAAATTGCCTTTTGAATAAACCATCTTACTTTTTATAAAACCATACGATGGTAGTTCTTCAAAAGTGTTATAGGTTGTGAATTCAGGTGTTAAATTTATTATATTGTTATCTTGAGACCAAACTCCAATTTCCAAAAATTCACAGAAATTTAAGATATACATTGAATCTTCTCGCAATTCAAGTAAATATCTTTCTAAATCCGAATGTAGATTAGCATAATATCCACCTACAAGATTAGATTTATTTGAAGAACAAGAAATTAAAACGTACGATATAAGTAAAATTCTTAAAATTATTTTCATAAATATAATTAATAATATGTTATGCCAAAAACTCTAAATGTTAGATGTAAGTTCTTTGCCATTTTAAACAATTCTTGGTTTTTACCCCATTTTAATGGTCCGAATATATTTCCTACGTGATGCCACGAAATTTTTTTTAATGGCAATTTATAGTATTCCAAATCTATTTCAAATATAGACTTGGAAACACCAAATAAATCTTGTCGTTCGTACGCATCATATTCATCTATTCTATCATATAATAAATATGGAAACTCTTGATTAGATAATTCGGGACCGACACTAAGTTCTCCGACTTCAAACTGATAAGCATGTTTAAATTCATGAGCAATCGCAGCTATGTTATTTTTATCTTTTGTAGAAATATTTATAATTACGTAGCCGGTATTCCAATCAAACGATAAACTTCCAAATATCCCATAATTTAATCCATCATTAAAAGAGATATCATAAACTTGGGTTGAATACGATAGTATTTCTAATTCAGATAAAATTGTTTTATAATTATTTATCATTGTTTTTAATTCAAATATTTTTATAATATCGCTTAGTTGCTCAATTTGTAATAACAAATCTGTTACTCTATGATGTATTGCATCCTTGTATTTTTCTACTGTAGATTGTGCATCGGGAGTAAACTTCATTCCGGTGGGGTCGGTGAAGGCGAGGGGGTTGTTGAGACAGTAGCTGTGGCGGTTGTGGTTCTGACTGAAGCAGGGACTTTGGACTATCGGGT
>CAZGEX010000014.1:0-52044 GCA_964524385.1 uncultured Sangeribacter sp.
TAAGAGAGATTAATCCGGGAGCATCTACATTATTTAGCGAAGACTTTTCTAAAGGATTGGCAAATATGATGCTTTATGAAGGCGATCATAACACTCCAACAGAAGAAATGATTTCTATTGACTTCAGCGATGCAGACAATTATCCTTGGAGTCTTGCAACCGACGATTCTTCTGACTTGGCTGCTTCTACTCATTCAGTATATACTAATGGTGGACAAAGTGACGACTGGATGGTAATACCTCAATTATATATTGACGATGAACTCACAGTGCTATCTTTTGACGCGCAGAGTTATAAAGCTAAGAATGACGTTCTTAAAGTTTTGATTTGGGAGAATGATGATGTTATAAATAATCTTACATCTACTGTAATTGAAAATTTCCGTAATAATGCGACAATTGAATTCAGTGAAGTATTAACACCCGGCAAAACAGAAGAAAATCTATTTGGTGAGTGGACTCACTATGCTGTAGACCTTGCTAAATATGCAGGTAAAAACATATATATTGCGTTCTATAACGACAATACAAACCAATCTGTAATGTTTGTAGATAATGTTATAGTTAAACGTAATATGGATTTCATTGTATCTTTAGAAACAAATTCGACTGTCGTATCCCAAAAAGATGCTAAAATACAAGGTCGTCTAAAAGTTGAAAATGAAACTGAAACTTACAAAAATTTCGTTGCGACATTGAATGATACAGAAGGAAATCAAGTAGATCAGCTATCTGCTAATGTAGAACTGAAATATGGTGATATTTACTCATTTGAATTTACAAAAACACTCCCACTTGAAATTGGTAAAACAAATTCATATACAGTAGATATTAAATTGGATGAAGCTGAAATTTCAACAGCAGGTGAAATCAAGAACTTATATTTCAAACCGACAAAACGCGTAGTGCTTGAAAAATGTACAGGTCAAGGATGTGGTAATTGTCCTTTAGGTATAGTAATGACAGAAAAGCTTCAAGAAACTTATGGTGATTTGTTTATTCCAATTGCGATTCATGCCTACACAGGTGATTCATTTGGAATCGGCGTTGTGCCAAGTTATGCTCAAGCCTTAGGTCTAAGTGCGGCTCCTACAGGTATCGTAAATCGTAATGGTCATATTGCATCTCCAATGATGTCGCAAATGAATGGAGACAAAAAAGAATTTATTTATACAAGTACTGCCGAACCATTATGGTGGGATGATGTAGCAACTGAATTTAATACATTGGCTGATGCTGATATTCAAATTCGTGATGCTCAATACAACACAATAACTAAGACTATCAAAATTCCGGTAGAATATAAATATGCTGTAGATGCAACCGGCATGAATGTTAATCTATTCGGAGTAGTAATGGAAAATAACCTTCGTGGTAGTCAATCAAACTATTTCTCTGCTGAAACAGATCCGTTGTTAGGAGAATGGGGCGAAGGCGGAATCTATGGCGAATCGGTTGTAAGAAAATATTACTATAACCATGTAGTTCGTGGTGCATACGGAATCACATTTAATGGAACAGGCGGACATATCGAATCAGATGTTGTGGCAGGTGAAACTTATACAACAGAAATAAATATGACTATTCCTGAAACAATAAAAGAGATTGCCAATTGCGAAGCTGTCGTAATGATGATTGATGCTAATACAGGCAAAGTAATTAATGCAGCATCGGCTAAAATATATGATGAAGCAGGAATAGATAATGTCAACGTTGAAGACATCGATGTAAGAATATCAAGTTCAGCTATTGAAGTCAACGCTAATGGAGCTATTGAAGTAACAATCTATTCAGCAGAAGGCTATGTCTTATCATCGGTAAAAGGTTGTGATGTTGTAAATATACCATCTATTGACTACAACGGATTAGGAATCGTTAAAGTGGTTGCAGGTGATGCTGTAGTCGTGAAGAAAGTGGTTCTCTGAGATAAATTTAATCTTATATATTAGATAAATTTAATCTTATATATTAAGGAGTCCTTTGGGTTAAATCTCGAAGGACTTTTTATTGCCAATAACTTATCAACAATGAGAGTGAAATGTGGTAAAACTGTTTGCAACTTCGATGATGATTTAGTAATTTTGTGCGACTAAGAATAAACGATATGATACCATTTACGCATCTACATGTACACTCACAATATTCTTTATTGGATGGGCAAGCCGCAATAGACCGATTAGTAGATAAAGCAATTGCCGACGGACAACGTGGTATAGCTTTAACTGATCATGGCAATATGTTTGGCATAAAAGAATTATTTAATTATGTAAATAAGAAAAACAAAGGACTGCCGCAAGAAGATAAATTTAAACCTATATTAGGATGTGAAATGTATGTGGCAAAAAAATCACGCCATGACAGAGGAGATAAAACGGATAATGGCTACCATCTGATAGTGCTTGCTAAAAATGAAAATGGCTATCATAATTTAGTCAAATTGGTAAGTCAAGCATGGACTGAAGGTTATTATTTTAAGCCACGAACAGATAAAGATTCTCTTGCAAAATACAAGGATGGATTAATCGTTTGTTCGGCTTGTCTTGGAGGTGAGTTGCCACAACTAATACTCAATGGTAGAATTGAAGATGCTGAGAAATTGGCATTGTGGTTTAAAGAAGTATTTAAAGACGATTATTATATTGAACTTCAACGTCATCGTACATTTAAAGAAAATGCAAATAGAAATGTATATGAAGAGCAAGTAAAGGTAAATGAAGTCTTAATCGAGATAGCAAATAAACATCAGATCAAACTTATAGCGTCAAATGATGTCCATTTTGTGAATGAAGAAGATGCTGAAGCTCACGACAGATTAATATGTATATCTATGGGAAAGCGATTTGCTGATCCAACTCGCCTTCACTATACCAAACAAGAATGGCTGAAGACAACAGCAGAAATGCATGAAATATTTTCTGACGTTCCTGAAGCATTGGAAAATACTCAAGAAATTCTCGATAAAGTGGAATTCTACTCAATCGACCACGCCCCTATTATGCCTACTTATGAAATACCGGCTGATTTTGGTACGGAAGATGAATATCGAAACCGTTTGACAGAACAAGACTTGTTTGATGAATTTACGCGTGACGAAAATGGCAATATCATATTAAGCGAAGAAGCTGCACATGATAAAATAAGAAAACTTGGTGGTTATGAAAAGTTGTATCGTATAAAATTCGAAGCTGATTATCTTTCAAAATTGACACTTGACGGTGCTAAGAAGAGATACGGAGATCCATTACCTCCGGAAGTGGACGAACGACTCAAGTTTGAACTACATATAATGAAAACTATGGGTTTTCCCGGATATTTTCTTATAGTTCAAGATTTCATAAATGTAGCACGTAATAAGTTAGGTGTCAGTGTAGGACCCGGACGTGGTTCTGCCGCGGGTTCTGCCGCCGCTTATTGTTTGGGGATTACACAAATTGATCCCATAAAGTATGACCTTCTGTTTGAAAGATTCCTTAATCCTGACCGTATATCATTACCTGATATAGACGTCGATTTCGACGATGACGGTCGACAAACTGTCTTAAAGTATGTTACGGACAAGTACGGAGAAGAGAAAGTGGCACATATCATAACCTACGGAACAATGGCAACTAAAATGGCTATAAAAGACGTGGCAAAGGTATTGGAACTACCTCTTCCCGAATCCACTCGATTAGCTAAATTAGTACCCGATAGAATGCCGGAAGTAGATGGCAAAACTCCAAAGACCAATTTCAAAAATTGCCTTAAATATGTAAAAGAATTTACTGCCGAGGCTCAAAGTGAAAACGCCACTATTCGCGAGGTAATGAAATATGCAGAGCAGCTCGAGGGAAATGTCAGAAACACCGGAGTTCATGCTTGTGGTGTGATTATTTGTCGTGATGATATTACAGATTGGGTTCCAATAAGCACTGCTACAGATTCCGATGGTTCTAAGGTTTTAGTGACACAATTCGAGGGTTCAGTCATTGAAGATACAGGATTGATAAAAATGGACTTTCTTGGTCTGAAAACATTGTCAATCATAAAGGAAACTGTAGAAAACATTAAAAAGCGTCAAGGTATAGATGTTGATATTGATAATATCCCTATTGATGATGCGAAAACTTATCAATTATATTGCGAAGGACGCACAACAGGGACATTCCAATTTGAATCGGCAGGAATGCAAAAGTATTTAAGAGAACTCCAACCATCAAAATTTGAAGACCTCATTGCAATGAATGCTTTGTATCGCCCCGGTCCGATGGAATATATTCCTCAATTCATCGCAAGAAAGCATGGTAAAGAACCTATTGTGTATGATATTCCCATAATGGAGAAATATCTTCAAGACACATATGGTATAACTGTATATCAAGAACAGGTCATGCTACTTTCTCGCTTATTAGCAAACTTCACTCGAGGAGAGAGTGACGTGTTGCGTAAAGCAATGGGAAAGAAGATGATTGATAAAATGAATGAGTTAAAGCAAAAATTCATCAAAGGTGGAGAATCGAATGGACATGCACCTGACGTGCTTGAAAAGATATGGGCAGATTGGGAAAAATTTGCGTCATATGCATTCAATAAAAGTCATGCCACATGTTATAGTTGGGTAGCATATCAAACAGCTTATTTGAAAGCAAATTATCCGGCAGAATATATGGCAGGTGTGTTGAGTCGAAACCTTAATAACTTAAGTAAACTATCAATATTTATGGATGAATGTAAATCTATGAATATTGCGGTAAAAGGACCTGATATAAATGAATCAGTTGAGAAATTCGGTGTAACTAAAAATGGAGAAGTTCGATTTGGTTTAGGAGCTATTAAAAGTGTCGGACAAAATGCCGTACAATCTATAATCGAAGAAAGAGAAGCAAATGGTGCGTATAAGGATATATTTGATTTTGTTGAAAGAGTCAATCTAACATCATGTAATAAAAGCACAATAGAAAATTTAGCATTTGCCGGTGCTTTTGATTGCTTTGAAGGAGTGAAACGCGAAATGTTTGCTGCTACTGTATTAGATGTCAGTTGGAGTGAAATATTAGTGAAATATGGACAGCGTTATCAAGCTGATAAGAACTCAAATCAAGCAAGTCTGTTCAGCGATTTCGAACCAATAGCAACAGCACGCCCTGAATTACCAATAATAGAGGAATGGGCGGATGTCAAACTATTGGATGAAGAAAAAAGATTGGTTGGGATGTATTTATCTGCCCACCCTCTTGACCCATTTTATATGGAAATTGAATATGGATGTAACACCAAAGCAAGCGAACTTAAGGAAAAGGAAATAGAAGGTCAAGAAATAACTATGGGAGGTCTTGTTGTCGGAATGCAGGAACGCACAACAAAAACCGGCAGTTTATGGGGTATAATGACCATCGAAGACTATAGCGGTTCGGCAGAAATTCGTTTGTTTGGAAAAAATTATCTTGAATATCGTAATTTTGGTATTACCGGTACTCCGGTATACATTAAAGCAACTTATAATGCCGGTAGATTCAATACAGACCGATTAGATTTGAATATACAAAGCATTACATTACTTGATGATATTAAAGGTAAAATTGTTAAAAATATTACATTATTTATGGATTCTTCTACAAAAGAGGAAACCGAAGTATTTAAAGAAATTAAAGCAATCGGTAATGAACAATCTGATGCAAACGGCGATTTATATATTATAATCAATGATTCAACTTCATCGCAAACTATAAAATTACGATCAAGGAATAAAATTCCAATAAATAGAAAGCTAATAAAATTGTTGAATGATTGGAACATAAATTTTAAAATTAATGAGCAATAAACAATAAATCAAGTTTAAATTTGGTAAATCAAAAAAAGAAGTGTAACTTTGAATAAAAATTTCAACTAACTAAAACGAATAAAAATATGGCAATTCATTTTACAGATCAAACAGCAAAAGAGGCTATCGAATCAGGTAAGCCTGTAGTAATTGATTTTTGGGCAGAATGGTGTGGTCCATGTCAAAAATTAGGTCCTTCGATTGAAGCAATGGCAGAAAAATATGAAGGTAAAGCAATCATCGGAAAATATAATGTAGATGAAAATGATGAAATAAGTGCTGAAAATAGAGTGCGTAATATCCCTACAGTTTTATTTTTCAAAGATGGCGAACTTAAAGATCGTACAGTAGGATTTGTGCCTCAATCAGAACTTGAAGCAAAACTTGAAGCTTTGCTCTAATTTGGAATTGATTTCATCAAATTAACGTAATTAAAAGATACGCAATATTAAGTGGTCTATAGACGTTAAATTCTATAGACCACATTATTTTATAACTATGACAAGAATCTTTTATCATAAAAAAATCATAGCATTGATTGCTAATGTGATGTTATTTACATTCATAGTATATTCTAATCCGTATCGACCTCAGACTCCACATCCTCCTTATGAATATGACACTTTGGATTTGAAAATCGAAAACCAAGTAGCAAATATTAAATTAGCCGGTACCCTTACATATCCTACAAAAGATAATGCTGAAATTGCAATAATTATGATAACCGGTAGTGGACCACAAAATAGGGATGAAGAAATATTAGGACACCGACCATTTAAAGTAATAGCCGATTTTTTATCAAAAAATGGAATGACTGTTCTCCGAATGGATGATCGAGGTTGTGGTGATTCTGAAGGCGATTTAGATAGTGACATCGATGATTTTGTTACAGATATAAATTCTGCTGTTTCCTTTTTTAGAAATCATACTAAGTATAAAAAATATAAATTAGGTCTTTTAGGACATTCTGAAGGCGGTAGTGTCGCAATAAAATCGTCCTCTAAAGCAGATTTTATTATTACAATGGCTGCTCCTGCCATAAAAGGAGATTCAGCGTTATTATCCCAAGTCAAAGCGTTGTTGGATGTATCCGGGCAGGGTGCAATGTGGGAATCAACCTATTCTGCGGCCAAACAACGTTATAATTGGGCAATGTCAGATGTCAGTAAAGATTCATTAACCAATCTGTTGTATGATGATGTCGTAAAAACTATACCTTCATTTATGTTGACAGATGCAACAAAGGCTACAATCAATACACAAATAGCAGCAATGACATCAAAACATTTTCGTACATTGCTCAGATATAATCCGGAAGAAGACATAAAAAATATCAGTGTGCCATGGTTAGCTTTAAATGGAAATAAGGATTTACAAGTACCGTCAGATGTTAATTTGTCGAATATTCGAAGATTGAATTCTGAAGCCACTGTAATTGAATTTGATGGATTAAATCATCTTTTCCAAAAGTGCAATACAGGTATGCCTCAAGAATATTCAATGATTGAAGAAACTATTTCTGAAGAAGTCTTACATAAAATTTTAGAGTGGATAAATCAAACTCTAAAGTAAAATCAGTCAAGATTTGGAATTCTACCGCACATTATAAAACGTTTTTTATAATAATTGGCGGATAATTGGCTAACTACTACTCCTTTACTTGATGATGCATGAATAAAATTTTCTTTATCAATAATGATCCCTACATGAGATATTTTATTCTTGTTCTTGCCTGTAGCATAAAACACTAAATCACCGGGTAAGGCGTCATCCATATTAATATTTTTACACCATTCGCCTTGTAATGCTGAATTACGAGGCATTTTTATATTAGTAACTGATTTAATCACAGACATTACCATTCCTGAACAATCAGTACCTATCCCCTTTTTTGCACTACCATATTTATAAGGAGTTCCTATCCACGACATTGCTTCTTTAATTATATTTTCACGTAACTCAGAAATATTCAGTTGCATCTCGTTATAGTTGGTTTCAGATTGAATGTCAGATTCATAATCATACTTTATAGTAGCTTTATTTGATTTACATCCGACAAAGCAAATTGAGAATACAATTATAAGGAGATAAAATATTGATTTCATAAAGTTAATATTTAGATGGTTACAAATTTAATAAAATTTTCACGATAGTATACAATTGACTCAAATTCTTATATAAATTTTAATAATTGAAGCTTCTAATCTTAATTTTATATAAATATTGGGTGTGAAATATACGTCAATTAAAATATTGGTATTACATTTGTAAATGTTAATTGAAAAAGTTAATTATAAATTCATATTATATAGACAATAAATGTATGAAGAAGACAAGTTTAAAAATTGCTATTTTAGGGTTAAGTTTAGCAATCTCCCCTATCAGTTCATTTGCAACAAGTGAGAACACATTTATCAAAACAAGTCGAAGCACATCGTTTGAAACAGATTTTACTATTGCAGCAGAAAAGACTGTTAATGCTGTTGTCTGTATTAAAAGTTTTGTAACCCGAACTCCGACCAATTATTATGATCCGTTTGAAGGGATGATGGATCCTTTTGAATTTTTCTTTGGTCCACAGCAGCGTCAACCAAAGCAACAACGTCGTCAGCAGAATAAAGAAACAGAACCGGTTCAGAGCGGATTAGGATCCGGAGTAATTATAAGCAATGACGGTTATATCATTACAAATAATCACGTTATAGAAGGTGCAGATAAATTGGAAGTATTGCTAAATGACAATAACACATACGAAGCTAAAATAATAGGTACAGATGAGGCTACCGATTTAGCATTGATTAAAATAGATGCCGATAATTTATCACCTATTGTTTTTGGTAATAGCGATGACGTAAAAATAGGAGAATGGGTTCTTGCAGTAGGTAATCCATTCGGATTTAATTCGACTGTAACAGCAGGCATTGTCAGTGCTAAAGCTCGTAGTCTCGGTGCAAATAAAAGCATCGGAGGTCTTGAATCTTACATTCAAACAGATGCAGCTCTTAATCCCGGAAATTCAGGTGGTGCATTAGTGAATTTAAAAGGAGAATTGATTGGAATTAACTCTGCAATATATTCTAATACAGGTAGTTATACAGGGTTCTCTTTTGCGATTCCAACCACAATCGTAAAAAAAAACATTACCGATTTACGTCAATATGGAACAGTACAACGAGCTGTATTAGGAATTCAATACTTGGAATTAGATGCAAAATTAGCAAAAGAACATGACATCACAGCCACAAAATTTGGTATTCTTGTTAAAGGTATTGAAGATAGAAGTACAGCTAAAGAAATCGGTCTAAAAGAAAATGATGTTATAACAAAAATCAATAATACGGAGATTCATAATGCCGCTCAATTAGTTGAACAAATGAATAAATTCAGTCCCGGTGATACAATTTCAATTACTTACGTTAGGGATAATAAATCGTACACCAAAACAGCGACATTGAAAAATATTCAAGGCAACACAAAAATAACTAAAAAAGGTGATTTTAGCGAGTTAGGTTGTGCTTTCTTAAAACTATCGTCTGATACAAAAGAACACTTAGGAATATCTTATGGAGTGCAAGTTACCGGTTTGAAAAACGGAATCTTTAAAGATGCCGGAATTAAAGAAGGATTCATTATTCAAACAATCAATGATCAAGCAGTCAATTCTGCTGATGATGTAGAATACATTTACAATCAGATTATGAAAGATAACAACGGAGAAAAAGTTATGTTCATCAGCGGAATCTACACTACAGGTAAGAGAGGCTATTATGCGGCAAATTTAGCGACAGAATAAAAATTAAGAAATCATTAATTAGGAGAGTATCTTCGGGTACTCTCCTATTTTTATAATGATTGATAAACAATCAATGATTTGATGAAAAAGTATACGTACAATGGTTTTGAGCAAATTTAACAAAAATAAACTGACAAAATCAAAATATAGATGTTATTGAAATAAAATTACTGAAAAAGATAAGGTCAGTCTCATTTTTTTTTACTAACTTTGCAGACATTTTGTGAACTATGAGACAGCTAAAGATAACAAAATCAATTACCAATAGAGAAAGTGCTTCACTTGATAAGTACTTACAAGAAATAGGTAGAGAAGAACTTATATCAGTTAGTGAGGAAGTAGAACTTGCACAACGAATTAAGAAAGGTGATCAAGCAGCATTAGAAAAATTAACTCGTGCTAACTTGCGATTTGTTGTGTCGGTAGCAAAACAATATCAAAATCAAGGGTTGAGTCTTCCTGACTTGATTAATGAAGGTAATCTTGGATTAATACGAGCTGCACAGAAATTTGATGAAACTCGTGGATTTAAGTTTATATCGTATGCCGTATGGTGGATTCGTCAATCAATATTGCAAGCCCTTGCAGAACAATCTCGTATAGTTCGTTTGCCGTTAAATCAGGTAGGTTCTCTAAATAAAATCAGTAAGGAATTATCTAAGTTTGAACAAGAGAACGAACGTCGACCATCACCCGAAGAATTGGCAGAACGTTTGGATATTCCTGTAGATAAGATCTCTGACACATTGAAAGTGTCAGGGCGTCATATTTCTGTTGATGCTCCATTTGTGGAAGGTGAAGACAATTCACTATTGGATGTGCTTCCGAATGACGATAGTCCAATGGCAGATTCTACATTAAATCAAGAATCGTTGTCTAAAGAAGTTGACCGAGCATTAAGACAATTATATGATAGAGAGCGTGAAATATTAAAAATGTTCTTCGGAATTGGTTGTCAAGAAATGACACTTGAGGAAATTGGAGCTAAATTTGATTTGACAAGGGAACGTGTTCGTCAGATTAAAGAGAAAGCTATACGACGACTAAAAGGGCAAAAAAGTAAGTTGTTGAAAAGTTATTTAGGTGATTAAACATTATCAAAAATGAAAATACAGACACATATTAGAAAATGCTTATTATTGATATGTTTTCTATCGATGTGTTTTATTTCGTTAAATTCGTCTGCTTCAACTATCATAGAAAATAAAGTTGAAGCAGACGAATCTTATTTATCGACAGATAGTGTTGCCACTAACATTGAACGTGAAAGTATATTTCCGGAAGGTTCTACCCCACTTGGAGCAATGTCTCACTTCACATGGGGTGCAGATATAGGAGCGTCAATTGATATTGGTGGTGATGATATGTCAAATTTTGATGTAGATGTAATACTCGGATATAAGAATAAATTTATTCGTACGGTCGGAGTAGGAATTGGTGTTCATAGGGCTTTTGATAACGGATATACTTTTATTCCGCTATACGTTGTATTTCGATCATCATTTAGAACTCAACCTTCACTTTTATTTCTTGATCTGCAAGGAGGATATTCATTTAATACATTAGGTAGTGGGAATTCTCAAGGAGGAGCCTATGTCAGTGTCGGTTTAGGTATAAATCTTGCAATGAGTAAAAAATTTAATAGTCATATAATTCTTAGCTATGGCTATTTTGGGCTTAAATCAATAAATGATGCCAATATTATTTTTGATGGAAAAAATATTAATTATGCCCAAATCAAATTTGGTATTAATTTCTAAAACGAAATTCACTCCATAGTCTATATATAAAATGGAACTTTTTCTTGAAATACTTGGAACGATTGTCGGTTTACTTTATTTGTGGTTAGAATATAAAGCAAGTATATACTTGTGGGTTGCAAATATTATAATGCCTGTAATTTATATTTTTGTTTATTATAATGCCGGATTATATGCGGACTTTGGAATCAGTGTATATTATGTGTTTGCTGCAATTTATGGATGGTTAGTATGGCGTTATGGTTCAAAATTCTCGTTAAGGAAAAAAGATAAATCTTTAAAATGTGACTTGAAGATCACTCATTTACCAATAAAATATGTACCTATACTTACAATTATATTTTTAATTGCATTTGTTTTAATAGCCGAGATATTAATTAATTTTACTGATAGTAATGTTCCATGGTTAGATTCTTTTACAACTGCTCTTAGTATTATCGGAATGTGGATGTTGGCAAAGAAACATTTGGAACAATGGTTGGTTTGGATTGGTGTTAACATAGTAAGTGTCGGTCTATATGTTTACAAAGATCTGTATTTCACAGCAGGTTTATATGCCCTTTATGCAATCATTGCTGTCTTAGGTTATAAAAAGTGGCATCAAATAATGTTAGAAGAGAGAAAAAATCAACTATGAAAACTATAAATAATCTGTTAGACTTCAAGCACGATGTTGTTGTTGTGGGAAATGGAGATTATCCCTCACATCCTATACCATTAAAAATTCTTAACGAAAGTAAGTTTGTAGTCTGTTGCGATGGAGGGGCTAACGAATATATACGTAAAGGAAATATCCCGAATTTAATAATAGGCGATGGAGATTCTCTAAGTAAAGAGAACGCCATTAGATTTAAGGAACGAATTAAAATTGATTCAGATCAAGAGACAAATGATTTGACCAAAGCAGTTAAATATTTGTTGAAAAATGATTTTAGAGATATTCTCATAGTAGGTGCATCAGGAAAACGAGAAGACCATATCATAGGAAACGTGTCTTTGCTTAGAGAATATCTTCTACATGGGGCTAATGTAAGGATGTATACTGATTATGGTGTATTTATCCCTTGTCATAATGAGATTAGATTTAAAAGTGAGAAAGGTATTCAGATTTCAATATTTAATGTCAATGCTATCAATTTTGATAGCAAGGGATTGAAATATCCACTCTATGACTTTACAGCATTATGGCAAGGAACTCTTAATGAATCGATTGGTGAAATAGTCGAAATAACTGCAAAAGGTGAATTCCTACTATTCATATCCTACGAAAAAAAATCTAAAGAAAAATAAAAACTGACTTAAGTACTAATAGCATTATAAGTCAGTTTTTACGAATAATAAGATTATCTTATACCTTTTAAAATACTATCAGTTATTACTTTTGAGTAATATGCAAATCGAGTTGAGGGAATGGGAAATTGAATCCTGCCTTAGGTAATTCTTTATAGAATCGTTCGTTCATATCGAAATAAAGATCCCAATATGTAGATGAATGAGTCCATGCTTTCACTGTAAGTTTAATACTACTTTCAGCTAATGAATCTACAGAAACAAATGGTTTACGCGAAATTTTTGGTAACTCAATTACTTTTGTAGAAGAAGCAAACGCTTTTGCCAAATGCTTTTTATGTTTATTTAGAATTTCATGTTTACTTTCATCATCAGAGTGATTAGTTTCTATATTTTTTTCGACTCTTTCCTTTTTATCATCTTCGATATACTCTTTGACAGTACGAGGATCAGATAGAAGCATTTCAAGTATTAATCGTTTAGCTTTTTCGAAATCGGTATTGTAGGCAAGACTAACAGTCCAATCTACGCGACGATATTCTTCAAGCGAATAGTTGTTGATAGAACCGGTGGATAGACCACCATTAGGAATTATAATAGCTTTATTATCAGGAGTATTAATAATTGTATTAAATATTTGTATTTCTTTGACAGTGCCTGAATAACCTTGGGCTTCAATGAAATCACCTACTTTATATGGTTTTAGTAATAGAATAAGTACTCCTCCTGCAAAATTTTGTAATGTACCGCTTAAAGCCATACCTATTGCGACGCCTGCAGATGCAAATAATGCAATGAAAGAACTTGTTTCTATACCAAGAATTCCAATAACTGTTATAATTAGAATAAAGTAAAGTAGTATTCTCATAAAGCTTAATATAAATGTAGCTAATGACGCATCTACTTTTCTACGTATCATTATGTTTTGTACCACTTTGTTTAGTCTGGAAATAATGAATTTGCAGACGAAAAATACAAGTATGGCTATTGCCAACTTAAAAGCGAAATCCACTAAGCCATCAGCCATTTTGGAAATAGCAGCATCGATAGATAATCCTTCAAAAGCAGATAAAAAACTTTCGTTTGTTAAAGCTTCTGCTGATGTTTCACTATTAACAATAGGTGTTTGAAGTAAAATTGATAATAATTTCATCTTAATATAACGGTTTATTTAAATTTATTTATATGTATCTTTGAACCATGACAATGAACGATAATAGTTTTCGTTGAAGCTATCGCTATTGGTGTATGCATGTGTAGATAAACCACTAAAATGGGCTGAATTTATTTCGATAGAAAGAAATCTATTAGTAGCATTTTTATAAATGATTGCTTTATTAAGGGCATTGTCGAATGTACTTAAGTGGGCGGTAGTCCCATTTTGTGAAGCAACTTGCCATACATAATGTCTGAAATCATAAAATGGTCCTTCAGACCCTCGTGAATATTTTTGTAATTTAGAGGTGTCATTAAGAGGTTGGAAATTATCCATAATTTTACTTGTAGCTTCCGATAATGTATTTAACTTAGACATATCTAAAATAGATATTGTGCAAGATCTTTTAGATGGAGATAAATGATTGTTGAAATATTTAAAGGTTGCATCAGCAGCTCCAATTAGATCTAATTTTTCTTTCAACAAACAAGGAATCGTAAGATTATAAGGCATCCCCTCCCCTAAAATTTCTGTTGGATAGCCGATATAATATTTACATTTATTTCGAAATTCATAAGCAGTTTCGATTGAAGCCATATAGCAGCAATCCATCCAAATGAATTCAAATTTGTTATCAGGTATTGCCAAGGCTAATTTATCAATATCTATATGTTTACCGAAATCGTCACCAAAATAGTATGGTTCAACTTCGATATTTTCATCTAATTTTAATTTAGATGGAATCCATGCCATTGCATGCGACCATAATATCAATCCGTATTCATCTGAAGGTGAGTGTATTTCCATATCTGAGATTACTTCAGATATTCTGCTTACACTTACCGACGAATCATCTCCAACATAATCTTTTATTACGACTTCATTGTAATAATTGTTTGATTTAGTAAATTTGCTGAGAGTAGATTTTCCATTTATGCCACATCGATACAACAATACGTTAAATTTATTAATGTCAATATCATTTAATCCCTCGATTATCTCGTTAATATCTTTTATGTCATTTCCGGTAAGGCTGTTAGATGCAACCATATAAACAAGAATGGAACGTTTATACTCAACAGGTTTTGGTTGTGGTGGTTCGTCTTGTGACGAACAACTGATAAGTAATGAAATTAAAATTAGGGCTAAAAATATTATTGTTTTATTCATTTGTCGAATTATAATCACGAGGTGGTTTGTTATTTATATTGGTTTTGTTTTTTCGTTTTCTTCGGGCATATCTTATTACCATTGGCACATGGCTTAATGTGGTAATAATTATCATTGCTAATATATATAATGAAATACAAGAACTTAATATTTTATTATTATCTCGAGCAAACGACATTGGATTGTTGGACGGCGTTTCAGATAATAAGAAATCATCGGCATCAATAGATTTCAAAGAACTTTTCCACATTATTACTCCATCTTCAAGATAGACAATTCCGGGATTTCCTCTGACCACTTCTTTTATAGACGTGTCTTCAGATGTATAAATTGGATATGCCGCCATTGACAAATCTTTCCATTCTTCTATTTGACGGGATGTTGCAGAAATTACCGAAATCATATCTATTTCGTTTTGTTGACAATAGTCATACAATGAGTTGATTTGATACGATGATGCAATACTTACCTCATTAAGCGATGAATAGAATAATATCAATTGTCTTCCTTCACTAAGGATAACATAATCTGTAATTTCTTCACTTCCTTCATATATAGCGAGAACCCGTTTATCAGATGCTACAGATTCGTCAGATATTATTTTCCTATCTACAAAAGTCCAATCATCTCCCGGTAGATTATCTTCCGAAAAAGTTTCTGTAACACCATCTTTTTGGTATATAAATTCGTAGTTTATCGCTGTTTCGCAATCATCATTAGGTAGTAATGTTTCACCAATTTTATACGGTCTGAAATCTATAAGTGGTTGATAAACATAGCCATAAATTCCTATTAATATTATAAATATTGATGAAGCCATAAATGCAAGCCACTGCAATGTTGGGATAATAAAGCATCTTGATTTATAATTGTATTTAATCAGCCATAAAGTCATTAATAATAGGAAAATATTTTTATAAAATGTTGCCCAATTGGATATTACGAATGCATCTCCAAAACATCCACAATCTGCTACAGGATTAGAAATCGCAATCCACAGGGTTAATGGAGTCATAAATAGCATTATTATACCCGCTACTATTGAACAAACTTTGCGATAGCATCCGAAAATTAAAAATATCCCGATTAAAAACTCTATTGAGAAAAGACCAAAAGAACCTACCATTAGGAGATTATCCCAAATGTTAAGTCCCATTGCTGTTGCATAGTCATGAAGTTTGTAAATTGTTCCCCAAGGATCAATAGCTTTTACGAATCCGGAAAACACAAACACTACACCAACAATGATTCTTAGCATCATTGTTGTCCAGACTTTCCAATTTCTAAAGAATGTTTTGCTGTTCAAATTAGTAACTGATGACTCTTTATCATTCGCCATATTCTAATTTAATAAGTGCAAATATAGAATAATTTATCATGTCCATATAATTTGCATCTATTCCCTCTGAAATTATAGTTTCGCCGTCATTATCTTCTATTTGTTTGGTGCGAAGAAGTTTTGAAAGGATTATATCTGTATAACTACTAATACGCATATTTCGCCAAGCTTCTCCATAGTCATGATTTTTTGCAATCATTAAATCTGTGGTTTTATCTAAGAAATCATTGTATAATTCAGTAGCTTTTTCAACAGAAATTTCCATTCCTGTGCCTAAACTTAATTGAATCAGACCAATAATACCATAGTTAACTATTCCAATAAATTCAGGCTCGATGCCTTCGTTTACTTTACTATTGCCTTTTTCTTCAATTGTACGAATACGATTTGCCTTGATATAAATTTGGTCGGTTATACTTGTTGGACGCATTATACGCCATGACGTGCCATAATCTTTTAATTTTTTGACAAAAATATCTCTGCATCGCTCCTTTATATGTGCGAATTGCTCTACAGTATTTGGGGTATTTAGAATTGTCATAATAAATTTATTTACTGCCTACAAAATTACGAAAAAACACTGGAATAATCAACCTAAATATAAATAATAGTATATTTTGTACTGATAATAAATGCATTATGTATTGTTTTGCCGAAGAATATGTAAAAAGAGAGACTATCCTCGAAGGATAGTCTCTTTTCATATTATTTATATTGGAGTTAATTATATTAACAACCGATAGCAGCCTGTGCAGCAGCAACGCGAGCGATTGGCACACGGAATGGAGAACAGCTTACATAGTTCATTCCGAGGTTAGCACAGAATTTAACTGAAGATGGTTCACCACCATGTTCACCGCATATACCAACTTTCAATTCAGGTTTGGTAGCTCTACCTTTTTCCACACCCATACGAACGAGTTGTCCAACACCTTCTTGGTCAAGCACTTCAAACGGATCAACTTTGAGAATGCCCATTTCTTTGTAGAATTTCAAGAATTTAGGAGCATCATCACGAGAGTAACCGAATGTCATTTGAGTCAAGTCGTTTGTGCCAAATGAGAAGAAGTCAGCTACTTGTGCAATTTCATTTGCAGTTAATGCAGCACGTGGAACTTCAATCATTGTACCAACTTTATAAGCAACAGTTTCACCTCTTTCAGCAAATACTTTTGCAGCAGTAGTGTTGATTACATTTGCTTGATTTTGAAGCTCTTTTAAAGTTCCTACAAGTGGCACCATAATTTCAGGTTGAACATCTATACCACGAGCTTTCACATTGAGTGCAGCCTCAATTATTGCACGAGTTTGCATTTCTGTGATTTCCGGATATGTGATACCAAGACGACAACCACGATGACCGAGCATTGGGTTGAATTCTTCCAAGCTATCAACTTTTGCTTTAACTTCTTCAAGCGTCAAGCCCATTTCATCAGCAAGTTCTTTTTGAGTTGCTGTTTGATGAGGCACGAATTCGTGCAATGGTGGGTCAAGGAGACGAACTGTAACACCATATCCGTCCATAGCTTCAAAGATACCTTCAAAGTCGCTTCTTTGCATTGGGAGCAGTTTAGCAAGAGCGACACGACGACCTTCTTCATCGCTTGCAAGAATCATTTCACGTACAGCTTTAATTCTATCGCCTTCGAAGAACATGTGTTCTGTACGGCAAAGTCCGATACCTTGTGCACCAAAGCTACGTGCTTGTTTTGCATCACGTGGTGAATCTGCATTAGTACGAACAAGTGTTTTTGTGTATTTTGCAGCAAGGTTCATGATTGCACCAAAGTCACCATCAAGTTCAGGATCTGTTGTTGGCACTTGACCATCATATACATCACCATTAGAACCATTGAGAGAAATCCAATCGCCTTCGTGGTAAACTTTACCAGACATTGTAAGAGTTTTTTCTTTGTAGTCTACGACGATTTCTCCTGCACCGGATACGCAGCATTTACCCATACCGCGAGCAACTACTGCAGCATGAGATGTCATACCACCACGCATTGTCAAGATACCTTGAGCAACTGCCATGCCACGAAGGTCTTCAGGAGATGTTTCGATACGCACAAGCACCACTTTTTTCTTCTTTTCTGCCCATGCTTCAGCGTCGTCTGCTTGGAACACGATTTGTCCTGTTGCAGCACCCGGTGATGCAGGAAGACCTTTTGCTGCTACTTTAGCACGTTTAAGAGCATCTTTATCGAATACAGGGTGAAGAAGTTCATCTAATTTTTGTGGCTCCATGCGAGCTAATACTGTTTTTTCATCGATGACACCTTCTCTAAGAAGATCCATGGCAATTTTCACCATAGCTGCACCTGTGCGTTTGCCATTACGTGTTTGAAGCATCCATAATTTACCATCTTGGATAGTAAATTCCATATCTTGCATATCTTTATAGTATGCTTCAAGTCGATCAGAAATTGCGATAAGTTCAGCAGCTAATTTTGGCATTGATTCTTCAAGAGATGGATATTGAGAAGCACGAACTTCTTCTGAAATTCCTTGAAGTGCAGCCCAACGGCGTGAACCTTCGACTGTGATTTGTTGAGGAGTACGAATACCGGCAACTACGTCTTCACCTTGAGCATTGATGAGATATTCTCCGGTGAATAATTTTTCGCCTGTTGCAGCATCACGGCTAAAAGCAACACCTGTAGCAGAGTTATCACCCATATTTCCATAAACCATTGCTTGAACGTTAACAGCAGTACCCCATTCTTCAGGGATTTGGTTCATGCGGCGATAAAGTATTGCACGTTCGTTCATCCAGCTGTCAAATACTGCACAGATACCACCCCAAAGTTGTTCCCATGCTGAATCAGGGAAATCTTTTCCTGTGAAATCCAATACAGCAACCTTAAAGCGTTTTACCAATTCTTTAAGGTCTTCAACGTCGAGTTCATTATCGAATTTTACGCCTTTTTCTTCTTTTACTTTATCCATTATTTCTTCGAATGGATCGATATCTGTTTTGCTCTTTGGTTTCATACCAAGAACTACGTCACCGTACATTTGTACAAAACGACGATAGCTGTCCCAAGCAAAACGAGGATTTCCACTCTTTTCAGCCAAAGATGCAACAGTGGCATCATTCATACCAAGATTAAGCACTGTATCCATCATACCAGGCATTGATGCACGAGCTCCTGAGCGAACTGATACAAGAAGAGGATTTGCAGGATCATCAAATTTTTTTCCTGTCAATTCTTCTACATGTTTGATAGCTGCTTCAACTTCTGCTTTAATATCAGCTACTACAACATCTTTTCCTGATTTTGTGTATTCTGTACACACTTCAGTTGTGATTGTAAAACCGGGAGGAACCGGCATACCCAATAAGTTCATCTCTGCAAGGTTAGCACCTTTACCGCCGAGAAGGTTTCTCATTTCGGCATTTCCTTCAGCTTTTCCGTCGCCGAATGTATAGACTTTCTTTGCCATTGATTAAAATTAATTTAATTTATCTATTTATGGATTAAAATTCAAATTGTCAAGCAATTTATTCATTACGTGATTTTTCAAGTGCAAATATAGTTATAATTCGGCGATTTAGACTAATTTTGCATAAAATTTTTAATTCACTATGTCAAGAAAGAAGAAAATACTACCGGAATTATCACAAATAAGTATTTCCGGAGTAGCTGCAGAGGGTAAATCTATTGCTAAAATCCGTATGAATGAAAATGACGAAGATCAAATAGTTGTATTCATCCCTTATGGAGCCCCAGGCGATGTCGCTAATATAAAAATCGATAAAAAAAAGAAAAATTGGGCAGAAGGTCATATTACTCAATTAATATCTCCTTCTCCTTTAAGAATTGAACCTCAATGTACTCATTTTGGTTTATGTGGTGGATGCAAATGGCAACATCTTCCCTATTCATATCAAATAGAATGTAAGCAACAACAAGTTTACGATGCTATGACGAGAATAGCCAAAGTTGATATTCCTGAAATTTCTCCTATTATAGGTTCTGATTCGATTTGGCAATACAGAAATAAAATGGAATATACTTTTTCAAATAAAAAATGGCGTACTTGGGAAGAAATAAAATCGGGAAAAGACTTTGAAGATAGTTCTAATGCACTCGGATTTCATATCCCGGGAGCATTCGACAAAGTATTGCATATAAATAAATGTCATCTACAAGATTCTATTGGCGATGAAATCAGAAATTGGATATACGATTTTGCTGAAAAAAAATTAATTTCATTTTATGATATTAAGGCTCAACAAGGACTCTTACGAACTCTTATGATTCGTATCACATCTACTTCAGAAATAATGGTTTGCATTGTCTTTGGAGAAGATAATTCGGAGCATATTAATTTAATAATGAATGAAATTTATAAACAATTTCCTCAAATCACATCTTTACTATACGTCGTGAACAAAAAAGTGAATGACACCATAGGTGACCAGGAGGTAATAGTGTTTAAGGGACGTGACTATATTAATGAAAAAATGGAAGATTTGCAATTCAGAATCAATGCAAAATCGTTCTATCAAACCAACTCTCTTCAAGCGTATGAACTTTATAAAGTGGCAAGAAAATTTGCCGGCTTAGATGTTGAGATTGCAAAAGAAAACCGACCATTAGTTTACGACTTATACACCGGAACCGGAACTATTGCAAATTTCGTTGCAAAACATTGTCGCCAAGTAATTGGTATTGAATATGTGCCGGAAGCAATAGATGATGCAAAATTAAATTCTAAAGTAAATAATTTAGATAACACACTATTTTATGCCGGCGATATGAAAGATATTCTTACCGATGAATTTATATCAGTGCATGGCAAACCGGATATAATGATAATCGACCCGCCACGTGCGGGAATGCATGAGGATGTGGTCAATGTCATCTTAAATGCCGAGCCGGATTTACTTGTATATGTAAGTTGCAATCCGGCGACACAGGCAAGGGATATTTCTCTATTGGATAAAAAATACAAAGTAACAGCAATTCAACCTGTAGATATGTTTCCACATACTCACCATGTCGAAAATGTGGTTAAACTTGAAAGAAAAAAATAAAATTTCAAAAAAATCACAACTACGACAATCAGAATTTGTGTTTGATATATAAATAATAATAATTAACTTTGCACTTTAAAAACTTAAGGAGTAATGGAGAACGTAAAAAAGATTAAATCAGCATTAGTATCAGTATTCCATAAAGACGGTTTGGACACTATACTTAAATTACTAAATGAAAATGGTGTAAAATTAATTTCTACAGGTGGAACACAAGCATTTATTGAGAGTTTAGGTATTCCTTGTCAATCTGTTGAGAGTCTTACCGGCTACCCATCAATATTAGGAGGTAGAGTTAAAACTCTTCATCCAAAAGTGTTTGGAGGAATTCTCAATCGTCGAGATAATGAATCAGATAAAGAACAAATAGCACAATACGAAATTCCTGAAATCGACCTTGTAATAGTCGACCTATATCCTTTTGAAGCAACAGTTGCAAGCGGTGCATCAGATGAAGATATTATTGAAAAAATTGATATAGGTGGAATATCTCTCATTAGAGGAGCCGCAAAAAATTTCAATGACGTGATTATTGTTGCATCAAAATCTCAATATGAACCATTGCGATCAATGTTGGAGAGACAAGGAGCTCAATCTTCATTAGGAGAAAGACGTTGGTTTGCTAAAGAAGCATTTGCAGTGTCATCGGCTTATGATAGTGCAATATTTAATTGGTTTGACAAAGAAGAACAATCAGCACTTAGAATTGGAGCTAATGGAGCGATGCATTTGCGATATGGAGAAAATCCTCATCAAAATGCGGCTTATTTTGGCAATTTCGAAGAGATGTTTACAAAACTTCATGGTAAAGAGATTTCTTACAATAATCTTCTTGATATAGATGCAGCAGTAAGCTTAATCAACGATTTTGAAGAGCCAACATTTGCAATTTTAAAACACAATAACGCATGCGGAATTGCATCACGTTCAACAATCGAAGAAGCATGGAGTGCTGCATTAGAGTGTGACCCTGTTTCAGCCTTTGGTGGTGTGCTTATAGCTAATGGTGAAATCAATGAATCAACAGCATCTAAAATCAACAGCATATTCTTTGAAGTAATAATGGCTCCAAATTACACTGAAACTGCACTTGAAACATTAAAATCAAAGAAAAATCGCATTATACTTAAAAGCAAACAACTTGCACTGCCTAAATTAAAATATCGCAGTGCATTGAACGGAATACTTGTGCAAGAAGCAGATACAAAAGTTGAAAATTCCTGTGATTTCAAACAAGCCTCTTCTAAAGCTGTAACAGAAGATAAAATTGCAGATTTAATATTTGCTAACAAGATTGTAAAACATAGTAAAAGTAACGCAATAGTATTAGCTAAAAACAAGCAGTTATGTGCAAGTGGAATTGGTCAAACATCACGCGTTGATTCGCTTAAACAAGCCATCACAAAAGCTAAATCATTTGATTTTGATCTTAACGGAGCTGTTATGGCATCAGATGCATTTTTCCCATTCTCTGATTGTGTTGAAATTGCTCATAAAGCCGGGATTGATGCTGTAATCCAACCGGGAGGCTCTGTAAGAGACCAAGAAACAATAGACTATTGTAACGAAAATGATATTGCAATGGTAATGACAGGGATACGTCATTTTAAACATTAAAATTAATCAAAATGGGAATATTTTCATTAACTCAAGAAATAGCAATGGACTTGGGTACAGCCAACTCCATTATTATACACAACGATAAAATTGTAGTTAACGAGCCTTCTGTAGTCGCAATAGAGACAAAAACAGAGAAGCCATTGGCAGTTGGTTCAAAGGCACGTCAAATGGAAGGTAAAGAGCCTCCCGGTATTCGTACGATTCGACCTCTAAAAGATGGTGTAATTGCTGATTTTAATGCAGCTGAACAAATGATTCGTGGTCTTGTAAAAATGGTGAGCCCAAAACGTCGATTGTTTGCACCGACACTTAGAATGGTGGTTTGTATTCCATCAGGTTCTACAGAAGTCGAAGTGAGAGCCGTCAGGGATTCAAGTGAACATGCAGGAGGACGAGATGTGTATATGATATATGAGCCTATGGCTGCGGCATTGGGTATCGGACTTGATGTTGAAGCTCCTCAAGGAAATATGATTGTAGATATAGGTGGAGGAACAACAGAAATTGCCGTAATATCTCTCGGTGGAATAGTTTGCAATAGAAGTATTCGTATTGCAGGCAATGATTTAACTGCCGATATTCAAGAACATATGGGCAGAGTACACAACTTAAAGGTCGGTACAAGAATGGCCGAACAGATAAAAATCAGAGTTGGATCTGCACTTTCAGAATTGGAGGATGCTCCTGAAGATTTTATTGTCTATGGTCCTAATAAAATGACAGCCTTGCCAATGGAAGTGCCTGTGTCATATCAAGAAGTTGCACATTGTATTGAGAAATCAATTTCTAAAATGGAGACAGCAATTCTTGCAGCACTTGAAATCACTCCACCGGAACTTTATGCAGATATTGTAAAAAATGGTATCTACCTTACAGGTGGAGGTGCATTGCTACGAGGTCTTGACAAACGTTTGACCGACAAAATCGGCATTCAGTTCCATGTCGCAGAAGACCCATTGTTGGCAGTTGCAAAAGGTACGGGCGTAGCATTGAAAAACATTAATAGATTTTCATTCCTTATACGATAAATAAGAGAGGATAAATAGTGCGTAACCTACTCAATTTTATAATTAAGTATAACACATGGTTTGTCTTTACATTCTTTGTGTTATTGAGTTGTATGTTACTATTTAAAAACAACTCTTATCAACAATCCATCTATCTTACATCAGCAAATTCGGTCTCTAATTCGGTATATGGAGTTGTAAATAGTATAGCAGGATATTTTAATCTGCGTGAGATTAATGAAGATCTTCATCAACGCAATGCTTTGTTGGAAAATGAAGTTCTTAATTTAAAGAATCAAATAGCATATTATCAAACACTTGTCCCGGCAGATTCTAATAAAATTTTGGAATCTGCCCAAAGGTTTGATTTTATTACAGCAACGGTAGTCAACAATAGCGTAAAACGGCCACAAAACTATTTCACTCTAAATAAAGGAGCCAATGATGGCATTAAGCCGGGAATGGGTGTAGTGGATCAAAATGGAGTTGTAGGAATTGTCAATGTCGTCGGCAAAAATTCCGCTCGCGTAATATCACTTTTGAATGTTACTCAACATTTTTCGGTGAAAGTTAATAATACTAATAGCGTAGGTTCGTTACATTGGGTAGAGGGTAATCCCAATATTGCATACGTCGAAGAAATGCCTCGCCACATTAAATACCATATTGGCGACACAATTGTTACAAGTGGTTACTCTACAACATTCCCTGAAGGAATTCCTGTCGGAACAATTATATCTCAGATTAAAACTTCAGATGATAATTTCTTTACATTGAAAATAAAATTATCATCAGATTTCACTCAATTGAGTACGGTTAGAATTCTTAAAGATAATCTTAAAGCAGAATTAGATTCGTTAATCGGATTTGATGTATTAAACGATAAAAATAACTCATAATGCCTCATAGGTTTATCAACTATTTCATATTATTTGTGGTAATGCTACTCGTTCAGTCCATTATATGTAATCATATAATTCTTTTCGGAGTAGCTTTCCCTTTGATATTTATTTATTTTATAGTTAGACTGCCGATGTCATTATCGATAAATTACGTTATTATCCTATCATTTATAATGGGATTTTGCGTTGATTTATTCTCTGACACATTGGGTATGAATACATTGGCGTGTACAATTCTATCAGTGTTAAGAAAGCCAATATTCAATCTTTATCATTCAAAAGACGAGGAATTAGCTCAAGTAATTCCTTCTATTTCATCATTGGGATTGGCCGGATATATTAAATATCTTTTTTCCATTGTATTGGTATATTGTTGTTTAATCATAACAATCGAATATTTTTCTTTTTCTAATTTTAGTAGTATGCTTATGAAGATAATTGGAAGTAGTTTGCTAACATTTATTTTGTTATTAGGCATCGACAGTATAATGATTGAACGCCGTGAGAAAAGACTATAATCTTGAAAAAAGGAAATATATTATAGGCGGATTCATAACAATAATAATTATAATTTATATAGTTCGTCTTTTTAATCTTCAAGTTGGAGATAATAATTACAAGGAAAATGCAGATAGCAATGCATTTCTTCGACGTATTATATATCCGGCGAGAGGATTAGTCTATGATAGAAATGGAGAGTTAGTCGTATTTAATCAACCTGCATACGACATTATGCTTATACCCAAGGATGTCGCTAAATTTGACACCATTGAGTTCTGTAAAATTTTGGGAATTACACTTGACCAATTCAAACAGAAATGGCAAGATATGAAAAATCCACGTAATAATCCGGGATATTCAGATTATACTCCACAGAAATTAATTTCCCACCTTTCACAAGAAGATTATGGCAGACTTCAAGAAAAATTATACCTATTTCCGGGATTTTTCATTCAAAAACGCACCATTCGACAATATAATCATCTCACTGCTGCGAATGTTTTAGGTAACATTCGCGAAGTTTCAGCTAAAGACATCGAAAATGATAGTTATTATAGGTCGGGTGATTACACAGGTGATTTAGGCGTAGAAAAAAGTTACGAAAGATATTTGAGAGGAATTAAGGGTGAGGAAATTCTTATGAAAGATGCCAGAGGACGTATTCAAGGTAAATACGAAGATGGCATTCATGACATAATGCCTCAATCCGGAAAGAATATTACATTATCGCTCGATATTGAGCTACAAAAATATGGAGAACAATTAATGCAAGGTAAAAAAGGTGCTATTGTTGCAATAGAGCCTTCAACAGGTGAAATACTTGCTTTAGTTACAAGCCCTACTTACGAGCCGTCGCTTTTAATAGGTAAAAATCGTGGTAAAAATTATTTAGAATTAACGAGAGATCCTCATAAACCGCTATTTGACAGAGCAATTCAAGCGACATATCCTCCGGGCTCAACTTTTAAACCTACTCAGGCATTAATTTTTCTTGAGGAAAAAATTATAACAAATGGCACAATGTTTCCATGTTCCGGAGGTTATCACAACAAAGGTTTGCATGTAGGATGCCACGGACACGCATCTCCGATTTCCGTAAAACCGGCTTTACAGACTTCATGCAATTCATATTTCTGTTGGGGGCTTAAAAATATGATTGACAAAGTAGGTACAAATGCCGGCGATCAATTAACCAAATGGAAAGACTATTTGGTGGAAATGGGATATGGCTACAAATTAGGTGTTGACCTTCCAAGTGAAAGCAGAGGCTTTATTCCAAACAGTGAATATTATAGTAAGTCATATCGTGGTTCATGGAGTGGAAACACTATTATTTCAATATCAATCGGTCAAGGAGAAATTTTGGCAACCCCTCTGCAAATTGCCAATCTGAGTGCAACTATAGCTAATAGAGGTTTTTTCTATACTCCACACATTGTCAAAGCTATTCAAGATACAATTTTACCTGATGAATATAGAACGAAACACGAAATCAGCATATCCAAACAATATTATGATATTGTCGCTGAGGGGATGAGAATGGCTGTAACCGGAGGTACTTGTCGAGGCGCTAATCTTCCCGGAATTGAAGTTTGTGGCAAGACAGGAACAGCTCAAAATCCTCATGGTAAGGATCACTCTGCATTTATGGGATTTGCCCCATATCATAATCCCCAAATTGCTATTTGCGTTTACGTTGAAAATGCCGGATTTGGTGCAACTTTTGGCGTACCGATAGGCAGTCTGATGATGGAAAAATATCTTAATAAAGAAATATCTCCTGAACGTAAAGCTATCGAAGATAGAATGTTGAATACTAACACATACAATGTCAATGCAACGAAGTAATAAAGAGGCTAATATATCAATGTTTCATTCAATTGATTGGATAACTATTTCACTATATTTTATATTGGTGATTTCAGGAGCCATTAGTATATACGCAGCAAGTTATAATTTCGATAACGCAAGTATGTTTGATTTCAATGAATTTTCAGGCAAACAATTTTTATGGATAGGATTATCATTAGTTATCGGAGCAATAATACTACTTGTCGATTATAGAGTGTATGAATCGTATTCTTATCCGATATATGCGGGTGTTATACTACTTTTAATTGCAACTATCTTTCACGCTCCTGACATTAAGGGGTCTCGGTCATGGTTGGTTTTCGGACCTGTAAGTTTGCAACCTGCAGAATTTGGAAAGTTTGCCACAGCTCTTGCTTTAGCCAAATTATTCAGTTCCTACAATTTCTCGTTAAATAATAAAGGTAGCAATTATCTTCGTGCATTGATAATCATATTTCTTCCTATTATACTTATTTTAATGCAACGAGAGACAGGAAGTGCATTAGTCTATACATCATTAATATTCGTGCTCTATCGTGAAGGTATGAGCGGATTGGTCCTATTTTCAGTTCTATGTGCGATTACCTATTTTGTAGTTGCAATAAAATTTACTGAAACATTGATATTAGGTATCCCGGTAGGTGAATTTTCTGTCTATATATGTATAATGACAATTTTTGTGGTAATGTTGTTTTTATACTGCAAAAACAAAATAATTGGCAGAAACGTACTTTTAGGATTTGTCGCCTCAGCAATTCTGATATATGTGTTGTCTTTGTTTGATATATTAATCAACGGAACCGGTTACTTTATAGTTGTGATTGTCGGAGCTACCTTATACACTGCTATAGCTATGCTTAAACATCACATCAGAAAATATATCGTAACAATTGCTTTTGCAATCAGTTCTATCTTATTTTTATTTTCTGTCAACTATGTCTTTAATGAAGTACTTGAACCTCATCAGCAACTGCGTATCAAAGTAGCATTGGGAATAGAAGAAGACCTAAGAGGGGCCGGCTACAATGTTAATCAGTCAAAAATTGCAATCGGCTCAGGAGGATTGACAGGTAAAGGGTTTCTTAATGGAACACAAACAAAATTAAAATATGTCCCTGAGCAACATACAGACTTTATATTTTGTACAATCGGAGAAGAAGAAGGATTTGTCGGTTCGGTAGTTGTATTAGCTGTATTCTTAGCATTTATACTTCGAATTATCCATATTGCCGAACGACAGCATACCGCATTCGGACGTGTTTATGCTTATTGTGTTGTATCTTATCTAATATTCCATATCTTTATTAATATTGGTATGGTGATTGGACTATGTCCAGTCATCGGAATACCTCTACCCTTCTTCAGTTACGGAGGTTCTGCTCTTTGGGGATTTACTATCCTATTATTTATTCTCCTCCGTATAGATGCATCAAGAAAAGAACGAAGAGACTAAATTCTGATTATGATTTTTTGATTGTTCAAATATTATTTGTAAATTAGCACTCGATTTATTAACAATAAAATTTTAAATTATGGCAAACAAGAAAGAATTTAAAAAATATGTGACATGCTTAGCAAATAATGTATGTCAAGATATGATGATAGAATACTATAATATTGAAAATGCAAATCTTGAATTAATCGATGAAGCCGTAATTGATGTGCTTACTGCTGCCGAATCAGCTATTCTTAAAAGCAATTTTCAATTTGACAAAAGCTTATCGGCTTTTGACAATGCTCGTCAATATCGCTCAGAAAAAGCAAAATTCAACCGAAATTTATTCCACAAAATCAATGCTGAATATGTTGCTGCAATCGACAATGCATTAAAAAAATTTAATTCTGCAATTCCACAAGCAGTAAAAGATCAAAATAAAACGTTAGCTTAACGATTTTTATATACATCGTGCAGTAGCCTGAAATTCGGGCTACTGTAATTTATACATATCAATCTTCTATCTAATATGACAAAGCCATTGAAAGTAGCATTGTTTCCTCAAGAATTGATTTGGGGTAATAAAGAAAAAAATATAGAAACTTTAATCAACATAATGCCAACAATTCATCCGGAAACCGACTTATTGATTCTCCCGGAAATGTTCTCAACAGGCTTTATGACCGGAGATAAAGAGGAAATACGCGAACTTGCTGAACGTAACACAGGCAAAACTATAGACCTTATAAAACAACTTGCCAATAAATATCAAATTGCTATCGCAGGTAGTTTTATTGCCAACACCGGAGGTTCTATTTATAATCGTGCATTCTTCATCGAACCCGGTGGCGACGAAACTTTTGCAGACAAACGCCACCTATTTACAATGGCCGGTGAGCACAATACATTTTCTCGTGGTTATGATCGGTTGAAGATACGTTATAGAGGATGGAACATTGCTATGATAATTTGCTATGACATTCGATTCCCGATATGGTGTCGAAACAAAAACAATGAATACGACCTTCTAATAGCGGTTGCAAATTGGCCCAAAGCAAGAGCTCAAGCGTGGCGACAATTATTGATTGCTCGTGCAATTGAAAATGAAGCTTATGTATGCGGTGTAAATTGTAAAGGTATCGACAATAACGGATTTGAATATTTAGGCGATACTCTCGCTATAGATTTCAAAGGGAAAAACATCAATGTTGAGCAACCAGATACAGAAATAATCTACGCTCTATTAGACCATGAAGGCTTGTCAAAATTCCGAGAAAAATTCCCGGCATGGAAAGATGCTGACAATTTCTCGCTATTACCCGATTAATGATTTGGTTCTGACTAACAATTAGACTTATATATTGTATTAATTCAATAAGGGCTGTGCAATTTTGCTCAGCTCTTGTTAATTTAATCAGTGTCATAATTACAATGATGCAGCTTTATTATTTGTTGACAATATAAACAATAGCCGTGTCTTTTGGAATTTAGACACAGCTATTTGTAAGTTACAGACTTATGACTTATCTGTTATTTTTTTATTCCGTCGCGTTTCAATAGAGCATCGATAGTCGCCGGTTTGCCACGGAACGTCTCATAGAGTTGTTGTGGGTCAACAGTATTACCGCTTGAAAGCATAATGAGGTATTTAGCGGCAGTTTTTTTATCGTAGATATTACCTGTCTCTTGGAAAGCGGCAAAAGCATCGGCGTCAAGTTGTTCAGCCCATTTGTAGCCATAGTATCCGGATGCGTAGCCTCCGGAGAAGATATGACCGAAAGCAGGAGTGTGACAAGTTCCTTCAACGGGGTCGAACATTTTTACTTTCTCGTTGACTTGATTTTCAATAACTGTAATGTCGGCTGAAGCACGAAGTGGAGATGTGATAGTGTGATAGTACATATCCAAATATCCGAAACTTAATTGGCGGATACAAGCGTAACCTGCACCAAATTGGCTTGCAGTTATGAATTTATCGATTAATTCTTGAGGCATTTTTTTGCCTGTTTTGTAGTGTTTAGCAAAGCTATCCAAGAATTTCTTTTGAGTTAGATAGTTTTCGTTGAATTGAGAGAAAAGTTCCACAAAGTCGCGATATACATTGGTGCCACTAAGAGATAGATAAGTAGTGTTGGCAGAAAGACCATGGAGGGCGTGTCCGAATTCGTGGAGGAATGTTTCTACTTCGTAAGGAGTAAGTAAAGCCGGTTCAGAGCCGGTTGGTTTTGTAAAGTTCATTACTATAGAAATCATTGGAGGGACACGATTGCCGTTTTCATCACGATATTCACCGCGGAATTCTGTCATCCATGCACCGGGAGCTTTACCCGGGCGGTAGAAGAAGTCAGTATAAAGTACACCAACGATATTTCCTTTGGCATCAGTAACTTCGTAGGCTTTTGCATCTTTGTGGTAAGTAGGAATGTTTTTATTTTCTTTGAATTTGTAACCTAATAATTTGGTAGCTAATCCGAATACTCCGTCGATAGTGTTATCTATTTCGAAGTAAGGACGCATATCTTCGTCGTTGAAAGCGTATTTTTCATTTTTGAGTTTATCTGACCAATAGCTATAGTCCCAAGCTTCAAGTTTAAAGTCTTCTCCTTCTGTTTTGCGGGCGAAATTTTCTATTTCTGCAAGTTCAGCTTGCATTGCCGGATAGTATGCTTCGAGAAGTTGGTCGAGGAGGTTGTAAACATTAGCCGGAGTTTTTGCCATTCTACCTGTAAGAACATATTCAGAATAGTTGCTTTTGCCGAAAAGGTTTGCAGTTTCCAAGCGAATATTTGCAATGTCTTTAAGAATTTGTGAGTTGTCGAATTCTCCACCGAAATTTCTTGTGTTATAAAGTTTATGCATTTTTTCGCGGAGGTTTCTGTCTTTAGCATATTTCATGAATGGACTGTAGCTTGGAAAGAAAACAGTGAAAAGGTAGCTGCCGTCGTCAGCTTTATCCTCTTGCTCTAATGTCATTTTAGCTTCTTCTCTTGCAGCAGCAACGACACCTTGTGGAAGTCCTTCCAATTGGTCGGCAGTCAGCCATAAGCGACGAGCCGGATTTTTCATATCATTAGTCAGATTTTGACTGAATTTTACAGAAAGGTCGCTGATTTCAGCCGATAGTTTGCGATATTTTTCTCTGTCGGCACCTTCGAGCATAGCTCCTGATTCAGCAAATGATTTGTAAGTTTCTTCGATAAGGCGAAGATCTTCAGGAGTTAAATCGTTACGTTGATTTCTTGTATCGTAAACAGCTTTGATACGTTTCCATAATTTTTCGTTGAGCATAATGTTTGTGTAATGCTCAGTCATCATCGGAGTAGTTTTGGAAACTATTTCCATAAGTTCCGGTTCGCCGAGACAGTGTTCAAGATTACCTAAAGTAATCGACACATTGTAAAGAAGGCTACCGCTTCTTTCGTAAGCTACGATAGTGTTTTCAAATGTAGGAGCTTCCGAATTGTTGGTAATAGCTTCAATTTCTTGGTTTTGGCGTTTTATGCCTTCGAGTATACCTTCTTCATAGTCTTGATTTTGAATTTTGTCGAAAGGTATAGCAGCGTATGGAGCTGTGTACGGCTCAAAAAATGGATTTATACGTTCTTGAGCATTAATTGTGTTCGATGTCATAATCGATGTTAAAACTGTTAATGTTCCTACTAATAACTTTTTCATTGAAATATTTGAGTTAGGGTTAGAATTATTGACAAAGTTACGAATTATTTTAAAATTAAGCAAATAAAAAAGAAGACTGCCGTTTAACCGACAGTCTTCAATAATAATTGTAAAATTAATATTCTTATTTAGCTTCAACACCTGTCATAACAACTTGAACGCGGTTCTGACCATTGTATAAAGTTTTCATAAATGCGTTGAAGTCTTCAAGTGTAAGATTTGTAAGTGCATTTTCATGACCGGTAATCATATCTGTACCGAGAACGTATTGTTTCAAACCATTTACCCAATAGCTATTTTCTTTGGTAGTGATGTTATATTGGTTGATTGCAGCATCTTTCACTTTGTTGAAGTCTGTTTCGTTTGCACCATTTGCTAAGAGATTCATAAGCTCGTCATAAGCTCGTTTGCTTAATTTGTCTCTTGATTCTGCATTAGTGTCAAACATATAGAGAATTGTCCATTCGTTGTTAAGGTTATTGAATGAGCTACTTGTCATCGGGCTATATGTACCACCTTCTTCTTCACGTAGAGTATTGGTAAAGATAATTCCGAGAACATCTGTAATCAAACCTACTTTTACATCATTTTCGATATTGTAAGCGATATTGTTGTCATTAAATACGTTGAATACTTTTGTTACAGGTGTACCCATTTCAAGTTCAAATATATTTTCTATTTGACCTTTAGCTTGAGATGCTTTGTAGTCAATTTTTTCACATTTGTTTTTCTTGCCCGGAAGAGAAGCAATGTATTGTTCAACAAGCGGACGAAGAGTATCGATGTCAACATTACCTACGAATATGAATGTGAAGTCAGCGGCATTTGCAAGACGTTCTTTTGCGACTTTGAGCATGTTTTCGTAGTTAATATTATCGAAGTCAGCAATTGTAAGTTGATTGAACAATGGATCGTCATTGTACCAAGTTTTAAATACATTGTTCATAAATATTTGCTCAGGATTTTTGTCAGCATTTGCAAGAATTGAGCGATATTGTTGAGCAGTAGCTTCGAAAGTTTCTACGTCAGGGTTGATGTTTGTGAAATAGAGATAATCAAGTTGAAGTAGAGTTTCAAGATCTTTAGCAGTAGTGCTACCTGCCACTTCTTCAGTAGCTTTATTGAGCAGGAATGAGATGTTTACATTTTTGCCTGCAAGATATTTACTCATTTTAATATTATCGAATGTACCTAATTTGCTTGATCCCACAGCAGAATTGATAATCTTAAGTTCGCTTGGGTTGGCATTTTTAACTGCATATTGTCCACCGGGGCTGACAGCAGAGAAACGAATTTCGTCACCTTTAAAATCAGTAGGTTTAACGATTACTTTCGCACCATTGGAAAGTTCCATCACTGTAGTTCCGAATTCACCTGCATATTCTTTTTTAATTTTACCTTTTTTAGGCATTTTTTCGATAAGCGGGTCAGTAATAACTTCATCTACGTATGCTTCGTATTCAGCAGCTAAAGCGTTGTTGAGGATAGTGAACATATCTTCTTTAGTCGGAAGTGTCATGCCTTCGGCTTTAGGTTGATAAACGAGCATTACTTGGTTGTTAGGTGTAATCAAACCGCCAATCATTTGATTTATAATTTCAACTTGGATGTTTGGAAGAATTGCATTGATAAATTGATATTCAATTTCGATACCCGGACATGGTTCGTTATCGATGAAGTGGCTGATGATTTCACGAGCGAGGCGTTCGCTATTAGTCTTGTCACGTTCGTTGTATTGTTTTTCGCAAGAAGCGATTAATACATCTTTCACACGTTGTAATTCGTTGAAAGTGAAGCCTGTTTTGATAGCACGTGCGATTTCTGCCATAGCAACTTCAAATGCGACTTTAGTATCATTCTTAGCAGTTACGCTGATGTTGAAAGCACCTTTAGTTTTAGAAACCCAATAATCGCCAAAGTATACATAAGCATTAACAAATGGACAATCAGGAGATTGAGATAGTTCAGCCAAACGATTGTTTATCATTTCTGCAATGAGGTTTTCAAAAATTGTTGTTTGATAACCTAATAGAGTATTTCTTAATTCAAATGGGAGTTTTTCTGTTTTAATAGAGAAGTTTACACAAGGTTGTTGAAGTTCAGGATCTTCGAAAGTTACGTAAATAGGTTCTTCGTTATCGCTAACAGCCGGATATATGCGTTCTGTTGCATTTTCAGGCATTTCAATTTTAGAGAAGAGATCCACTACTTTTTTCTCCATAACCTCAGCATCGAAATCACCAACGATGACGATGCCTTGTTGATCCGGACGATACCATTTGTGATAGTAGTCACGAAGAGCTTGATAAGGGAAATTCATTACAACTTCCATTGTGCCGATAGGCATACGAGTGTATTGATATTCTGTGTAGAGTTGAGGAAGAATTTCAGTAAACATTCTTGTTTTAGCATTGTTGCGAGAACGCCATTCTTCCTGAATTACACCACGTTCTGCATCAATTTCTTCTTCTTCCAATGACAATGCACAGCTCCAATCGTGAAGCATAAGAAGGACTTTGTCTATTAGTTCGGTGTCGGTAGTCGGGATGTTGTTGATGTTGTAGACTGTTTCATCAAAAGCAGTGTAAGCATTGATGTCAGCTCCAAATCTGATACCTTTAGATTGAAGATATTCAAGCATTCCTTTTTTGGGGAAGTTTTCAGAGCCGTTGAATGCCATGTGTTCAAGGAAGTGAGCAAGACCGAGTTGTTCTTCAGTCTCAAGTGTAGAACCTACCTTTTGTGCAATATAGAAGTTGGCACGATCTTTAGGTTCGGCATTTTTTAGGATGTAATAACTCAAGCCATTAGGAAGAACGCCACTACGAACGTTTGGATTTAATGGCATAGGTGGATTTTGAGGTTGCTGTGCATTTGTTACGAAAATACACATAAGCAACAAAGCTAAACTAAAAATTTTCTTTACCATAATTGTTATTATTAGTTTTGATTACTGTTTTTACTTATAAATTTGACGATGCAAAGTTAGTTTATTTTTTTTAATTCGCAAAAGATTTATCGATAAATAATATATTTTTTTTGAAAAACCTAATTTTGAACTGTTCGTTTATTATTAATTAGATACTCAATAAAGGTGTTGGTTTAATGTGATTTAAATAATTCCATTCATCATTGCATATAGAGACAGACCGGAGACAGTTCGAATTCCTAATTTAGAAGATATATTTTTTCTGTGGGTAAGCACAGTGTTGATTGATATGTTAAGGCAATCAGCTATTTCTTTATTGATTTTGCCGGCTGCAATTTCTCTTAATACATCAATTTCTCTTGCGGAAAGAGTGTTATTGGTATTATCATTCTTATGTAAATAAGAAAGGATGTTGTTTATGTTTTGTCCTATAACTTCTATATGTTCTGAGAATGAAATTTGAATAGTAGTTCCATTTAAATTTGTATCTTCGTTGCTGAAGACCACTACCCTGTTTTTTTGAGGTAAAAAATATTCTATATTCGCTATGTAAATATCGGCTGTGACGATATAAAGTTCAATGGCATTATGATTTGTCGAAATAGAATCTAAAGCATTGGAAACTGAATAACTATAATTGCCATTACTTTTGATAATATTTTTCAAAGCAAATGCACGAAGAGAGTCAAAACCTATTATAGCTACCGATTTTTTATTCATTGGATTATAGATTTGTCATTTTATTAAAACGTTAGTCATTGGTTTTAAGATTCTATTGCGAATGCGATTGTTTTGTTTGATGTCCTTTTCTAAAGTGTATATAGTGGCTATGACAGCATTACAAAGATTAAAATCATATTCTCCGCGAAGGTGAATAATAAAGAAGCTTTTGAGGTCGTTTAGCTTGTCTTCAATTGGATTAGGCTCATCACCGTTATGATTAAGTATGATTTCTTTGTTATAATCGATTATTGAAGAATCAATTTGGAGTATTTTAGGGAACCATTCGTTTTGGTCGTAATCAATTTGAGCTAGCAGTTCTTGTTTCATTTCGAGAAAGAACTTTTGCATTAGATATAAATTGTTGTTGCCTGAATCACTTCTTGAAATAAGTGAATTAAAATGGCGTTCTATGTTTGGTAATTGAAAATGTTTGTAATAGGCGTTTGTTTTATTTAGATAGTCAATGATGATTTTGATATTGAATGATTTGATGATTTTTTCGGGGAAATATTCATCGTTGATAAATGTATTTAAAATTGCTATAAAGAAGTTGGCATCTAAAGATTTTTCGTTACATATATCTTCAACGGTTTTATCAGCGACACCGAGAAAAATGTTAAATCTGTTGATAACCGGAATCAGCGATGGATTGTTTAATATGATTTCGCTAAGTTTTGAGTCAGTAGTGTAGATTGCCATGTTATTTAGTTATGATTGTTGAGGTTTGAGTAATTACAATGTCAACAGGGATGTCGTGAGGTTCGATTGGAAGTGCATCAAACAATTGAAAATCGTAGCCTATACCAATTTTTACAGCTTTTGAAGATTTCATCATTCTATCGTAGTAGCCTTTGCCTCGTCCTAATCTGTTGCCCGATTTGTCGTATCCTACTGCAGGAACAATAATTAAATCGATTTTATCGACATCTACGATATCATTGCCTATTGGCTCTTCGATGTCAAATGAGCCTGTTTGAAGTTCAGATTTACGATAAGGGAGTATTTCCAAATCGTCGCCGTTAACTCTTGGCAGGAATAAATTTTTAGTAGATTGCCATTTATTAATGAAATCAGTAGTCGGTAGTTCATCCGGTAGAGAATGATATACTAAAATGTTGTTTGAACGTTTGAAAGAATCGAGTATTTCTAACCGATTGAAAACTTCTTCAGCCGCCGTTTGCTTTTCCTTAATAGATAGAGATAGGCGAAGTGATTTTATTTTTTTACGTAAATCTTTTTTTTCTAACATAATATTAAATTAATTCTTAATAATTGGAGAATCGGTAGTCTCTAAATACTTTTTGGCTGCTTCAATTGTTTTATCATTTTGATTGAAAATTTGGTAGAACTCATTGAAACCGAGAATATCACGAGCTACCATAGCTTTAATTTGTCGAAGAATCAAATTTTTAGATTGATTAATATAGTACCAACGCTTTGGAATTCCATTTTCTTTAGCAAAATCCACAAATTTGAACAATAAAATATCATCAGAAGGGAGATATTTTTGTAGATCATCAATGGTTTTTGCTTGATTCAATGAATTACGATAGTTGTCGGCAATTTTAAATGCAAATTTTTGAATCAGTCCTAAATTAGCTACATTTATGTAATAAGAAGTAATGTCAGTAGTGTCTTCAGGTATAAATTTATCCGGCATTATACCGCCACCTCCATAGACAGTTCTTCCGTTAGATGTTTTAAATACTTTGGTTTTATCAAGTTTAACACTATCTTGATTATAAAATTCGCCGTGAATATATCTGTCGGTAATATCATTTTCGTATTTAGAACCTTTTCCACGTTCATATTCTTTTTGAATAGATCTTCCTGAGGGGGTATAATATCTTGCTACCGTAAGACGTATGGCAGAACTATCATTCAATTCTGTTTGATTTTGGACAAGTCCTTTGCCAAAAGTGCGTCGTCCGATAACTAAACCTCTATCGTTGTCTTGCATAGCTCCCGCGAAAATCTCAGAAGCAGAGGCTGAGTATTCATTTGTTAAAATAGCAATTGGTGAATTAAGGAATTGTCCGGTTCCGTCGCTGATAGCAATCATTTCATTTTCCGGTGTACGAGCTTTAGTATAAACCACTAAATTCCCTTTAGGAAGGAATTCATTCGCCATAAGGATTGCTTGATCCATAAAACCACCGGGATTGTCACGCAAGTCTATAATAAATTTAGTCGCGTTGTTTGAATGTAGTTCAATAAGGGCATTATAAAACTCATTGTATGTGTTTTTCGCAAATTTGTCAATTTTAACGTATCCGATATTATCAGTTAGCATATAATATGAATTTACGCTATTTACAGGGACATCATCGCGAATGATATCATAGTTTAAAATATCTTTTGATGAAGAGCGTTTAATACCTAATTTAACTTTAGAACCCTTTTCACCTCGTAAATTTTTAAACACATCTTCATTGGTAACATCTTCGCCAACTATTACAGAATCGTTGACCGTCACTATTCTGTCTCCGGCTTGTAATCCAACTTTTTGTGCCGGTCCTCCGGTGATAATTTCGATAATTGTAATTGTATCATTAATAATCTGAAATGAAATACCTACTCCGCTGAATGATCCCGCTAAGTCTTCGTTGACGGCTATTAAATCTTTTTTAGGTATATATGATGAATGAGGGTCTAATGAAGCCATTAATTTAGGCAAAGTCATTTCAACTAATTCATCAATATCAATAGTATCTACGTAATTATTTTCAATGAGATTTAATACGGTGTTTAATTTTTTCTCTGCAGAAGATGATGTTGTCGAAATATTGAAATGGTTTCCAATAAAAACACCAATTACCATGGATATAGCAATTGTCAGAGGCAGCAAGAATAGATATTTTTTACTTTTCATTTTATTGTCAATTTAAATTATTCAAGTCAAAATGAACACATTCAATTCCGGCTTTTTTTAGGAGGTCGATTCCGTCATGAATTCGATATAGCTCCGAATATACAACACGTTTGATGCCTGCTTGGATTATCAGTTTGGAACATTCCATGCAAGGACTTGTTGTAACATATAATGTGCTTCCCTCACTCGAATTATTACTGCATGCTACTTTGGTAATGGCATTAGCTTCAGCATGAAGTACATATGGATGTGTTACATCATTTTCATCTTCGCATATATTGTCAAATCCGGAAGGAGTGCCATTAAATCCATCTGATATTATCATTTTGTCTTTTACTAACAATGCTCCTACTTGACGACGTTTGCAATAAGAATTTTCAGCCCAAGTGAAAGCCATTCTAAGATAGCGAGAATCTAATAGCTTTTGTTTTTCTTCTGTTGTCATAAAAAGTATTTAAGTCCCCTCCTTATTGAGGGGACATATATTGATAAATTAATGTTCGAGTAAGAATTTTTCAACATCTAATGCAGCTTTACAACCCATACCGGCAGCAGTAATACCTTGTCGGTATCTTGGATCAGCAACATCACCCGCGGCAAATACACCTTCAACATTTGTCAAAGAAGTGTTATCTTGAACTTTAATGTATCCATTTTCGTCAAGTTCTATCCATTCTTTGAAAATATCAGTATTTGGTTTATGTCCGATTCCAAGGAAGAATCCATCGATATTGATGTCAAAATATTCTTCTTTATCAGTATCTTTAAATCTTACAAGGTGAGCACCTTCCACGCCGTCTTCTCCGAACAATCCGACAGTGTTAGTATTGAATAGGATTTCAATATTTTCTTTGTCGAAAGTGCGTTGTTGCATAATTTTTGAAGCACGTAAATGGTCTTTACGAACGATTAGGTAAACCTTTTTAGCTAAGTTGCTTAGGTAAAGAGCTTCTTCGCAAGCAGTGTCTCCACCACCCACCACGGCGACGACTTTTTTACGGTAGAAGAATCCATCGCATGTGGCACATGCACTTACACCCATACCTCTATATTTAACTTCATCAGCTAATCCTAAATATTTTGCAGAAGCACCGGTGGCAATAATTACAGAATCAGCAAGAATCTGTTTACCGTCTTCTACTTCGCATAAAAACGGACGTTTACTGAAATCAACTTTTGTGATAATTTGAGCACGCATATCTGCACCAAATCGTAATGCTTGGGCTCTGAATTGTTCCATCATTTCCGAACCTCCGATACCTTCCGGATAGCCGGGGAAGTTTTCAATTTCTGATGTAGTGGTTAATTGACCACCTGGTTGAGGTCCTTCGTACAACACAGGGTTTAGATTTGCACGTGATGTGTAGATTGCTGCAGTGTAGCCTGCAGGACCGGAACCAATAATTAGACAACGAACTTTTTCTGTTTCCATATTATTTAAATTTAAAGTTATCGTAAATCTATAATTTCAACATTAGGGTATTTCTCTTTTGAAAATGTAAATGTAGAATTGTTGAAATTTTGATTTGATTTATAATTTGTTATTACTATTGTTAATGTTTGTTTGTTGTCAAGTGTCAGATCGATTCTTACCGGTTGCAGGTCTTTATTCCTTAAATATAAAATTGCTTTTTGAATCGAGCTGTTCTTTGATTTGGGTATAAGTGAAATACAATGAGTGCCGGCAATTTTTGATTTGTTCAGAGTGGATGTAAATAAGTTATTGTAATTGGAGAGCAAATAGTATGGATTAATCATACTTATATCTTCTGCCGAAGGATTAGTAATGGTCACTTCATTGTTGTTGATATTGTAGTCCCATTCTGTTTTTCCATCATACCAAATAGTAATCGATGGATTTGTAATGTTGAATTTTTCCTTTTGAACTTTGATTATACCGGTTTCCTTTTGTGAATTTTCACTGATGACGGTATAATTAGCCGATATGCCTTTGGCAGATAAATGTTTTTTAGAAGCAGATTGCATTATTTCGTTTGCAGTCAAATCTGCATTTGCATTGAATATACTTAAAATAATACAAACCGCTGTAATATAAATATTTATAAAACGATAATTTGTCATATCAATTAGCTGTTTAAGATACTTTCTAAAGTAATGGCATCAACTAAAACTGTACGAGGTTTTCCACCCTGAGATGGCCCAACAATACCTGCAGCTTCCATTTGATCCATAATTTTACCGGCTCTGTTGTACCCTATTGAATATCTACGTTGTAATGAAGATGTTGAAGCTGTATTGCTATTAACAATAGTTCTTGCTATTTCGTCAAACAGCGGGTCTCTATCATTGAATGAAGCATTATCTGAATTGAATGAAGCGTTGTCGTTCTCAATTATTGGTTCCGGCAGTAAATATGCGTTAGAATAACCTGTCTGATTGCCTATAAATTCACATATTGCATCGACTTCAGGAGTGTCGATAAATGCACATTGCACACGTTCTAATTCGCTATTTGTAGAAAGAAGCATATCTCCACGTCCTATGAGTTGTTGTGCTCCTGTTGCATCCAATATGATTTTACTATCAACACCTGAACTTACTTTAAAGGCCATTCGAGCAGGGAAATTGGCTCGAATAATACCGGTTATTACATTTGTAGATGGTCGTTGGGTGGCTATAATCATGTGAATACCTACAGCTCTGGCTTTTTGTGCAATTCGTGCTATTGGCATTTCAACCTCTTTACCGGAAGTCATAATTAAATCACTAAACTCATCAACTATAACAACGATATAAGGCAAATATCTATGACCTTTATTTGGGTTAAGAACTTTATTGATGAATTTTGCATTGTACTCTTTGATGTTACGTGTTCCGGCTTCTTTAAGTAGTGAATATCTATCATCCATTTCAACACAAAGCGAACTTAATGTCGGAACCACTTTTTGAGGTGATGTAATAATAGGCTCATCTTCATCAGGTAGTTTTGCCAAATAATGTTTTTCTAATCGTGCATAAAGGCTGAATTCTACCATTTTGGGGTCGATTAGCACAAATTTCAGTTCTGCCGGATGTTTTCTATAAAGTAAAGATGTGATAATTGCATTTAATCCGACTGATTTTCCTTGCCCTGTTGCACCTGCAACGAGCAAGTGTGGCATTTTAGCAAGGTCTGCTATATATACTTCGTTAGAAATAGTTGAACCGATTGCAATTGGAAGTTCGTATTTTGATTCTTGGTATTTTCTTGAAGTAATAACTGTACGCATAGATACTGTTTGCGGTTCTTTGTTTGCTACTTCGATACCTACTGTTCCTTTTCCGGGTATAGGTGCAATAATTCTGACTCCAATAGCAGATAAACTTAGAGCAATATCGTCAACCAAATTTCGAATTTTAGCAATTTTGACACCCTTATCCGGTACAATTTCATACAGGGTTACAGTTGGTCCAACGGTAGCTTCAATGCTTACGATAGGAATTCCGAAATCTAATAAAGTTTTTCGGATTTTTTCTTGATTTTCTAATTGTTCGGTTTTGTCAATACTGATTTTGGTCTTACCTTCGTTTAAAAGATTGTAAGGAGGAAATTTATATCGAGACAATTCTGCTGTCGGGTCATAAATTTCAGGCTGTTTATCATTAGAATTGCAGTCAATTTCATTTACATTGACTTTTAGTACTTGATTTTGCTCTTGATTGCCTACATTTTCATTTGTATCAGAATCATTGTCTTCATTATGGATGTATGTAAGATTATCACATGCATTATCTTCATTAATAAATGAATTTTCATTTTCAAAATTCATAATTGATGGGTAGTCGTTGGCTTCATCAGTTTTGTAAGAATTATTGTTTTCGTCTTGTTCCAAATTACTCATGTCAGCCACTTGTCGCTGTTCTTCTTCTTCTTTTTCAATTTGTCGTTGTAACTCTGCTTTTTTGCGATCACGTTCTCTTTTTTGTTTGAGTATCCACACTCTAATATCATTTAGGCATATAACAAAGAAAATTGAAATTAAGAATACACAAAGAATAATAGCTCCTGTCCATCCTAAAAAGTTGATAATCAATTCATTTGCATACCTGCCATGATTTCCTCCCCAATTAAAATGTGAGTCGACAGAGATGGTAAGTAATCCGATAATTAGAGAAAGAGTGATTAATGCGACCAGGCATTTTATGGTGTAATTTACTGTTTTAAATTTGATTAGTCCAAATTGTTTAAGGCAAATTGATAGCATCCAAAAAGGAATAATAATAGCACTGATTCCGAAATAGTCACTTATTAGAAAGTTAGAAATTCTTGCACCACCTTCGCCTGCTACATTTTTTATCCCGGTATCTTCTCCGGTAATTGAAGTATTTTCAACGATAGATTGGTCTGATGCTCCATGTGATATAAATGAAATAAGAGCTATGAGTAAATATATGCCAAGAAATCCCATAAAAAGAGCTATAAGTCTTTTAGTCGTGGGATTATCAAAGAAATCTTTTACTTTTTTGATAATAGATTGAGATTCAGATTTGTCTTTTGATGATTTTCTGTTTCTTGTTGTTTTGTTACTGCGTTTAGTAGATGTGTGATTAAAACTATCTTCCGGTGTGTTAGAAGAATCTATCGGGTTTTCTTGTTCGTTATATGTTAAATCCGTATCAGATATTTCCGGATTGAAATTTTCGTATTTATTCATCTTGCTAATTTTGAGATGCAAATTTAGAAAAAATATGTGATATTTACAATCTGTTTTTAGACAATATTGTATTATTTTTTCCAAAAAGAAGATGTGAAAAGTAATAACACAGTGTAAAGTTCAAGACGACCCACAAGCATAATAAATGAGAGTGTCCATTTTATAGCGTCGCCTGCGATATTTTGAGTGTCAAAATCAGTTAAGAAGTCTAATGTTACACCGGTATTACTAATTGCGTGTAGAGAATAGAAAAAACTACTACTAATTGGAAGTCCGAGAACTGTGAGAATAATACCTCCAATGATTATGGTTAAAATGTACAAAAATAAAAAAGCTATTGCTTTTTGTACTATAATAGTAGTCGTTCCCTTACCGTTCATTCTAACAGTCATTACAGCGTTAGGGTGCATCATTTTATAGAATTCGTTCTTGATGAATTTAAATAATATTATGATACGATCGATTTTGGCACCCCCACTTGTGCTACCTGCACAAGCACCTATAAATGTTAAGAATGTTAGTACACATATAGAAATTTCCCCCCAATTGCTTACATTAGGTTCTGTGATTCCTGTAGAAGATATAATTGCGATGCTTTGAAATATAGGATTTAAAACGTAGTCGGTAAAATTGTTGGCATTTCCGCTGATTACGATGTTGACAGAAAGGATTATGGAAGCAAATAATATTATCAAAGCATACCATTTTAAGGAGTCATTGGCTTTTACACTTTGTAGTTTATATGTCAATATGTTGTATAAAACAGCAAAGTTCACACCTCCCAAAAACATAAATACACTTATCACAATTTTTATATATGGTGTGTTCCATTGCATAAGTCCATTATCAACTGTTGAAAAACCTCCGGTAGACATTGTGGAAAATCCATGACAGATGGCATCGAATATTGTCATATCGGAAAAAGCAAGAAGCACAATAAGCAAAAGAGTAAGAATAAAATAGACTAACCATAAACCTTTAGCTGTTGAGCTGACTCTTGGTCTAAGTTTATCATGAGTTATTCCCGTCACTTCGGCGTTAAATAATTGCATACCTCCTTGATAGTTTAACATTGGTAGTACAGCTAATGTGAAAAGAATAATACCCATACCTCCAATCCATTGCATAACGCAACGCCACATAAGTATCCCTTTTGGAACATTTTCCAAGGTATTGAGGACTGACATCCCCGTTGTTGTAAATCCGCTTATCGATTCAAAAAAAGCATTCGTTATTGAGTGATGAGTTTTGCTAATTAAAAATGGAATCATAGCAAATAAAGAGAAGAATATCCATATAGAAGCGGTCAACAGAATGGCTTCTCGTTTTCCCATTTCTCTGTTTTTGGGTTTAATTCCGGTCATAATAATTCCGGAAATCAGAGTAATCCCAATAGAAATTACAAAACTTATGTAATCTTGTTCGTTATAAATGATTGAAGTGATTAGAGGTATTATCATAAAGCCGGCTTCGATTAATAGAAGCCAACCGATAACTCTAAGCAACATTGGAATGTTAATGTAAGACTTTATTTTAAATAGCATATAATGCTTTAAATGAATTAGTTAAACCATTTTTCGATTTTGTGAATCGAACCACTCAAGCAGAATACGACAACCGAGTCTCCGCCAAGTATTTGAGTGTTTCCTGAGACAAGATTGCATTGTTCGTCGTGTATGACAGCGGCTAAAGTCATACCGTATGGCAAACGTAGATTTTTGACTAAATCGTTTGTGATTTTAGCTCCCGGTTTTACAACAAGTTCTGCTACTTCAGCATCTGCGAGAGCTAAACATTTAGAGTTGGCTTCGTCCGCATCCAATAATATTTTAAAAATTCGACTTGATGCTAAAAGTTTTTTATTGATTGTAGTACCGATATTTAAATTTTCAGCTTGACTGAATAGTTGTAAATTTTCGACTTCTGCTACTGTTTTTGGAATGCCAAATTCCTTAGCTGTCATGCAAGCAAGAACATTAGTTTCCGAGCTGCCTGTCAGTGCAAGAAATGCATCGTATTGTTGAATATTGTTATCACGTAGGACATCAATATCTCTTCCGTCGCCAAACTCTATTTCGCAGTAAGGTAATTTGGTTGCTAACATTTCACAATGTTCTCTGTTCATATCAATAATTTTGATATTATATTTATCATAATATTGAAGTGCAAATCGCATTGCAATACGACTTCCACCCATTATGATAACTTTACGAATATTTCGTTTCTTTTTACCACACATTTCTTGAATTTCATCAATGTAAGGTTCAGTAGTAACGAAATACACAATATCATTTTCTTTAATCTCGTCATTACCGGTCGGGATAATAGTCTCATGGTTACGTTTGATGGCGGCAACGTGAAAGAAACGCTTTAATTGAGAAATGTCTTTTAGCTGTTTATCAATAATTTGAGATGGTCTTCTTAGTTTGACACCGATTATTAAAAGTTCACCATTATGAAGCTCTCCCCAGTGTCTTGCCCAATTATGTTCTAAAGAACTTTCTATTTCAAGAGCTGCTAAATATTCAGGATAAATCAGATTGTCGACACCCATATTTTGAAGGATTTCGAAATTTTCATCTTTCATAAATTCGAAATTGTCGATTCTGGCAACAGTCTTTTTTGCTCCGAGTCTTTTGGCGATGCTACACGATGTGATATTACGAGTTTCATAAGGCGTTACAGCAATATATAAATCAGCGTTTTCCACTCCCATTTCGCGAAGTGCTTGAAAAGAAGAAGTTGAACCATTATAGGTCATTAAGTTATAATTGTTGTCAAGCATTTCAAGACGTTCTTGATCGTTATCGATAAGAATAATGTCTTGATCTTCATTTGAAAGCATTTTTGCTAAGTGTGATCCTACCTCACCTGCACCGGCAATAATGATTTTCATAATTTGTAGAGTTCTCGTAATTTTGATTCAATTCCTGATATGTCATAACCACATTTTGCTCGTAGTTCATTTACAGAACCTTGGTCTATCCACCGGTCAGGTACGCCAATTTTGACGATTTTTACTTTGTAGTTATTTTCATTAATCCAATCAGCTACGATAGAGCCTAACCCACCGGATATTGTTCCATCTTCGGCAGTTACAATTGTGTTATAATTTTCAGCTACATGTCGAAGAATATCCGTATCAATAGGTTTGACAAATATCATATCATAGTGGGCTATTGAAATATTTTCATTATTAAGATTACAAATCGCTTTTTGGACATCGTTACCAATAGGACCAATGCTTAAAACAGCAATTTTGTTTGTTTGAGCATCGCAAATTTTTCGACCTTTTCCTATTTGAATTTGTTTGAAATCTGTTTTCCAATTAAAGTTTATGGCTTTACCACGTGGGTATCTGATAGCAATAGGATGAGGATAGTCTAAAGATGTAAACATTAGATTTCTTAAAGTCTGTTCATCCATTGGAGATGAAACGGTAAGACCCGGAATTATTGATAAATAGGCTAAATCAAATAAGCCGTGATGAGTGATTCCATCTTCACCTACAATTCCGGCCCTATCGATACAGAATGTGACAGGCAACCCTTGAATAGCGACATCATGTATAATGTTATCATAAGCACGTTGTAAGAATGATGAATATATAACACAGAAAGGCTTTTTGCCTTGTGATGCCAATCCTCCGGCAAATGTGACTGCGTGCCCCTCTGATATTCCAACATCAAAAGTTCGTGTGGGATATTTTTTTAACATCATTGACAAAGATGTGCCTGATGGCATAGCCGCAGTAATACCGACGACATTTTCATTTTTGTCAGCTAATTCTACAATAGTATGTCCAAAAACTTCTTGCCACAATAATGGTTCATATTCATTTTTGTTCTTAATTCGTTCGCCTGTATTTGCATCGAATTTTCCGGGAGCATGCCATATCGTAGGTTCTGATTCTGCCGGAGCATAACCTTTCCCTTTCACTGTGCATAGATGAAGAATTTTAGGACCTTCCATATCTTTAATTTCATTTAGAGTTTTAACCATCCTTTTGATGTCATGACCGTCAAAGGGTCCGAAATATCTGATATTCAGTCCTTCAAAAATGTTTTGTTGTCGAGATATTAAAGCTTTGATACTATTGTTAAATCTGAGCATTATTCCTCGTCCGCTTTCATTTATAAGTTTGTTGCGTTTAAGAAAATTATAGATTTTATGTCGCCATTTATTGTAGCCTTTTGAAGTGGTAAGACGAGAGAGATATTTGTGTAAAGCTCCAACATTGTTATCTATTGACATATCATTATCGTTTAGAATAATCAACAGATTATTTTTATGGTTGGATGCATTGTTGAGTCCTTCAAAAGCCAAGCCACCGCTTATGGAGGCATCTCCAATAACTGCGACAGTGTGATTTTTCTCTTTACCGGGTGTAATCAGGTCAGAAATTGCCATACCTAATGCGGCAGAAATAGAGTTGCTTGCATGTCCTGCAATGAACGAATCGTATGGACTTTCGGAAGGATTAGGAAAGCCACTCAGACCATTGTATTTTCTAAGATTTGCAAAATTATCTCTTCTGCCGGTAAGAATTTTATGTGCATAGGCTTGATGACCTACATCCCAAACGATATGATCTTCGGGGGTATTTAAAACGTAGTGGAGAGCAACCGCTATTTCTACTGCACCCATACTTGATGCAAAGTGTCCCGGATTTTTTGATAGATTTTCAATTATTATTTGGCGAATTTCTTCACAGACTTGCGGTAATTGATCTATCGACAATTTTCGCAAATCTGCAGGATAATTTATACTGTTGAGCAAATTTGAGGTTGCTGTTGAAGAATTGTTGTCGTTTATTAAAGCCATAATGTTTAATTATTATGAATTAGGCGAGTGATATTTTTTCCAAAGAGGAACTAATATCACTATACCGGAAGTGGCTGCCACAATAATGTTTTTAAGATTGAAACCACCTCTATCAATGAGAAGATAGCATAATCCTAACCATAGCAAAAATAGGATTGCCATTATTATTTTACCAGAGTTACTCATACTTTTGCAAAGTTAATCATAATTTTCAAAATAAGTAAGTTTTTGTAGTTTGATTTTATTGTATTACTTTTGCAGTCGCAAATCATAATTTGTAAAATAAATGAAATATCGTGTAGTTACAATAGTAATCTTTTTATCATTATTGCTCTCGTGTGGTAAATCAACGAGTGAGGATGTCAATTCTCAAAAAGTTGTAGATATTATTTCAGAAGTTGATACTATTGTACCGGCTGAGCAACAAATTCCGAAGTCAGATTCAATAATATTACCGGGAAAATTAGCATCGAAAGCAGAAGCATTTAATTTTATAAATTCTTCTTCCGATAGTTCAAAATATCACGAAGGAATTTTACTGAGGATGATAGATGAAAATTTTCCGTATGCCGAAAAGTTGTTAAATAGTAAATATAAGCATTTCATAGTAGTTGATAAAGGCAGGATGAAAGTGATTCTGTATGATAGATACGGAAGAGTTACATTAGAATATGGAATGGCATGTGGAAAGAAGTATGGCACAAAGCATAAGAAAGCAGATAGTCGTACGCCGGAAGGATTTTTCTCAGCAGAAGGCGTTTATGATAGTACCGACTGGTTGTTTACAGATGATAATGGAGTGACAAGTAAGAAAAAAGGTCAATTCGGTCCTCGTTTTATTAGAATCAAAATACCAACAACATCTCAGATTGGGATTCATGGGACCTGTGCTCCATGGTCAATAGGTGGTAGAGTCAGTCATGGTTGTATCAGAGTTACAAATGAAAATATTTTAGAATTGGTGGAATATGTTGAAGTCGGTATGCCTATAATTGTTTCACCCGGCGGTCGAGATATGGGTATGAATGAAGCAGAAGGATATTTTGTGCCGGCAGTAACGACCGGTAAAAATCCGATAAAACTGATTAAGATGCAATTAGAGTCTGAAGTAGTTGATTCATTGGTAGATACGACAACTGTAGTAATTGATTCATTAGCGAATGTAGTCAGTATTGATACCATAAAATTTAATACAGATTCTATAAATGTTGAAGTCATACCTGAATTAACCGATTCGATATAATCTTATTTACTTAAAGAATACAAACATTAGTATATCATAGTAATAAATAAGGAAGTATCTTTTGGATGCTTCCTTATTTATTAAATATACGTTCTAATGAATGATTAAATTTCTTCTTCTCTGTAAGAAAGGACAGCAGCATCAAGTGCTGCGACTGTTGCAAGATGTACGATGTCTCTAACTTCGGAATTGACATTTATGAAGTGAATAGGTTTATTTAATCCTATTTGAATAGGTCCGATGATGTCAGAAAATCCTAATTCAAGTAGCATCTTATAGACTGTATTCGCAGAACTCAGGTTAGGGAAAATTAATGTGTTGACATCTTTGCCGTATAAGTGATTGAATGGGAAAATTTCATCACGAAGGCTGCGATTGATAGCATAAGTCACTTGCATTTCTCCATCCACACAGATTTCAGGATATTTATAGTGAAGGGTTTTGACTGCTTCGGCTGTTCTTGCAGCACCTTCCTCGCAACTTGAACCAAAATTGCTATAAGATAACATAGCAATAACCGGGTCATGAGCGAAGAATTTTACAGCATGGTGAGCATGTCGCACAATGTCGACTAACGATTCTTTGTCGCTTACAGGGTTTATACCTGTGTCAGCAAGGAAAAAGACTCCGCGTTTGGTGGTGACAATGTGCATAGTTGCAAAATGATTGAAACCGGGCTTAATACCAACCACTTTTTTTGCTATTTCAGCAGTTTTTGCTACGGAAGAATATGTGCCGGCAAGGAATGCATCTGCATCACCGGTCTCTACCATCATACTGCCAAAATAATTTCGGTTGAACATTTTTTCTTGAGCTTCGCTAAATGTGATTCCTTGTCTTTTGCGTTTTTCAGCAAAAATAGAAGCATATCTGTCTCGGCGAGCAGCTTCTTTATCGTGACGAAGATTTACGATTTCGATGCCGTTAATGTCTAATCCCAATTTTGTCGCACGTTTAGAAATCATTTCTTCATTGCCAAGTAGAACAGGAATAAGAATTCCATCGTGATATAATCGGCAAGCGGCACGAAGCATATTGTTGGTGTTTGCTTCTCCGAATACGACACGTTTAGGATTTGATTTAGCCAATTCTGTAATTCGTCGCATCATCTTGGAATCTTGTCCCATAATTTCTTCTAATTTGGCTTTATAAAGATTCCAATCAGTAATCGGACGGAGAGCAACTCCTGATTGTTCAGCAGCACGAGCCACTGCAGGTGAAACGGTGATAAGCAGTCTTGGATCTAAAGGTTTAGGCAATATATATTCTTTACCAAATGATATATGATTCATTCCGTAGGCTTTGTCGACAACTGACGGAACAGGGCGTTTAGCTAAAGCGGCAATAGCCCTTACAGCAGCTAATTTCATATCCTCGTTGATTGTGGTAGCTCCACAGTCGAGTGCTCCCCTGAAAATGTATGGGAATCCGAGTACGTTGTTGATTTGATTTGGATAATCACTTCTTCCGGTGGCAAAAATTAAGTCTTCTCTCGCACTGATTGCTTCCTCATAGGAAATTTCAGGGTCGGGATTTGCAAGTGCGAATACAATTGGTCGTTGAGCCATTGACTGCACCATTTCTTTAGTGACGACATCTTTAACAGAAAGACCTAAGAATACGTCGGCATCTTTCATTGCTTCAGCAAGAGTGTTAATGTCTCTGTCAGTAGCAAATTCTTTCTTTGAATCGCTTAATTTTTTTCTATCAGAACGTATGACTCCTTTAGAGTCGCACATTACGATATTTTTAGGATTTACACCGAGAGCTATGTATAATTTTGTACAAGAAATTGCAGCAGCTCCTGCCCCATTTACAACTAATTTAATATCTTCGATTTTCTTCTTTTGAATTTCAAGAGCATTAACCAAACCTGCACCTGATATTATGGCTGTACCATGTTGATCATCGTGCATTATTGGGATTTTGCAAATCTGCTTTAGCGTTTGTTCGATTTCGAAACATTCGGGAGCTTTGATGTCTTCTAAATTGATACCGCCAAAAGTGGGTTCTAAAGCTTTTACAATTTCGATGAATTTTTTCGGATCTGTCTCATTGATTTCGATGTCAAAACAATCAAGTCCTGCAAAAATCTTAAATAGGAGTGCTTTACCTTCCATAACAGGTTTACCGGCAGTGGCACCAATATCGCCAAGACCAAGTACGGCAGTACCATTAGAAATTACAGCAACGAGATTTCCTTTATTAGTGTATTTATAAGCATTTTGTTCGTCTTGTTCAATCTCAAGACAAGGATATGCAACACCCGGTGAGTATGCTAACGATAAGTCATGTTGACTTGAGTACGGTTTGGTAGGAACAATTTCTATTTTTCCCGGTTTTCCTGACTCATGATATTCAAGAGCCATTTCTTTTGTTATTTTAGGCATATCAAATTTATTTACGGCAGGTTCTATAAATTGAACGCTGCGATGTTGTTATTGTTTCAGTTTCT
>CAZGEX010000015.1:0-50126 GCA_964524385.1 uncultured Sangeribacter sp.
AGTATTGCTACTTTGTGTAATAGGTTATGCCTAAAAATTATTTAGGACAATATTGGACGAAATCACAAAAAATTACACCAAAATATCTTTATTCTAAAAATTATATATATATTTGTAAAAATTAAGGCAGATGAGATAAATTGATTTGGAGAGATTTTGAGATTTTAAACGAGGAGATTTCATGATTGAAGAGAGAGAGAGTTTAGCACGCTAAACGACTGACGAAATCAAAGAAAACTGCCGATTAAAAATCAAAAGCGACCAAAAGCCTGCAAAAACAAAAGAAACTAAAGTTTTTGGAATATGCGTCCGATTTTTATAATAGGATATATGGGTAGCGGAAAGACCACTCTCGGAAGAGCTTTGGGTAAAACCTTAATGTGCGATTTCATTGACCTCGACCTATATATCGAAAACAGATTCCGACGCACTATTCGACAACTCTTCGAACAATACGGCGAACAAGAATTCCGTCGTATCGAACATGCTATGCTACACGAAGTAGCTGAAATGGAAAACGTCATCATCGCTTGCGGTGGAGGTACGCCCTGCTACTACGACAATGTCGAATATATGAATAAATGCGGTCTGACTATTTTCTTACAGACTTCAATCGACCGTCTTTTCCAACGTCTTGCTCGCAAACGCCACAGACGTCCTTTGATTATGAATCTCGACGATGAACAATTAAAATGCTTCATCGTTTCTAATCTAAACGAACGATTACAATACTATAATAAAGCCGACCACTCTTTTTGCGGCGAAGAACTCGAAGATACTAAACAAATTCAACTCTCCGTAGAGAAATTTATGTCTCAATTCGGCTCAATACTAAATAAATAAATATAATCTAAATCTCGCAATATCATGGTAAATAATTCTGAAACACTGCAACCTCAGGAAATGACCGCCACCACCTCCGTACATAAAGATGGTGCCTGGATTGGAATTGTCAGCAACTACGAAGATTCTGATGAAACTCGTTCTTTCCTTACTCCTGAAGCATGTGGTATGGCCCACTCCATGGGTTATAACATCCGAATGCAGAAAGGTGCTGCTATCGACATCAATTACGACGACGAAAACTATGCGGAAGTCGGTGTCGAAATCTCGTCCCGACAAGAAGCGTTACAAGCCGATATTGTTTTGAGCGTCCGTCCACTTAAACCTAAAGACATCAAAAAAATGAAAAAAGGAGCGGCATTGCTCACTCTGATGGACTCTCAACTTTTCGACAAAGCCACCATCAAAGCATTATTAGATAAATCAATCGCTTGCGTTTGCTTAGACAAAGTGCTTAGCCACAATGGCGTACAAATATTCGCTGAAATAATCGACGAAATTGATGGCAGAGCTGCTATGATGTATGCTCAAGAAGGTCTTTCTTTCTTAGGCGGTGGCAAAGGCGTACTTCTATCCGGCATCGCCGGTGTCAACCCTTGTGAAGTATTGATTTTAGGCACCGGAAGAAAAGTATATGCCGCTTCTAAAGCGGCTATGGTCCTCGGAGCAAAAGTCACTCTGATGGACAACGATGTCAGTTCACTCCTTGAAGCTCAAGAAATCTGTGGTTCAAATCTTTCCACATCGGCAATCCACCCTCATGTCCTTTTCAATAAAGTCAAATCTGCCGACGTCATAATTCTCGATGCTTGCACTCGCCACTTCGAATTCCCGAAACAACTATCTATTGCGATGAAAGACAGCGTCTATCTCATTGACCTGACCGACACTATCCCTTCGCTTTCCGTCCCTCGAACCGTAGCTATGGCGATTTCCAACATAATGATTAATTTTCTCAACGAAACCATTCTTAAAGGTGGTATAAATCAACAAATTGCCACAACCTTCGGAGTGCAACAAGGTGTCATAACTTTCAATGGTAAATTAGTCGACAAAATTTTGGCTATTCATCATGGCATCCCGCAAATCGACATTTCCATGATGAGCTCAGGTGTAAATTAATAATATTTGAATCCCCTTAAGGCAGGTGAGATAAATTGATTTGGATAGATTTTGAAATTCTCTAAACTCTCATTATGAATAGCAGCAGAAGATTAATCCACTTAGTGTCAGCCACTTCATGGGGAGGTGGCGAAAAATACGCTCTCGACTTGTGCAAAAGTTTTTCCAACGAAGGATGGGAAACGACTGTCTATACCCGCGACGCTAAAGTCGTAGACGACAATTTCATTAACGCAGGTATCGACATTCGCAACATCCCTTTAGCCGGATACTATGACCTCGCTTCTGCCTTTTCACTTAGCCGACACCTGAAAAAAGAACCTGCCGAGACGATTATCCACACTCATAAATACAAAGATGCCTTCACTGCAATCGTAGCCCGAAAACTTTCCGGTCGAAAAGATATTAAAATTCTGATGACACGTCATTTGGCTAAAAAAGGGAAAGACAGCAAACTACTCAAATGGATTTATCGCAACTTGGATATGCAAATTTTCGTCTCCAACCTCGCATATCGAAATTTCACCGCTACTTGGGAGAACTCTAAACTGCCATTCGACAAAAACAAAGTCAAAATCGTCCATAACAGCATTATGCTAAATTCATTCTCGCGTAAAGACGAACCTGCCAATGGACCTATCATTGCAATGTTCCATGGACGATTATCTCCCGAAAAAGGTTTGGAAAATCTCATCGATGCACTTCCCGCTCTCAAAGGGAAACGCACCAGGCTTTGGATTGTAGGAACCGGAGACCCCGACTATGTCGATTCACTCAAACGAAAAGCCACCGAACTCGATGTCATGAATATTATCGATTGGAAAGGCTACTCACAAGACGTTCACCAACTCATCCCTCTTTGCCACTTCGGTATCCTTCCTTCAAAATGGCAAGAACCTTTCGGACTCGCCAATATCGAATATATGGCAAACGGACGTCCGCAGATTTGCTCTCGCCATGGAGCTCAACCCGAATACATGACCGACAGAAAAGAAGCTATATTTATCGACGTCGAAGACATCGATTCCATAAAAAATGCCATGCTTCTACTTATTGACTCACCCGAACTACGTGCCAAAATGGGGCAAGACGCTTTAAACTCGTTTGCCGACAATCTGCAGTGGAAAAAGTTTGCCGGCAATATGAGAGAGATTTATTGCAATTTATAAAAACTGAGTCTACTAAAAAACTTGCCGACAGGTGAAAAATAATATTTTCAAACTTATTTTTAGAACCTGCCCTAATGTGCTGTCAGCCAATCTGCACCAACTCCGCACGATGCCGTCAATTTCACCCTGCCGCAATACGCACTCTCCATATTTCTGCTCACAAGTTCTTGCATGATTTCCAATTCTGAAGGCTCAACATCGAAATTCAATTCGTCATGAACTTGCATTATCATTCTCGATTTCAAACATCTGTCGCTCATCTCTTTGAAAATATTGACCATCGCTATCTTTATGATGTCGGCTGCCGAACCCTGTATCGGTGCATTGATTGCATTTCGCTCAGCATACCCTCTGACCACAGGATTCCGACTATTTATATCCGGCAGCATCCTTTTCCGTCCCTTAATAGTCTCTACATACCCATTTTCTCTGGCATATTCCATCCGCTCCGACATATATTCTCTTACGGTCGGAAACGTCGCAAAATATCCGTCGATCAACTGTTTTGCCTCACTTCGCGATATATTCAGCCGGGATGCAAGACCAAACGCTGATATGCCATACAATATCCCGAAATTGGCGGTCTTGGCATTCCTTCGCTGAGTTGATGTCACATCTTCCGTCGGTATTTTGTAAATCTTCGACGCGGTAATAGTGTGAATATCCCGGCCCGTTCGAAATGATTCCAACATCACTTCATCGCCCGCAAAATCCGCCACAAGTCGCAATTCTATCTGTGAATAATCTGCCGACAAAAACAAATGCCCCTCATCGGCTATAAATGCCCTGCGAATTTCTCTTCCCACATCGTCTCTGACCGGTATGTTCTGTAAATTCGGATCAGACGACGATATGCGTCCCGTAGCAGTTACTGTCTGATTATAATTAGTGTGTATCTTCCCCGTTGCAGGATTGATAGCATTGGGCAACGCATTCAAATAGGTCGTCAATAACTTTTTCAATTGTCTGAACTCCAACACCTTACTTACTATCGGATGCAAATGCGTCAATTTCTCAAGCACCTCTTCCCCGGTGGAATATTGCCCCGATTTTGTCTTCTTGGCTTTCGGATCAAGTTGCAATTTCACAAATAAAATCTCTCCCACTTTCGCCGGTGAAGCCACATTGAATTCTTCCCCGGCAAGAGTGTGAATCTCTTGCTCTATCGTCGACAATCGGGATGTCAACTTCTCCGATGCTTCATTTAGTGCAGCCACATCTATTCTGACACCGGCAATCTCCATCTCTGCAAGCACTTTTATCAACGGCAACTCCATTGTAGTAAGCAATACTTCATGCCCCGCCTTTAATATTTCTTCGCTTATGACAGGATATAGACGCAACGTAACATCTGCCTGCTCACACGCCCATTGCATCAGCTTTTCTACCGCAACATTATCCTTCGATAATTGTTTCACCCCTTTCGGTCCGGCTATATCTTCATAAACCGACACATCCTTATGCAAATAAACAGCTGCCAGATTCTCAAGACTATGACGCATCTCCGGTTGCAACAGATAATGAGCCACTCCCAAATCATAATAATTGACTATCGGCACATTCATTGAACCATAATTATGTGCAACTACATAATCACGTTTAACTTGTAGGCTTATTTTCTTTATCTTATCATTCGACAAAATGCCAAGGAGCATTTCGCGTGACGATGCCACCATATTGGGTATATAATATGCTTTCCCGGGTGCAATCGACAATGCAATGCCTATCCAACGGGCAGACATATCTATTTCTCCCTCACTGACAATAAACACACCACACACATCGACACCCGACATAGCTTCTTCCACTTCTTTCAATTCGGCTTCTGTCGAAATCAATTTATACTCTTGCTTCAACTCTTGCTCTTCGCGTGGAGCCACCGCACTATCATCTTCTTCGCCGAAGCATATATCATCAAACAGACTCCCTTGCATCGGAACCGACGGCTGAGACTTGACAGGCTCTGTGACTGCCGCAACTCCCACACGCTTCCGCACCCTTTCTATCAATGTGCGAAACTCCAACCCTCGAAACAGCTCTGCAAGCTCTTCCATATCCGGCTCTTTGCATATCAACGATTCTATGCTGACCTCCACCGGTGCTTCTGTGCAGATTGTAGCAAGAAATCGTGAAAATCGTATCTGCTCGACATTCTCCTCAATCTTCTTCCTTAATGCCCCTTTAAGCTCATCGCTTCGTGAAATAAGGCTTTCGACATCACCAAAATCGCCAATCAATTTCATCGCCGTTTTCTCGCCCACTCCGGGACACCCGGGGATATTATCCACCTTATCTCCCATCAACGATAATATATCAATCACTTGCTCCGGACGTTCTATGCCATAACGATTGCAAATATCCTCCACTCCTTTTATCTCAAAATCCTGTCCACGATAACCCGGCTTGTACTGATACACCCTCTCCGACACTAATTGTCCGAAATCCTTATCCGGTGTCATCATATATGTAGTAAATCCGGCAGCCTCAGCTCGCTTTGACAATGTCCCTATCACATCATCCGCTTCATAGCCTTCAACCTCTATTACAGGTATGTTATACGCTCGAATTATATCCTTTATTATCGGTATCGACTTCTTTATATCCTCCGGAGTGGCCTCTCGCTCCCCTTTGTAATTTTCATATGCTTTATGACGAAATGTCGGACCTTGAGGATCGAAACACACTGCGATATGCGTCGGATTCTCCTTGCGTAGCAACTCCTCAAGGGTATTTACAAACCCGAATATTGCCGACGTATTAAAACCTCCCGATGTGACACGTGGCATCTTGATTAATGCATAATATGCTCTGAAAATCAACGCATAAGCATCTAATAGAAATAATCGATTCTGGCTCATCCTGTTCTTGCTATTGATATAAATTACTGCTAAATTAGTAATTTCCTGCGATTAATCACAACATTTCCCGATTTTTTATGTAATTTTGTAGTGTATTTTTGTTATGAATCATTTAGAAACTATCCAACAGACCCTAAAACCCGAATTAGAAGCCCTAAATCGGATTATTACCGATTCGCTTGCAACTAACAGCGAATTGATGAACGAGGTCGTAACTACATATCTCCGCACCAAAGGAAAACAAATTCGTCCTATCTTGGTTATTTTAAGTGCCAAGATGCTGGGCGAAGTCAACGAACATGTGCTTTACGCCGGTGCCGCGTTAGAAATGCTGCATAATGCATCACTCATTCACGACGACGTAGTAGACGACACTAAAAAAAGACGTGGCGTCGACACTATAAATTCTATTTGGGACAATCACATTTCAGTATTAGTCGGCGACTTTTTCGTATCCAACTCCCTTGCCGCAGGTATTCACACAGGCAGAATTTCTATCATTTCCGCCCTATCTAACCTTGGCAAAGAATTGTCGTTAGGAGAAATCGAGCAAATATGCAATGCTCGCGACCACCATTTCGACGAAAACAAATATATGTCAATGATTCGCAAAAAAACCGCCTCTCTTTTCATTAATTGCATACAAATGGGAGCTGAAGCCGGCAACGCTAATCCCGACAAAATAAAACCTATGCTTGAATATGCCGAGCTGTTAGGACTTTGCTTCCAAATCAAAGACGACATCTTCGACTATTTCAACGATGACAAAATTGGCAAACCTACAGGCAACGACCTCCGCGAAGGGAAAGTCACCCTGCCTTTGCTCTATGCCCTTAACAATGCACCTAAGAAGATTGCCGACAATATGAAACAACTTATCATTGACGGAAATCTATCCGAACCAGACATCTCTACTCTAATCGATTTTGCCAAAGCTAACGGAGGTATCGATTACGCCTACACCAAAATGCTCGCAATGCAACAACGTGCCGACAAAATCATTTGCCAATACCCCGACAACGACGCACGCCAATTATTCCGCGAAATATTTGATTACATTATTCGCCGAGACAAATAATGCTGCTACAATGCTTGGAACCAAATAGAATAGAAGCCGGATGCGACGAAGCCGGACGCGGTTGCCTTGCCGGACCGGTGGCTGCCGCAGCTGTAATTCTACCTCCTGATTTCAAAAACGAATTACTCAACGATTCGAAAAAACTTACCGAACGACAACGCGAAATGCTCCGACCAATCATCGAACGCGAAGCTCTTGCATGGAGCGTTGTGATGGTAGAACCTGAGGAAATCGACCGAATCAATATCCTGAATGCCTCAATTATCGGTATGCACAGAGCTATTGATAAACTCTCTTTACGACCGCAACACCTCCTTATCGACGGAAACAAATTTATAAATTATCCCGACATCCCTCACACCACTATCATCAAAGGAGATGCTAAATTTATGTCGATTGCCGCCGCTTCTATCCTTGCAAAAACTCACCGCGACGAATTTATGTTGAAAGCCGCCGAAAAATTCCAACTCTACGGCTGGAAGAAAAACAAAGGCTACCCTACCAAAGAACATCGCGAAGCAATTATCAAATACGGTATTTCCCCTCTACACCGTCGCTCTTTCGGACCTTGTCTGCAACCTTCGCTTTTTGATTAAAACCATTACACTTTTTAACATTTCACTGCAATTTCACTGCAGTCGCCTCTGCGTATCTTTGCACTATAAATAATCAACGCTTCAATATAAAGCCAAACATTAACTCTTAAATTTATAGTTATGAAACGCAGAATTCCTATTCCACTCATCCTCATTTACGCCTTAGGTGTAGCCATCGTTGTTCTCAATCTCAAAAACTATTTCATATAAATTATGGGAAACAAAGCAAAATAAAAACATTTTGCAAATTAAACAAAAATTATGACAATAATCATTATCATCGGGCTTCTCGGATGCTTTTTAGGCTCCCTTTGCGGAAAAAACAACAAATGGGGAGAATAGAAAACACAAACTCACTGACAAAATAATCTATTATCCCGCCTTCAAGATTCATTCGCCATGACCAAATCCACTCCTTAAGCGGTCATTTCGAATGAATCTTACTTGTCGATGTTGTGAATTGCAGAAATTTTAACTACCTTTGCAAACATAATCAACTCACAATATAATTTTGGACACAGACCCTTTACCTACGCCATTCTTATTGGCTGATTTAACAAACTCTTTTCAACCGGCTTTAGAATTCCACAGCCCCGAGAACATTTCTTGGGCAGCATGGGGTCTAACCGTATTTATTGCCCTATGCTGCATTTGCATATCCGCTTTTGTTTCCGGTAGCGAAATCGCTTTTTTCTCTCTGTCTCAATCCAATATTGACGAATTAGAAGAAGCAGAAAGCAAAAATTGTCAAAAAGCCCACCACTTAATCAGCAATAGCGAACGTCTGCTCGCAACCATCCTAATCTCCAACAACTTGGTAAACGTATCGATGGTTGTGCTTTTGACATTCGCAATAAACGAAACTATCAAATTCAATAGTGAGATACTCAGTTTCATATTGCAGACGGTCGTACTGACTTTCATCTTGCTGCTATGTGGCGAAATTTTTCCAAAGCTCGTCGCTAAAGGCAGAGCCTACAATTGGGCTAAAGCCGCTGCTCCGGCACTTATGTTCCTTTTCAATCTATTTGCTCCACTATCTAAATTATTGGTAAAATCCACATCTTTCGTGGGGAAAATGGTAACAAAAAAGACAGAAAGTCTCTCTACTAACGAACTATCTCAAGCTCTCGAAATATCCGACGTCGAATCCGGCAAAGACAAAGAAATGCTCGAAGGAATTCTTTCTTTTGGAGAAAAAGCCGCCGCCGACATTATGATTTCAAGAGTGGATATTACCGACATCGAATATCATTCTTCCTGGAGCGAAGTGGTCGATACAATTCTCAAATCAGGATATTCAAGAATCCCGGTCTACGACACTAACCAAGACAACATCAAAGGAGTGCTTTACAGCAAAGACCTTCTTCCATATATCGGCAATCGCGATGATTCTTTCACATGGCAATCGCTACTTCGACCGGCATACTTTGTACCCGAATCACGTATGATTGACGACCTGATGGAAGATTTCCGCAAAAAGAAAATACACATTGCTATCGTAGTCGATGAATACGGAGGCACACAAGGAATTGTAACACTCGAAGACATTTTAGAAGAAATTGTCGGTGACATTGCAGATGAATACGATGATGATTCCGAAAACGGGATAGTGAAACGTATCGATAACGACACTTTCATCTTTGACGCCAAAGTGACCCTTTCCGACTTCCACCGCATCACCGACACCGACGAAGATGAATTTGCGGAAAAAGAAAACGATGCCGAAACACTTGCCGGACTTCTGCTCGCAATCAAAGGCGACTTCCCTAAACGCAATGAAGTCCTCTCGTTCGGTCAATGTATGTTCACAATCCTTGACATCAGCAAACACCGAATCACCAGCGTTAAAGTCAAATTATTAAGAGATCAGACATCTGACTAATCCCACCATAAATTTACACCAACATCACTTAGCTATGGAAACTGAATTCATCTACTACCGACATATCACTCCACCGGGAATTAAAATCGAAGAAATCACCGGATACGAACAAAAATCCGGCAAAATTTGGAGAGAACTCGCTAAACAAGTCTATTGCGAAAATGGGCAAGATGGTTTCAGGCTTATACGCCACCTCGATTCCGGTGCTCCTTTCCTCGAAGACGAACCATACAGAATTTCCATCTCTCACACAGACCATATTTTAGTCGTGGCTTCGCTCCCTAAAACACCCGAATCAGACCTATCTGTCTTCGACCCTCGAACGGCTATGGGTGTAGACGTCGAATCCCTTTCCCGCGACCAAGTCCTTTCTATCAGAGAGAGATTCCTCTCAGACCTCGAATTAGTGATGATTGACGCCAACGACACTAATACCAACATTTTAGCATGGACCGCTAAAGAAGCCACCTACAAAGCTATGCTGACCCCCGGATTGGACTTCAGAAATCAAATCAGCATCAACCGACTTCCGTCTATCGCAAACAAAGAAATCGGAATCGCCACCGTAAAAACATCCGACTCCGATAAACCTATCGAATTCCACTTATTTTCCTACGAATCAGAAGGATATGCTATTACTATCGCATATTCTCCTAAATGTGCAACATTCAAAAAACGCAAATAATTCGTCCCGGAACAAATTTACATGCAATTTTAAAATACGCTTGTCAATTGTGCATTATCGGCAACGATAAGATAAAAACAAAAGCAGAAAAATGCGACAGCTTTGACAATATCGTCGGAACACAACACATATCGTGTTATCATTGCATCAATTTGCAGAAGTTCACACGACTAAATACGACAATAGAGGGCATCGGATTTCCAATGCTCTCTATTATTTATGAGCTTAAACTCTTAATCTTTACTCGTTTGTTCCCTCAGCAGGCTTAGTGGCAGGGATTTCTTTTGCAGGTGCAGGTTGCTCTTTAGTGGTTGTAGTCGGAGCAGCTGTCTGATTTTTAACTTTAACGTCTGAAGCGTTGATTGCAGAATTGTTAGCAGGAGTTTTAAGTGCGAATGATGCACAGATGCTGCACACGCAAATAAAAATTGCTAAAGTCCATGTCGCTTTTTCGATAAAGTCGGTTGTTTTACGATATCCCATATATTGGTTTCCGCTTGCATAATTTGATGCAAGACCACCGCCTTTAGATTTTTGAATTAACACTGCGCCTATCAAAAGCAATGACGCAATTACAATCATGATTGCTAAAAAAATGTACATTTTTTCTTATTTATTTTTTTCGTTAATAATCAATTTTTGTAAAAATCGTATTTGGTCTGCAAAGTAAATACTTTTTTCCGAATTTTTCAAACTTAAATCGGTAATAATTTGCAATGCCTTGCTATAATTGCCATTTTTTATCATTATTTTAGCAAAACTTTCGGTCAGCGACGCCGATTCCGGTTCTGACACTGCAACTTTATGTCCTTTACTTGAATTGGTCGATTTGTCAGATTTATCTCCTAAATCAGTCGGTGTTTCATTCGTCTTATCAGCTTCTGACGACTTATCCGATTTCTGTCTTGCTATGAATTGATTTATTCTCAATTCGCGTTCGTCAACTTGCGACTCATCCATTTCTCTATCGCTTGGCAATGATTGTTTCTCCTCTGCGGCTAAAATTGATGCATAATCCGGTGTCGGATTAAATATCATTTTAGTCAAGGCATCTGTCTCATTTTTTCTATTTCCACAGAATTTTTCGAGGAAAGTGTCGATAGTGTCATTTGTCGTCAATTCCGGCGTTTTGTTTTGCGGATAGAAATCGGCAAAATTCAATAAATCTTCGCCCAACACGTCAGATATTGCATCTCGATTTCTGACTGAGATGGCGAGTTGTCGTCTCAGTTGCTTACGCAATTCATCGGACAATTCGATTTCGGCACGCAAGGCTTTCAATGCAGGCACAACAAAATACGGATATTCATTCGACCAGCGAATCAAATCTGATTCTGATGGCATCCCATCAGTTGTGATTATTTCTCTTAATTTTGCGTCCATTTTCAGATGTTTACCAATTTCCTAAAGTCGCATTAAATATCAAATCCACCAAATCCGTACAAATTTCCTGACACAATTCATCTTGAACATCGGTCAGCATCTCTGTGCTTGGGAAATCCCTATAAGCAGAAAACGATTGGTCGATATTGTTTGCATCGTTCTTAAAGTCGGTGTATTTCACTCTCACAGTTATTGTCAATCGTGTTTGGGTGGCATAAGCATCCTCTCCCACAGCTTGTGGCGACAATGAATAGCCCGTAATCTCGCCTGTCAATTCAAGGTCGCTATTTCCGTCGGTCTCTTCAAGGCGTGTCTGACGACTGATCGAATCCAGCAATTTATTTTCAAATATCTGTTGCAACGGCGGATAGACCAACGATGCTCTAATCGGAAATTCCGTGATATCGATTGTCTTATATATGTCGTAGTTGATTGCCGAACCATTAAACTTATAACTAATGGTGCATCCGCTTAACAACACAGATATCAAAATCGAACTTATTATGCTACACAATTTCATTTTCATCTTCGACCGGATAATTTATGTCTCAAGACCATATTCTTTTATTTTTCTATAAAGCGTACGTTCGGAGATATGAAGTTCCGATGCCGCTTTTTTTCTGACACCGCCATTGCGTTCCAACGCTCTGAGAATAGTCTCTTTTTCTGTATCTTCCAATGAGGTCGGCTCATCAATCGGCTTATTGTAAGTGAATTGCTCATCAGAATATTTTATCACAGAATTTTTCGAAGCAAACATCTGTCGATTGTCAGAGTCAAGTAGTGCGGGCAGCCCGTCTTCCACATCGTGTCCTATCTTTTTACGCAACATTCTGATTTCATTCTGCATCGACAAAATCATTTGCCACAATATTTCGCGTTCTGTCTCATACGACGGGGTGGGCTGAACCGCCACTATTGACGTATTACCAACATTTACCGGCAAATATTCGCCAATAATATTCCCATCCACCTCTTCACCGGCGTGGAACAATGCCACCTGCTCTACTACATTTTTCAGTTGACGTACATTTCCGGGCCATCTATATAGCTTCATTGTGCGACGTGCATCTTCCGAGAACTTAACCACCGGTGTCATATATTTTTCAGCAAAATCACTCGCAAATTTTCGTGCCAACAGGTTTATATCCACCCCGCGTTCTCGTAATGGCGGCACATGGATTTGCACTGTCGACAATCGATAATACAAATCTTCGCGAAACTTCCCTGCCGCCACTGCTTTCACCAAATCCACATTCGTAGCAGCCACGATTCTGATGTTGGTCTTTTGCACCACCGACGAACCCACTTTCAGAAATTCTCCCGACTCCAACACCCTCAGCAAGCGAGCTTGTGTGGTCAACGGAAGCTCGGCTACCTCATCAAGGAATATCGTACCTCCATCTGCCTCTTCAAAATATCCCTTACGTGCTGATATAGCCCCGGTGAATGAGCCTTTCTCATGCCCAAACAATTCACTGTCTATGGTCCCTTCAGGAATGGCTCCACAGTTGACTGCTATATATTTGTTATGTTTTCGAGAACCATAAGTGTGGATAATTTTCGGAAAAAACTCCTTACCACTTCCACTTTCACCTGTAACAAGCACCGACAAATCTATTGGGGCTACTTTTATGGCTCGCTCCACTGCATTGACCAACGTTTTCGAATTTCCTATTATCGAAAATCGTTGCTTTGCCTGAAGCACTTCCGGCGATACGTCAAGGGCTGAATATTCCATATCCTTATTTTATATTCTTTAATTCGAATGTTTTGCTATATAAGTATTCACCTAACTCTTCTACCGAAGTATGTTTCAAATATTCTTCCGGCATAATAGGCTCTCCCACAGAGATGTGCATCTCCTTCCCTTTCTTTCTAAACACCTCTGCCGGCAATCTCAACGTGCGAATTTTCCAACTTATCATACCAAGGATATTGAAAAACACACTATTCCGCCCATGGAAATAGATTGGCACTACCGGCACTTTGAGCTGCTGTATGAGACGGATTATGGACGGTTGCCATTCTCTATCGCGAATTTCCAAATCTTTTTTGACTTTTGCTACTGCCCCGGCAGGGAAAAATCCGATAGGCGAATTTTTCTTTACTTGAACCATCGCTTTGCGAATCCCTTGCACTGTGACCGCTTTTTTCTTCGGATCATCGCTCGACGAAGGGTCGACGGCAATAAATCCCGGTCGCATTGCTGAAATATAATTCAAAAACATATTGACCATCACTTTAAAATCCGGGCGATGTTTGCCAACTAAGTGCAACAATGCGATTCCATCTAAGGCTCCGAAAGGGTGATTGCTGACGGTGATAAATGCTTGTCCCGGAAATCGGTCAAGCACATCCTCATTGTCAACTCGAAGTTTGATTTGAAATTCTTTTTCTATTAAGGCATGCGAGAATGGGATACCGGGAGTGGAACAATGGCGTGAATGAACATCATTCACTTTATCTATCGACAAGAATTTAAATAGTGAATTTACCAATTTCTTTCGACCATTGAAGAATGGCACCATTTTGCACACATCTTCGTAGGTTATCACTTCCGGGCGTATTTCGTAGTTTTCTTCCATAAATCTCTATCAATTTATCTTATCCCTAATCTTCTTATTTAATTTTCAGGTTGTCTGTTTTTATAATTAACCTACAAATTTACAATTTGTTGACGACATCAACAAATCCAATGTGATGCTACTCGGAAAATTTCACTTTTTCTTCCAACTAATCTTACTTTTCACCTCTTACGGCATATTCAGAAGATTGAACGCTACCTTATGTCGGAATTATTGTGAATGTTATCGTACCTGTCTGGCGGAATTTTCCTTTCGATGCTGTCCATTTTGCTCCTCGAGCCGCATCGACACACGCTTGCTTGATTTTTGCATCCGACGTGCCACTTTTAAATGATGCCTCAGTCACATTTCCATTTTCATCTACTGTAATTTTAACGACAACCACCACTTTTCGTTCCAATTTCACCAGCGGTATCGGGCAAGATTTGAGCGTGCGACCATCGATTGAGCCTTTCACTCCTTCTCCTGTGCCTCCGGAGCCCGCACTGCCATTCTTTCCGTCCGGCTTTCCATTCTTCGACGAAAAACCTTTAGCCATATCGGAACTTATCTTTGATTTTTCTTTTTCGGTCAGCGACGGTTCTACCGACTGAACGGGGCTTGGAGCCGTCTGCGTTACTAATTTTTCTGTCGGTGGTGTCGGTTCCGGATTTTCACCGGGGGTGACAAGCTCATCGTTGGGATCTTCCGAAAATTCAGGCTCGCCGAGTGGCGACGGTGCCGGACTATCATCTGCATTTGAATCCGGTTCACCAAGCTCCACTAATTCCATTTCGAAAAATATCTCCTCCTCTTCCTTCTCTTTTCGCTCGTTTTGAGCTGTCAACGACTCTTTATCCCAACTCAACGAACAGAGCAGAAGCATCACAATGATAACTACCGCCACCATTGCAGTAGCGATAATTGCGATTAATTTATCTTTTGAGTCAGTCGATTTCATCCGAATCCACACGTCAATTTGGTGATTGTTCAGCTGAGGCTGATGCTTCTTCAATCTTCGTTTGAGAAGCTTTTGTCGCCAACACCATTTTCAGATTATTGCGAGCTGCCATATCAAGCACTTCCACCACTTTGCCATATTCTATATTGCTATCGGCATACAAAGCTATTGCTCGCAACGAATCTGTCTGCTGTATTAATTTAAGCGATGCCAACAATTTGTCATACGACACCTGCACCGGCGTCGTATTTTCTTTTATCGAATCGGTGCGATTTGCCACTATATAGATATTGTTCAGACTATCTATATAGACCTCTGTTACAGGCTTCAACGAAGTTTGTGTCGCACTTTGCGGCAAGTTTACTTCTATTGCAGCCGGAAATATCAAGGTGGATGTCACCATAAAGAATATGAGCAACAGAAATATCACATCTGTCATCGACGACATCGAAAAAGATACTTGTGTCTGATATTGTCGTTTTAATGCCATATCCGAAAACGTTATGCAGACGGTTCGTTTAGGAGGTCCATAAATTCCATCGTTTTGGACTCCATATTATTCATAATTCTGTTCACTCTCGACACCAAATAGTTATAGGCAAACAATGCGATAATACCTACTATCAGACCTGCCACTGTCGTAACAAGAGCCTGATATATTCCGCTTGAAAGCACTGTTATATTTGCACTTGTACCGGCATTTGCCAAGGCAAAAAATGCCTCCACCATTCCCGTTACCGTACCCAAAAATCCGAGCATCGGTGCAGCGGCGGCGGTCGTTGACAACCATGTAAATCCTTTGCCTAACGCCGAAACTTCAATATTACCGGTGTTTTCAATTGCCACAAGCACATCGTTCATCGGGCGTCCTATTCGTGTGATTCCTTTGTGTATCAATCGTGAATAAGGCGTATCTGTCTTTTTACATAATTTTGTAGCACTCTCTATCTCCCCTTCATGGATGTAATCGCGTATTTTTTGCATAAACGACGCATCCTCTTTCGAAGCTCGCGACACTGCAATGCTTCTCTCGATGAAGACATATATGCTCACTAACAACAACACTGCAAGTGGAATCATTATATACCCGCCATCAAGCGTCAAGTCCCACAATGAAAGTGTTTGATTTTCAACAGTTGTCATATTTTTGTATTTTTAGTTGTTATTGTTTTTAAGACATTCTCTATATGCTTTAATCGTAGCTTCTATACCAAGATATAGAGCATCACTGATTATCGCGTGACCTATGGAAACCTCATTAAGATAAGGCAATTGCTCTGCAAAATAGCGAAGATTGCGAAGATTCAAATCATGCCCTGCGTTTACACCCAAACCGACATTGTGAGCAGCGATAGATGCTTCCACAAAAGGCTTTACAGCCTCTTCTCTATTCGCATCATAGAGGTCCGCATAAGGCTTTGTATAAAGCTCCACACGGTCAGCCCCGGTCTTTGCCGCCGCCTTAATTATATCTGCATCAGCCGACACAAATATTGATGAACGTATCCCGGCTTCTTTCAGCGTTTCCACTATTGCCGACAGAAATTCCATATTGTTTTCTACATCCCATCCTGCAGACGAAGTCAACGCATCAGGTGCATCCGGCACTAATGTCACTTGCTCCGGCTTTACTTTCAACACCAAATCCATAAATTCTTTGGTCGGATAACCCTCTATGTTAAACTCTGTCTTTACTATCGGACGAAGTCTAAATACATCATCTCTTTTTATATGACGTTCGTCAGGACGAGGATGAACTGTGATGCCTTGAGCTCCAAATTGCTCACAATCGACTGCAAACTTTTGCACGTCCGGCACATTTTCTCCGCGAGCATTTCGCAATGTCGCTACTTTATTGATATTTACACTTAAATTTACTTTCATATTTATTATTAAGGCAGGTTCTATAAATTGAACACTACCGGGTTAGTTTTATTTCATTTTATTTAGTTTGACAGGCTTTTAGTCGCTTTTGAGTTTTAATCGGTCGATTTCTGCAATTTCGTCAGTCGCTTAGCTCGCTAAGCTCCTTTTTCTATATTGAAATCTCCGCATTTAAATTCTCAAAATCTATCCAAATCAATTTTATAGAACCTGCCTTAAGGATTTTATCTCCTTTATTTGTTATATGGCATAAAATTTGTACCTTTGGCGACAAATGATTTTATACGGCTTTTTTAGCCCTTTATTTATCGTTTTGCAAAAATAGTTATTTTTTTTTGATTGACATATATTTTAATTTTTTTTATGACAGCTCGCGACATTATTATCCCTTTTGGCCCCGATTTTTCAAGCAATTTTGCTGATTCATCGGCAGCTCATCGATATGTGGTGGATGCAAATGAACATATTTTTGAGATTTTGCCGCGATTGACCGACTCTCCCAACCTCTCCCTTATTGTAACCGATAATGGCAAAGCTATCGGCAGAATCAATGCCGATGCTATGGTTAATAGTCTTGCAAACACCATTATTGGCAGAGATGATTGTTCTATTATTATTGTCGAATGTACGCCGGAAAATTTTTCCGCATCGAAGATTGCTCACGCCATAGAAGATGCTGATGCTCACCTGTTTGATATGATTTCCACTCCGACAGATTCCGGAATGATACGTATCACACTTCGCATCGGGCATATCGACCCTTCTGCCGCAATTCGTTCCATCGAACGCTACGAGATGACGGTTGTCGATGCATTCGCGTCCAACTTTAAAAGTGCTGAAATTTCTTCACAACGCTTACACGAACTATCTGTTTATCTAAATGTCTGATATGAAACTCCTCAAAATAGCCATTAACGGCAATACTTATCAAGACGAACATCTTGATAGACTTAAAGATTTTTTTAGTCTGCTATACGACAATGGAGTTAAGATTGAAATTAACTCTCCTTTTCTCTCATATCTATCTCAACGAATTGATTTAGAACCGTTTGGAATCACTAAAGTGGATTCTCCATCCGACGATGCAAAAGCAGTCATCAGCATCGGTGGTGACGGCACTTTCTTACACTCCGCTCAATGGGTGGGCAACCGGAATATCCCGATTTTAGGTATCAACACCGGACATCTCGGCTTCCTGTCGGTGTGTCGACTTGACGAAATGCACTCCATCATCGACGAACTTTTGTCGGATACTTTGCTTATCGAACATCGCGGAGTCTTGCAAATTTCTGCTGACAATTTACCCGATGATGTGTGGCCCTACGCTCTTAACGAAGTCGCTATCCTGAAACAAGACACATCTTCGATGATTACAGTCAAAACTGAAATCGACAATTTCTACCTCACCGACTATCTTGTCGACGGTCTTATCGTCTCCACTGCCACAGGCTCTACAGGCTATAACATGTCGGTCGGAGGTCCGATTCTCCAACCCACTGTCGACAATTTTGTCCTTTCGCCTATTGCTCCACATTCGTTAACTATGCGACCGCTTGTGGTAAGTTCAAATTCCACTATTTCAGCAACCACTTTATCTCGTTCTGCTTCTTACAGAGTCAGCTTGGACGGACGTTCTTTCAGTATGCCATGCAATACTACAATCCTTGTGAAGCGAGCTGATTTCGACATATTTGTGATGCATCGAAAAGAGGAAAACTTCGCCGCAACTATCCGCAAAAAACTACTTTGGGGAGCAAGATAACTCCCCATTGCTAAAAGCCTAACATTCGTCTGACAAATTTCTGTTTATCCGACAGATTACAACATCAGATCAATCCTTTGAGCATCATTACAGGTTGGATTACGGTTGCAGAAAGCACCCCTAAAACAAACGATACTATCACCCAAATTTCCACTCGTTTTGATGCACGTTTTGCACCTTCTATGTCGCCGGCATAATATTTTGAGCTCACTTGTGAAGAATAGATTATTGCCACAATGCCGGGAATCAAACAGCATAACACTGTCGCAAGCACTGCCCACACTAAGTATGTAGGTGGCATCGGTTCGTTAGGTTGCGACGAAGCACCGCTACCATAATTATTCATCCTTGGCAACGGATTCGGCATAGGCTGTCCGCTCTCAAGTTGCGACGGTTGATTTTGTTGACGTTGAGCCTCTTCTGCCTTCTCTCTATCAAATTTAATCTTCAAATCGTTTGCCCATGCTTCATCCACATCGACACTATTATTCGGCTTTGGAGGGACCGCAACTTTTTGTCTTTCCGAATCTTGAGATGAAGACGTTTGTTCTGAAAGGTGAGGACCTGCATTTTTCAATCTATCGACTGCCGCCACGATTGCACGAGGATACAAATCATACTCTATTTTATGTATTTTTTCTTCCAGCGTTTCAGCAGTTTCTCCTTCCTCTAAATCGATGCTTTGCCGCATCAATATTTCGCCACCATCAATTTCTTCACTGACATAATGCACTGTCACACCACTTTTCTTCTCCTTATTGGCTATTACTGCTTCATGCACATGGTGTCCCCACATCCCTTTCCCTCCATAAGCAGGGAGCAACGAGGGATGAATGTTTATCATTCTTCCTTCATAGGCGTGGATGATTTCCGGCTCAATCTTATGCATAAAACCGGCAAGCACCACAAGGTCGATATTATATTTTTTCAACACTTCGACCACCTGCATCGGCTCATTATCCCACACCGCATTAGGAATAGTGATACTTGGCACTCCAAGCGATTCCATCCGCTGATGCACCTTCGCTTTTTCTCTATTTGAAATGACAAGCGAAATCTTAATTTTATTGCCTTGATTAAAAAGGCGGGCTATATTTTCCGCATTCGAGCCATTACCCGATGCCAATATTGCAATGTTATACATAATTATATCTGATAATCAATTTATTATCTTCTGTCTTTAAAATTTCTGCATATCCACCAATCGTTTATAATAACCGGCGGCTTTGAGCAACTCCTCATGTGTGCCACGCTCCACGATTTTACCTTGATGCATCACACATATTAAATCGGCAGAGGCTATTGTAGATAGTCGGTGGGCAATTACCACCGTCGTACGATTTTTCATCAATCTTTCCAAAGCCTCCTGCACAAGCCGTTCGCTCTCCGTATCGAGTGCCGACGTTGCTTCATCGAGTATCAATATCGGCGGATTTTTAAGTATTGCTCGAGCTATGCTGATACGTTGACGCTGACCACCCGACAATTTACATCCTCTATCTCCGATATTTCCTTCATATCCGTCAGGATTCTCCATAATAAAATCGTGAGCATTGGCTATCTTGGCAGCCGTTTCCACCTCTTGAGGTGTGGCATCTTTCACACCAAATGTGATATTATTATAGAATGTATCGTTAAACAATATCGCTTCTTGATTGACATTACCCATCATTTCTCGCAAATCGCTCACACGATAATGCCTTACATCCTTCCCGTCTATCTCTATAGAGCCGGACGAGACGTCCCAAAAACGCGGTATTAAATCCACAAGCGTCGATTTTCCTGACCCTGACTGACCGACTATCGCCACTGTGCTGCCGGCAGGCACTTCAAGTGTGACATCATCTATCACATTATGCATGTCATCATAAGCAAATTTTACATTTTTAAAGCTTATCGACACTTTATCTTTTCGCCCTTTAATTGGCTCTTCTACCGGATTTTCAGGATCTGTGATTGGATTGACTGCATTCAAGATTTTGTCTATCCTTTGCATTGATGCCATCCCTTTTTGTATCGAATAACCGGCTTTCGACAACTCTTTTGCCGGATTGATTATGCTATAAAATATCACCATATAATAGATAAACGACGGAGCATCGATCGTGCTGTCTCCCGACAATATCAATGTTCCCCCAAACCACAATACGATTGCTATTGCTGTGGTGCCGAGAAATTCGCTCATCGGGTGTGCAAGGGAATAACGTCGCTGAATACTATTGGATATTTTGTAGAACTTTTGATTTTCCGTATGGAATCGACGACCCATCTTATTTTCCGCATTAAATGCTTTGATAATTCTCAAACCTCCAAGCGTCTCTTCCATCATTGATAATAATTGCCCCCATTGCCGCATAGCTTCCGACGAACTGCGTTTAAGTCGCTTTCCGACTGTACCCATTACAAATCCGGCTATTGGCAATAACACCAACACAAACAAGGTCAGCTGCCAACTCACCATTATCATCATTGTCAGACAGACTATTATCATTATCGGATTCTTGAATAGCATATCTATCGACGACATCACCGAGGCATCTATCTCCATAACGTCGTTCGACATTCGTGCCATTACATCCCCTTTGCGTTCATTGGTGAAAAAGCCGATTGGGAGGCTCAGTATCTTGTCATACATCTTGTTGCGAATATCCCTGATAATCCCATTTCGCATCGGAATAATGAAATGTGAACTTAAATATGTCGCCCCGGTTTTCAACAACGTCATTACGACAAGCAACACCGCAAGCCCCATTAAGGCTACCGACTCGCCTTGAGCCTGAATCACTTGATTTGTGTAATAATAAAAATTATTGATTGCCACATCCTTTAACGATGCTTCGCCCATCTCCATATAATGATAAGTCGCCACTTCCATCTTGAATAGCATTTGCAATATAGGGATAATAAAAGCGAATGAAAACAAGGTCAAGAAAGCGGCAAGCACATTGAATATGACATTCAATATCACATTCCATTTATACGGAATCGCAAATCGCCTTATCAGGCTGAAAAAGTCTTTCATCGTTGTGCTATTTTATATTATTTCACTATTTATGCGTCAAATCCACTTCTATCTCAATTATAGCACAAAGTTAGCGATTGACACAAGAAAAAACAAATTTATTTTAGAAATTCCGAACAATTAACTAAATTTGCAGTTGCGAAACATCTTAAGGCAGGTGACATTTAATTGACAATGCCTGCTTAAAATAAAACCTGCCTGAATTTAGAGTATGGACGAATTGAAATATCCGATTGGAATACAAAGTTTTGAAGATTTAAGACGTAACGGCTACGTCTATATCGACAAGACTGCTTATATCCACAACATCATCAATACCGGAAAATATTATTTCTTAAGTCGTCCGAGAAGATTTGGCAAAAGCCTGTTGCTTTCCACTATCGAAGCATATTTTGAAGGGAAACGCGACCTTTTCTTCGATCTTGACATCTCTAAAAAGGAAAATGATTGGGCAGCCTATCCCATTCTTCATCTCGACCTTAATACTCAAAAATACGATTCTCCCCAAGACCTGATTGCAATCTTAGACGAGTCGCTGACTAAATGGGAATCTATCTACGGCAATGACAGCTCCGAAATCGGAGATGCCAGAAGATTTGCCGGCACTATCCGTCGTGCAGCCGAAAAAACCGGTAAAAATGTCGTAATTCTCGTGGATGAATATGACAAACCGTTGCTTCAAGCCTTCAACAATCAACCTTTGCTCAACGAATATCGAAATACACTCAAAGCATTCTATGGAGCACTGAAAAGTTGCGATAAATACATCAAATTTGCGATGCTCACCGGAGTAACAAAGTTTGGAAAAGTCAGCGTATTTTCCGACCTAAACAACCTTGAAGACATTTCTATGGCAAAAGAATATAGTGCCATTTGTGGTATCACCGCCTCAGAAATGCATAAATATTTCGATTCGAGTATCGCAGAGCTTGCTCAAAAAAACGACTTATCCAAAGAGACTGCGTATCAACGACTTAAAGAAGATTACGACGGCTATCGTTTTCATCGAAACGGCGAAGGCATCTACAATCCTTTCAGCGTGCTTAACACTCTGAAACGCAAAGAATTTGGAAGCTACTGGTTTGAGACAGGGACACCGACTTTACTCGTCGATATGCTACGCAAAAGCGACTACGACCTTAGCCACCTCACCACCGACGAAGTCGATTCCGACACACTGAATTGTATTTTTGAATCGCCCAACCCCTTGCCCGTAATCTATCAAAGTGGCTACCTGACTATAAAATCATTTGACCCGGAGTTTGAAACCTATCGTCTTGGCTACCCTAACAGAGAAGTCAAAAACGGATTTCTCAAATTTATTATGCCTTTCTACACTCAACACGAACGCGGTCGTAGAAATTTCAACATCAGTCATTTTGTCAGAGATATCGAAAACGGACAAGTCGAATCGTTCATGCTCCGAATTCAATCGCTATTCTCCGACACGCCATACCTCTTGGCACAAAATAACGATCGTGAACGACATTATCAAAATGTGGTCTACATCTTGACTAAATTAATGGGGTTCTACGTCAATGCCGAATATCAGACATCTGCCGGACGCATCGACCTCACTATCGAAACATCGCGATTCATCTACTTGATAGAGTTCAAATTAGATGGCTCGGCAGAAGAAGCTCTTGCTCAAATCAAACAAAAGCACTACGACGAGCCGTTTAAATCTTCCGGCAAAGAAATCATAAAAATCGGTGCAAACTTCTCCTCTCAAACAAAATCAATTGAAACTTGGCTAATTAACGATGAATATGCAATCTAAAGTCCGCCCTAAAAAAGCATTAGGTCAACACTTTTTGACCGACCTCAGTGTCGCACAACGTATTGCCGACACCCTCAACATCAATTCCAACGAAGCTCTTAATAATCTTCCGGTGATTGAAATCGGTCCGGGAATGGGGGTGCTGACACAGTTTCTTATTCAATCAAACAAACAACTGAAAGTGATTGAAATCGACACCGAAAGTGTGGAATATCTTAACAGGGTTTATCCGGAATTAGATGTCATCGAAGGCGATTTCCTCAAGATTGACATCGACAAATTGTTTGCCGATAAATTTGCTGTCATTGGTAATTATCCCTACAACATTTCTTCGCAAATATTTTTCAAAATTCTCGACCACAAAGACAAAATTCCCCTTTGCTGTGGAATGTTACAACGTGAAGTGGCTCAACGCATTTGTGCTAAACCGGGTTCTAAAGTGTATGGCATTTTATCTGTATTGCTACAAACATGGTACGACTGCGAATATCTTTTCACCGTAGACGAAAATGTCTTCAACCCTCCGCCAAAAGTCAAAAGCGGTGTACTCAGATTGACTCGTAATGCCACCACCGACCTCGGATGCGATGAAACTCTTTTTAAAACAATCGTAAAAACCGGATTCGGGCAACGCCGAAAAACTTTACGAAATTCGCTGTCATCCTTGCTCCCGAAAGGCTCAAGCATTGCTCAATATGAAATTATGTCAAAACGTCCGGAACAACTCAGCGTCAAACAATTCATCGAACTGACCAACCTCATAGCCGAAGCCAGACAAACGTCAATCGTCTGACCAATTACGCTTTTGCCGCTAAAATTCTGAAAAACAGAGCGGCAGAAGACTTTTTACGCTCGGCACTATAAAAATAACATCTTCCCCGTATAGTAATATCTCAATGTCTCCATACAAGGTTTCATACTCCAACAACGCTTGGCGACACGCTCCGCATGGAGATATTGGTTGTCTCTGAAACGCTCCGTTTGTATAGGCCGCTATGGCTATTTTCTTAAATGCTATACCGGGATATTTTGCAGATGCATAAAAGCAGGCACTTCGCTCGCCACATGTGCCGGAAGGAAATGCGGCATTCTCTTGATTAGCCCCCGCCACTATCTCCATATTGTCAAGCAAAATGGCAGCTCCTACTTTAAACTTCGAATATGGGGCATAACTCCCTTTTGTCGCCTCTTTGGCGGCATCAATAAGGCGTCGTAGCTCTTCAGACAACTCCTCATATCCGACTACCTTGATTTTGGTTATCAATTCTAATTCTTTCATGCAATATCTATCGGCTTTCTTATTTCAATATCGTTTGATTCGGAAAGATTTTGAGAGTTTTAATGACCTAATAAAAATCAAAAACGACCAAAATCTTGCCAATACAATTTTATCGAACCTGACAAAATTATAATTACGTTGCAAATATACCTCTTTTTCGCTACCTTTGCAAAATAAGATTCAAGGATTTCGTATGTCTAAACTAAAATTAATTCTATATTTTTTATGCATTGGCTTTTGTGTATCTGCACAAACCGCCAACGAACGCTATACGCAATACATCGATACATACTGCAACATTGCAATCCAACAACAAGAAATCTACGGCATTCCGGCTTCAATAACTCTCGCTCAAGGCCTGCTGGAAAGTGCCGCAGGCAAAAGCACACTCGCTTCGGAAGGAAACAATCATTTCGGCATAAAATGTCATAAAGATTGGCAAGGAGGAAAAATGTATCGCGATGACGATGAAGCCGGAGAATGTTTCCGCACTTACGATTCTGTATTGGAAAGTTATGAAGACCATTCCAAATTTCTCAAACGCAAAAGATATGCACCTCTTTTCGAACTTGCAGTCGAGGATTATGAAGGTTGGGCTAAAGGTCTAAAGCTATGTGGATATGCCACCGACCCCAATTATGCCGACCGACTGATTTCTATCATCGAACGCTATTCATTAGACCGATTCGACTCTGAAGAGGGACGCAAACAACATAGCGATGCGTGGTTTATCATCGAAATGCTAAAGGCTTCGCATCCCGTCAGAACTTCGCGAGGACTTCACTATGTCATAGCAAATCCGGGAGACACATATTCCGACATCGCTGAAGAATTCGACATAAAACTAAAAAAACTGCTTAAATACAACGACGTAAAAAAAGATGGTGAAATAAAATCGTGGCAAGAAGTCTATCTTCAAGAGAAATCAGAAACTGCTCCTGACGAAATCACAGAAGCCACCATCGGCGAGGATGAATCAATTCATTCACTTTCGCAACGTTTCGGCATGAAACTATCCTATATTCAAAAGCTGAATCCCGACGTAAAAGACCTGCCCGGCGAATCCATCAGACTTCGATAATTCCGTCATTCATAACACGAAAAAGAGACCTATCTTTTCGAGATAAGTCTCTTTCTTATAGCTTGAACCTTAGTTATTTTCCTGAATTTTCTTTCAAATATAATTCGAGGGCGGCTGTCATTGAAGGTGCCTTCGCTGTCGGTGCTTCAATATCCAATCTAAGCCCTGCATCTTTCACTGCCTTTGCAGTTGTAGAACCGAAACAGCCTATTACTATCTTTTGTTCCTCTTTTGCAAAATCAGGAAAATTCTTCAATAAAGAATCAATTCCTGCCGGACTGAAAAACACTAATGCATCGTAATCAAACGGTTCATCCGGACCGAAATCATTGCTCACAGTGCGGTACATTGTAGCCTTTGTGTAATTGATTTTGCTGGCATCAAGTGCCGAAAGATTGTCCTTATGCACATCCGAAACAGGGAATATGAATTTTTCTTTTGAATGTTTATTAAGACTTTGCAATAATGAAGGATCGTCTAATTTTCCCGATTTCCCAAAAAATATTTTTCTTTTTCGATAGACGATATATTTCTGCAGATACAATGCTATCGATTCTGTCGTACAGAAATATTTCATAGTGTCAGGGATTTCTACTCTCAACTCTTCGCAAAGACGAAAAAAATGGTCAACAGCAGTACGGGCAGTTAATATTACTGCGGTGTATTCTGCTACATTGATTTTTGATTGGCGAAATTCTTTTGCATTCAATCCTTCAACTTTTATGAAAGGACGAAACACCATTTCAACTCCATATTTCTCGGCAATATCATAATATGGTGATTTATCTGATGCCGGCTTGGGTTGCGAAATTAAGATTTTTTTAATATTCATCTTTGTGTATCAAAATTTATTATGCACCGATAAAATTCCATTATTTGGTTATATATATAGCTATTTTACAGACTATTACTATCGGTACAATTTCAAGGGTGCAAAGGTAATACAAAAAAAGCAACAACGATGAAATATGGTTGAAAAAAATTCTTAAACCTTTAAAAATAAATATAAATCTTGACACTAAATAGGCTGCCAAAGACAAATATATTGCTATTGAGATAAAATCGGGCTGTACTAATGCCATAACAGCTAATGGCAACAACACCAAACCCAACAGCCCTTGTGATGCGGCAAAACCTTTGAGCCATAAATTCGTAGAAGGGGTATCGGAATAGACCTTGCCTACTATCCAATATAGCACTACTTGCCATAGAAAAAATATCGACACCAAACCTATCGACAATAGTATTGCTCGCGAATTTATCTCGAATATTTGCTTCTCTCCAAAATACAAAACGCCAATATACAATAACACGCCCAACGACATCATACATAGTGCATTTAGTATCACAAGCAACGAAGTCTCCCTCATAGTGTCGTCAAACATATTATTTCGGGGACGGACTTCGACCATTTCATTCACTAATGTTTTTATGTATTTGAGATTGTTACGGTAGCGAAAACAAACAATTACAAAAAGCAGTATCAACGACGACATAACCCAACTTTCAGTCCACGACGATTCCCCTCGATATTCTCCAAACGAATCTTTCGGAGCAGTTTCGAGTATTATCCCTTTTAACGGACTGATTTCTGCCGTCTCTATCACTATTGTATCCGATAATATGTTATTATGCAGACTGTCAGGCATATCACAACCATCCTTCTTTTTTATACCATTCTATTGCTGTTTGCACTCCTTGACGAAGCGACACCCTCGGCTTGAACCCAAAATCTCTTTGGGCATCACTTATGTCAGCCGACCAATTACGCTGACGCATTATGCGAAATTTATCTCTGTTCAATGTCGATGGCTTTTTACGCATCACTCCTATTTTCTCAGCTATGACCGACACAGCATAGACTGCCCATATCGGCATTTGCATCGGCACCACAAATCGCTTGCCAAGCACTTTTGCCGATATTTCCCGAAATTCTTTCTGCGTGTAAGCCCTATCTTCCGCGATGATATATGTCTTTCCTGTCGGACCTTTTTCCAATGCATCATACATTGCTTCGACCAAGTCTGACGAATAGATAAATGTCAGTAATTGTTTTCTAAAACCGACAGAAAAATCAAATCCTGACTTTATCGACTTAAACATCATAAAATAGTCCTTTTCTCTCGGTCCGTACACTCCTGTCGCCCTGAATATTATCGCCGGGACGCCCGATGCTCGAAGCATTTCTTCTGCTTTTAACTTCGACTCTCCGTACTTTGTATTGGGAGAGGGTGTCATTTGAGGAGTAAAGGGAGTGTAATCTACCTCATCGCCGGGGCCCATAGCTGACAGGCTACTCATAAACAGCAATTTTTCGGGCATTTTATTCGCTTTCTTTAATGCTTCTACAAATGCTTTGAGATAGTCATGGTTAATTCTCATAAAATCGTTGAAATCAGTACATTTTGTCGCTCCAAGATTATATATGACATAATCCCAACGTTCGTTTGCACCTAAAGCGTCTTCAAATGTCGCCACCATTGAATCGACACTCGCAAAATCAGGTTCTATGAAGCGGATACGATCATCTTGAAGGTATTCTTTGGATGTACTTTTGCGTACGGTAGCCCACGTTTGATAACCACGTCGCAATCCTTCTTCCACTATAAAACCACCTACAAAACCGCCGGCTCCGGTGACCAATACTTTTTTTTGCTTTTTGTCGTTCATTTTTCTATTTTTACTTTTTCAAAAGCTTCAAGAGTTTGAAATGTGTAACCCTCTTTAATCAACCATTCTATACTTTTCGGCAATGCTTCTTTCAGTCTCATCTCGCTCTTCAATGAATCATGAAATACGATGATTGAACCGGGACGAGTATATTTCTTAACATTATTAACCACATCTTCTGCGGTCATGTGTCGCGAATAATCGCGTGTCACCAAATCATGCATCACTATCGTGAAATTTTGTCGCAACTCCTTCAGCTGTTTCATCTTCATTATCCCATGAGGCGGTCTGAAGAGAGTGCTGCCGACATAAGCATCTGCTTTTTTTACATTTTCAATATAATCGTCGGACGATACTTTTATTCCTTGCAAATGATTCATCGTGTGATTTCCGACAAGGTGACCACAACGTTTTACTTCAGCAAACACTTCAGGATGTTTCCTCACATTGTCTCCGACCACAAAAAATGTAGCCTTAACATCGTATTTATCCAACACATCAAGCACCCATGGAGTAACCTCCGGTATCGGACCATCATCGAATGTGAGATAGACACACCTATTGTCGGTCGGTACTCGAAATAATGCCCCCGGAAACAACATTCTATATATCAATGGCGGGCGTTCGATCAGCATATTTTCATAAGTTATGGTAACCGCTACATTGAACGGTTACCTATATTACTACATAAATGCTTCGGGATTGTTTTTCTTAAATTCCTTTCCCACACGTTGAGAACGAGCCTTATTCACTTGCTTGAATATCGGATACGCATCGAAATCGGATTCTTTACCCCCCATATTCAGATACTCTTCAACTATATAGACATACAATGAATCTACGGTCATTTCATCCGGCGACACTTGCGAATACTCATCCGGCGACATTGATTGCAACACCGTTACAACTTCCGCATACTGAGCCAGTTCTTCAAGATATGACTCCAAATCAATTTTGCCACCCAACGCTTCGCCATTTTCAAGCATTGCCACGATTTCATAAATGGCATTGTCGTAGTATCGACTTATTCGATTGTTGAATTCTTCTTTCTGTGTCGCTGTATAATACTTGTAGGTCAACGACTCAATAACATCCAACTTCGTCTTGTTGCCAAATTCATCATATCGCTCATAACCTTCTATTTCCAAATCGCCAAAATTGAGTTTCCCTTTCAAAGTCTCAATCTTTCCGCCATATTCTGCATATAAATCTATAATAGCACAGTAATTATCCAAGATAGATTGTGTGTCGTGAGTGAATACATTTCGGTTGCGAGCATGTTCTTCGATTCGTTGCATTGCCAAGCTCTTAGCATCGCTATGTATATCAAGTTTTTGAACGTAATTCATGATGATTTTTGACACATCTTCCAAATTAGTGTCGTAACCTACCACTTCAAGCGACATTACGATTTTATCCTCTAATTCCTTGCGGGCGGAATTGATATATGCCGACTCTTCTCGCTTCAACTCTTTGAACTCTTTATTATAAAAATCGGCTGCATATTTCACATTTTGAGCATAACGCACAAGCATATCCTCGAAGATTTGCAATCCGCGTTGTTTCAATTTCGGATTGTTTAATCTTTCGGGTTGTCCCAAATCGCAGAACGCTGTGGCTACCACAACACCTTCACGCAATTCATATTTCTTCACCAACTCAGGCAGATTCTTTTCCATCAATTCAAGCACCTTTTGCGACTTGACATATTTATCTTTCGCATTTGCAGTGCCTACAGAATCCGCTCCTACTTGACGTAGATAGTCGCCTTCGGCTATAAGTTGCGAAGCGAGGTCGTACATCGACATTCTCACACCGGTAAACATTCTTCGGGCTGTCTCATCGAGATATGGTGTCCAATCAGCTGTGGCTTTTTCATTTCCGCCCCAACGATATTTATTCATTACCACATCATAAGCCTTATCTGTGTCTGTCGTCAAATCGTACTGCATTGGCACTAATTGATAAGCCATTCCGACACTCTTCATATATGGGGTCAAACCGAGATGATAGTTATTACCTACTGTTGATGCCCAATATATAGGTCGTTTCCAACCGTTTTGAGCATTTGTGGCGATAATGTCGAGCATTAACACCTCTCCAAGACTCATCGTACGAAGTTGCATTGGAATTTCTGTCAGCACTGCCCCATTGTCAATATCTTCCTGCGACACCAATCCTTGTTTCAGCACAGCGTCAACATCGACAGGAATATACACATTTTTATGCTTCAATTCAGGCAATCCATATTGATTGTCGGTTGCAGAGTTGTCGTAGATAGCCTTAAGTGCATCCACGAGAGGAACGGAATATTCGTCAACATTACCCATGTAGTAAACCACATCTCTGCGACCATAAGCATAATCTTGCGGTGTGGCTGTGAAATCCACTGCCGCCGCTTCATACGACGGCAAACGTTGTTGATTTGCATACCAATCGGAATTCAAATACGACAGATTGATAATACGCACGTCCGGACGCACTCCTTCCACTTCCTGCACATACCACAGCGGGAACGTATCATTATCGCCATTACAGAAGATGATAGCATTTGGTTCAAGACTTTCAAGATAGTTGATTGCGAAATCGCGTGCTACATATCTGCCGGAACGGTCGTGGTCATCCCATGTCTGACTCACCATCTGCAATGGCACCGCCAGACCTAAGATACAAGCCACAACAGCCATCATCATCGGTATTTTTCCGGAGCGTTTTTGCTCCTCTATTTCTTCAGCAGTCGCTCTTTTCGGTATTGATATTCTGCCCATTGACCAACGCTTTCCAAAACTCCAAACGAGCAATTTCCAAAGTCCCGCAACTCCTATACCAATCCATATCGAGAAGGCGTAGAATGAGCCGGCAAAGGCATAATCACGCTCACGCGGTTGATTTGGCGGTTGATTAAGATATAACACAATTGCTATCCCCGTCATAAAGAACAGGAAGAACACCACCCAAAATTGTTCAATTCCGCTTTTGCCCGAAAGTGATTGCCATACAAGACCGATTATACCGAGCAACAACGGCAACATATAATAGACGTTATGACCTTTGTTTCCTTCACCTTGCTCTGAGGGAAGAAGCGATTGGTCGCCAAGGCGAATATTATCTAAAACTGAAATTCCACTTATCCAATTACCTGCATCTTTTTCGCCATACTGATTATTTATGTCATTTTGACGCCCTGCAAAATTCCACATAAAATAACGCCAATACATGTGATTCAGTTGGTAACCGAAGAAATATTCGAGATTTTGACTCATTGTAGGGCGATATGCTTCTGCTTGAGGCCAAAAATAGACTCCACTAAGCGGATTCACTTGATAGCTCTGCTGTTTCTGCTCCGGTAAAGTCTCTCCTGTTTCCGGATCTATGGCATTGAGTTTTTCAAGCACCATCCCCGATTCATTGAAATTCGACACCCATAACGGATAATAATCTGCATGCGAGCCACTATGAATTCGCGGAAAGAACATATCAAGTTCCGGATTCATTTTTATCTCGTTTTCATAGTCGTAAAGAGCGTAAAAATCTTTTCCCGACTTGTCAAGCTCTTGATTTTCCGCCATTTCCTCTTGCGACAAGAAACCTTGACTTGAATATATTTCAGCCCCTTTCACCCCTTTGGCATACAATGGCTTGCCTTTTTCTATATAGGTAGAATAGCAATGTGTGGGAACGTATGCCACAGGATTGTTTTTTGAATCTAAAATCGGATAATCCACTATCGAATCGATGCGTTGCATCTGCTTGGAATTGACTGTTTGTCCATAGAGCAAAGGTGTTTCACCATATTGTTCACGATTTAAATAAGATGAAAGTGCAAATACATTGTCCGGTGAATTTTGATTCATAGGAGTATCGGCATTCGAACGAATCAATATTAACGCATAACTTGAATATCCGATAAATATCACCAATATACTCCACATTGTCACATTCAAAATACGCACCGGCAGACGCTTTTTCGACAAGTAGATTAATCCGGCTACAAGTGCTATCAATAAGACTGTTCCTATAAACACTCCTCCTCCGATAAACAACATTCCGGACAACAGTACCGCCAAAACAAAGGAAATTATTATTCTGTAATTATTCTTTTGTGTGTATAATTCCCACAATGACCAACAGAATACTGCTACTGTGATAATCGTATAAACCATCACACCACTATTGAACGACATTCCGAGGCTATTGACACAGAGGAGTTCAAACGTCTGTGCCACCTTTATAAAGCCCGGCACAAGCCCGTAAAGCACAAACACTATAATAGCAAATGACACAAGCAACGCATATATCGATTTGACTAAATTCATATCTTTGAATTTGCGATACGCAAACACCAACACTATAGCCGGAATACATAGCAAATTAAGCAAATGGACCGCCACCGAAACGCCTATTACATAAGCTATTAAGATAAGATATTTATCCGAACCGGGCAAGTCTGCACGATTTTCCCACTTCAATATCAGCCAAAACACCAATGCCGTACAGAACGAAGAGAATGCATACACTTCGGCTTCTGTGGCAGAGAACCAAAATGTATCGCTCCAAGTGTAAGCCAATGCTCCGACCACACCGCTACCCATTATGACAAGATACTGAGTCAACGACAATTCGGATTGCTTCTTACTTTCCACTCCGACCACTAACCGCCTCACAAGATGCGTTATTGTCCAGAATAACAGCAAAATAGTCAACGCACTCAACAGACCGCTCATAGCATTGACCATTAATGCCACTTTCATCGGGTCGGTCGTGAAATTTGTAAAGAAATTTGCCGTCAGCATAAATATCGGGTTGCCCGGCGGGTGTCCGATTTCCAACTTCTCTGCTTGGATTATAAACTCGCCACAGTCCCAATAAGAGGCTGTCGGCTCAAGTGTCAACCAATAAGTGGCAAGAGCTATCAGAAACACTCCCCATCCTATCGAATTGTTGATTAGATTATACTTCTTCGTGAAAATCATATATGATGTATTTTTTATACGGAAATTGATTGGCAAAGTTACAAAATACATACGAAAGTGCAAAAGTCGCACAAAAGATTTTACGTTACTCTCACTCTTCTTTGGAATTTTTAACGTTAACAGCAATGATGCCATTAATTAGCTCCCACGGAAATCTGTGAGAAACAACAGACCGCTTCATAAAACGAAGCGAACCGAGCCAACGCCCGATTCGCCCCATATCTCTAAGTCTATATTCGTCGTTTATTTCCCTGCTTGAATGAAAATCATATCGGCAACATCCGGAATTCCACTATTTTCGCCGTTTGTAACATAAACCTTAATTATTCGTTCATCTTTGCCGGCGTTTTCCGGAATTGTAAATTCTATTCTTCTTTGTGTATCAAATCTTATGTTTATATAATCATTTGACTTCTCATAATAATATCGAGTTTTATCGATTTTTTCCAATATTTCTTCATTCAATGGGATTTGCTCGTCATTAAGATGCATATAATCGGGAGTATAGTACCATTTATAATTCGGGTCTTGATAATCTTGATACAGCTCAAGATTTGCACCCTCCGCCGGTATATAAATTTTATATGAATGATTATCCTTTGCCGAAAAAGTAGCGACTACTTTATATCCATCAAATGAATGTAAACTGAAAGACAACATTCCGCATCCTCCGAGCATTCCATCTTTTTCTTCTTCGGTGCGTTCATCAACATAAATAAACATAGTTTCTTGTTCGGGTATCCATGGCTCATCGTTGTCATCGCAACCGGTTACGAAACAACAGCTTAATACAATTGTTGCCAAATAAGCTAAAAATCTTCTTGTCTTCATAGTTATTTTATAGTTTGAATAAATGTAATATATGCCATATCATTCCAACCATTGGATATTTTTATTTTGAGTTTTCTGTCTGTCTTTATGTGTGAAGGCAATTCTTTGAAACTACATTCTAATTTTTTAAAATCGTAACCAATAAATTCTCCATACTCTGTTTTAAAACGATATGTTTTTTTATCCTCAGTTAAGAAAGAAAATTCAACTTCAGAACTATCATAGTATAGATTTGCAACTAATTGACTATCATCATATACTTCAATATTTTGCAATATTATATTTTTACTTTCTCTATCAAAAATGGTGAAAATCTCAGGTTTCTCCGGCAATTTCACTTCAAAATCATGTCCTCCTTTATAATTAAGGTTATATGGATATGCTTCTAAATTTTCGTATGTCATCAATGGAATGTCCGGATTCTTGTTTTCTTTACAAGAGATTATGGTGATGCAAAATACAGCCATTACCAATATTTTTATCGCAGTTTTCATATCAATGTAAAATTAAGAAATTATTTATTAGGTATAAATCCTCCAAGATATTGTAAGTTTACACTATAGTCTGACGGCAATTCGCCTCCAAAACCATCATCATCTTCTTTCTCAATAGGAGCTCCTGAAAAACCTCCATTATAGTAGAAATATCCATTACATGAACTTTGTCCAAAATCAGAATATCCCCAAACGCAATGGAACAGAACATCGCCAATGTCATAGTATCCGATAATTGCATTGCCTTCGAATTGATATTGTACGAATCCGTCAATTACCCACACGTGTCCGACTGACCCTGATGCGGGATAGCCTCCACATATCACCGGTCCGCCACCGGGTTGATTGTTTTTTCCGGCTGTGAGTCGTTGCGTTATTCCTGCGGTGCTGAATGACTGCATATTGCCCGGATTTTGATAGTCTGAATTCTCAAAAGTGCGGGCAATGTTATTTGGACTTGACGTGCTTAAACTATCTCCGTATGACATATCTAAGTTTTCTTCGTTTCCGAGCAATCGCAATAATTTTGCAACTTTATCATTGTTGTAGCCGGCGTTCATTGCCACCCATGGGAATGTTTCTTCCCCGTAGCTTTGAGGCCATTGATAATATGACATCACTTGACCTATTGCAACTGCCGCACACCCTACTACGGCTTGCTGTCCACCTGTTGTATAGCAATATGTGTTATATGGAGAATCTTGATCCCATCTACGTTGTGATGCACTGAGAAGTGGCTCTACTTGTCGATAAACTGATTTTATTACAGGGGTAGGTATAACAGGATTAAATGTTGTGTCAATCACAGGTGGTGCAATAAGTGATGCGATTTCGGCTTCGACAGCGCGGGCAAACATCGCAAGCCCTTTGTTGTAAACGGTGTCTTCCATATTCAACGAGCCTTCATCGGAAATTGCATACACCGGACGGAGTCGGCTGTCGGCTGAGAGCAAGGCAAATCCGCCGTCGTTTTCGTAGTTGACAAGATAGAGCATCGTGTCGGAATCAGCCGAGCGAGTCGAGGGCGTGGTAAAATATTTCACGCTTGCCACTCTGCGACCTGAACGGGTTTCGGCTTCGCTGATTTGTGAGAGCAGTGTTTCGGCATTGTCTAAGGCATCGTCAAGGCTCACACGATAAGGATTCGCAACTTGCGGAATGTTTTCCGCTTCAGGTGGCGGATTCGGTTCATCCGAACTGCACGCTGCAAACAGCATCGCTATTGCAACAAAAGGTAGTAGTTTCCTTTTCATATCAAGTTGTTTTAGGGTTAATATTTTTTAATTTTGCAAATATACAAATTATATTTCGTAAATACAAGATAAAATGCAATACCGTATCTATTTTTTGATTTCAATCAAAAATTTATGTCAAAATCAGGCAAATTGTCAATTTTCAGTGTTATGATGTTTTCGCAGAGAAATATACAGGTAAAAGCCGAAGGAGCTTACATTACTATATACTCGATTTTGCTGATGACAATTGCTATTTTCGGAAGAGATGCAGTCGGATTCTGTCGGATTCTGTCGTAAAAAACAGATTTTACTGACTGAGAACATGAAATATCAAAGATTTTATTTAAATTTGCAGATTATATTGCAGATTTTGTGGTCGTATGGTCACAAATGAGAAATAGTAACATCGCAGCGTTCTATTACAGAACCTGCCGTAAAACAAATTATAATGAGTGTTCAAGAATTAAGCGAACAAGAAATTGTGAGACGTAACAGTCTCAATGCTCTTAGAGAGAGAGGTATCGAACCGTATCCTGCAGCTGAATATCCTGTGGACGGCTACACTGTGGAGATTAAGGAGAATTTCCAAGATGATGCAGAACAACGTCGTGAAGTGCGAATAGCCGGAAGAATAATGAGCCGTCGCATCATGGGCAAAGCATCATTTATGGAATTGCAAGATTCAGAAGGAAGAATACAAGTCTATGTAAGTCGTGACGACATTTGTCCGGGCGAAGATAAAGATATGTATAACGTCGTGTTCAAAAAACTTTTGGATATAGGCGATTTTATTGGTGTAAAAGGATATGTATTCCGCACGCAAATGGGCGAAATCACAGTTCATGCAGAGGAAATTACGATCTTGAGCAAATCACTACGTCCACTTCCAATCGTTAAGATGAAAGACGGCGTGGCTTACGATGCATTTACCGATCCGGAACAACGCTATCGTCAAAGATACGTTGACCTTGTAGTGAACAAAGGTGTCAAAGATATATTCTTGAAGCGAACCAAGATGTTTAACTCGATGCGTGAATATTTCAATTCACATGGATATATCGAAGTAGAAACACCTATACTCCAATCTATCCCGGGAGGAGCCGCGGCTCGTCCGTTCATCACTCATCACAACACACTCGACATCCCACTGTATCTGCGTATTGCCGACGAGTTGTATCTCAAACGCTTGATAGTGGGCGGATTCGAAGGTGTGTATGAATTTTCGAAAAACTTCCGCAACGAAGGGATGGACCGCACTCACAATCCGGAATTCACTTGTATGGAAATCTACGTCAGCTATAAGGACTATAATTGGATGATGGATTTCACAGAGAAGATGCTCGAAAAAATATGCATGGATGTCAACGGCACTACTGAGGTGAAAGTCGGCGACAACATTATCAATTTTAAAGCACCTTACAAGCGAGTGACAATGGCGGAAGCAATCAAGGAATTTACCGGCTACGACATTACCGGAATGGACGAAGATGAGCTTCGCAAGGTGTGCAAAGAACTTCATATCGAAGTAGAAGATTCGATGGGCAAAGGAAAACTCATAGACGAAATATTCGGAGAAAAATGTGAAGGCAACTACATTCAACCGACTTTCATCATCGACTATCCGATAGAAATGTCACCATTGACAAAACGTCATCGCAACAATCCGGAGCTGACCGAACGCTTCGAATTGATGGTTAATGGTAAAGAGCTTGCAAATGCTTATTCCGAACTTAACGACCCAATCGACCAATACGAACGCTTTGTGGAACAAATGCGTCTCGGCGAAAAAGGCGACGACGAAGCAATGATTATCGACAAGGATTTCATCAGAGCTTTGGAATATGGTATGCCTCCGACATCAGGTATGGGTATCGGCATGGACCGATTGGCAATGCTTTTGACCGGACAAACCACAATCCAAGAAGTGTTGCTATTCCCGCAGATGCGACCTGAAAAAGTTCAAACAAAAGAAGAAGCAGACACTTCGGCAACAGAATAACAAACAAGATTTTGATGAGGTTGCCGCAATTAGCAACCTTATTAAAATCTTGATAAAATAAAAGGACTGTTTAACTCCTTAATAAATAATACCAGAGAACGAACTATGGCATTTCCAGGTAAAATAGCAGTGTTAGGTGGAGGTAGTTGGGCCACAGCGTTGGCAAAACTTCTGCTTAACAATGTCGATAGGTTAGGATGGTATATGCGTCGTCCCGACCGAGTAGAAGATTTCATAAAATACAAGCATAATCCGGTCTATCTGAGCGATGTTCGCTTTGATACGGAACGAATTGATTTTTCGTGCGACATCAACGAAGTGTGTTCATCAGCCGACACTTTGGTGGTGGCTTTGCCTTCACCATATCTTAAAGCACATCTTGCAAAAATCGACACCGACATATCTTCGAAAAATATAGTTTCGGCAGTCAAAGGCATTGTGCCTGATGAGAATCTTATTGTAACCGACTATTTTGTAAGCCATTTCGGCTGTAAAGAGGAAAATATGCTTGTCATCGGCGGTCCATGCCACGCAGAAGAAGTGGCATTAGAAAGATTAAGCTATCTGACCATCGGCTGCCACGATTTGATAAAAAGCAAGAAATTTGCTCGCTGCTTAGCCGGCAAATCGATGAAAACCATCACATCGTCTGACATCGACGGCATAGAATACGGAGCTGTGTTGAAAAATGTGTATGCCATAGCAGCCGGAATCATCAGCGGGATGAAAGCCGGCGACAATTTCCTTGCGATGCTTATCTCTAACTCTATACGCGAGATGCGTCGATTCATAGATGCTGTCGACCCTATCCCTCGCAACATATGTGATTCGGCTTATTTAGGCGACTTGTTGGTTACAGCTTATTCACGATTTTCTCGTAATCACAATTTCGGCTCAATGATAGGCAAAGGATATAGTGTCAAGGCGGCTATGATGGAAATGGAGATGGTGGCTGAAGGATATTATGGCACAAAATGTATCTACGAAATCAATCAACGCTACAATGTCCACATGCCAATTTTAGAATGTGTCTATAAAATTCTTTACGAAAAAGTGCCGGCAAGAAGAGCTATCAATCAAATCACAGACACTTTCATATAAAGAATCCGTTTATAATTGAAACAATAGAGTCTCGGAGCATCCTTAGATGGGATATTCGAGACTTATTTGCAAAGATTAATCAGAAGAAAGACATCTAAATATTATGGCAGAGGAATTGAAAATTGCCGACGGAACAAAGGAGAATAAATACGCATTGCTATATGAACAAATCAAATCAGTCGTAAGCAACGAACCTGATATGACGGCAAATATGGCAAACGTCGCATCAATGTTACACTTCACATTTGATTTTTTATGGACCGGCTTCTATCGGGTAGTTGACAATCAACTTGTATTAGGGCCATTTCAAGGGCCTTTGGCTTGCAGCAGAATCAAGTACGGCAAAGGAGTGTGTGGCACAGCATGGGCGGAAAGGCGGACAATCGTGGTCGATGACGTGGAGCAATTCCCCGGACATATAGCATGTAGCAGTCAGTCGAGAAGTGAAATAGTAGTGCCTATTGTCAAGGAGAGCGATGTGAAGTATGTGCTTGACATTGATAGTGCGGAATTATCCACATTTGACAGCACCGACCGACAATGGCTCGAAAAGATAGTATTGTTGCTATAATCGATTCTACATTAAAGGGAGAAGATTCCATAAACGAAGTAAGGATAAGACAAGAAGTGCCGGATACATCAGTATCCGGCACTTAGAGGTTTATTGACGCTATATTATGTTTTATTACATATTATACGAATTTCGCAAAATCAGCTTGAAGCATATCGCCTGTTTCTTGGAATGCTTGATGCAAAGCGAAAGCTGCTTTAAGAGTGTGAGGAGTGTGACCTACGCCCTTAGCCAGTTTGAGGTAATCCCACATAAGTTCTTTATAAAGCGGGTGAACGCAATTTTCGATGATACATTCTGCACGCTGACGTGGGTCTTTACCGCGAAGGTCGGCAACACCTTGTTCTGTAACGAGGATTTTAACCGAGTGTTCGCTATGGTCAACGTGAGAAACCATCGGCACGATAGCAGAAATCTTACCGCCTTTTTGGATAGATGGACAGCTGAAGATTGAAAGGTAAGCGTTGCGACTGAAGTCAGCAGATCCACCGATACCATTCATCATCTTCGTACCGAGTACGTGAGTAGAGTTGACGTTACCGAAGATGTCGGCTTCCAAAGCAGTGTTCATTGCGATAAGACCGAGACGACGTACGATTTCAGGATGGTTGGAAATTTCGCCCGGACGCATAAGAATTTTATCGCGGAAGAAATCGATGTTGTCCATAAAATGAAGCATAGCTTCGTCGCTGAATGTCAACGCACATGTAGAAGCGAATTTACATTTTCCATCTTCCATAAGCGACATCACAGCGTCTTGAATCACTTCAGTGTACATCTCAAATTGAGGAATGTCAGGATTTTCGCCAAGACCATAAAGCACTGCGTTAGCGACATTACCTACACCTGATTGGATTGGAAGGAATTCTTTTGGAATTTTACCCAATTTAAGTTGTTCTGCAAGGAAACGACATACGTTATCGCCGATTTTTTGAGTCACTTCGTCAGCAGCAGTAAATGCTTTGATGCTTTCCGATTCGTTGGAAGGAACGACACCGACGATTTTTTTCGGGTCGATTTTCAATACGGTGCTACCGATGCGATCGCTTGGTTTATAGATAGGTATTTCGCGACGATGCGGAGGATCGGCAAGCACATAGTTGTCGTGGAATCCGCGGAACGAAGTGCTATAGTATGAAGAATACTCGATGATGACTTTTTTCGCCATTTGTGCTACTGTAGGGGTCATACCCATACCCGCACCGAGTATAATTTCGCCATTAGGGTTCATCTCAGTAGCTTCGATAACGGCAACATCAATATCACCATAGAAACCGTAACGAAGATCTTGTGAGACGTGTGAAAGGTGAGCATCGAAATAGCCCATCTTTTGAGCGTTGACTAATTTGCGAGAGTCAGCATGTGATTGATACGGTGTGCGTGTCGCTACCGCTTCTGCTCTTGCAAGCTCGCCGTCTACGTGGTCATTGGTACTAGCACCTGTGTACAGGTTGATTTTAAAGGGTTCGCCTTTTTCGTGGAGCTCTTTGGCATGTTTTGCCAATGCAACAGTTACAACTTTCGGTGTTCCTGATGCTGTAAAGCCTGAAAGACCTACATTGTCTCCATTTTGGATAATACTTGCAGCCTCTTCAGCTGAAATAAATGGGATACTCATTTGTAACGTTTAGATTTTAATGGTAAATTTGCACAAAATTAATTATTAAATTCGATATAGACTAATTATGAAGCCATTTTTTTTACCAAATGACGACAAAAAAAGCACAATTGACAAAAAAGTGTGCATAGAAACTTACGGATGTCAAATGAATGTGGCTGACTCCGAAGTGGTGGCAACTATGATGGATATGGCCGGGTACTCTGTTACAGATAGAGATGAAGAAGCTGCAGCAGTGTTGATCAACACTTGCTCCATTCGCGATAATGCCGAACAAAAAATTTATGGTCGTATCACTTATTGGAATTCGTTGCGACGTAAACTCAACCGTCATATCATTATTGGAGTGATAGGCTGTATGGCAGAACGTCTGAAAGAACACCTGATAAATGATTATGGCGTGGACCTTGTGGCAGGTCCGGACTCATACATGGATATTCCGAATCTTATTGCCGCTGCCGAAACAGGTCATAAGGCTATTAATATTGAATTGTCGACAACCGAGACTTACAGAGATATTATCCCTTCGCGTATTTCCGGCTCCAACATCAGCGGCTTTATCTCGATTATGCGTGGGTGCAACAACTTCTGCTCGTATTGCATCGTGCCATACACCAGAGGACGTGAGCGTAGCAGAGAGCCTCAAAGCATCCTCAACGAACTTGCCGACCTTCGTAGTCGCGGTTTTAAGGAGGCAATCCTTTTAGGGCAAAATGTAAACAGTTATCGCTATAAAGACGAAAACGGCGACACCACCGATTTCACTGCTTTGCTCGAAATCGTAGCAAAAGCCGCTCCGGACATGAGAATTCGATTCACAACTTCTCATCCAAAAGACATGAGCGATGCCACTATCGAAATGATGGCCAAATATTCGAACATCGCCCGCCACATCCACCTTCCGGTGCAAAGTGGCAGTAATGCGGTGCTTAAAGCAATGAACAGAAAATACACTCGCGAATGGTATCTCGACAGAATTGCCGCCATCAAACGCATTTTACCGGATTGTGGCATATCGACAGATATGTTTACCGGATTTCATAGTGAAACTGAGGAGGATTTCCAACAGACTCTCTCGCTGATGCGTGAAGTGGGATTTGACTCATCATTTATGTTTAAATATTCCGAACGTCCCGGCACCTACGCTTCAAAACATCTCCCTGACAATATTTCGGAAGAGGTCAAAATCGAGCGACTTAATCGCATGATTGAGTTGCAAAACGAATTATCGCTGAAAAGCAACCAAAATGATGTAGGCAAAGTCTTTGAGGTGCTTATCGAAGGTGTTTCAAAACGCTCTAATGATGATTTGTTTGGTCGCACATCGCAAAACAAAGTCGCTGTATTCGCTCGCGGAAATCATCGCCCCGGAGAATTTGTAAAAGTGAAAGTCGACTCCGTATCATCCGCCACATTGCGTGCATCAATAGTAGAGTAAAGTGACATTACATATCCCGATGTCGTCGACCAAAAGGCTTCCTTAAGTCGATGACATCGATATTTTTATATGTCCACTAAATTCCTTTATAAATCTCAAAACCTCCTCGATTAAATTCTCAAAATCATTTAAGGCAGGTTCTATAAATTGATTTGGGAAGATTTTGAGAATTTAATCGAGGAGGTTTCAAGATTGAGGAAGGAGTATAGCGAGCTAAACGACTGACGAAATCGAAGAAAACTGCCGATTAAAAATCAAAAGCGACCAAAAGCCTGCTAAAACAAAAGAAGCTGAAATAGAAACAACATCGCAGCGTTCAATTTATAGAACCTGCCTTAAATAAATTTTATAGAATCTGTCCTATTTAAATCGGTCCTTATCGCGGTTTCGTTTCTTTTCCAAATTGTTCTTAAACGCAGTTTCAAGATCGATGCCGGTCTGATTGGCAAGGCATATCACAACCCACATCACGTCGGCAAGTTCATCTGCAAGTTGACGGTCCAAATCTCCCTCTTTTGCTACTTGCTCGCCATAGCGACGTGCTATAATTCGAGCCACCTCTCCTACTTCCTCAGTAAGCAATGCCATATTGGTCAACTCGCTGAAATATTTCCCGCCGATTGTTTTAATCCATTCATCCACAAGGCATTGTGCATCTCTTAGTTCCATAGCTATACCGGATTTTTAGAATCGATGATTATCGTAACCGGACCATCATTGATTAATTGCACCTTCATATCAGCACCAAATCTGCCTTTTCCGACAGGTTTGCCGATAGCAATCTCCATCTCTTGACAGAATAATTCATACATAGGCACAGCGATATCGTGTCCGGCTGCTCCTATATAACTCGGGCGATTTCCCTTTTTAGTACTTGCAGCGAGCGTAAATTGGCTGACCACAAGCACTTCGCCGTCGACATCTGTTACGCTGAGATTCATCACGCCTGCTTCATCGTCGAAAATTCTCATTTTGGCACATTTGCCGACAAGCCACTTTACATCGTCAACCGTATCAGTCGGGACTACTCCCACCAATATCATCAATCCTTTTCCAATTTTTGAGACTACTTCGCCGTCGATGGTTACTGACGATTCGGCGACACGTTGCACTACTACTTTCATTCTATCGGTTCTTCTTCAAGTTCGTTTGGTTGCCCCACCGGATTACCTTTTGACTCCTCTTCAGCGAGTTCTTCTTCGGCTACAGATTCAATTTCCTCCCCCGGCGGTTCTTCTTCAGATGCCGATTCTTCTTCCGACTCAGACTCTATAGTTTCTTCACTCAGCGGATTTTCATCCTCGACGGGCAAAGCATCCGGATCGCGAGGACCTCCCGGCAATATGGCATCTTCACCCACCACTTCTTCCTCCGTTTTGCGTGCAGATTCATCGGCTTCGAACCGGAAATATTCTTCAAACGAACGACCTTCACGTAGCAATAGTTCGAAATTCGCAACACTAATCATAATCGGTCGCACTTGCTCCGGAAGTGTAAAAGATTTGTTCTGCGACATCACTTTCCGATAATGCTCAAGCTCGCTCATATTTGCAAATCCTTTAACAATCAACAGACCGACGTTGCCAAAATTCATCTGTTCCAAATCGAAATCTTTCACTACAAACGATGAAAAATTATGGCGTGCCACATCATAAAGCAATTGGTTAGAGCTGACAGAATCCAACGGAAACGCAAACACCAACAGTTGCGGTTTATTGGGGTCAAGGTCAAAATTAGCAGGCTGATCGGCAGAGTTGGTCGGAATGGAATCATTCGTCAGACGTGTTTCCCAAAGCATTCCGCGTTGGTTAGACAAACCGGCTTGTGGCGTACGTCCTGACGCAAGCCCTTTTAATATGCCACTTGCCATTGGTGTCATATCCGTTTCCGGCCATTTTTCAAGAAGTTCGGTCAAACGTGATTTAAACTTGTCAAAGTCTTTTTCAGTTACATACGACAACGCATCGATAAATACAAATTTCGGTAATATTTTAGAGAGCGGATAGTCTTTTTCCATTTCTGCTGTCAGTCGATGCACTGCTTTATTGTCGTCGTCCAAATATGCTTGATAGGCTTCTTCATACTTCGATTCCTGTATTTGGTTCATCCGACGAAGATTGTTAAAATATTCCGGATCCTTCATCGCCTGCCCGTAACTGCTTTCAGCAAACTCTGTGAGGATTAATTGACGATATTTTTCCGCTTCTGTATCGTTACCCTCTCTGACTGCCATAAGATAAAGATTATAGTACATATCAAGGCGATAGATATTATCCGGGAAACGCGTGTCAAGCTCATTGAATTCTACTCTGGCAGCAGGATAATCTTCGAGTTTATCTTTAAGGATAACCCCCATATTGTAGAGTCCCTCTTGAATAATGTCGTTACACACCTTTTTCTCCTCATCAGTCTTGGGAATCTGCTTCAGATAATATTCCACATAGTGAGGATCGCTTTCACGCAGCCGTTTCTCCTTGTCTGCATCTGAAATGGAATCGTTGGCAACTATTTCTTCTGATTCACTGTCGATGGAATCGGTCATCTCCTCATCTTCAGATATTTCTTCGAAGGAGAATGTGTTTTTATTACGACGTCGCCAATCATCCTCTAATTTTCGAGCACCCCAACGGCGTTGAAATTCTGTCTTTCCCGCATTTTTTGTAGTAGTGTTATAAAAATACCACGATTTGTCGGAATTGAGCTGATATTGAGTCGGTGCGTTGCCTTGATTCCGGTTTGCATCTCCTTGTGTCGCTTGCTCGGCAAGATATTCTTCACGCTTGGCGGCTTCTGCTTCTTCTTTCTCTCGTTTGATTAGCTCATCGACAATTTTCTGACACGCTTTTTCCTGCTCTTCGGGAGTCATTTCCGACAGCGTCAACAACGAATCTTGCAAATGTACATTACCGGAATAAGTAGCAAGCTCATCAAGCACATCTGAGCGACGCTTCAACATCTTATAGTTAGGAAATGTTTCCGGTAATTGTGGCACTGCCTCACTAAAGCATGGCTGAGCCTCCACATATTCGCGTTGAGCAAAAAGGATGTTTCCCAATGCCAATTGAGCCAATGCTTTGTCTATCCCGTTACGAGTGGATTTTTCGATGGCCAAACGATAGTTATCGATTGCATTTGTGCTGTCGTTTCGCGAGAGATAGAGATTGCCTATAGCATAATAGATTTGGTCCAAAAATTCGCTGTTACGCTCATAGCGTGTCATCGATTTTAACGAATTTACCTCCTTTTTGATGTTAGTGCCGGTAAATACTTCACTCTGTTTTATGCGTGCATTGAATTTTGTGCGATAGTTTGTACCTGAGCCGCTACCGGCTTTCTTGAATGCCTCGTAGGCTTTTGAGTTTTGATTTTGATGAGCATAGACCTGCCCCAACAAGAAATAAAGCCGATTTTTTTGTGAACCTTTAGCTGATTCTGCGGCTTTTGTGAGATACGGTATCGATTCGTCGAATCGTTCGGAACGAATCAAATAATCTGATTTGACATTATTATAAAGCGTTTGCAGCTCTTTTGTCGCCAGCTGTTTAGGCTTAATACGCTCGATGATATTTTCGGTTTCATAATCCCAATCCATGGCACAATAGCTGCGAGCTTGCCATAACAATGCTTCTGTCACAACATCCGGAAGCCATTTAAAATGCTTGGAAATATAGAAAAATGTCGATGCGGCACCCATAAAATCACCGTTTAGAAATTGTGCTTTACCCATCATCAGCCACGCATTATGAAGAAACGGATTAAATTCTTCACGATTGCGAAATTCTTTTTCCTTAGGTGAATTACCCTTCTTTTTGGGCTTCTTTTTTATTGAATGAAGCTGAATAGCCTTTTGCATCTTTTCGATGGTACGTTTAAAATCACCTTGCGGCTGAGGCATCTTTGGATTGGCTTTAGCCTCTGCCGGATGCATTAGAACCATTCTCGAATAGTCGTCCTCATAATTTGTCTCCATAGTCTTGAGCTGTTCTTTGTAATGCTCAGAACCATTGTAATAGACATTATAACGGGTGGTAAATGCTTGCCAATTGCGAGATAGTGACGTATTTTTTTTGGTGCTACAAGAGATTAGCCCGAACATCGACAGCCCGAACAAACCTATAATCATATATTTGATAATGCCTATCTTGCGTGACATATACAACTATAAAGGTCGGCACATTGTCGCACCGTCCTAATTTTAAACGTAAATATTACAATTTTATTACTGCTTCTGCTAATTCGATTATATTTTTTGCTAATTTTGCATTGAAAAAGCGACCTATAGCCTGCTTCAAAATTAACGAAATCAAGAACTGAAACATCGTAGCGTTCTTTAAATGTAAGTATGGAAACAAAGTTGTGGAATAGAAATTTTATCCTATCGTGCCTTGCAAATTTTTTGATGTTCTATTCGTTTTATCTGCTTGTGCCGATACTGCCTATCCATTTAGACGAAGTGTTTGGTGCATCAAAATCAGCTATCGGCTCTATATTGGCTCTATATTCGCTGTCAGCACTGATGATTCGCCCCTTTAGCGGTTTTTTTGTGGATAGTTTTCCCCGCAAGACAGTATTGATGATTTGCTTTTTCGCTTTTTTTGCATTCTTTGCAGGGTATATTCTTGCCGGCACTCTACTGATTTTTGCTATTGTCAGAGGAATGCATGGGTTTGCATTTGGGGCCGTATCGGTCGCTGCAAGCACAGTTGCCATCGACGTTATGCCGTCCAAACGACGTGGCTCAGGCATTGCATACTATGGTGTGGCAAATAATTTAGCCATGTGTACAGGTCCTATGTCGGCTATGTATATGTATCAATCAGGCATCTCTTTCAACACGAATTTTACTTTGGCTCTTATTTCCGCCGCTATCGGACTGATTTTAGTAAGTTGCATTTCCACACCCAAAAGAGATCTTATTAAAAACAAACAACCTATTTCCCTCGACCGCTTTTGGCTTAAAGTCGCTTGGCGTCAAAGCATAAACCTCACTTTTATATCCTTCGCTTACGGACTGCTGACAACGTTTCTTGCGATCTACGGCAAAGAAGAATTAGGCATAAAAGGTGGCACAGGCACTTTCTTTCTGCTTTTTGCTATCGGCATCATTGCTTCACGTTTGATGGCATCCCATTGGATTAACAAAGGATTTGTCACTATAAATATCACTATCGGAATAGCTGTTTTAGTGTTAGGCTACTCTATGTTTACCATTTGGGTAGCTCATGCCGGTTACTACATCTCTGCCGTCATCATCGGTCTCGGACAAGGTATGTTTCTTCCGGCTTGTCAAACCATTTTCATCAATCTTGCACCTAATAGCAGTAGAGGGACTGCCAACTCTACCTATCTCACATCTTGGGATATAGGTGCCGGAATCGGAATCGTAGTCGGAGGGGCTTTAGTCGATAACTTTGGCTACACAATAGCCTTTTCTTCCACTGCGATCTCTGCTACTATCGGATTACTATTGTTTCAGACAATTTCCGCTCCCCATTTCCTCCGCAACCGTCTCAGATAAACTCTATATTTTACAAAAACACTATCAATCAACGGTTAGTGAATTCTCACAAACTCTGACGATTAATGCTAACACAGACTCCATACTTTTATCTTCCACAGAAATAAACTCGAAATCTGCGAGAAATAACCGATCGTTTCAAAAAACAGAGCGAACCGAGCCAACGCCCGATTCGCCCCTTATCTCTAAGTCTATATTCTCCGTTTATTTCCCTGCTTGAATGAAAATTATGTCGGAATTCGGATAGCCGTTTGGATAGTTTATCGCTGCATATACTCCGATTTCTATCGTTCTTGCTTCTTTACTGTCATTAGCTTCTATTTTATAACTTATTTCATTTAATGAACTAAATGAAACTGTCATACAATCGTGTCGACTGACATAAAATCTCAATAATTCCGATTCATCGGCATATTCAAATTCTTCTGCTGTAAATGTTTCGGTATTTCCATTTACTTTAATTTCCGGGTGTGTGCCAAGTAATTCGCTTTCGCTTTTAAGCACTAAATCTACGCCTGTGGCAGGGATATGTATTTCGTAAATCTTGTTTAAATCTTGTTGGCGTACGATAACACGATAACCATCCAATGACTCTTCTTTAAAGTTCACAAAACCACCCGAACCGGAATAAAGTTCATCCGTACGTTCATCAATATAAATGATTGTATCGTTATAATTTGGATCTTGCGGTGGAGCCGGCGGATTGTCGTTATCGTCACAACCTACAACGAAGCTGCATCCTAATACAGCTATCGCCAAATATGCTAAAAATCTATTCGTCTTCATATTAGATTTGATTTATGTTAATTTTCTGACTTCATGGGTATAAAATATCCTATAAAACAACAATCATAATAGCTCGAAAATGCCCAGTTATCATTATTCGAATCGATTTCATCCTTCACTATCAATCCATTTTCATTAAACTCATCTCTTTCTAATGAATCATCAGGGTCGAAATCTCGATAATAATAATACCCATTGTTTTTTCCGTCCCATCCCCATACACAATGGTATAAAACATCATCCAATATAGTATTTACAAAATATCCTGAATTTATATGTATAGTATATTGAATATAACCATCGATGACCCATCCATGACCACCGGAAGATTCAGAATGCCTGCCATCTACCAAAACAGGAGATGCTTGATAATTGGGACTTAACGATCCTTCTAAAAGAGAACATATTTCGGATTCAGAAAAAGTTAAAAGTTGACTACAAGTATATCCCATATTTAAAAATGTTGGATAGTAGCGAGAAATATTTGCAGTACTTCCACCAGCAGAATGCAAGTTATAGGTTATATTCAAATTTTCACTATTTCCCAATTCTCGTAAGAATCTAGCTACCATATCATTATTATTTCCACTATTCATTGAGTCCCAATCAAAAGTGTATTCTCCGTAACTTTCGGGCCATTTATGATATGACATAATTTGTCCTACTGCAATAGCGGTGCAACCTACAGGTGCGTGCGTTGTTCCATTACTAATGTAGCAATATTTGTTATATGGTGAATTTTGACCCCAATTACGCTGAGACTCATTTAAAAGAGGACCGACTTTGGGTTTCATTAAAATTGTATCGTACTGAATGGTTGTAGGAGGAAGATTAGGAGAAATAGAATCTCCCGGTAAAATAGGTGTAACAGGTAATGCTGCTATTTCGGCTTCGACACCGCGGGCAAACATCGCAAGCCCTTTGTTGTAAACGGTGT
>CAZGEX010000016.1:0-49901 GCA_964524385.1 uncultured Sangeribacter sp.
AACCTATCCCCGGCATCGAACGCCGTAGAAAAAGAGAGTTTCAATTGCTGTATATCCCGTAGCCGTTATTTAAAGAGCCTTCCCTTAAGCAATTGAGAGAAGGCTCTTATTGTATCATCTTAAACCAAATCACATTATGGCAACAATAAAAGTAAAACTACGCCCATCATCAGTCGCAGGGCGTGCAGGGACTATATTTTATCAGGTAACTCATCGTAGAGCAACACAGCAGATAACAACCAATATCCGATTGCAGCCTGACGAATGGGATGCAACGAAAGAGAAGGTTGTCATAAGTGTTGAAGACAGGAGTATTATTCAGAACCGCATAGATAGTGATATTGCGTTATTGAAACGAATTGTCAAAGATCTGGAAAATAGCGGAGTTACTTATTCTGTTGGCGATATCGTAAAACGTTTTAAGTCTCCGGAATGTCATGTACTGGTATTAGACTTTATGCAGAATCAGATACGGTTGATGCGTAATGCAAACCGCTTGGGAACGGCTCTGAACTATGAGAAAACGATGAAGAACTTCGCCGAGTTTCTTGGTAGAGTCAATCTGCCATTCTCGGCAATGACGGAACAACTTATTGCTGACTACAATGCCTTTCTCGTACAACGAGGAATGGTTAGGAACTCCATATCATTCTATATGCGTATAATGCGGGCTGTTTACAACAAGGCAGTTAGACAAAAATTTGTTGAACAATCACATCCATTTACTGAGGTTTATACAGGCATTGATCGTACCCGTAAGCGTGCTGTATCAGAATCAGTAATATCACAATTGTATAAACTCAAATTGGCAGAAGGAACGCCACTCGCACTTGCAAGGGATATATTCATTTTCAGCTATTGCACCCGTGGAATGGCTTTCGTGGATATTGCTTATCTGAAGAAAGAGAATATCCAAAACGGAGTGATTTGCTACGCCCGCCGAAAGACAGGGCAATTGTTGAGTGTAAGAATAGAGCCAAGCATACAACAAATAATTGACCGATACTCGTCGGCATTGTCTCCTTATGTTTTCCCGATATTGACCTCTTCTGACACAAAGGAGGCTTACGAAGAGTATCAAGTGGCTATCAACAATCATAATCGCTTATTAAGACGACTATCAAAGATGTTACCTACGGGTTGTAAACTGACATCATACACCTCTCGCCACAGTTGGGCTACTGCTGCAAGAAATCATAATGTTCCCATTTCTGTCATCAGTGCAGGCATGGGACATACCTCTGAGCAGACTACGCAGATTTATCTAACAATGTTGGAAAACTCGGTGATAGATGATGCCAATCAAGGACTTATCAAGTCATTATTGGAGTAGTTCCACAAAAGAACTATAGCACGATTGCAAAATTACACAAAATTATTGATGTGAGAGAAGAAACAAGCAATTATTTTTTCTTCTACAAAGAATTAAATGAACGCCTTGAATAGATTTATATTCAACGATTTATATAAATCTATTCAATTAGAGGAGACAAAACACCCATGTTTATTTGATTCGTAATTTTATATAAATCAGATTGCTATGATTGAAAATGTTATAAAAGTATCAGTAAATATTTTTGTATAATATTTTAAATCAAAGACTTGCGAGATACTTATAGTTCTTTTGTGGAACTAGCACATTTGAGTTGTAGGATTTTCACAAAAAAGCAAAATTGATGTATTGAGTAATGGCTAAGATGATATTAAATAATAATCAGAAAATAGGTGAATATACCGTTCAATCCTTCATTAAAGAAGGACAATATAATGAATCTTACTGTGTTAAAGATTCATTAGGTACACCATGTTTTCTAAAAATATACGATCTTAAGAAAGTCCCTGGCAATATTATAAATTCAGACTCTATTATAACGGAGATTGATTACTGTGAAAAGTTAAATCATCCTAATGTGTTACAGTTTATTGAGAAAGGTGTTTATTCATCTGATGATAATTATCCATATCTTGTCACGAGGTTCATTGATGGGAATATGGTCTCAGAACCTTTATCAAAGGGGCGTATCTTTACACTAGAAATGGCTTTGAGTATCACTAAAAGCATACTCAAAGGAGTGTCACATATGCATTCATTAGGACTCATTCACAATGATATTACTCCTCGAAATATCCTATATAACGCCAAGGAACTATCAAAAACGACGCTGATTGACTTAGGACATGTATCGCCAATTAGCTCAAAAAAAATTACTTTCAATACATTGGACCTAACTCCGTTTTATAGAGCACCTGAAACTTACAATAACATGTTTGACGTTAGGTCTGACATTTTCTCTATAGCCGCAGTTTTGTATGCGATGTTATTCGGAAAAGCTCCTTGGTACGGTAGTCATATAGAGAAAGATGAGTTCTGTTATGCTTTAATTAAAGATCTAATGAGTGACAGGATTTCATTCTCTGGTGGTGTTGATAAATGCCCTTCATGGTTACAATCAATCCTAAAATTGTGCCTATCTTTAGACCCTAATAATCGTATTCAATCGGCATCAGATTTCCTTGATGCTATTGAAAGTGAAACTTGTCCGCGTATAGAAACATCACCAGTTAAAACTGAGTGTGCGACCAATGAAACTGACTCAAAAGTCGAAACTTATACTCTGTCACAAAAAGAAGGTAATGGCTTTGCCGATGTAGCAGGTATGGATGATATTAAGGCTATGCTGCAACAAAAAATTTTGTTCCTTCTAAAGAATCCTGAAAAGGCTCAGAAATACAAGTTAACACCTCCAAATGGAATGCTACTCTATGGACCTCCGGGATGTGGCAAGACATTTTTTGCCGAAAAATTTGCAGAAGAAGCTTCGCTCAACTACATTTTTATTAAGGCTTCAGATGTAGGTAGTACTTATATACATGGCTCACAAGGAAAAATTGCTCAATTGTTTGCAGAAGCGGAGGCTAAAGCACCTTCGGTAATATGTTTTGATGAATTTGACGCAATGGTTCCAAAGCGTTCTTCAAGTGATGCGAGTGCTCTGATTAATCCTGAAGTTAATGAGTTTTTGAGTCAAATGAATAATTGTTCCCAACGAGGTATTTTTGTTATTGGTACTACTAACCAAAAGGATTTGATAGACCCTGCTGTGTTAAGAACTGGGCGAATGGATATTCATGTTGAGATTGGAGCTCCAGATAAGTCAACTAGAAAAAAAATGTTTGATTTGTATCTTAAGGAACGTCCATGCATTGGTGTCAATACAGAGAAACTCGCCGAATTAACAGAGAACTATTCGTCAAGCGACATATCCTTTATCGTTAATGACGCAGCCCTTGTTGCAGCATTCAAAGATATGCCTATTGATCAAGACATGATTGAGGATTCTATAAATAAGCGGCCCTCATCACTTGGTTATGTTAGTCGAGAACCAGAAAGAAGAAAAATAGGTTTCTAACCAAATCAACCGTAAAGTATGGAACTGTCAGAAGGAACTGTAATAAAGTTGTTGAATGGTAAAATATGCACCATTGAGGAAGAGTTAGGGCGAGGTGGACAAGGTATTGTGTATCTTGTTGATTACTGTGGTGGAGATTATGCCTTGAAATGGTATACGAGAGATTATTCTTCAGACTTTTATGAGAATTTGAAGAGTAATGCTACGGCTGGTGCGCCAAGTGATGCATTTTTATGGCCACTTGCGGTAACCGAGAAGCAATATGGAAGTTTCGGCTATGTAATGAGATTGAGACCTAGAGGATATAAAGAATTTGGTGATTTTATGCTAGCAAAGGCTAGATTTTCATCAATGGCCGCAAACATAAACGCAGCAATCAATATTTGTGACGCATTCCAGAAACTGCACATTAGGGGGCTGAGTTATCAAGATATGAATGATGGTAACTTTTTTATAAATCCGCGTAATGGTGATGTCTTGATTTGCGATAATGATAATGTCGCACCTGATAGAACTAACCTTGGCATAATTGGCAAGGCGGGTTATCTTGCTCCAGAGATTGTAGACAAAAAATCAATGCCGAACAGATACTCGGATTATTTCTCTATGGCGGTTATTCTCTTTATTCTTTTCTATTTTAATAGACCATTTGAAGGAAAGAAGGTGGCTGAATGCGGGTGTATGACTGATGAACTTGAAAAGGAATTGTTTGGTCATAAAGCAACATTTATTATGGATCCCTGCGATGATTCTAATAGACCCGTTCCTGGACTACACACAAATGTCATTAGAAGATGGGGGGTATTCCCTAAATCACTTGAAAATTTGTTTATTCAGGCATTCAGTAAACAATCAATTCTTTTTCCGGAAAAGAGAGTTATTGATAGAGAATGGATGACAAGCATAATTCAGTTACGTTCGATGCTTGCCAGATGTAGTTTTTGCGGAGAAGAAACATTTATAGAGCCAGATTTGCATAAACAGACATGTATTGACTGCGAACAGGCAATACCGAAGCCTATGGTTTTGAAGATAGGATCATATCGAATCCCTCTTTTTGAGGGACAAAAAATATACAATGTCCACCTTCCAATAGATGGCGATATTAATGCAGTCGTAGGAGAAGTAGTTTCAAACACCGTATCAGGGAAATTGGGTATAAAGAATTATTCATCGTTCACGTGGCAAGCAATAGATCCTGTTGGTAGTGTTCATAATGTGCAGCCAGAATCAGGAATGCCGATAAAGAATGAGATGGGTATTAAATTTAAAATGGGTATTAAAGGTCTAATAGTAAGATAATATGGGAAAATTAAATGCACCAATAGATCAGTTACCCCGAAGGGTATTGACAGTTTTCTTTATGATTGACACCTCTGGCAGTATGGCAGGAGGCAAAATTTCAAGCCTTAATGTTGCTATTCGAGACACCCTTCCTATGCTTGAGAGACTGTCATCTGAAAATACTGATACAGAGATTAAAATCGCAGCTTTGCAGTTTGCCAGTGGTTGTGATTGGATGTATCCCAAACCAATGCCAGTCGAAGATTTTGAGTGGAATGACTTGGAAGCATCAGGTTTGACTAGTTTAGGGGCGGCATATCAGGAATTACATAAGAAACTTTCGCAAACAACTGGGTTTATGCAGGAGGCTAACGCTTCTTGTGCACCTGTAATGATTTTGTTTTCAGACGGTGTTCCCACTGATGATGCTAAACATAGTTTAGAGCATTTACGAGGAAATAGTTGGTACAAAGCTGCCATCAAAATTGCTGTAGCAATTGGAGATGATGCAAATAAGGATGTTCTTAAAGAATTTGTAAATAATCACAGTGAAGCGGTATTGACAGTGCATAATGTCGAGGATCTTAAGAAGATGATTTACATTGTATCTGTTACGGCTTCTCAAGTCGCATCAAAGGGTGTTTCCGTTGGTGTAGATGCTCCAGAGTCAAGGCAAGATGAGGTTATGCAGGACATCAAGAAAGCCATAAAGAAAGATTCATCATTGAAAAAGGTGGATGTTGGTGCTGATGTTGATGACAATAAAGGTTCTGATGATTGGACTAATTGGTAAATTATATGTCTAACTCATTCGTATTCCATAAGTCTGTTATTGGTGCTAGTCACACAAGGTCGGGGAAACCCTGCCAAGATTTTTCTATGTCATATTGTGACGATAATGTGACTATCTTAATTGTATGTGATGGTCACGGTGGAAGTACATATTGCCGAAGTGATAAAGGAGCCAGAATTGCAGCAAATGTATGTAAAGATCAATTGCTCAAATTTGCAGAGTTAACACCAACTGAAATTTTTAGTGGAACCTCTTTTGCCATTACTGCAAAACCTCAAAAGAACCCATTTGTTGATGCAGATGGCAATAGAGTTCGCTATGAAGATTTGGGGGAAACTCAACAGCAGTACGCAAAACAGGCTCAAGCCTATATTGAAGCAGAAAATTTATGTGTGGGTCAACAATTCTACATAAAACAACTGCTTTCAGATATATACGAAGAGTGGCGAAATTGTATTATCCGAGATAAGGAGTCATATCCTTTAAGCAAAAAGGAATTGAACGCATTAAATGGCAATGGTATAGAAAAAGCCTATGGTTGTACTTTGCTTGCTTTTTTGCAAACTAAACGATACTGGCTTGCATTCCAAATAGGTGATGGTAAGATTCTCGTTTGCGATAAAAACCTTGAATGGAATACACCTGTGCCAGGAGATTGTGCATGTTTCTTAAACTATACAACCTCACTTTGCGATAACAATCCAGTGATTGAGTTTCGTTATGCGTTTAATGGCGTAGAAAAAAATCCAATTGCAGTTATGTTGTGCTCTGATGGGTTAGATGGTTCTTTGCGTAGTCATGACAATTTAATCGACTTTTTCGAGCAAATTCTCAGTTTATGTATTGATGGTGATGACATAGAAAGGGAACTTAGTTCATATTTACCCCAATTAAGCGAGATTGGTAATAAAGATGATATTTCTTTATCTAGCAAGATAGATTTTTTAAGTTGCGAACCTGATAAAGTGCAAAAAATATTGAAGTTAAAAAAGGAATCTCGAACCATTCAAAATGAGCATAGAATCAGGAAGCAGGAAATAGAAATAATTTCCTCTCGTCTTGATACATTAAGAATGAAACTTAGCAGACAGAAAGATTTGCGTTTTGTTCAACAAACAGAACTTGACGAGATACGACAGAAGATAAGAGAACGCGAAACTGCAATTGAAGAGTTGGATAAGACAATTAATTCATCTAGGAATGAAATAGAAGAACTAGAGAAAGTTCTTAACGAGAAGGAATCTAGTTTTGAACGTTGGAAATTTGCTAGTAAAAATAAAATGGCAGAAATTGAAGAAAGAAGAAATGAATTAACAGATCAAAATAATATACAAGATAACAAACTTGATTACACTAATTGGTAAATATAAATAATTAACAATATGGGAAAAGCAATCGGTATCGACTTAGGGACGACTAACTCAGTCGTTGCTTTCAAGGATGTTTCGGTTAGAACAATTCAAACCGGAGCAAACAATGAAGATTTGTGTAGGTCTTGCGTAGCCTTAGATAAAAGTGGAAATTTTATCGTAGGTAATTCTGTTTATAGTGCATGGAAACGACATGCTCCTAACATAGTCGTTTCTGCAAAACGCTTAATGGGTGCAGCTATTTCGGATTCTAATGTCCAGAAGATGAAGGCTGACAAACACTCTTATCCTTTCGGAATTCAAAAGCTCTCAGGCGGAACTGAGGATTCGGTTGCTATATTATTACACGGGAAAGAATATACGCCGGAGCAAATCAGTGCAGAGATTTTGCGTGCATTAAAGAATGATGCAAACAATAAACTTGGCGATGTCGAATTCGCTGTAATTACTGTCCCCGCATACTTCAATGAGAAGCAAAAATCAGCGACAAAGAAAGCTGCAAAATTGGCAGGGTTAAAAGTTCTTCAACTGCTTGCAGAACCTACAGCTGCTGCGTTGTCTTATGGGTTCGATAATCTTAATCCAGACGAAGATAAAACACTGCTTATCTATGATTTTGGAGGTGGGACATTTGACCTTTCTATCCTAACTGCTGCTGGTGATCAATTTGTTGAGACAGGTGCCGGTGGCGATAGATGGCTTGGTGGTGATGACATTGATGTTATTGTTTCAGATTATGTAAAATCGAAAATAGAAGAAAGCTGTGGCATGAGTCTTTCTGAGATTCTCGAAGATAAGTCAGATAAAGAGGTAAAAGAATTTACTGCAGGTTTAAAATCGGATGTTGAAAATGCGAAAAAGACATTGAGCCAAAGTACTTCGGCTACAATTTTTGTTAGCAATTATCTTGAAGATGCGGATGGCGAACCTCTTGATGACATTACAATTTCTCGTGATACTTTTGAATCTTTAATTCGTCCGCTTGTACAGCGTACAATAGATCTTATTGAGGAACTGTTGAGTAAGACTAGTCTATCTGCCAATGACCTTTCCAATATATTATTAGTAGGTGGATCATCATGTATTCCTCTTGTAAAGAGAATGTTGGTTGAAAAATACGGAGAAGAAAAAGTCTTATCTTCTGAGAAACCGATGCTAGCTATTGCACATGGCGCAGCAGTACTTGCAGCATCTATGGATGCATCGAAGTGGAAAGATGATGAGGATAATGATTTTGACGAAAATGCAGCTCCCTCTGAAGGGCCTGTTGTATATACATCAAAACATAACTATTTCATTCAGATAGAACGTAACGGTAAAAAGGAGTTAGAGAAGATAATTGAGGACCAAACTCCTCTTCCATATACAAGTAGCAGACAATTTAGTACAACTGTAAATGACCAAAAGATAATTGAGATTAAATTATTTAGTGATGCTGAAGATGGTACTTACGATAAGTTGGCTTCTGGTTTTGTTACAATTTCAGAGAACCTTACGGCTGGAAGTAAATTACATTTTACGTTTAATCTTGATGAGGATGAGAACCTCCGTGTTAAAGTTAAGATTGTAGATACAGGTAAAAACACTCAGGTTGTATTAGGTCGAGGAGATAAGGATTCTAGCTGCTTAAGTGAAATTTCAAGTTCTATTGAAGATGTTATGACAGACGATGAAATTTCCGACACTAAGAAGACTTCATTTGTAGCCAAGGTACAAGCTATTATTGAGATTATTGAGAAGAGTCGACTTAAATCAGATGATAATAAGTGGCTCGAGTTAGAGCAACAAGTTCGAACAGCGAAACAGTTTGCATCAGAACAGGAAGACAGAGATAATCAACTCGGTGTAATCTTAGCGACTATATTGGTTGCAAACTTTAGACAATATCTTGATCCAACGGATTATGCTACAATGAAGGAGAAGTTGGAGAAATTTAACTCAACAACCGATAAATATCAAAGAGAATCTCTTGCTCATGATTTAGAGGAGATCGCAAATCAGTACGGCATACTTCTTAATACATTCTTATATAAGTTGGTTGGAGACAATGCTAATAATCCTCAAGATGCAGCACGTGCAAATTGTGCATTTGATGAGATGATGAGAGCGTTGCAAACTGGTGATGTAGCCTCTGTTCATCGTATCCAAAGTCAAAATCAAGACTTGCTCACAATCCTCAAGAAAGAGAAGATTGATTGGGGCACAGGTATTAGGTAATTATGAGTAATAATAGATGTCCAGTATGCGGGAATCAAGGTATTCCCGCATACCACCAAGAAGATGTTATATGCCCTCGATGTGGGAGCGATTTACGCATATATAAGACACTCTCTGATGTCGAAAGTATAAGTTCGAAATCAGAGAATGCTAATAAGTTATATAAACGATTAGCAATCTTCGTGCCAGCTATAGTGTTCATTTTATGTGGAATCACTGCATATTATTTCTATGCAGGACAATCTAATCTGAATCAAATTATATCTGATAGCAATATTAAGATTGTGCAATTGAGAGACTCTATCGCCTATCTAAATCAACAAATTCAGTTGAAGGATCAAGAACTTAATGCGATAACAGAAATACAAGCATATTCAGAATATGTTATCATAAGTAATGACTCTCCGTGGAAAATTGTAAGAAAATTCTATGGTATTAGAGGTGACTGGAAGGAGTTGGCGAAACAAATAGCAATTGATAACAAGATTTGGGATGAGGATCAGCAAGAGTGGAAGCAGATTCATCCAGGACAAATCATTAAAGTATATAAACACTAAAAAAGTACACCATTTATGGGATTAGTATCATTTTTAAAAGACTTATACTACAATAGTAGACTAAATAAAGCAAGTAATCTGCTTACAGAAGGTAGATCGCCAGAGGCTGAACAAATTTTAACCTCAATATTGGATAAACATCCGATGGCTGCAGCTAAACTTGCTGAACATTATTACTCGTTATCCATGTCTGCTGATGTAGCTAAGATTGTGTCATTATTCGAGAAAATTCTTTCTCTTGAGAGTAAGGGTGGAAAAATATATGATGCTAAGGCGTATAATGGTGTTTTATCCAAAATAGTTAATGATATTTTATCTAAGGCGCAAATGTACTTTGCGTCCTCTTCGTATGCAGACTGTTCCGCTCTATTATCTTCTATTAATAAAACTAAATGTAAATCAGAAGAGACAATTAGTTTATGCTGCGAATCAGATATAAATGTATTGCTTCAAAAGATAGGAAAATCGAATTCTGCCGACAAGAATTTCGCATCTTCTGTTGATGACCTTAAATATCTGTGGAGGTGTGCAAAAAGTATTTCAAAAATCAAATCAAAGATAAAAGAAACAATTATCAAATTTTGTAACACACTAAGCACTAACAGAAGGCATTACTGTGCGGCTATCATACTCGGAGTAGTTCTGGAAAATAAATACCATAAAGATTGCTTAAGTGAGATTGCTTATGTTATATTAGGAGTTGATACTGAGGCTAATCCTAAAATCATAAGGGATGTTGTTATTAATTATGGAAGACAGCTAATTCTGCAAAAAAATATTGCTACGAGTGAGGCTGTTTCCCTTTTTGAAAAGTGTTGGCAACATTCTTCAGATTGTATTTTTGTTATTGATGTGCTTGACGCAGATATTAGTATTGATTTAAGGAATGCTATAGTTACACACATTATTAATAATCATCAAACTTATTTAACCAATTCCGAACTCTTCAAAAGTTACACAAATTGGATTAGTAAAACATACGAAGAAAATGAAGCTATTGAACTTTACGAGAAGATTCACAATGTAGGATACAATGTAGAAGACCTCTATGTAAGCAAGGTACATAGTTTGATAGGTAGCCTTTCATACGATTTAAAGGTCGTATCACTGAATAAGGCTAGAATGCTATATCCCAAGTCTAAAATAATCCTTACAGATACGATAGATTGTGCTAAATGGTACGAGAGTCAGGACGAAAACGCTATTGCTATTCAAATTTCTGATTCTATTATATCTGAGTGCAAAGTAGCAAAAGTAATTAAAGCCAAGGCGCTATGCAATCTAGGTAACAAAGAGTCTAATACAGATAAAAGAAGGCAATACATTGAGCATGCTTTTTCGGAATTAGGTAATTCAAAAGAAGAAGGAGCAGAAGAGGTTCGACAATATCTTCAAAAGTCGTATTTAGATGTTGCCGATCAGTACTATTCAGCTGGCGATATTGTAAATTGTTATACTCTTATTCACTCGCTCGCAAAACAAAAATACAATCCGTCATTGATTTCAATGGCTGGACATCGATTATCAGAGGTCAATAAGTATTCTGACACTACAGAGAAACTATCGAAAATAAATGACGCAATTGATGAGATAAATGCATATGATATCTCAGCTATAGTCAATGCCTCCGAATATTGTTCACTTTGGTCTGAAAAGATTAATACAATAATCGAGATATGTAGAACAAAGGACAATGATTCAGCTATAGCGGAGTTTGAGAAATTAATATCTAGCATTAACGCAGTAGGATTCGATAATGTATATGCCACATCTAAATGTACTTTGTTGCAAAACAATATTATTGAGAGAAAGTACATTATTGCGAGAGAACTAGAAAAGGGTAATAAACTGAATGAGGCAGCAACTGCTTATAAAGAAATTAATACTTTAGAGAAAAAACGGGTTCCTACATTATCAGCACTGCGCTTCATATTATGCAAACTGAAATTAGGAAACATCTCGGATGTCCTACAACATAAGGATAAGATATATTCTCTTCTCAAGAATGCTGCTCAAGCGTTCAAAGCGGAAAAAGATGATATAGCATATAGATTTTCGCTCGCATTACTTAAGGCTGGCGAGGATAAAGAAGCATTATCTATTTTAGCAGATTATCTTCCGAATGAAATACAATTGAAGAAAGCATGTGAACAGGGTGCAATGATTAAAGCGCAAGCTAAGTTGGATGATTTTAATCAGAAGCTTGAAGCTGTGAAGAACAAGACTTTATCATCTAGTGATGCCGTTTACTTTATCAATCATATGCTTGAGTACGCAGAAATAATTAAGCCTATCCTTGATCTGCCTCGTGCGAAGTTAAGCAAATACAGAGCAAAGCTTAAGAATTATGCTATTTTCAAGTTGTTTGACGAAGGAGAATTTGATGTTGCTTTTGAAAAGATGATTAAAGAACATTCAGATTATCTTGAAGACCTCACCGCATTAAGAAACATTGCGTTGATATGCTTAAATATTGCCGAGGCAAAACAGTTGAAAAAATCAAACTATCAGGAAGTAATTTCTGTATGGCTAACAGCAATTTATCAGGAAAAATTGTTTGTTAAATCGCTGGATTATACATCATGGGATGATCAATATCAATTCACACTTCAAAATGCGTATGGACATTTTGACGAATTTGATTATGATGATTTGCCTGATAATGTTAATTTTGACAACCCAGAGGAAAATGTTATTGTATCCATTAGAGAGGTACAAAGATCTCTAATGGATAGATTTGAAGCATCTATAAGTGATTCACAAACTTATCATGAGTTCTATACATCTCAAAAAGATGCAATGGATGCTCTCATAAGTTTAAATCTTGATAGCAAATGTACGTTAGTATCTCCTTATCTTGTTTCCAAAAACGAGGATATATATGATGAAATTTCCAATTCATTTAGTCAGGAATTAAACGGGCATTACGGAAATTGGGAAGACGTTATCTCTGTTGGTGTCTTGTATAGTATGAAAGAATCTATATATATTGAATATAAAACAGCCAAAGAGTTGTTTTCTGATTTCAAGTCTGCTATATCCAACATAAACAATGTTCGAATTTTTACAGCAAGTAATATTGCCAAAATAAAGAGGTTTAATAATCTTCATTCTTCATTAATATCATTCATTGGCAGCAAGGTATCAGCACTAAAATCTGAGAATAATACAATATTTAAGAAGAATTTCGATTTCTATCTTGATGTATGCAATTCCATAAAAGATAATGCGATTTCATTTACATTCTCTAATTATGTCATGCACCATGTTGTTGGAGAGGTAAATGATAAAAGAATGAAGAATGCTGAAGCAGCTAATTACATATTATCCATTTATTTACTTGACCCTGATAATAAAAAAGTAAAGGATAATTTAAAAACACTCTTTGAAATGCTCGTTAGAGAGACTACAACTGCTAGTAAACAAGCGGTTTCTACGATTTTAAGCAAGGTGTCAGGATGTAATTCTTCGTTTTATCAGGAACTTAACGCAGAGTATGAAACTGCACAAATCGATATTGAACTAGAAAGCATATTGAATAAGTTCAAAAACAATTCAATATCAAAATCAAATGCTCTTAAATGTATACATGATATGTATACAAAACATCCAAACAATGCTATTGTTTGTCAATTGCTAGCACAATTGTGTGTCGTATGTATAGAAGAATATATAATAGGTGACTCATATGGAAGTTCTGAAGTTAAAAGGATACTTAATTCATTGAAAACAAATAGAAGTTCAGAGTTTAATAAACACACCTCAATATTTAGAGATAGGTATCAAGATATCTGGAAGCAGATACCATCAGATGCTAAAATATTGTTATCGGGCGATAGTTCTCTCTATTCATATGGTCAATCACTGAATAGTAAAGGACTGGCTTTAAAAGAAGGATTAGATTATTTGAAAGCTTTTGGCGGTGTAACGAACAGACGATCTAGTTTGTTCGGACTTAATGATTTACCATTCTAATTTAATAATTATGAGAAATCCATATCAAATACTAGATGTTCCGCAGGATGCGAATAATGGGCAGATATTAAAGGCTATGACAGTCGCTCTTAGAAAAAGATTATATTCAAATACTGATATCGCTCAAGCAAGAGCTCAGTTGAGTAAACCAGCAACAAGACTTGCTGCTGATTTCACTTTTCCCATATTTGAGTCATATGACAATATGGAACCTCTCGTGGGGGCTTTAGAGCCTGAAATTATTGACATAAATTCAATTAATGCAGATGCATATAACTCGTTATAAATATGAATGAAAATTTCACAAAAATTGAGGCTGAGATAACTCAAATCAAGCAAGAGAATATCAGACTAAAAAACAACTTGGAAGATGCCTCACTAGAGCAAGAAAGACGAATAGATGCTTTGATTCTTGAGATTATTCAAGTAATTGATGCATATGACAAGGCCGAAACAGTTGTCAAAGATAGGGGTTATAATGACGATGAAACAGCAAATAAAGCCATCAAGAGAATGTTGCAACCAAAAAAAATTGCTCTTGCAATTCTTTCTAAGTACAATGTATCTCAGATTGATCTTGATGGCAAAGTTATAAATGAGGATTTGTGTACCGTTGTTGATACAGAGCCTGATTCTACAAAGGAGGACGGTCTCGTAGTTTCAATTGAAAAGAATGGATATGTAAGGGGTGAACGATTAATTCGACGTGCTGAAGTAATAATAATTAAGAACTAGTGTGTCATGAGTGAATTCGAAAAATTTGCGTTGAGCCATAATATTAGCTCTACAATGCTTTCTTCATACGCATCATACATTAATCCTTCTATTATAGAAGAAAGAAAAATGAATGTTGCTATTATGGATGTATTTAGCCGTCTTATGATGGATAGAATCATCTTCTTGGGCGTTCCAATTGATAACGATGTGGCCAATATTATACAAGCACAGTTACTATTTCTCCAATCAGTGGATGATAAAGCCGACATCTCATTATACATAAATTCTCCAGGTGGGGTTGTTTCTGCTGGTCTTGGCATATATGATACGATGCAATTGGTTAAGCCTCATGTAAATACAATTTGTACAGGAATGGCGGCATCAATGGCGTCTGTACTTTTGTGTGCGGGTCACGAAAGAGCTATACTACCTCATGCGAATGTTATGATTCACCAACCTCTTGGAGGTGCACAAGGTCAAGCGTCTGACATACTTATTGCAGCTAAACAAATTGACAAATGTAGGAAGGAATTATGCACTTTAATTTCAAAGCATACAAAACAGCCTTATGATAAAGTGTTTAATGATATGGATAGAGACTTTTGGCTTGATGCACAAGAATCAGTTGATTACGGAATAGTGGACAGAATACTTACAGGAAGCAATTAACATTAATCAATAGTACTCCATTCTGGAAATATGATTCAGCTGTAATTGCATTTGGTACACTTAGAAAGCTATTTCATACATTATCAAGAATATGGCTTTGCCATATGGATAAACCTGTATACTTTTGTTTAGAAGAACAATCGGATGAAAAAGCAATTGGTCATATCAACCTCTATTGATTTGGTTCGTATAGCGTCAGATAAGATCGTCTACATAGCATCAGACGGTAATTATTCAACGCTTGTACAGACCGATAATGAGGTTCGTATGTTATCATACCAATTGGGGCAGATTGAGAAAATGATCTCAACACAACTTGGTAGCGAAGGTAATATCTTCATTCGCATTGGTAAAAGTCTAATCATTAATCGCTCCTACATCTACTATATCAACATACCTAAACAGAAGTTGATTCTTTCGGATGTGTCGTCATTTAATCATAGTGTTACTGCATCTAAAGAGGCTTTGAAGCAGTTGAAGGAGCTATTAGAAAAGGAGGTTAAATAATTATGAAAGAGCTTAAGGAAATACGCGATGACCAAATTCGCATTATAGGCGAAGGAGGAAATAAGAATCCTTTGCCCCGTAATGTATGGATTATCATCCTCTCTATCTTGGGTATCGTTATTATTGGTGGAATTGTGCTTTTCGTATCTCGTCAAAAGGAAGAGGCAATCCAAGAATTAAAGACACCGGAACCTGCATTGTTTGAACCCGTGCGAGAAATAGAGCCAATACTGCACGAATGGATTGGTCAGCAACCCGACTCGCTTGTTCCCGGATACACAGAAATTAAAGATACTCTTATAAATGATATTCCTATCAAAATATTCATTCCTCACAATGCAGAAATGTTATTGCATGTTGGTAAAATGGATAAAGAGGATAAAAGTGTAATCTATGCAGCGCAAGCTGCTGATGTGAGAGCCGACAACGGCGGAATTGTCGGAGCCTTTGTATTGAACGGAGAACCAAAAGCTTGGGGATTATCAAAGAAAGGGTTTTGTGCATCTATCAACGGTGAAGTAACTATTGGCGTGGCAGAGAATTCGCCATTATTTGAAAAAGCAACAGAAGAAGGAGGTTACTTCTTCCGTCAATATCCACTTGTAAGCAATGGTCAGGTTATCGATAATGAGCCAAAGGGGAAGTCTATTCGTAGAGCAATCTGCGACCGACAAGGAGAAATCTTTATGGTTGAGACAGGCTCAACTGAGTCCTTCCACGACTTTGCACAGGCTCTTGCTGATTTAGGTGTAGATCAAGCAGTATATCTTGTCGGTTCATCGGCATACGGATGGGCGATAGATAAAGCTGGAACAATTCACGAATTTGGCGAGGATAACTATTATACAGGCCGTAGAAGGATGCCCAAAAACACTAGTTATATTGTATGGAAAAGAAAGTAAAGTTTAACACAATACAGAAGATACAATTAGCTGGAGCATCACTATTGTTACTATGTATCTTGCCATTGCCATACGGTTTCTATACCATTGTAAGAATTGTCACTACAGTTATTAGTGCATATTTGGCTTATGGGTATTACGCACAACATAAAAAAGGGCTTACTATAACATTCTCTATTGTTGCAGTGCTGTTTCAACCCTTTATAAAGTTTACTCTTGGTCGGGAGATTTGGCTAATTGTAGACATATTAGTTGCCGTATTTTTATTAGCATTGGTGTTTAAAGATAAACATATTAAAAGTGGCATAAAGAGCTAACGGAACTGAAAGCGAATACCATTCCAACACCCAACTTGGCAGATGAAGAAGTAGAGGAAGTTAGAAATTTTGCTCTAGTAGGATGGGTGTTAGGAGAAATTCATGGCTTGTCTCATTGGCAAAGAGTCGAAAGAAACGGAATTATTTTAAGTATGGTTAACGGACAAATTCGTGATGATATAAACATTAAGGTTGTTCGTTTCTTTGCTTATTTACATGATAAATGTCGTTTGAATGATTGGGCAGATTTAGAACATGGAGTAAGAGCCGCTGATATGCTAATTACCATTAGGGATACCATATTGAAGGACTTTACTGATGAAGAAGTTTCTTTATTGGAAAAGGCTTGCAGATATCATACTATTGGACTTCGCACTGGAATTCCAACCGTTGATGTCTGTTTTGATGCTGACAGATTGGACTTAGGTAGAGTTGGCATAACTCCTAATCCGAAGTTGATGGCATCTGAACAAGGTGCGTACTATGCAAAAAATATTCATTTATTAAATCCTGTTAGATATAATTTATATGAAGATTAGATATTGTGTATTGTTCTGTGTCTTATTTATGTGTGTAAGTGCCTGTAAACAAAATAGGCCAGTTTCTAATAATCAAGGGTCACTCAGAGATTCTGTTCTTATATACAAGACACAAGGTCTTAGAGAGCTTATCAAAGTAGCTGATTATTGGGGTGACGATACAGAATCATATTGGGCTTTTGAACAAGCCAATAATATACTTGACTCTATTACTGATTATAGTAAATATGAGGAATCTCTTGCACGAATTTATGCAGCAACAAGTTATATTAGCTATGGACTTGCGTATGTCCCCTCTGTGTTAGAAGCAAGTAGACAATACCATTTAGGAGAATCAAACACATTTCCTAAAGTTGGAGTTAAAGAATCTGGAGAAATAATAATTAAGGATTATAGTCTTCCCTCCAACGATACATTATATAATGTTTCTCGTTTAGAGTTTAGAGCATTGTATAGTATGCTGTATTTCTATAAAGCCATAAATCTGGAAAACTTCGAAGAACGATTATTACACAATTATGATCGAAGCATGGCTTATGAAGAATTATACTCTCAGTTTACCCCTCAAGTGGCGTATCGAATTAGTTCTATCTTGAATATGCAGGCATGGTACAATTACATTGTTACATGTACCCAGCTAGCATATTGGGAGAACAATGGTCAAGCCGCAGATATAAAAGTAATGCCGTGGAAGGAGTTCATTGATCTTGCATATTGGCATGACTCTTTAACTAATGATATCGAGCAATATGAAAATATGGATGATGAAACATTTTATCGCATAGAAGCTAAAGCTGCATATACTCAATATATTATGTTGTCGCATATTGCGAAAAATTTGGAAGAGTTGAAGGGGAAAGCAAATCATAAGATTGAATAAACAATAAGTAAAAATGTGATGTCTGAAGATTACTTCATTAAAGGTATTGACTGTTCATTAGGGATATGCAAATGGCGTATTCTACAAATATTCCTATACTTTCTAATTCCATATATATGGAATTACGAGTACGCTTTCGGTACAATTGTGTTGATATGTTTATACACATCTTCATATGTCACATATTGGAATTTCGTTGATAAAACAAAACGTGTTTAATGGATTCTTTTACCATATCTGTTATACTTATCAATAGCAACGGTCTTATTTTTGAGTATTGATAAATGGATTACCTCAATTTGATTTGGTGTATTTTTACCTTTTTATGGACTTATCTGTTTCTTGGGTGTTAAATTATTCAGGAAATATTCAAAAAGAATTCGCAAAAGGATCAAATATGGCAGAGCAATTACATATATAACAATAATAGTTCTCTTTTTTACATTAAAATCTTTAAGCGTCATTTGGATGTGTCAGGAACACAGATCATTGGATAGTGAAAGAAACGATATTATTGAGAGAAAGAATTATTTGGTTGATAAGTTGGTTACGTCACCTCAAAGAGTGCTTGATGAAATGCCAACAGCCATAGGAGTACAGTTTCAAGGGGAGTGGGCTTTATATTCTTGCTCCATGTTGTCTGCTGCATTGGTAAACCTTTCTAATCTTTATCCTGAAACGAGGGAAGAAAACATAACATATATTGATAGCCTCATAAACATCGTGTTGTCTCCTGAAATACGCTATTATGATACAATGAGGTGGGGTGAAGATCCATTAGAAAGTTTGGATGAAAACAATAGCCATGTTTCGTATCTAAGTCACTTGGCATGGATGATTTGTGGTTATAGAGAGATTAGTGATAATCATAAATATGATGAGTTGCTCACTAGCCTTTGCGAAACAATGAATCGTAGAATTTCAAAAAGCAATAGTATGAACTTACCTACATATCCTGGAGAAGCAATATATGTTCCGGATATGCTTGTTGCTATCGTTGCTTTAAATCAATATGCAGATACTCATAGAGGTAAATATCGTTCAACTGTAAAAAAATGGGTATCAAAAGCACAGAAAGAGTGGTTAGATAATGAGACTGGATTATTAGCATCTTTTATAAACGAAAATGGTTCTCTATATGAGGATGCCCCTATCAAAGGTTCTTATTCTGCATTAAACTGTTATTACCTTACACTGATTGATGAAACTTTTGCAAAAACACAGTATCAACAACTAAAAACATTATTCTGGAAAGAAGGGGTAATCTCTGGTTTAAAGGAGTATTGGGATAGAACTTGTTATATTGGTATTGATATTGATGCTGGTCCGATTCTATTTGAATTGGGACCATCTGGAACCGCTTTCTTTGCAGGTACTTCAACCTATTTCAATGACATTGATGTGAGAAAAGAGATACTAGCTACAGCAGAAATGGCGGGTCACACCATTAAGATTGGAGACAAGAGACATTATCTATTGGCGAACATCGCCTTAGTCGGAGAATCTATAATGTTGGCAATGCGTACACATTTCAAACACAGATAATTTCAAATCTTATTTTGATGAAATAAACTATCACACGACTTTTCATACACCTATAAAATGATTTCGTACAGTTGAGATAAAATCCCTCGGCTGTACGATTTCTTTTTATGAAATTTGTATATAAATATAATAATTAAAGCTTATGAAACATATAGTCAAAGTCCTTTTCCTCTTGATTGTTGTAGTATCTGTTTTTGTCGGATGCGGGAATGGTGGAAATTCCACTGTAACTAATAATGTGAGTGATTCAATAAAACGTAATTCTGTTTATTATTGGAGAACTGTATTTGATATAGATTCAACAGAATTGTCATTTCTACAGAAACATGATATTGGTCGCATATATTTACGGATGTTTGATGTCGCAACAGAACCAGATTTCCTGAATGGGACTTCGCAGGTAGTGCCTATTGCCACGACCCAATTTGTATCTCCAATTCCAAGGAATGTAGAAATCGTTCCAGTTACATATATAACATTAGATGCTCTCAGGGCAATGGTTGGTAGAGAATCTGAGTTTGCTTCCCTTATTGTGGAAAGATTATTGGCGATGTCTTCATATAATGAATGTGGGGATATTAATGAAATTCAACTCGACTGCGACTGGACAAGTACAACAAAGGATAGCTATAGTAAATTATGCAAAGTAGTAAGAGACTCATTATCCACAAAAGGAATTGAATTAAGTATAACTGTCAGATTACATCAACTACAAGAGACCCCGCCTCCTGCTAACAAAGGAGTGTTGATGCTTTATAATACAGGTGCTTTAAAGTCCCCAGAAACATATAACTCAATTTTGCATATTGATGATGTAGAACCATATATCAAAAGAGAAAAATATGAAATCCCATTAGACTATGCATTTCCTGTTTTTGGATGGGGTGTAAAGTTTGAAAATAACAAGTTTGTCTCAATAGTATCATACGAAAGTAAAGATATTTCCAATAATGAAAACATTAGATATGAAAGGTCTACACCAACAGAAATACTTGAAGTAAAACAACTTGTGGAAGAAAATCTGGGCAAACCTTCAAGTGGAAATATTTTATATCATTTGGATTATTCACAACTTAAAAATTATACAGACGATGAAATCTCTCAAATACTTATTTATTAGCTTTATAATATTGGCTGTTACAAATGATGTATATGCATGTTGGGGACCTTGGTATACGCCAAAGGGATATTATATGTATAGAGTTCATAGTAATGAGCAAGATCCAACATTAAGTGTCGAAAGTCAGCATTCCGGCGAAGGGAGAAATTGTTTGGAATGGCAAAGAGTAACCTCTGAAACTATACCATTAGAGGATATATACCAAGTTGTGTATAAAATGGATTTGAAGCAGTTTGAAGATATTTATGATAAACGAGAAGTCAAAAATGATAATAAGTTCGTAGAATGGATTACAAAGAAGGACTCTACAATTTTGGATTTTCTTCTTCTTGCAAAAACCAATGAGTACATACGCTTAAAACGCAACTCACGTTGGTATTATCCTTCAATGAAAATTGGAGCCAGAATGACATTAGATGAAATCGCAGAAAAGGCTATATCAGAAAAAGATGACAGACTTAGAGATAGGTATTTATTACAAGGTATAAGAGCTTTGTTCTCTTTGTCTAAATATGAGGAGTGTATAGAACTATGGGAAAAAGAAATATCACTTTTGCCGGAAGATAATCTTATGAGACAACTTATTCATCCTTACATTGCAGGAGCTGAATTTCATATAAAGCATTCTGAGAAAGCCATTGAATACTTTGCTCAATTAGGAGATGTTCAATCCATGCTGTTTTGTGTTGGACGATCAGGGGAAAAACTATCTATCATAGACGCTCTGGAGTTTGTATGTGAGTATGCACCAAACAGTAAATTCATTGAAGAAACATTGCAAACATACATACGGGGTATCGAACCTCTAGGTAAATTCTACTGGGAAGATGAGTTGGAAAGGACCCCCGAGTTAGACAAATTGTATAATCTAAGTTTGAAAATGGCTCGTAGTGGCTTGAGTAATAATCCTGCAATGTGGTATTATACCGCTGCATTCTTGGAAGATTTATATGGTAATACCTCCAATGCGTCAAGATTATTGGGATTGGCGGAAAAAAGTAAGACTACAGAGTATATAAAAGAGTCCATTAAAATTTTTAGAATATATTTAGACGCAAAGCTGTTGCCTTATGATTCTTATTATGAGAACCGTTTATTCACTCAATTGAAGTGGTTGGATTTGAAAATTCAATCTGACATAGATGATAAAGTTCGCTATGAGACTGCTAGAGGTTATATGTTTTTTAACTGTGAAAGCTACTACTATTGGAATGATATGATGCGTAGAATCCTATTAGCCGAAGTTTGTCCCCGTATGATTAAATCAGGAAAAACAACTCGTGCTTTACAGCTTGCTAATATGGCTGATAACAGATTGCTTAATCTTGTTAATAGGCATGAAATATATGATTGGCTGGAGGATAAAGTTGTTTATTATTATACTATGTCTAGTTATCGATATTCAACTAATTTCAATTCACATGACTATAGTAATCATTTTTTTGAAATGATTGATAGTATAGGAGTAGATAATGCAATTAAATATGTTCAAATAGTAAATAAGCCGCAAAGTGACTTTGATCGCTTTCTGAATTGTCGTGGATATGTTGAAAGTGACTATTTGAATGATATCATAGGCACACAATGCTTACGTAACATGCGATATCAAGGAGCCTTGGAATATTTGGGAAAAGTAAGCGAAGCATATAAAACCCATCATAACGTATATATGGAATACGATCCATTTAGTGCTGAACGAAAAGCAATTAAAATGAAGTCAGATTTTAGGTACGACTTTGCAAGGGAAATGTACTCTTTGGAACAAGGAATCAACCTTACAACAGAACCAAATCGAAAAGCATTGCTAATGGTAAAATATGCTATCGGTATCAGGAATTCGTTTGATTGGTGTTGGGGGTTGACCCAATATTATCGAGGAACAAGTTATTGGGGGCAAGTGTGTGAAAAACGTGATTGGGAAAATGATGAAAATACCAAAGCAGCTATAGGGAAAGTAAAGGAGTTGATAAATCTTGCATGTGATATTGTAACTGATGAAGAAACAGGGGCAAATATTCAATATATGCTTTGTAATTTTAAAACTGTAGCCCGCAATTATCCAAATACAGAGAAAGGGCAATTAGTGCGAGGCAAATGTGATAATCTTTACGACCACCATGTTGAATCATGAGGCTGTGTCAAAATGAAAATTTTGGCACAGCCTCATATAGGATCATTCTCTTGCTGACGATACTGTATGCCTGCGAATGGATTGATTCTCATCCAGCCCATATTAAGCCCCATATTAACGAATTTCTTGAAACACTTCATGTATCTTACCAATGTGTTTTGGCAAAGACGCTTTTCAAGACGCATATGTCTCTCGACATAGATAATAAAATCACGGGATAGTTCAGGAAAGACAATATCTTCCTTTTCATAGAAAGACTGAACACAAACCTTCAAGCATCGGAAGCAATTCCAATATCGGTTGATAGTTATCTTCTCATATTCGATACCGATAAGTGCTTCCATAGCCTTAATCTCCTTCTCCATAGTGGCAAGGAAAGTTCTTTTCTCACCTTTATTAAATAGGCGTTTCAACAAATGGGCTGGAGTAATAAGTGCATCTTCGAGCAACAACTCCTTGTGAAGGTTGTGAATCTTGGTTTTGAGAGATTCGATGTAATCGTTTAGTTCGATTGAAACCCTGTCTCTGCCTTTGCAGCAGCCACGGGCTTGGTTCCACATACGAGGCAAAACGCTACGCTGTATGCGTACCTCGTCAGACACTCCGTTGATAGTAACACGGACTACGATAGGTGCTTCGCCGTTCTTCAGCAAGCTGCTCTTCTTGATTACGAAGAGAATTTTCATTGTTTCATGCTTCATCTTACATACATTTTTTGTGGTACAAAAGTGCTAATGTTTGATGAAATGCACGCTATGCAAATAAGTGAATATCTGTGCTTTACATATCAAATCGTGGCTTTTTTCAGTGGCTCAAAAAAAAGCCACGAATTTGGCACGATTGAAATTCCTGAATCGGCAAGTTTTGCACAGTATAAACAAAAAGAAAATCGCTGAATTCGTTGAAATTCAGCGATTTTCATCTTTTTGCTTTGAATCTTCGTGGTGCCACCAGGAATCGAACCGGGGACACAAGGATTTTCAGTCCTTTGCTCTACCAACTGAGCTATGGCACCAACTGAGAACTTCTTTGTTCCGTTTTGCGAGTGCAAAGTTAATATGTTTTTTTTACATACACAAATTTTTTTAAATATTTTTTTTGAGAAGTTGTTTTTTTGAGCAATTTTTTGAACGAAATCGGTTTGGTATTTAGACTCCTGTTTGAGAAGAAAAGAGATAAATTACCCCTAAGAACATGATAAATTCTTAGGGGCAAATATGTTATGACATATTTCTTAAATTAGGAAAGTCTATTTCTGAGTTTGCAAAGGAGTTTTAGTCATTGTTGACCGGTATTTCATATCCGGGTATTCCGACTAATTTAACGTCGAAGATTAGGTTTGAAAATGGTTTGATGGTGCCGGCTCCTGCAGTTCCATATGCAGAGTAATATGGAATTAGTATCGTGGCAGAGTCGCCGACGTGCATATTAGTGATGCCTATTACCCATCCTTCGATATTTTTGTTAAGCACAGAGCGATAGATGCTATCGGCAGGAGAAGTTCGGTTATATGAAGAGTCGAATGCTTCTTCTGTTATGATTCGTCCGTGATATTTTATATCTACGGTTGAATTAGACAGTGGTTTGAGATTTTTGTTTGTCAATGATCTGTCGTTGTGCCATTTCATTAAGACATATCCTTGAGGATTGGATGGGGAGACGATTTTTGTATAAACGAGATTTCCATTTTCATCGGACTCCGTTTCTTTGTCCATAATCCATTCGTCGTTTAGATTTTTCCATTCAGCATATTGCTCCGGTCCGTCATCGCTAAGGCAAGACGGAAGTAAAAAGCCGCATATTAGAAAAAATGCAATTATCAGAAGCGAATTTGATTGTTTCATATTGTGGTGGAATTAGAAACTTACTTTTGGTGCATTTTCAGCTCCCGGAGCTGATTGGAACATTGGTTTCTTTTCAAATCCGAGCATACCTGAAATCAATACGTTCGGAAATTTTCTCACTGATTTATTGTAGACTTTTACTGCTTCGTTGAAATTCTGTCGAGCCACAGCAATTCTATTTTCCGAGCCTTCCAATTCTGTTTGCAAAGCCTTAAAGTTTTCGTTTGCTTTTAGGTCGGGGTATGCTTCTTTTACGGCATTAACGTAGATGTCGACAGCTTTTTTGTATTCGTCTTGAGCTTGTGTGTAGCGTTGCAATGCTTGTTCGTTATCAGTGGCGTTTTGAGCTGCGTTTTGAGCTGCGGCTTCGGCTTTTTGTACGGAAGCACGAGCATCAGTTACGTTTTGGAGTGTCTCAGATTCGTGTTTGGCATAACCTTTGACAGTGGCTTCGATATTTGGAATAAGATCGGCACGACGTTGATATAGGGTTTCGACGTTAGCCCACATCTTGTTAACTTCTTCTTCTTTTGACATCAAGCCGTTATAACTTGAGGCAAACCAAATGCCGAGTACAATGACAATGACAACAAAAATGATTAATCCTTTAAATTTTTTTAGGGTTTCCATATAAATAAAAATAAATTGAGTCAAGGTTTATAATAGTTTTCTTAGAAGATTGTTTAGGCTGACCTCTTTGCCAAGGCGTTCGGCGAGTGAATTGATGTCGACACGTTCTTGTTGCATAGAGTCGCGATGACGGAGTGTGACGGTATTGTCTTCAAGAGTTTGGTGGTCGATTGTGATACAATACGGCGTGCCGATAGCATCTTGACGGCGATAGCGTTTTCCGATAGAGTCCTTTTCGTCGTATTGGCATGCGAAGTCAAAACGGAGAGCATGTTGGATTTCGCGAGCTTTTTCCGGCAGACCGTCTTTTTTGACAAGAGGCAAGACAGCACATTTAATCGGAGCGAGAGCCGGAGGAAAGTGCAATACCACTCTGTTTTCACCGTTTTCGAGAGTTTGTTCTTCGTAGCAAGAACATAGCACAGTCAAGAACATACGGTCTACTCCGATAGAAGTCTCAATGACATACGGAGTGTAGCTTTCATTTAGTTCCGGGTCGAAATATTGAATCTTTTTGCCGGAGAATTTTTCATGCTGAGCGAGGTCGAAGTTAGTGCGTGAGTGTATTCCTTCGACTTCTTTAAATCCGAACGGCATTTTAAATTCGATGTCGGTGGCGGCGTTGGCATAGTGAGCCAATTTTTCGTGATCGTGGAATCTATATTTTTCGTCGCCAAGACCGAGAGCTTTATGCCAATTTAGGCGAGTTTGACGCCAGAAATCGAAATATTTAAGTTCTTCACCCGGACGAACGAAAAATTGCATCTCCATTTGTTCGAATTCACGCATACGGAATATGAATTGACGAGCCACAATTTCGTTACGGAAAGCTTTTCCTATTTGAGCGATGCCGAATGGGATACGCATTCTGCCGGTTTTTTGCACATTCAGATAGTTGACAAAGATTCCTTGAGCAGTTTCAGGGCGTAGATATACATCCATTGCACCATCGGCAGTAGAACCCATTTCGGTTTTAAACATTAGGTTGAATTGTCTGACATCTGTCCAATTTCGTGTTCCGCTGATAGGGCATACAATTTCGTAGTCGATGATGATTTGTTTCAAGTCGACAAGGTCGTTATCTGCCATTGCTTTTGCGAAACGTGCGTTTAGTTCGTCAATTTTCTTTTGTACATCAAGCACACGTTGATTGGTTTGACGAAACATTGCTTCGTCGAAAGATTCTCCAAAACGTTTTGCGGCTTTAGCAACCTCTTTATTGATTTTTTCCTCCATCTTAGCCATTTCGTCTTCGATGAGAACATCTGCACGATAACGCTTTTTGGAGTCTTTATTGTCGATAAGAGGGTCATTGAAAGCATCCACGTGTCCTGATGCTTTCCAAATGGTAGGATGCATAAAGATTGCCGAATCGATGCCGACAATATTGTCGTGAAGCATAGTCATCGCTTCCCACCAATAACGTTTGATATTGTTTTTGAGTTCGACTCCCATCTGTCCGTAATCGTAAACAGCTGAAAGACCGTCATAAATTTCACTTGATTGAAACACAAAACCATATTCTTTAGCATGGGAAACTATGGTTTTGAACACATCTTCTTGTTTTGCCATTTTTCCTAAGATTGTCGCAGAGTTTTATTTAAAAGTTAGCAACGATGCTCCGCGAGATTAATAAATATTTCTGCAAAGATACAATGTTTAGTCCACAAATGCAATAAATTATGCGAGGAGCATCCAAATTAATTTGGATTATTGCGACCGAGAGATTAAATTTGCAATGTTTTTTTTAAGAAAGGAAATAATGAGAAAGTTATTCAGAAATAGATTGTGGATTTTAATTGCATTGACAGCGTTAACACTTGCGGGTTGTAAAGATGATCCGAAAGGTATAGTTTTGACGTATAGCATAGAATTGTCGGAAGAATTACAAGAATTATCAGTCGTAAGGGTTTGTTTCACAGACTTTGAAGGCAAAGAACAGTATGTAACTCTCAATTCCAATAAATGGGAAGTAAGTATATCTACACCTCTACCCCCTGTCGTGTCAAAAATCAGAGTTGAAACATCTCGAAACGGAATAACTCCCGACAAAGGAGACTTCAATCTAAATATGAAATTCTCTTGCCTGACCGACCTATACGACGATGGTAATATAGTTGAATCCGTAAGATACAGCGAATCGTTTAATAACAAAGTCAATGAAATAGACGAATTAAATTCAGCATTGGGAAATCTCAATTTTGAACGTTCGTATAAAGTAGTATCATTATCTGACGGTGGTCTTTGTGTAGAGGAATTCCGGATTTCAAACGAACTGAATATCGAATAATCAGTCTGTACAGACACATATGTGGCTATTGGAGTTAAATAGGTATTAGCCACAGAACCCCTAAAATAGAAGAAGACCGCCAAACAATGCGATCATTCCTCCTATATCAGTGTGTTGTTGGATTATTGCTGACAGGTTGCTCCTCAGCAGAGCCTGCTCCTCTTCAGCCAACATATAAAAAGCCTACCTTTGTGGATAGAAATAATATATACGAAAATGGGTACAAATCAATCTGAGAACTACGAATATTTCGCTTTCATAAGTTATAAAAGAGAAGATGAAAAATTTGCGAAGTGGCTACAAAATAAATTGGAAAACTATCGTTTCCCTACAAACCTTAATGGACAGACTAATTTACCCAAAAGGATACGTCCAATATTTAGAGATGTAACAGATTTAACCCCCGGCATATTAGCAGAAGAAATAGAAAATGCCCTAGTAAAATCAAAATGGTTAATAATAATTTGCTCGCCAAGGAGTGCAAAAAGTGAATGGGTTTGTAAAGAGGCTCAATCATTTATTGATTTGGGGAAAGTAAATTATATAATACCATTTATTATTGACGGAATACCTTATTCTAATGATAGGAAAAAAGAATGTTATCCCAAAGCATTACTTGATATAAATTCTAAGTATGAACTACTTGCAACCAATATAAATGAAATAGGTCGTAATGCTGCGACAATTAAAGTAATTGCTAAAATGTTCGGTTTAAAATTTAATACACTTTGGCAAAGATATGAAAAACTAAGAAAGAAACGATTGACATATATAATTATAATTGCTATTTTATCTATTCTATTGGCAATAGGAACTACATTATTGTATATCGATAGAAATATAGCTTATCAATTACTAACAAATAGTAACAATAAATTATTTACAGCTTATACAAACTTAGATTCTACAAGCAACTGCTTGGAAATTACAAATAAAAAATTAAATCATAGCATAAAGATTATAGAGTACTCAAATGATAGCTTAAATGAATTAAACAAGCGTTTAACTGAATCAAATAGTCTCTTATCAATGGAACGAGACAGAGTTAGATCTCAAAAAGATGAAATATTGCTACAGCAAATGAAATTAGTGACACAAATTGCAGAGTCGATGTTTGATGAAGGTCGAATATTACCATCATATCAAAAAATTAAGCCTTACATAACAAGTATGATAAATGGCAATTATCCATATTCGCCCGAAATAGCATCATTATTAAATAAAATAAGATGGCATTTAGCACAAAATGGATATAAGATAATTGATATAGCAAAGAATACGTTTAATGTATATCATATAAAAGAGGATGGAAATGTAGAATTTACACACGATTCAATATATGTAAGTACCAATTTACGTTATAATCCATATGTTTCAGAACATGGACAATATTATTTATATGATTTTCACACATCAAAAGAGACACTACTATACGAAGGGAGATGTGACGGTTGTGATTTTCAGTTAAGTGATAAATATATTTATTTTGGGCATTATGAAAATATGCACTTAATGGATATGACAAACTTAACAATCATTACAAATATCTACGGAGAGGAGGTATTAAAGTATCGTCCGCTTCCTAAAGAAATTGCTAAAGAATTAAAATTAGAATATGCACAATCTAAAAACACACAAGTTGATTGGTTAATAGAGCATAATCCGAGGTTATTATCTAATGGTTATATTAGACTAAGTAAAGATAATACGGAACTATTGCTGGGTAATGAATTATATTCAAATCGTAAAATTAAGGCTAATTTTGGTTATGAAAATTGTATAGAAATAACACCTAAATTTGAATTACAAAAAGATGAATATAAAATTGAAAAAATAAATGGAAGTGTATTCAAAATTTGTGATGAATATTTAAATCAAAAACTATATTTACCACAAAATGATTATGGAGGAGATTACTTATTTAAAAATAAATACGGGGAATCAATCTTTTTTAATCCCTTCATTATGTATTCAATGGGGAATGCAGTTCCAGTGCCTAATTCGGGTCATATATTAAACAGTGACAATATATTATGTATTGCATCAGAATCAGAACCAGTCATATATAATTTGCCATCTAAGAGCATTAAGAGATTGTCATCAAATAATATTGATACATGGAAGAATGGTCATCTCGGAGCTTACGTAGCTTTTAGTACACTATTAGACGACCGGAGAACTTTATGTGAAGTAAGATTTTGTGGTATAATAACATTATATGATATAGAAACTGGAAAGATAATAGATGAATATGATTTGTCGTTTGAGGGATTTATTGAGAGCGTAATTAAAATTAATAACGAAATGTTACTATTTACATTAACAGACAAACGACAATACATATTCAAGATTCCAAACAAGTATGAGTCTTTGAAAAGTGACATCAAAGCAATCGACTCATTTTGGTTATAAAATCCAGCCGTATCGACAACGATAAGACTAGCGAAAAAGGAGACCGACTAACGAACTTGTTAAACAGTCTCCACCAAATATCATAATATATTTTACACCATAAAAACACAAACACCACTGATAATCAACGCCTTACTTTTGCAAAATATTAATGTGAGTTTTGAGTAACTTTTGCATTTAAGAATATGAGAAAAGTAGATATTGTCTTTTAATGAATGTACTAAAAAAGCCCACTCCGAAGAGTGAGCCTTAAATCCAAGAGATAATTTGTTAAACCGTTAATATCCGTTCGCCAAGTACATCTGAAATCTTAGCGATAGTACGGAGTGTAAAGTTATGAGTGCCACCTACCCAGCGTGACACTTCAGCCTCGGTTTTACCCATTTTTCGGGCAAACTCCTTTTGTGTCATACCTTTCTGTTTTAGAATAGCGTCAATTTTGTCCGCTATTGCAAAAGAAAGGTCGACCTCAATCCTCACATCATTTGGGATTTGGGCTACAGCCTCTCTAAACATCGTGGTTGTTTTCATAACTCAAAAGTTTTGTTATCTATACCTTTAATCTCAGTTTCTTCTATTGAAATAGAGCCGTCCTTAACAGCTTCTTTTATCAAAGCGTCGAACTTTTGTAAATCTATAACATATCCGTTCAGTTCATTGTTCTCGTTGTATGTTTGAGTATCTTTAATACCACCATTTCCAATAATAAGAATCTTATCAGAAAGTCTCAAACAATACAATCTCAATTTACCCGAACTGATTGGTAAAGCACATACACCATCGTTGAACTTACCCTCAGGTCTGAAATAGCGTTCCAATGCACCATTTTCCAAAATCTTTTGTAATGCCAAAAGAATAATTTGGTAATCTCTTTGAAGTCGAGCATTATTCTTAAAGTTTGTCATAAATTTGGCAAACTCAGAAAGATTATCATTCTCAAAAGAGATTGTGTAAAGACTTGCCACTTCGCTTTGTTCTACGGGTTCTATTGTTGCTTTTTTGCTCATAGTTCATAATATTTAGTGCAAAGATAATAATAAAATTTGAAAAATTAGCATATAAGGTGATTTTTTAATGTTTTCTACGGAAAGTTTTGTCATCGAAACTATCGGCAATTATCCCTTGAAACTCACGACCGAGGTTATTAGCCAAGAAATAACCTATTTCGGTTATAACTGATTCTGTGCCAACCACGAGGCACAATGAGATTAATTGTTCGTGTTTCCATAAAAAAAAGAATGTTACTATACATCGATATAATTACCACAAATATATAGCACAACCAACCGAATATTACAAGTAATGGAAAGGAAAAATAGTAAAACGCCTCTTAAGGAGACGTTTTTGCTTTTTAGGCATATTGATGGCTTAATTATCAGAATAATTCAGAATGGCTACCAAGACGAACGAGCTTGATGATGTTTTCTTCCTCGTCGAGCCAAATAAGAAGTAAGTCACTTTCGACATGACATTCCATAAATCCATTGTAATTGCCAGTCAATTTGTGTGGATTATAATTTTCAGGGACAATGCCTGTTTCTTGTAGGGAAGAAAGAACAGCTTTAAGATGTTCAATCTTCTTCGGATTATTTTGAATGCGTTTAAGGTCTTTCTTAAACTGCCCGGTCATTTTAAGTGTGAACATACTACTACAATGATGCGATTACCGTTTCAAGGTTGTTCACATCTAAAGTTTCCAAGTCGCGATTTTCACGAGCCTCTTTCATAGCAGCCAAAGTTAATTTATTTGGATTGCCGGATACAGCGTCCATCAAAACACTTTCGACATAGTTGTTCAGACTGCGATTTTCTCTTTCCGCAGCTTCTCTTAACTTATTGAGCAAACTTGTACTTAATCTAAAAGCAGTTTGTTTTCTTTCAATTACAACAGCCATAGTAATATATTGTATTATATTTGTAGTGCAAATGTATAACATTTATATCACACAAACAAATTTTCGTGCCAAAAAGTTTAAGAAAACAGCAAAAAAAGTCAAAAGAAGGTCAAAAACACTTCCATACCATTGATACGAAAATGCACAATGGGATTGATTGTTTTTGTTACCATAAAAAAAAGAATGCTACTACACCACGACGGTATGGTAACATTCTCTATGCATAAAAGACAAAAATTAGTTATATCTCATTAATGATATTTTTTGTCATGACCACATCTTTTACAAACAAATTGAGCTGAACCTATAGTTCCTGAAGCTTTAAAACCAGAACAATCGCATCCGACTGTGGCTCTGCAATTTTTGCCTTGACAAGCGACATGAGTGTCACTTGTCTGATCTGAAAATGAACTTAAAGCAAATGCGGCACCTGTTGTTAGTGCAATAGTAGCCAACGCAATCAAAAATTTCTTTTTCATAATAATTGAAGTATATATATTTAAATTAATCATCTACAACCATAACCTTCTTCTTAACATAACCATTGCCGTCACAGATACGGCAGCGTCTTTTAACAGTCTTAGTTTTACCTCCTCCCATATATTGCTCTCTATAAATATAACCATCATCACAATTATCGCAAGATTCGGTTACAGTTTCATATGTAATTGTGTTTGGTGTGCTATACCATCCATTATTCATCATTATTTGTTGTTGTTGCATTACAGCATTCCAACCAGGCTGAACTATATTATTGTAAGAATTTGCTGCACGTATAGATGCTTGAACACATGGGTCGTACATAACGTTTGGAGAATAGCCACCATAGTAGCCCCACCATTGTGCTGATGCAGCATTAGCCAAAAAAAGACATGTAGCTGCTAATAAGAATTTTTTCACCATAATTGTATTATAATTTTGAGTTAATGTTAAAAATTGTGCGAATATATATATATATATATATCCAAATAATTTGATATGTTTTACAACATAAAAACATGAATATCACTGATAATCAATATCTTATTTTTGTCGGCACGTTGGTGTATAGTTTTTTGTATTGCCCTTAGATATTAACAGGAGATTATATGCATTTAAACTCTTAAGGCAGGTTCTAAAAATTGAACGCTGCGGGGTTATTACTTCAAATTCTTTTGTTTTTATGGCAGGCTTTTGGTCGCTTTAGATTTTTAATCGGCAGTTTTCTGCGATTTAGTCAGTCTTTAGTACGCTAAGCTCCTTCCTCAATCTTGAAACCTCCTCAATTAAATTCTCAAAATCTATCCAAATCAATTTATCTCACTTGCCTTAAATGGGATGAATGTTTGCAGATTTTAAAAGAAACTTTTATATTTGCATTGTCAATTTTAAGAAGTAATATTTATGGATTACTATATATTTAAGGGCGATGAAAGTTTCGGGCCTGTTTCTATTCAAGATTTAAAGGGATATGATTTAAATCCTGATTCAAAAATTTGGAGAGGAGGTTTGACGTCTTGGACGGAAGCAAGAAATCTGCCCGAATTGACAGAATTATTGGCTGAGATTGAAGCTGAGAAAGAGGCATTGAAGAGCCGGAATGTAACACAATCCGAGCCTTATGAAAAACAGAACGAAGAAGATTTGCCAACTACTATTGTAGAAGGTGCAAAAATTTTGGCGAACAATGGTTTACCCGATAATGTTTCTGTTGAAAAAGAATATTATGTGGGGTTGAATGGCAAGGAATCCGGTCCATACTCGTTATTGCAAGTAAAGGGTTTGCAAATTACGCCTTTTACATTAGTGTGGACTGACGGCATGATGCAATGGCAAGAAGCACGTACTTTTCCTGAGTTAAGTGATTGTTTTGAAAATAATATTCAATCTCAGGCAATGGCAAAAGTCGCCCGGGCGAATACAGATACTTATCACGACGATACAGATGCCAACAATGACAATACTACAGCCAATACATTGATTGCCGAAGACTTGTCGAAAACAAAAGCAAAAGTATGGGTAGTGGGGATATTATCTGTGATACTTATTTTTGGAGGTTTCATGTCGCTCGGATTGCCGACGTTGATACCGGCTATGCCTGTGGTGGTTTTATTGCTTCTGGCTATTGACAAAATTGACGGCACAAAGAGTACTACTTTAGTATATAAAGCCAAAAGTCTTTACAAAGCAGTGGCATATTCCAATGCAATTATTACAATTTGGATTTTTACTATATTCACTCTCGTGTTGTTCGTACTTGAACAGGAATTTATGGAAAGAATTTTTGACTATATCATCAGTTTTAGAGATAATTTTTAAATGAAGTATAACTTTAGTATCAAAAATTTGTTGTGTCTGCTTTCCGTTGTAATTGCCTTCCATGCTTATGGAAGTGAAAGCCTGTTGCTTGAATTAAAAAAACAATATGCACCTGATAGTCGCACATCTGTATGGGAGATCCAATGTGACACTACCGAAGGAACACTCCTACTAACCGGCAAGGTCGATTCATTCAGATTGAAGGAAGTGATTGATTCAGCATTAAATGCAGAAAATATAGAGTACAAAAACAATATAAAAGTACTTGAAGGTTCGTTGCCTTATGGTTGGGCATTAGTGAAATTGGCTGTTGCATCGCTTCGTACAGCCCCTCGCCATCCGGCAGAATTAGCGACACAAGCATGTATGGGTACACCACTTCGTTTATTAGAGAAGGAAGGTGAATGGTACAGAGTAAAAATACCGGATGAATATATTGCCTATATCCCCGAAACATCAATCTCACTATTAGAAGATTGTGAATTCTCAAGATGGCAACAATCTCAACGAGTGATAGTTACTGATTTAGAAACGTCAATAAACAGCTACGATAACAGTTCCTATCCTGTGAGTGATTTGCAAGCAGGGTGTATTCTTGAAATAGACACTACTAAAAATTGTGATAATGGTCGGATAGCAATTGTTACACCCGACGGACGACAAGGATATTTAGATGCAGACACTTCTGCCGATTTTTATACATGGGCAAATGAAAACGACAAAGCCGACATAGCAATAGTGGAGCATTATGCACGCTTAATGCTTGGCAGAGGATATTTATGGGGTGGAACCACTCCCAAAATAGCAGATTGTTCAGGTCTTACGAAAATAGCATATTTCGCCACCGGGATAATTCTTGGCAGAGATGCATCGCAACAAGTCAATTACGGAGCCGAAATTAATTCGATCGCTGAAGCAAAAAAAGGGGATTTGATATTCTTTGGCAATGACAAAGGACGAATAGACCATGTCGGAATATATTTAGGAGATGAGTGGATTATACATTGTTCAGGCGAAGTAAAAATCAACAGTCTTAACCCGACATCATCTCAATATTATGCCAATCCGGTAAAAGCAATCTGCCGAATAGCCGGAATGGAAAATACCACCGGAATAGCATTGGTAAAAAATCATTTATGGTACTTCAATCAACTCTGAATCAATGAAATATTTTGCTATAATTGACAACACACAACAAGGTCCTTTCGAACTTGACGAACTTCGAAACGCAGGAATACTACCAACCACCTATGTATGGTGCAAAGGTATGGCAGATTGGAAACAAGCACGAGAAGTGGCTGACATTTGCCGATATTTTCGTATACACCTCAGCAAAGGTCCACAAATAAAATCGACACAAAACAACCTTCTCTCCTCCCCACAACAAAGCGACGAAGATATTCAGCAAATTCCGCTACGCTATCGTCATATAATACAAAAATCCGGTGCTGAATTCAAATTTCAAGAACCGGAAGAAGACCACACTGTGCCTCCAACAACATGGATGGTCTATTCGATATTGCTTACCATAATATGCTTCCCTCCGACAGGATTTGTAGCTATATATTTCGCATTGCAATCATCCAAATTATGGAAGCAAGGCAACAAAAGTGAGGCACATCAAGCGGCAAGAAAATCTCGAATGTGGACTTTGCTTACTCTTTTCATCGGACTCATTTTTATAGCATTTCTCCTCCGTCCGATTCTGATCGGTTAAACCTACACTCTAACTGAATTTGAGCGTACGTGTCAAAAATAAGTTATGCCGGTATGATAACCGGCACAACTCTTTATCAGGCAGTTCGATTTACAAACTTGTAATATCGAAGTGTCAATGTTTTATGATAAGTATTCGTGAATAGCTTTTGCTGCTTTTCTTCCGGCTCCCATTGCGAGAATCACTGTTGCAGCACCTGTAACAGCATCGCCACCTGCAAATACTCCCGGTCGAGATGTTCTACCGTCTTCATCGGCAACGATACAACCGCGACGATTGGTTTCCAAACCTTTAGTTGTGGCTTTTATCAGTGGATTTGGAGATGTACCGAGAGCCATAATGACAACGTCACAATCTATAACGAAGTCGCTACCTTCTTTGACAATTGGCGAGCGACGTCCGCTTTCATCCGGCTCTCCGAGTTCCATTTCAACACAATTGATACCTGTTACCCACCCTTTGTCATTACCGATAACAGCTGTAGGGTTTGTCAACATTTTGAACACAATGCCTTCTTCTTTGGCATGGTGTACTTCTTCGACACGTGCAGGAAGTTCTGCTTCACTACGACGATAGACAATGTAAGCATCAGCACCAAGGCGTTTGGCAGTACGCACAGCATCCATAGCGACGTTACCACCACCGACTACCACTACTCGTTTGCCGGCATAGATAGGAGTGTCATATTCATCATCGTAAGCTTTCATGAGATTTGCACGAGTCAGAAATTCATTGGCTGAGAATACGCCATTGAGGTTTTCGCCATCTATACCCATGAATCTTGGCAGACCGGCTCCGGAGCCTACAAATACGGCATCATAACCGTCTCTGTCGAGGAGGTCGTCGATAGTCATAGTTCGACCTACGATTACGTCTGTTTCGATTTCTACTCCGAGGCGTTTTACAGCTTCAACCTCTTTTGCTACCACACCATCTTTAGGCAAGCGAAACTCCGGAATACCATATACTAATACTCCACCCACTTTATGAAGAGCTTCGAAAATTTTCACTTCGTAGCCTAAACGAGCCAAATCGCTTGCACATGCAAGTCCCGACGGACCGGAACCGACCACTGCCACTCGCTTACCATTCTTTTGGATTTCAGGCATTGGCATATTATCGGCATTTGCTATTCTCCAATCGCCAACGTAGCGTTCAAGTTTTCCGATAGCGACCGGCTCGCCTTTAATGCCTAAAATGCATGAGCCTTCACACTGACTTTCTTGTGGGCAAACTCGTCCGCAAACACTCGGCAGACTGCTATCAACAGCTATCGTGTCGGCAGCGACCTGCATATTACCTTCGGTGATATTATGAATGAATTGTGGTATGTTGATACTGACCGGACATGCTTGCACACATCGCGGATTTTTACAATTAAGACAACGAGATGCTTCTAAAGCGGCCTCTTCTGCATTATATCCGAAACACACTTCTTGAAAATTGGTTGCTCTCTCTTTGGGATCTTGTTCGCGTACAGGAACACGTGGAATTTTATTAGCCATGGCAATTACATTTATGTGTTTCCGGATTTGTTTTTTTATTATCTTTATACATCGCTTGGCGTCGCATTGCTTCATCAAAATCGACTAAATGTCCGTCAAATTCAGGACCGTCAACGCAAGTAAACAATGTTTTTCCGCCGACAGTCACTCGACAAGCGCCACACATTCCGGTGCCGTCAACCATCAATGCATTTAGCGATACGATAGTAGGAATTTCGTATTTTTTTGTTGTTAAAGCGGCAAATTTCATCATAATCATAGGTCCTATGATTACGCATACATCATATTTTTTGCCCTCATTTTCGATTAGTTCTTGCATCAATCCGGTCACCATACCGTGGAATCCTTCCGAACCGTCGTCGGTGCAAAGATAGACATTGCCGACTTCTTTCATCGGTTCAACATAAGTGAATAATTCTTTAGTTTTGGCTCCGATAATTACATCGGCTTCAATACCTCGTTCGTGCAACCATTTCACTTGAGGATAGACAGGAGCTGTGCCGACACCACCTGCCACAAAAAGAAATTTCTTCTTTTTGAGAGCTTCCAAATCTTCGTCAACCATTTCAGATGGCTGACCTAATGGTCCGGCAAAATCGGCGAAACAATCGCCTTCATTCATTTCACAAATTTTTTGTGAGGAGATACCCACTATTTGGGTAACGATTGTAACTGTTCCTTTTTCTGCGTCGTAATCGCAAATTGTCAAAGGAATTCGTTCGCCCTTTTCATCTGTGCGAACAATTATAAATTGTCCCGGCAAAGCGGACTGCGCTACACGCGGAGCCAACACTTTCATCTCGAATATATTCCGAGCCAATTCTTTTTTTTCTACTATTTCAAACATTTCGTTTTATTGTTAGTTTATGTATCAGACAAGGTGAAACTATGAGGCCCTTTTACCTCTGTTTGCTTTACTCTAATTTTAGACAGGTTCTATAAATTGAACGCTGCAAGATTATTATTTCAATTTCTTTTGTTTTGGCAGGCTTTTGGTCGCTTTTGAGATTTTAATCGGCAGTTTTCTTCGATTTCGTCGGTCGTATAGCTCGCTATACTCTCTCCTCAATCTCGAGACCTCCTCGTTTAAAATCTCAAAATCTATCCAAATCAATTTATCTCACCTGCCTTTATAAATTCTCAGATTTTGTTTAATATCCGCAAAGTTATCCAATATTTTTATTCCCGCCAAATTTCGGAGTGGTTTTATGCTATCTCCAAGGCATACAGCCTTTGCCGAGATTTAAATTCGCGACACAAGCACTTTGTCGATTCTGACGCCGTCCATATCGCTAATTTCAATTGAGAATGTGTTCCATTTTATTTTTTCTCCTATTTCAGGAATGTGTTCCAACGTGTCTAAACAAAGCCCTGCAACGGTAGAGAAATTTTCATCTGTATCATAAAACTCCTCACACTCGAAGTACTGTAACAATTCATGTAGCGGACATTGTCCGTCGACTATCCATTCTTCTTTTCCTTCCCGTTTCACGATTTGAGGTTCATCTTCTTCATCTTCATCGACTATACCCACAAGACCTTCCATTAAGTCTTTAAGCGTCACGATGCCTACACATTCTCCGTATTCATCACAAACGAGTCCTTTGCTGATGCCGGCAGTCTTCATTTCCTCAAGCACCTTATACACGCTCATATTCTCATAGAAATAGTCAGCCTCTTCCACAATGTCATTGAGTAAGAAATCTTGTTTCGACAACGCACAAAACAAACGTTTCAATGTAACAACTCCTTCTATCTCGTTATTCTCATTTGTCACCGGATACATTTCAAAAAGGTCTTCACTGACCACCTTTTGTATCTCTTCCGTTGTCATTTTTAAAGTCAATCCGATAATATCTCGACGAGGTGTCATTATGGAATTTATTTTTAGGTCTCCCATCAAAAAGACTCGTTCCATTATGTCTTGTTCCATTTGCTGAACTTCGCCGTCTTCTGTCGCTTCGTTAATTATGGATTTAATTTCCGCCTCTGTAACTTTCGTCTCTTGATTTTTAATACCAAGTATACGATATAGCAGTGCTGTGCTTTTGGAAAGCAACCACACAAATGGTGATGTTATCACAGACAACCAATACATTGCGTGGGCCATAAATTTAGATATTTTATCTGCCGCACTCATCCCAATGCGTTTGGGCAGCAACTCTCCAATGACCAATGTTAAATATGTAACTATTATCACTACCGCGATTTGAGCCACTGACTCCGAATAATATTCGGATACTCCCATAGAGCGTACCCATTCAGAAAGCATTGCGGCGATTTTATTACCTGAATACATACCGGTCAATATCCCTATCAAAGTAATGCCAATTTGCACTGTTGATAGAAATCTATCCGGTTCTTCTGCTAATTTTAATGCTATTTTTGCTCGCTTATTGCCTCGCTTTACATCTTCAGCCAAACTCGATTTTCGTGCTGATACTAACGCAATTTCCGACATCGCGAAAACACCATTCAGCAATATCAAAATTATTATAATGATTACTTCATCCATTCCTGAAATCTATTTCTTGTTGTCTTTTCTTCTTTTAAAATATTGTCTTATACGTTGCCATCCTTCTTTACCTACAATCAACAATCCTGTATATTGAGCGGTCTTTGCCAATCCGAAGAAAACCACCCACAACACTCCTTTTGCTCCTACACTGATGGGTAATAAAAATTGCACAAAAGAAATGATATAGAACAAGACGGCAAAACAGAGTATGATTACCCCTGTTTTGAAATTTAATTTTTTCAGAAATTCTGTTGTCTTTTTGAGCACAACTTTCATATATTTTAATTTACATCCTGACCTGTGGCTCTAAAATATTTGTCCAACACCAATACCGACACGATTCTTTCACGCTTTTTATCGTAAAATTGTTCGTACCACCGTCGTGATTCTGTTGCTATGGCTACTCCTTTTTCCGGATGAGCTAAATAATAATTCATAACTTCTTCTACATCACTAAAGTCAGATGCTATTTCCACATAATGCTTTCCGGGTTCAAGCAAAGAATGCATCAACCAATTTTCCACTGTCGGCTTTGTCATTACAGGTACACAATTACTTCCCATTACCCATTGTAAAGCCGAAGCCACATCATTGCCTTCCAATACTAAAATGTACTGATACCCGAAATGTTCGGCTATGTTTATTCGTGGTTTAGCCCAATCCGGATTGGTTGTTGTCTTTGAGGTATCTCCCAAATCAAACGTCTCTTTAGAAAAATATTTTTCAAAAAAAGCCACCCGATTAGGTTTATTATGTATGTCACCTCGAAACAAAAGTTTCGGTACTTTTTTCTCAAATGCCATATTGTCGCGAGGATGCAAAAAATGGCGTGGTCTATCCAAATTTAAAATCACAGCATTATCTTGCTTTGCATCTAATCTGCGAGCTTTCATAAGTGTCGGACAATCAGGATTTTCCCATACATCACCGGCAAAAAAATTGAGCGACAATTCTGCCGGAAAATACCTCAACCACCGCTGAATATCGAAATAATAACTACTCGGACCTTGAGAGCGTTTTAATGCTGAAGATAATTGCGAATTATCGCCTAAGTCTATAATTTTGTCCGGATTTAAACGGCAATAAAAATTTACCCTATCGGCTATTTCCGAAGCATCATCGCGTTGCCACCACGATTGCATAATCCTATATCTCTGCCTACGCAACCACCAACGAGGTATCAACATCCTCATCACAGACGCTACATAATAAAAAAGCTTGATGCTTTTGCCAGACCTATAAAATTGTTCTATCGGATTCATTTCTTACATTCCTCAAGGTGCAAATTTACATAAAAATCATCATACGGCAAATTTTTGCAGTTATCGGATTGATGAAATGCTTTATTATTGAATTCGACTACTTACTATCTACCCACAAATATTGAAGAATATTTTGAAATAAGCCGAAAAAAATTTAAATTTGCAATGTAAAATGCTTATAACCTAAATTTACTAATATGAAAAAAATCAAAATTTCAGCAGTCCTCATGGCTATCGCTGCTATGCTGGTTCCGTCAGGCTTGAAAGCTGACAATGCAAATGAAAAGAAAAGCCAAATCGTTCATCCGGAATGGTGTCGTAATGCAGTAATTTACGAAGTGAATCTACGACAAGGCACTGCCGGCCGTACAATTAACAGCTTCGCTAAAGAGCTGCCCCGATTGAAAGAACTTGGCGTCGACATCCTTTGGCTTATGCCAATTCATCCTATCAGTGAGCTTAATCGCAAAGGTGAATTGGGTAGCTACTATGCAGTAGCCGATTACAAAGCTTTCAATCCGGAATTTGGCACTATGGATGATATGAAAAACTTCGTACAGTCAGCCCACGATTTTGGAATGAAGGTCATTATTGATGAAGTGTGCAATCACACCGGATGCGACCATCCTTGGACTAAGTCAAATCCCGAATTCTATGTAAGAGACAAAAACGGCAATATGACAAGTCCCTACGATTGGACTGACACATATAAGCTTGATTACTCTAACAAAGAATTAAGAAAACAGATGATTGATGCTCTCTGCTTCTGGGTTAAAGAGGTCGACATCGACGGCTATCGTTGCGATGTAGCAGGCGAAGTGCCTACTGATTTTTGGAATGAAGCAAAAGTCGAACTTGACAAAATCAAACCTATATTTATGCTTGCTGAAGCCTCTAAACCGGAATTAACAAACTTCGCTTTCAATGCCGACTATAATTGGCCAATGAAAGACCTATTCAATGCAATTGCCGCTACTAAAGGTGCCAATAGCTATGCAATCGCTAAAAATCAAAAATTGCCGACAAAGGTAGCCACCGACATCGATAAACTCTTGGCAAAACAATCAATGCAATATCCTAAAAATGCCATCAATATGAATATGATTACCAATCACGACCTAAACTCGTGGGAAGGTACAGAATTCGAAAGATACACTATTGGCGTTGAAGCTTTTGCTGTGCTGTCATACACTCTCCCCGGAATCCCAATGATGTACACCGGTCAAGAAGTGGGATTCAACCACCCATTTGAATTCTTCAAACACGACATCACTCCGGACTACACACCAAACCAATACACAGAGTTTTATACCAAACTAAACGCTCTTAAACACTCTCAAAAAGCACTCGATGCCGGTGTTGATTACAATAAAATGACTCGTTACTTAACTGTCTCTCCCGATATTTATGTATTTTCAAGAAAATGTCGTGATAGTGAAGTCATCGTTTTTGTCAATCTAAGCGGTCAAAAAAACAATGTGGTTTTCCGTGCCAAAGCTCCTTACTTAAAAGGAATGACTGACTATTTCAGCGGACAACCTGCAAAATTGCCGTTTGAACTCAACCCTTGGGAATACAAAATATTTGTAAAATAACGACTTATAGGAAAATTCTATAACGTGCTTTAAGAAAAATTGCAACTACTCGGTGGTTGCAATTTTTTTATATTAGCCCTTTCAAGTCTCGAATTGCTGTAAATTGTAAAATTTTTATTAAATTTGCGAACAAATACAAAAACACCTCAAGAAATAAAATACAATGAACTATTCAATCATCGACTTCATTAGTCTTCTCGGTGCAGTGTGCCTGTTTCTCTATGGAATGAAAATTATGAGTGAGGGACTCCAAAAAGTTGCCGGCGATCGTCTTCGCAATATTCTTGGTATTATGACAAAAAATCGCACTGCAGGGGTTATTACAGGTATCATTATAACTGCTCTAATCCAAAGTTCAAGTGCTTCTACCACGATGGTGGTCAGCTTCGTTAATGCCGGACTTATGAGTCTTACTCAATCGATGGCTGTAATTTTTGGTGCAAACGTCGGAACAACTTTCACAACTTGGATTATTTCGGCTTTCAGTTTTGAAGTCAGCATATCCGACTATGCCATTGCTCTATTAGCAATTGCCGTACCTCTGATTTTCATGAAGAAAAACTCCTACAAATCGACAGGGGAGTTTCTCATTGGTTTCTGCTTGCTATTTATGGGTCTTGACCTTATTAGCAAATTTGTACCAAATATTAAGGAAAACCCTGAAATGCTACAATTCCTTACAGAATACGCATCAATGGGATTCGGTTCGGTCCTACTGTTCTTTATTATCGGCACAATCCTCACAATGGTAATTCAATCTTCAGCAGCTACTTTTGCTATAACTCTTGTTATGTGTTCGCAAGGTTGGATTTCATTTGAATTAGGCTGTGCTATTGTATTAGGTGGCAACATCGGTACAACTATCACACCTGTGCTTGCCTCCCTCAGCGGAAATCTTGCCGCAAAACGCACTGCGATGGGACACGTCCTCTTCAATACGTTTGGCTCTATCATAGCATTAATTGTGTTCTACCCGTTCATAAATCTGGTAGCAGATATCACAGTATGGTTCGGAGGCTCATCCCCATTAGATCCCCAAGCCACATCTACTACAATAGCATTGGGGTTAGCGATATTCCCGACAGTATTCAACACGATAAATCTATTCATAATGATTTGGTTTACAAAGCAATATGTCTCTATTGTGAAATGGATAATGCCTTCACGTCATAAAGATTCCGAAGAAGAATTCTCACTCAAGTTTATCGGGGGAGGATTGCTATCTGCTTCCGAACTCAATATTGCTCAGGCTCAAAAAGAGATTGCTGTTTATGGCGAAAGAGTTTGCCGTATGCTCGGTATGGCAAAAGAACTCTTAGTTACCGACGAAAAAAGCGACAACTACCGCAAAATTCACAACCGCCTTGAAAAATATGAAGAAATTGCCGACCGCATGGAAATAGAAATAGGCAACTATCTCAACAAAGTTGCGGAAGGAAGACTCAGTGCAGAAGGAAAAAAACGAATCTCCGGCATGCTGAGAATTATCAGCGAAATAGAATCTATTGCCGACAGTTGCTTGAATTTTGCCAAAATCTTGAACAGAAAACAGCAAAATCACGTTAAACTTAATAAACCCATCATTGACGAAATCAACGAAATGCTGAATATGGTCGATAATGCTATGGCAAATATGATGTCTGTGCTAAATGAAATGGAAACTCCGGATGAAAACAAAATCATTGAAGCATACAACAACGAACGTGAAATCAACAACTACCGCAACAAACTACGCGATGACAACATTTATAATATCAACAATAAAGAGTACGACTACCAAGAAGGTATATTCTTTATGGACATTATTAACGAAGCTGAAAAACTCGGCGACTACATCCTTAATGTTGTTGAAGGCGTCAAACATCAACTCTCAGAAGAAACTTACGAACTATAGTATACGACACCTAAATCTCGTCATCAACAAATAAAAACTATGAACAATCACCGCTATTGTGTTATAATGTGTGGAGGAATAGGATCCCGTTTTTGGCCTTTCAGTCGAAACGATATGCCCAAACAATTCCTCGATTTCTTCGGAATCGGAAGGAGCCTGTTGCAAATGACTTTCGACAGAGTTTCTCCTCTAATAAAAAAAGAAAATATCATAATCGTTACAAACCGACAATACCTCGATCTTGTCAAAGAACAATTGCCGGAAATATCCGAATCAAATATTCTCCTCGAACCGGCAAGACGCAACACTGCTCCTTGTATCTGTTGGGCTGCAAATCATATTTACGCCCTCGACAAAGATGCTTCGATTATGACACTGCCAAGCGACCACCTTATCCTTAAAGAAGCCGCATTCATTTCCGCTATGGACCAAGCAATGTCGTTTGTCGAAGAAAACGATGCTTTGCTTACTCTCGGAATCAAACCCACATCTCCCGAAACAGGATACGGATACATCCAAAAAGGGAAACAGGTGCAAAACGTTGAGGGCATTATGAAAGTCAAATCCTTCATCGAAAAGCCAAATCTCGAAATGGCTAAAACACTTATCAACACAGGAGAATTCTTTTGGAACTCAGGAATATTCATTTGGAAAGCATCAGTAATTCTCGATGCATTCCAAACGCTTGCTCCCGAAATCGCATCCATTTTCAACGCCGACACTCAAGTCTACGCCACAGCCGACGAACAAAATTTCATCGATTCTGAATTCGTCAACGCTCCTAACATCTCTATCGACTACGCCATTATGGAAAAAGCATCCAACGTATTCGTAAAAACAGTCGATTTAGGATGGAGTGACTTAGGCACATGGAAAGCATTATATGAAACATCACCAAGAAATATCGACGGAAATGTGACACAAAATTGCAATCTTATAGCCCACGATTGTTCCGGATCCGTATTCGCCATCAAAGGAGACAAAATAATAGTAGCCGCAGGACTGAAAAACTACATCGTTGCTGAAAACGGAAACGCTCTTCTCATCTACCCACTCGAAGAAGAACAACGCATAAAGCAAGTAGTCAACGACGTTAAAGCTCGCTTCGGAGAAAAATTCATCTAATAATTCCGTCTTTACAGAACAATCCGATTGTTCCTTCAAAACAGACTTCACCCCAAAAGTTTTTTAGATTTAACTTTTGGGGTGTAATTCATTTATGGCAACTATATATTACTTTACAGTAAGAACAATATCTACATATAGGTTTATTAACATCTTTTAAGACTATAGGACTAAACATTCTATAGGCAGGTTCTATAAATTGATTTGGAGAGATTTTGAGATTTTAAGCGTGGAGATTTCGAGATTGAGGAGAGAGTATAGCGAGCTATATGACCAACGAAATCGAAGAAAACTACCGATTAAAAATCAAAAGCGACCAAAAGCCTGCCAAAACAAAACAAGCTGAAATAGAAACAACATCGCAGCGTTCAATTTATAGAACCTGACTATAGTCTTTTTTTATATGAATATGTAACCTTTTAATAATAGATTTATGAAGAAAACAGAAATTTCAAAATTTGATTACAAACATCCTAAATATTATATCGAATGTTTGTTCATTAGTGTCCACTAATGATAGCTTTAGATAAAAAAGGTTGTATTGTACCATTGAAAGATGCTGTAATGTATACATATCTACCAACTTCCTATTCAATCGGATTGAGTTTTGTTGTTAACGCAAACTTTATTACAGATGCAGGACGCCAGCAAATAGCAAAAGATTGTACTTGGAATGAATTCATATTTTCTCAAATACCGAGGTTATATCTTAATTGGATTGCAGAATATGTTGCATTGCATTACTCTGATTGGTATGAGGTTCTTCCCTGCAAATTATGTTTTGGAGATGAGTTATCAAGTGCATACTCACAAGCATTAAGTGCATCGGAAAGCACTTTATCTTCGGTAATGAACAAAGTTGAATTTTGGGAACACAATCGAGATATCTCATTCAATGAGAGACAAAGAAAATTGTTGAATATGCTATTTGATGGATTCAATGGCAAATTAACCAGTAGTAAGTGGGCTAAAATTGTAAAATGTTCATCAGATACTGCTCTAAATGATATAACCGACCTCTTTGCAAAAGGTATATTACAGAAAACCAATGAGGGAGGTCGTAGCACCAACTATATATTAGTAGATTCTAATTCTTAATTCTAGCAAATAGCCAAAGCTAATGTCGCAATGACAAACCTTACATACAACATAGCACGCTTGACACAAATTTATAGATACCACAAGGAGTGGATAACTGCTTAAAAGCATCGTGCTTGTATATAATTGACATTCAACGTATTACCCCTCACCTCCGAAAATGCGGCAAAAATATTTGAAATATTCTAAAAAGTTTTGCTAAATTTGCAAAAACAAAATCACATTAGCGGTAGCCTTAATGAGGTTCTGAGTACTTGCTAATGAGAAATTGAAATTATAGAACCTCCCATAAGTTGGATTTATGGAACTTACCCAAACACAAAAAAATGAGAAATAAGACCATACATTATTTGATACTTTTACTTTTATTAATAGCTACATATGTTAAAACTCAAAGTCTTTTCGCAAACGAGCGACAACATTTTCAATTCATTGATTTAGGATTGAGTGTAGATTGGTCTACTTGTAATCTTGGTGCGGTTACTCCTGAAGGTTTTGGCAATTATTTTGCTTTTGGTGAATTGCTTCCCAAACAACAATTCACTAAAGACAACTACAAATATTCAAAGATTGTATTAGGGGACATCCAAGGAAACCCTCTTTACGATGTAGCCGCTAGTTTGGACATCTTTTTATGCCGGATACCTAAATCAGAAGAATGGGAAGAATTAATAAATAATTGTGTTTGGTCAGAAACAATAGAAAACGGGATAAAAGGTCAACGCATAACCGGACCAAATGGCAATTCGATATTTATCCCTTTGTCAGGTTGGTATGATAGTCGTCCTCAAATAAATGATGTAGGCAATTATGGACGTTATTGGACATCTGAATCAACCGACGACATGGCTAATTTTGTCTATATCGGCTCATGGGAAAGGGGTATTAGTGAAAATCCACGCTATATGGGATATTCCATTCGTATTGTACGTGCGAAAGTCAATACTGATGACGAACTTCATGACAGTTGTCATCACCCGGATCTACCTATTGATTCCGTTATGCCAAAGAAGAAAAAAGAACTTCCTGACAGTTGTCATCACCCGGATCTACCTTCATTTGAGTTTGAGGCGGCGACTCCGGCGTCGGGTAGTGTGCTTAACAGACTCGATGAAATTGTGGTTGACTTCGCTACCGAAAGTGTGCTCACAGGTAGCGCAGAGGTTGATGTGGTCGGTGCAGGCGTCAAAGCAACATTTGCTCCGACAGCTAATGCAGGTCAAGTGAAAGCTGTGCTGTCGCAAGCAGTGACTGCAGAGGGTGATTACTCGATTACTATCCCTGAAGGCGTGTTTACAGCTGCCGACGGCACAATCAACGAAGCCGTGACTTTGAATTATACAGTAGAATATCCGGAAATGGATCCTTCTCAAATAGTAGTGTCGCCTGCTGACGGAGATAACGTAGTCGGTCTTAACACAATCACAATCGAATTTCCGGAACCAATCACTATCAATGAAAATGCGGGACAACTCACACTCAGCAATGGCGCGACTATTCAGAGCGTGGAATTGGAAAAATACACTGCCAGAATAACAGCCGTTGCTCCTGCAGGTTGGCAAGTTGGTGAATATACACTCAACGTTCCGAAGGGTTACTTTGTCAGCGAAAGCAGTAAAAACCCTGCACTCAGTTATTCATGGAATATCATTGCAGCGACATTAAGCATTGATGACTTTATGATTTATAGTGGAGAAACTAAAGAGGTGGCAGTTAAGTTGACAGGTGGAGTCGATTTCACAGCATTTCAAGCCGACGTCAGATTGCCTGAGGGACTTGAATTTGTGGGCGACGTTGTGTTGAATAGAGGTGCTGACCATGTTATTTCATCAAGGGTTCAGAAGGACGGCGCTATTCGCTTGTTGAGCTACTCATTGACAAATAAGAACTATACCGGCAATAGCGGTGATGCTTTGGTGACATTCAAAGTGAAAGCTACAGCTGATTACAATGCTACTCGTCAGATGACAATCGACGGCATCATATTTACAACAAGTGCCGGCGTAGAATACGAATTGTTGCCGGTATCGGCAACAATTCGTATTCGCATTTCATCAATTGAGATTTCACCGGCTGCGTTAAATCTCGAGACTGGCGAGACAGCGAAAGTTTCGGCAATTGTGCTTCCGGAAACCACTTATGAAAAGAAATTCGAATGGAGCTCTTCCAATAAGGACATAGTAGAGGTGGATTATGATGGCAATGTGACAGTCAATGCTATCGGCGAAGCAGCAATCATCGCTACTGCCACCGATGGTTCAGGCGTGACAGCACAAATTCCGGTGACTGTAGTCTACACGCATGCCACAGCGCTTGCAATCGACCCGGCAAGTGTTAGCCTTGAAGCCGATCAGCGTCAAGTGTTGACCGTCGTATTAGATAAGGAGACAAATAAAGCCGACGATGTGGTATGGTCATCTGATAATGAAGCGGTAGCCGTGGTTGAAATCACAGAGGGAGTTGTCGAAGTAGTAGCTAAGAGCTTCGGCGATGCCAACATCACAGCTCAGATAAAGAATGGCGAAGAAGTGGTGCTGACAAATACTATAGCAGTAAAAGTCAGTGCGACTGTAGCTCAGACAGTCACAGTTGAGCCTGCAGAATTGACACTTGAATCAGGTCAGAAATTCACATTCACAGCAACAGTAAACGAAGAAGCGACGAATAAGGCAGTCGTGTGGTCGTCATCAGCACCTGAAATCGTAACCGTAGATGCAACGACAGGAGAGGTGACAGCACTCGCTCTTACAGAAGAACCTATCATCATCACAGCGACAGCAGCTGACGGAGGAGGTACATTCGGTACAGCACGAGTGACAGTCGTTCAATCGCCAAGAAAATCAGATATACATATCTGCCCAGATGAAAACCACCCACATGCAATA
>CAZGEX010000017.1:0-47998 GCA_964524385.1 uncultured Sangeribacter sp.
CTAGGCTTCGGGCTGGGATTTTATGATATTAAAAGTTTTACCGGACAGCAATATTTCAAAAAGAAAGAGGGGCGCTTCTAACAGCACCCCTCCTAATGTTATAGATTGGTTTGATTAGTAACCAAGTTCTGCCAAATTAATTGCATCGTTGTAGTCAGTTTCAGATTGAGGAATAGCAAAACGCCATCCGTTAGCTTTAGTTGTTTCAACTACAAATGAATTGACGATAGGGAAGTTTCCTGAAGTAGGATCATCAGCAACCCAAGCACGACGTTCGATAGGCAAGTTCCAGCGTTTGAAGTCATACCAGTTGAAACCTTCGCCCCAAAGTTCGATACGACGATAGAGACGTATTTCATCAAGAAGAGCTTGACCTGCTTTGTCGCAAACATAGCCTTCTTGACGGTTTTTGTTAAGTTCTTCAAGACATGCTTTAGCTACGCCTTCTTGACCATTATGGTAAGCGGCTTCAGCTTCGTTAAGAAGCATTTCTGCACCACGCATAAAGTTAACATAACCACGACCGCGGTCGTCAACACACCAATATTTGAATTGAGCTCCGTATGTATAGATTGGACCTGAAACTCCGTCATCTGCTCCTTCAGGAAGTTCGTATGGATAACGATAACCGTTTTCAGTTATAGGAGGTAATGAGCGTGCCCAACCTTGGATTTGAGCTTTTGAACGTGTGTTGATAGGATCGTTCTTAAGAGAGATGGTTACTTCGTTGATGTAATCGAGGTTGTACCATTTTTCATCGTTGAATGAAGGAACTTTATCACCTGTCAAGAACAAGTTGCGACGGATGTCGTTTTCAGGGATTTGACGATAAAGGTCGATGTTGATAGAACCTGCACCATAATTGTAAGAACAAGCCAAGTAGCCATTACATGCATATAAAACACCATGAGCCCAATAGTAGATTTCGTCAACGAGTTCGCCTGAAGATGCCCACATCCATTCAGCATTTGGTTGGCTGAAACCGAGTTGGTATTCATCAGCACTCATGATAGGATAGCCTTGACGAGCTTTGTTTGCCATGTCTTGTGCCAATGCCCAATCATGTTTAAGAAGAGCAACACGTGAGTAGATACCATAGCAGATGTTCAAGTCAGGTTCCCAAATGTTAGTACGTTTCACGCCTGGAGCTTTGCTGAATAAATCAATCGCTGTGTTGAGGTCAGAGTAGATTTGGTCTAAAACATCTTTCATTGAAACAAGAGGAGTGTCGCCTGTTGTAGGAGTTACTCGAAGTACGATACATTTTGTAGCACCGTCGTTGGAATCTTCCCAACGTGGAGCATATACTTGCAATAAGCGGAAGTAAGAGTGTGCACGTAATGTCAAAGTTTGAGCTTTCACATAGTTACGTTCTGCTTCAGTGCCTTCTGCATTGTCGATGCCTGCAAGAATGTCGTTGGCTTGACCGATAAGTGTGTAAGCGTAAGTCCAAGCGAAGTTACACATTTTGTAGTTTCTTACACCGGCCCAATCAAGATTCATGTGTCCGTTCCAAGCAGCCCAATAGTATTGGAATTGGTCTTGACTTGGAATTTCACCGTAGAAGTTGGTTATAAATGCTTCACCATTGAAGCCTTGGTCCATTGATTGCCATTGGTTGTACATACCGCGACATACACCATACATGGCTTTACGTGCATTATCAACAGTGGCTGTGATAAGACCTGCGTCAATACCCATTTGCGGTTCTGTGTCCAAGTAATCACTTGCACAAGATGCCATTGAACCGGCAAGGAAGAGACTCATTGCACCTTTAATTATTATATTCTTTTTCATATCGTTTTTCTTATTGAAGTTAATTTTTTTTCGTATCGATATTAGAACTTAGCAGTAAGTTGGAATGAGAACACGCGAGGTGTTGTAAATGTAGCTGATTGACCTCCTGAGAAGCTTTGTTGTGGATTAAGACCTTTACGTGCAGTCACTGTAAAGAGGTTGTCAGCACTGAATGCTATGTTCAAGTTTTGAAGTTGAAGTGGACGTACCCATTTTTGTGGAAGGTCGTAAGATACAATAAGGTTTTTGAATACCAAGTATGAAGCATCTGTCAACCAGCGTGATGTCGATGAAGTGTTATTGCTCATGCTGTTTTCGAAGTTCATTTGTGGCACACCATTAGGATCGATACGATTTGCACTTGTTTCAGTCATTCCTTCCGGTGCAGCTGTCCATGCTTTGAGAGCATCTACGTGAAGTGCAGAACTTGCTCCTGAAGCAGACATTAATGATGCATAGTTGCCATCCATTGTTTGACCGCCGATGCTGTAAGTGAAGAGCAATCCTAAATTCAAGCCTTTCCAAGAAAGATTAGTTCCGAATGAACCATAAACTGTTGGAAGTGCAGAACCTGCCCATTCACGATTTGCATAAGATGTGTCAGTAGTATAGTATTTACCATTGTATTCCACTAATTTGCCGTTTGCACGAGCTTCTTCTACTGTTTGATTCCAAAGAGCTTCATTAAATACAGTTTCACCTTCGGCATTTACTGTTTCGTAATCTTTGTGGTTAGGATTCATTGTGTAGAGTGATTGACCTGTGAGTTGGTCTACACCTGCCCATTGATATGTGTAGAATTCATATACAGAATGTCCTTCTGAGTACATATAAGGGAATATAGGAATGTCTTCTCCACCCGGAAGTGAAACAATCTTATTGTCTAAGAATGTAGCGTCGATGCTTGCACTCCAATTGAAGTCGCGTGTGGATATGATGTCGCCACCTATGCTGATTTCCCAACCGCGGTTAGACATCGTACCGATATTGTTTGTAACTGATTGATTTGCACCGCTCCAAATGATAGAACCTGCAGATTTTGGTAATGTTACGGCAAATAGAAGGTCAGCATTACGTTTGTCGAAGTAGCCTACGCTGAAGTTCAAACGGTTGTTGAATAATGCTCCTTCAAGAGCGATATCGAATGTCTTTGTTGATTCCCAGTGAATATCGTCAGCAGCAAGTGATGCACGATAGTAATAGATGAGGTTAGAGTAGTTTTGTACTCCGTATGTTGCCCAATATGCATAAGTTCCGGCTGATGCATTGTTACCTACTGAACCATAAGCTGCACGAAGTTTCAAGTAGTTGAGCCATGTAAGATTTTGCATGAATTTTTCTTTAGTGATAACCCAACTTGCTCCCAATGACCAGAAGTTACCCCAACGGTGGTCTTTATGGAAACGAGATGAACCGTCGCGACGGAAACTGAATTCACCGAAGTATTTTTCATCATAGTTATAGCGTACGCGACCAAGGTAAGATTCTGTGCGGTCTTCACCTGCGATACCACCTTGTGTAGCCATATTTTGAGCAAAGTTAGAAAGACCGTAACGACCTTCTTGGTCTTGTGCTTGATTTACTACGTAAGAATATTCTGTTCTTGCCGCATAGTTTTCATGGTCAAGAAGTACGTCTACATAGTGTTCGCCATCTTTACCATATCTGTGGCTCCAATCAAGAGTTTGCATGAATGTGTGGTATTCGATGTTGTCAAATTCTTTTGTTACAGAACCGTAAGGAGCAGCGTCACCGATTACAGCATTCATATAATCTGTGTAGTCAGTCTTTTGACGGCTCATATTTCCACGTACTGTCAAGTTGAAGTTATATGGAAGGTGAGCAGTACCATAAAGTGTACCTTCAATTACGTTGTTTTTGAAGCTTGAGAAGTTTTTACGAAGCTCGTAAGCGACGTTACGGTTGCTAAGGTAGCCGGCAGTGTTCCATACAGGTTCTCCATCTTCTGTTTTGATTGTTCCGTCAGCATTGTGTGCATAGTACGGATAGATAGGAGCTGTAAACATTGTCAAGAATGGGTTGGATGCTGCACTTGCAGATGAGAATTGACCAACTTCTGAATCTTGAGTAGATGCGTTAAGGTTTACACCGAAACTGAAGTAAGTTGTCGGTTTGAATTCAGCATTGATACGTCCGGAGAAACGTTCGAAGTCTGTTTTCAAAAGATAACCGTTTTCTTTCAAGTAACCAATTGATGCGAATACATTATATTTATCAGAAGCCGCAGCAGCACTGATGTTGTATTCTTGACGGAAACCTGTTTGAGAAACAGCGTCCCACCAGTCAAGGTCTGTATAACCTGCTAATGGAGATTCGGGTATTAATTTACCGTTGGCATCAAATAATTGGTCGTCAGCTACGCCGTAGATGTTGTTTTTAGCGTAAGCTGTTATGAAGTTACGACGTACATAGTCGTATGCGTCTGCTGTGTTAGGATAAACACCTTTTGTAATTACGTCATTAACAGCACCTTGGAACATTGATTCCATCCATTGGTTAGCTCCAAGACGATCGTACTCAGGGATACCGCGTGTGTACATACCTTCGCGAACTGAAAGTGTTACATCGATTTTACCTACTTTTTTAGCACGTTTTGTTGTGATAAGTACGACACCGTTTGCACCTTTAGCACCATAAAGAGCTGCTGATGCAGCATCTTTAAGCACTGTCATTGATTCGATGTCTGCAGGGTTGATTGATGAAATTGAACCGCCGTAAGGCATTCCGTCTACAATGTAGATAGGTGCGTTTGAACCATTCACTGAGTTGAAACCACGAATACGAATTGTAGGATCTGTACCCGGTTGTCCAACTGTGTTGTTAACCTGCACACCGGGAGCATTACCTTCAAGTGCTGCTGTCGCAGAGGTTACAGGACGATCTTCAATCTCTTCTGCTCCTACTACTGCTACCGAACCGGTAAGAGCTTCCTTGGTTTGTGTACCGTATGCAACAACTACTAAGTCTTCAAGAACTTTGCTTTCCGATGCTAATAAAATGGTCATGCCATTTTTAAGCTCGACTGTTTGGTTTGCATATCCAACATAAGAAAATACAGCTTTCTTTACGTTGGCAGGAACTTTGAGTGTAAACTTACCGTCAAAGTCTGTGGCTGTGCCTTGACCCCCGCCTTGTGGCATAACGGTAACTCCGATGAGGGCTTCATTAGTCTCCGCATCGAGGACAGTCCCGCTTATGGTGCGATTCTGTGCTGAAACGCTCCATGTACACGCGATAACTGCCATCAAGAATAAAAACAGTTTTCTCATACTTTTAATTAATTTAGACATAGATATTAATACTTGTTTTATTTGTTTTTTATTAATTTTACTGCTGATAATAAGCCCGATTCGTTTGGTATCATTCGCCGTACTTTTTTAATGATATGTTACGTCTATCTAACCTTTCATCAGATTCGCTTTTGTATTTGTAAGTGTAATTTAAGACTATTTATATCGCTATGTTTTTGCCTGTTTTTTTATAATTGTCTGAATGTCAGTGGCTAATTATGTGATTTTATGGTCTTAAATTTACTCCTAAATACTAATAAATCGTTTTAAATTTATGCAAATTTAATATTTTGCTTTCAATTTGCAAGAAAAAAAAGTCTTTTTAACATTTGGTGAAATTGGTTGTTTATTTTCCTGCTTTAAGTTTTGTAAGCAAATGTAAATTATATCCTGTCAAAATGCAAGATATTTATGTCTTTTGTGTGCCAATCAAAAGGTGCGTATTAACAAAATGCCTAATTTGTGATTTTATATGTTTTACAACATAGTTTTATAATTCTGTTTTTAAACCTCTATTTTTCATTGATTTTAATCAATTGGTCTATAACTATTAGCAGTAAATGATGGATTAACTAAAAATATGGCTAAAATTAACATTTGGGTTGTGATTTAGTTCAAGTTGATATTTAATGATTAAACTTATTTTGGTTTAATATGTCAAATTTATAAATTTATTGAATTTGTTATGAAAGGAATAAAATTTTTAGTTGGAACTTTAGTCTTGTCGTTGAGCATATTCTCTTCGTCCGACGTAATGGGGCAAAAACGTTCCGGTGGTGGTCGTGCTAATCATAAAGTAGAATCACGTAGTGGTCATAGCAAAGTCAGTCTTGCCAAGAGAAATTCTACTGTAGGAAATAGTAAACCGCAAAATAACACTGTTAGTAAGAGAAAGACAGAGAATAGCATATCTAAAGAGAAGTCTGTACCGGATAAATCTTCGATGAATAATCATAGAGGAGGGAACAACACTCACAGACCTGAAGGTAATCGTCCGGGAAACACTAACGGAAATACCAAGAAACCGGACAAACCGAATGATTCAAATGGTTCAAAGCCTAATTATGATGATAAACATTCCGGAAATATAAAGCCGAATAGGCCAGGCAATAATCATCCCGGGAGTGGTCATAATCCTAATGGTCCAAAGCCGGGTAATAATAGTGTCCTGCGTCCGGGTAGTCCGTCGCATCATCAGCCACATCATCCGAATGGAAAGCCGTTGCCTCCGCCGCCACATAATCCTAATAGGTGGATTCATCCGCTTCCTCCACCACCACAGGCTCATTATCATTATTACCCCGGAGCAATGGTGATTGATGCTGTGCTTGGTTTGACTTTTGGAGTAATGATTGATTACAGTATATCAGAATTGGTAAATAATGGTTATGTAGTAGATGGTTACGCTGACAATGTGGTCTATCTGTCAAATGTAGAGCAATTAGGGTATAATTGGCCGAGTGTGACACTTTATTATGATGATGGTTATTTGAGAAGTTCACAATTTCAATATTGGAGTTCAAGTTTTAATTCATCAAGATATAATAACCTTTATAATAAATTGTCGGATATGTATGGAAATCCGGTAAACATTGAGACTCAGAATGGATTGAATTCAGTATCATGGTGGGGTGGAAATAATACAGGATATGTGACACTTCAATATGGATATGTAAAACAAGGTTCAATCGGTAATTATTACACAAACTTAATCTATGGAAGTGTGTATTAAATATATATTACTCAAATAAAAAAGCAGCTATTTAGCTGCTTTTTTTATTGTATGGTTTTGCTCACTTTATGTTTTTTAAACGAGGTTTTACCATAATCTCTATAATAGGTTCTTTCATACCTACATATTGCCCCGGATTGTCGGATTTGAATTTTTTTAAGAAGATGCCGGCATCATGTAGATTGTCAAACCCGCCGGCAATAACGTAGTATTGCGGTTCGCCTGTCATTATCAGATATGCGTTATATCCTTTACTTTTTAAACGGTCGCGGTGGGCTCGAGCGTTAATAATCATTTTGTAGTATCCGACAGCGACATTGTATTCCTGGGCAGTCAGTGTAGAATCCCCTTCAGCCGCAAGCGATAAATGTTCGGCTTTCGTATAAACTGTGTCACCATCCACGATAGCAATCGATGGTCGCTCTTCTTGTTCAATTTTCTCTAATATTTCCGGTTCGATACCTGCATTTTTCTTCTGAATAGCGGCATCATAAGCTGCTTTGTAATTTTCTTCGGTTGGATGGCAAGCCTGCAACAAGAAAACTACAAGCAAAAATACAGAACCATATAGAAGTTTTGTATACGATTTCATTAAAATGAGATTCAAATTAGTTGTGCCAGCAAACTGTCTGTAATAATTTTAGGAATTTTAATTAATTTACCTTCTCCAAAATCATAATTTCACGAGGGGAGAATGTCCGTTTCATATCTTCCGGAATCAGTTCGATAACCTCGCCTGTGATGATATTTTTGAACTTTGTGTTTACATGAATGATTTCTGTGTAACGTGTCATATCAACAATATTTTCAGAATCCACGCCATTGAGAACCACAATAACCTCGTCATTGTCTGATTTTCTTTGATATAAGTAAATCCCATTAGTAGGCATAAAATGAGTCATTTTACCTTTAGCAATAGCATTGCTGTTTTTACGCCAATTAAGGATTTTACTCATAAAATCAAAAGCATCATTTTGCAGATGAGTTCTCCCTTCGCGAGTAAATGCGTTGATTGTGTCGCCCGGAAATCCTCCCGGTACATCTCTTCTGACATTGCCATCACCCGGTCGGCGGTCTCCGGCCATTAATAGTTCTGTTCCATAATAAATTTGAGGAATACCGGGTACGGTAAGGACGATGGTAACAGCTTGTTTCCATTGGTCGAGTGAATCCGGCACCTCAAGGATAAAGCGTTCCGTGTCGTGGTTGTCAAGGAAACGAAGTAGTTGTAGAGGATTTGGATAGATGTAATCTAATGCTAAGTGGTCGTAGATTTTATTCAGACCATTCCATGGGTCGGTTTGTTCTTTATACGGACCCATATTGCGAGATTTAATCATTAACGGAAAGTCCATAATTGCCGGTAAACGAGTGTCTTCTCCATGGATTGAAAGTTTCGAACCGGTTTGCCAATAAGCTTCTCCGGCCGGTTCAGCAAACCAACATTCACCTACTATATTGAACTTAGGATATTCATTCATAACAGCGTCTACCCATTCTCCCATTCTTTGTGCGTCGGCATACGGATAAGTGTCCATTCTGATACCGTCAATGCCGACTTCCTCAATCCACCAAATAGAATTTTGTATCAGATATTTCATCAAATGTGGGTTATTTTGATTGAGATCGGGCATTTCTTCCACAAACCACCCGTCGGTTGCTAATTTTTTATCATAAGTTGAGACATAAGGGTCGGTAATAGTGGAAAGACGATAGTTTGTTTGGATATATCCATCAGGGAAATTAAACCAATCATGAGAAGGACGTTCTCTGAACCATATATGTTCGCTTCCGCAATGATTGAAAATCATATCCATTACAGTCTTAATTCCTCTTTGATGATATAGCTCGATTAAGTTTGCATAATCTTCGTTAGTGCCGAAGCGTGGGTCTATTTTATAATAGTCGGTAGTGGCATAACCATGATAGCTACCGCCCGGCATATCATTTTCAAGTACAGGATTAACCCACACAGCTGTTACTCCCAATTGGTCGATATAATCGATATGGTCAATCATTCCTTTTAAGTCGCCTCCATGTCTGACATTCAAGTTGTTGCGGTCGGCACCAACCGGAAATCTCATAGATTCCACTTTATTGTTTTGTGGATTCCCGTCAGCGAATCTGTCGGGCATAATCATATATAGGACATCGCCGGCATCAAAACCTTGGCCTCCCTTGGGATTGCTGTTTCGTTGGCGAAGTTCAAAATCAGATTTAATTTTTTTCTTGCCATCTTTGAATTGTAGTTGTAGCTTTCCGGGTTTAGTGTTTTCTGAAATTGTTAGGTAGATGAATTGATAGTTGTCGCTACCGTCAAGGCGTGCAATGCTATCGATTTTTACACCGGGATAGTCGATGTCAACGTCAGCATTTCGGATATTATTTCCGTAAACTTGTAGTTGGAGAGTGGAGTCGTTCATCCCGATCCACCAATGAGGCGGGTCGATTTTTTCTACCTTAACATTTGCATAAGCATAAATTGATGCTAATGTCAGAAGCGTAATAAATAATCCTCTTAGTTTCATATATTTATCCTTCTTGAATTATTAAATAATTAGTTAGCGACCAGAATTTGGCGGGGTCTAAAATTTTAATGGTTTTCAATTCGTTTTCAGTTTCGACAATTTCGTAAGAATCAGCCGGGTGGTTAGTCCAGATTTTTACTTTTTTATTATTGCAAGGTATGGATAGAAGATTTCGTTTGTCGGCTGTGGTGAAATATGAAGCCTCAAATTCGCCTTCCATTACCTTTGTTTTACCGAGGAATTTCTTCTCAAGAAGTTTTGCATTTTTCAGTTCTTTGTTTGAACCGATTGCATAATAACATTTATTGAGTTCGTTTTCTGTTGCAATCGTCTCTTGCTGAGCTTTTTCTTTTTCGGCTGTCTGAATTTTGACTTCCTCTTCAGTGGTTACAATCTTTTCTTCTAATTCTTTATTAATGGTTTGCATATTTTGCAATTCAGTTTCGAGAGCGACAATTTTGCCATCTTTATCTGTTATTTGTGTCTTTAAGTTCTCAATTTGTTTTGCCAATACTCCGTTTTTGTCGTTAGTGGAATTAAGTTTTTTCTCCAATTCAGATAATAACTCACGATTTTGTTGCAAACGTTCTTTGATGGTTTGAAGATTCGCCATAATTTCGGCACGACGATTACTATTTTCTCCGGATTGTTCAAGATTAAACAATAATCCTTCTTGAATGTTAATTTGTTCCATACCGTCATAGATGTCGCCCATAAGCATAATGAGACTGTCTTTGTAGTCGGTGGCTTGTTGTAATTCTTCTGTTAAATCAGGTACTTGAACAACGGCTTCTTTTTTTTCTTCATTATTGTTGCAAGATGTGAATATCAAAGCAACTAAAGCCAATAGCATAATTGAATTTTTCATAAGTTAAATAATTTTATAGTTGATTTTCATTTTTTTTATCATTGCATCCTGCTATAATTATAACGATTTCACCTTTAGCTTGGTTTTGAGTAAAATAGTCAGAAAGTTCACCGAGTGTAGCTTTGTGTATTTGTTCGTGCAGTTTGGATATTTCTCTGCATACGGCAGCATCTCTATCCGTTCCCATCACATCCGATAATTGTCGTAAAGTGCGTTGCAAGCGTTTCGGCGATTCGTAAATAATTATTGTGCGTGGATCCTCTGCAAGTATTGCAAGTCGGGTAGCACGTCCTTTTTTAGGAGGTAAAAAGCCTTCAAATACAAATCTGTCGCATGGCAAACCGGAATCGACTATGGCAGGGACAAAAGCTGTCGGACCCGGAAGACATTCCACTTTCAATTCTCTGCGTCGACATTCTCGAGATAATAAAAATCCGGGGTCTGAAATCCCGGGTGTACCGGCATCTGAAATCAATGCAATTGTGTTGCCGGATTCAATTTTGTCAATTATGGTTTCAATGGTTTCATGCTCATTAAATTTATGATAACTCCTCATAGGAGTATGTATATCAAAATGTTTGAGCAGAATTCCACTGGTTCGAGTGTCTTCTGCTAAAATTAAATCGACCTCTTTCAAAGTGCGTATAGCACGCATTGTCATATCTTCAAGATTTCCGACAGGTGTGGGTACTATGTATAATTTCCCGCTCATTGTTGATTGAAAAATTTATTGATTATGATGAAAAATTCTTTTACATCGTCGCTTTCAGCATCCCATTGCAAATCATTGTAAAAATAATCTTCCGCTTCTTCGATTGATTGCATCGCTTGTACAAGATTCAAGGAATCGGTAAAATCTGCATCATTATTGGAGAATAACTCACGACGGAATCTGAATTTATCATTTATTGTGAAATACGTTTTGATATTTTTTCGGTTTTCAATGTTTTGATTTTGATAGAGTATCTTAATATTATCTTCTGAAATCAAATCGGTCTCATCGGCATCTTCTGTTTGTGTTTGGACAACATTCGTTTCACGTTGTTCTGTTTGTTCATCAATCAATTCGTCATCACTGAAAAGAGACTCAGCCATTTCGGAATTGGTGACGTTGCCGGTAGGTTCATATACAATATCGTCAGAATTGCTTCCATTGATAGAGGGCAATATCTCATTAGTGAAAACCTCAATTTCCTTACTTGGATTGTTTTCAAAATCAGAGTCATCGTCATATGTATAGTATTCCGATTCGAGTTTCTCGTTTGATTCAGCCGATTGATTCTGACTTTTAATAGAAGATGCAATATCAAAAATGATGTTGCTTTTTTCTAATATAAGATTTAAAATTGCATTAGACGCATTGTCGTTACGACGCAAGGCTAATTCTATAAGACCTTCTAATTCGTAGGCTTTATCAAGAAGTTTGTTGAGTTTTTCTTTATCCATAGTTGACGCTATTTAGATGTCTTTAAATATTTCAAGTAACATTTGTTCGCATTTTTTTCTTATGTTGGAACGTGCGTTTTTAAAATTGTTGATTATGATGACAATCGCATGGGTTGGAGCATAATTGTCGTCAAGTTTATAGCCGGCATAGCATTGCACACCTCGCATACTGCCGGTTTTTAGTGCAATGTAACTGTCGAGGGCTGAGTCCTTTAAAAAATCTTTTAGTGTGCCTTCTTGTCCTGCAAGAGGAAAGAATGATACATAATCTATATTATGGCTCATTCTTAAAAGGACTTTGCCAAGAAATGATGCTGTCATTTTGTTTGTGCGAGAAAGCCCGGAGCCATCTAAAATATTTATATTTGAAGTGTCAAATCCTTGATTCTTCCAATATTCATTTTCAAATTTAGCTCCATTAGCAGTAGTCGCACTCGCTCCTTTTGCTAAAGCATAGGTCCGCAACAATGCTTCGGCATAAAGATTATCGCTACGCATCATACAGCTACGCATAATTTCGTCAATGGTAGCTGATTCATGGTCTACAAGCAGGCATTTATCGGTCGAGGATTTTAAAGTTTTACCGATAATTTTAATGGAATCTGCTGCACATGCTTCAGTAAGTCGTGAAGTGAAAGTCGCAGTCGGATTTTTTACTGCTGTCGAGCCATTTTTGTTATTCTCGAAATTAAATCCGTGGCATCCTGTGCCGTAGGCGTGCCGAAGGTCTTCTTTCAGCCATGCCGAAGGTGTGGATGGTGGCGGAAATATGCTACTGTCGATTTCTATTTTGCCTGTAATTGTAGTTATACCCAACTTTTTTAATGCTTCGATACATTCAGAGATGATGTCTTGGCTTTCGGGTCCTCGCGAAGAATTAAGCGAAGGGTCGCCGGAACCAATTACTAATATATTCCCGTTTAAAACCCCATCTTCAATTTTCCCTGTTGTATAGATTTTTGTGTGATATTTATAATCTATTTTGATTTGATTGATTAAAGAGGCAATCGTGATGGTTTTCATAAGCGATGCCGGGCATAAAGGCATCTCGGAGTTATGATTTTCAATGCTCTTGCCTGTTGACAAATCGATTACTAATACGGATGTAGCGGATTTGTCGATGTTATTATCTGATAATAATAGGCCTAAAGCATCACTCGCTGAAAGTGTCAATGGATAAGAAAGTATCCATAAGATTGCAGAAAGTGTAATTATGATTTTTTGATGTCTCACTGTTTATGAATTTAGTCTACACTACAAAGTTACAAAATTTACTTGTAAATTCGTCGTAATAAGACAAAAAAATGAATAGAATGAATATAGAAACTTTATTATGCGATAAAATTAGCGGAATATTACAACTTTTGATTAAATAATTTGGATATATCTACGGCAATTTCTAAATTTGAACTGAATTTAAACTTATAAAAAATGAGTGAGGAATATAAACGCAAAGAATACACATTTGATAGGGTGTTTAGAATAATAATAACGTGTGTTATGGTAATAGCCGCGTTATATTTGTTGAATATTCTAAGTGGTGTCTTATTGCCTTTTTTGGTGGCATGTCTGATAGCTTATTTGCTTGAGCCAATGGTAAAACTCAATAAGCAGTTGTTGAAGGTTAACGGTAGGGCAGTGCCGGTAATTTTGACGTTGGTGGAGGTCTTTGGTGTATTGACGATGTCAATTGTAATAATAGCTCCATACGTATTTGAAGAAATGAAACAGATGGGAATCCTAATGCAGAAATTTGCAGAAAGTCATATAAGTACGCCTTTTTTGCCGGAATCTGTTCATACATTTCTAAAAGAAAATTTGGACTTTGAGTATGCTTCCAATTTGATGACTAAACAGGAGTGGGCTGTATTGATAAAAAAAATGTTGTCATCGTCTTGGTCGTTTGTGAGTTCCGGGTTAAGTGTTGTGTTAGGATTGTTGAGTTGGTTGATAGTAATAGTCTATTTGATTTTTATAATGATAGATTATGATAAATTGATGATAGGATTTCGTCAACTTATTCCGCATAAACACAGACATAAAACATTCCGGGTAATAGACGATGTAAAGGAATCTATGAATAGATACTTCAGAGGACAATTCAAAATCGCGTTTATTGTGGGGATAATGTTTGCCATCGGGTTCAAAATAGTCGGTCTTCCTTTGGGCATACTATTAGGGCTGTTTGTCGGAATGTTAAATATGGTTCCATATCTTCAAGTAGTCTCATTTCCTATTACAGCATTGTTATGTATAGTCTATTCTGTAGAATCCGGAATTGAATTTTGGTCGATAGTTTGGGGATGTGTGGCTGTGTATGTTGTAGTGCAGATAATTCAAGACTTATATTTAACTCCTAAAATAATGGGCAAAGCTATGAATATGAATCCTGCGATCATTTTGCTATCTCTTTCTGTGTGGGGCTGTTTGTTGGGCTTAATGGGGCTGATTATAGCATTGCCAATGACGTCGTTGTTGTTGTCTTACTATAATAGATATGTCGTGAATCGTTCGTATGATAAAGTTATAAAAAATAACGATAGTAATTTAGAAAATTGATAAAATAGATAATTGAGGACATATTTGTTTAATTAGCGAAATATTAGTATCTTCGCAGATAGAAATAATCAAGGTAATATCAAATATTACTGTAAAATAATAAAATAAATCAAGATGAACCGAATCGGCAAACTATATTTCAGATATGGCACAATGGGTTCAGCCAAAACGGCTTTATTGTTGACCACAGCTTATAATTTTGAGGAACGAGGAATAGATTATCTTTGTTTCAAACCGGTAATAGACACTCGTGACAAGAAAAATGTAATACGTTCGCGAATAGGTATTGAACGTCAATGCCAATGGATTTACCAAGATAGCAACCTCTATACAACAATGAAGGAAATGTTTGCTTCTGCTTCAATTGTGCCGGAATGGATTCTAATTGATGAAGCTCAGTTTCTTACGGCTTCGCAAGTGGATGAAATATCTCAAATAGTTGATGACTTTGGTTGTAATGTGGTTTGCTATGGCCTGCGAACAGATTTTCAAACAAATATGTTTGAGGGTTCACGACGTCTGTTTGAAATTGCAGATTCAATAGATGAAATCAAATCGACATGTTCGTGTGGAAGAAAAACCATAGTAAATGCCAGAATCGATGGTAATGGCGATATTGTAACGGTAGGCGAGCAAGTTGAAATCGGAGGCAATGATAAATATATGGCAGTATGTAGAAAATGTTGGAGGAATAAGCGAATAGAGCATAGCCATCGTAATAGTTTGCCTTTTGAAATCGAATTATGATAGATTTATCTAAAAAAATATGGGTTCTCGATGGTGCGATGGGCACCATGATTCAAAAGTATGCTCTAGAAGAAAAAGATTATAGAGGGCAACGCTTTCGTGATTGTGATAAATGTTTACGCGGATGTAACGACATCTTAGTGCTGACTTGCCCTGACAAAATTAAAGAAATACATAAGAAATACATAGAATCCGGGGCTGATATAATAGAGACAAATTCGTTTAATTCGAATACAATTTCGTTGTCGGAATATGGCTTGCAGAATTATGTTACTGAAATAAATACAGCGGCAGCTCGATTGGCAAGAGAAGTGGCAGATGAATTTATGCAAAAAGACCCTTCTCGACAAATTTATGTTGCAGGAAGTATCGGACCTACAAGTAGGTCGCTTGTGTTGTCGGATGATATTGATAGTAATTCGATTGGGTGGGATGATTTGGAAAAAGTTTATTCCGAGCAAGCCGTAGCATTAATTAATGGAGGTGTTGACTTATTGATTATAGAGACCATATTTGATGGTTTGAATGCTAAGTGTGCTTTACATTCGGTGTGTAAAGTGATGCAACAAATTGATAGAGAGGTGCCGATTATGCTTTCTGTAACCTTGACTGAAAATGGCAGACTATTAAGTGGACAGACTTTGGAGGCTTTAGTAGCAGCTGTTTCTAATTTCCCCTTGCTCTCTGTGGGTATAAATTGTGGATTTGGTGCAGAAGGTATGTTGTCACATATAGAGAAGTTGTCGAATATATTGCATTGCGGTGTCAGCGTCTATCCAAATGCGGGATTACCCAACGAATTAGGTGAATATGACGAAACACCTCAGACAATGAAAAGTCAGATAGAAAAAATGTTGCAACGAGGGTGGCTCAACATTGTAGGAGGATGTTGTGGAACCACTCCGGAGCATATTCATGCAATAGCCGATGTTGTCCAAAAGTATAGTCCTCGAGAGATTCCTGTACTGACGACCGATGATAAAGAAATGATTTTATCAGGCTTAGAATCTTTAGCAATCTTATGTGACAATTCATTTATCAGTGTGGGGGAAAGATGTAATGTAGCCGGTAGTAGAAAATTTTTACGACTTATTAAAGAAGATAAAGTAGATGAAGCTGTAGAAGTTGCGGCATCACAAATCAAAGCAGGTGCAAAAATCATAGATATAAATATGGATGATGCTATGCTTGATGCTCCGGTTAAAATGTCTGAATTTTTAAAGCGTATCGCTGTAGAGCCTGAAATTGCAAAAGTCCCTATTATGGTAGATTCGTCTGATTGGAATGTCATAAAAGAAGCTTTGAAACTTATTCAAGGCAAGCCAATAATCAATTCTATCAGTCTTAAAGAGGGAGAGGATACATTTTTAGAAAAGGCTGAAATAATCAAAGATTATGGTGCGGCGGTTGTCGTAATGTGTTTTGATGAAAATGGTCAAGCAGATATATTTGAGCGTAAAATCGAGATAGCACAACGAGCATATAATCTTTTGACACAAAAAGTCGGATTCAATCCGACAGATATAGTTATAGACCCTAATATATTAACTATTGCAACAGGTATAGAAGAACACCGAAAATATGCAATTGACTTTATAAGAAGTGTAGAATGGATAAAACAGCATTTGCCCGGAGCTAAAGTAAGTGGAGGTGTTAGTAACCTGTCGTTTGCATTTAGAGGTAATAATTTCATTCGGGAGGCGATGCATTCTATTTTCTTGCATCATTGCCGACGATTTGGAATGGATATGGCAATTATAAATGTTGCAACACATATGCCTTTAAATGAAATATCACACGATGTCAGAAATGCAATCGAAGATGTGATATTTGATAGAGATTCTGATGCTGTAGTCAGATTGGTTGAGGTCGCTAACCGACTAAATAATGCCGAAAATTCCGAAAGCAATAAGAGGAGAGAGACAGAAGAGAAGGCTCTTGCCCCATCTATATTAGCAGAAGAATATATTGTCAAAGGCAAATCCGATGATATAAAATCTTTGCTTGGGTCATTATTAGAATCAGGTATGACTGCCTATGATATTATAAATGGTCCGTTGATGAAGGGTATGAATCGCGTAGGCGACCTTTTCGGTAAAGGAGAGATGTTTTTACCTCAAGTGGTAAAAAGTGCCGGTGTTATGAAAAAGGCAGTGGAAATATTAACTCCGATTTTAGAAGAAGAAAAGAAAAATAACGAATTACAATCAGGTAAAATTGTGCTTGCCACTGTTAAGGGTGATGTTCATGATATAGGTAAAAATATAGTAAGTGTAATACTTAATTGTAGTGGTTACAATGTGATTGACCTTGGCGTGATGGTGCCTCCGGAACAAATCATAGATGTGGCAGAGAAAGAAAATGCTGATGTAATAGGTCTGAGCGGATTAATAACTCCATCGCTTGATGAAATGCGAAAAGTGGCAGAAAAAATGGACGAACGAGGACTGAATATCCCTCTATTTGTAGGCGGAGCTGCAACATCTTCATTGCATACTGCAGTAAAAATAGCCCCTGCATATTCAGGTGCAGTGGTTCACACACAAGATGCTGCAATCTTACCATCAATAATGGCGAATTTTGTAGATAAGAAACGTGTAAATAAAGCGGTGGAATCCCTAAAAGAAGAGCAGGAGAATGTACGAAATGCGTATGCTTTGAAGATTGATAAGAACAATCTATTATCGATAGAAGATGCTCGACAAAGAAGATTTTGTTATGAATGGTCAGATTATCAGTCAAAAGTTGAAGAGACTGGAATGGCGGATTATTATCTTCCAATAAGTGAGGTAAGGCAAGTTGTAAATTGGAGAGCTTTTTTGATAGCATGGAAATTAGATGCTTCGTTCGCTGAGTTGATAAATGTTTCGGGGTGTGATCATTGTAAAGCACAATGGCTTGCATCTCGCAAGGAGAGTGACAGACAGAAGGCTTCTGAAGCGATGCAATTGATAAAAGATGCTGAACGAGTGATTGATTTCATAGAGGAACATTCAAAATTTGGCATAACAGTGAGAGTTAAATGGTGTAATGCAATTTCACGAGAAGAAGATATTGTATTGTCAGATAACTTGAAAACAACGATTATCCCGACATTGCGTCAACAAACAGCAAGGGGAGAAGATGTTAGATGTCTTGCCTTGTCGGATTATGTAAGTCCGATTTCTGACAAAGTGGGATTATTTGTCGTTACGGTAGGTGAGGATATAGAGAGAATGATTGCTTATCATAAGCATAGTGGAGATAATTACAAAGCTTTGCTTTACCAAAGTGTGGCAGATAGACTTGTGGAAGCCACTACAGAGTATTTTCATTCTAAATATGAAGGTATCCGCCCTGCAATAGGTTATCCGTCGTTGCCGGATCAATCGTTAGTGCATATTTTAAAAGAAGAATTAAATTTCGATGAAATAGGAGTTAGTGTAACTGAAAATGGTGCAATGATGCCCAATGCCACTATATCCGGATTGTTTATCACACATCCTCAATCACAATATTTTGTGCTTGGAAGCATCAGTGATGAGCAACGACGTCAATATGCTATAAAACGTGGAATGACAATAGAAGAATCATACAAATGGATAAAGTGAAATATTAATTAATTTGATATAAAAATGATACCAAAAACACAAAGAGAAGAGATAATAGCTCTCGTGAAACGAGAAGTAGTTCCGGCAATAGGATGTACAGAACCGGTTGCTGTGTCATTATGTGTTGCAAAAGCCACAGAACTGCTTGGATGCATTCCGGAAGAAATCAATGTCGCATTGAGTAGTAATGTGTTAAAAAATGCAATGGGAGTAGGAATCCCCGGTACCGGTATGATAGGTCTTCCTATTGCAATAGCTTTAGGTGCATTGATAGGTAAATCAGAGTATTTATTAGAAGTGTTGAAAGATGTAAATGCTGAAGCTGTAGAAAATGGTAAAAAATTTATTAATGAAGGTAGGATAAAAATCTCATTAAATGAAAATGCCCCTTCGAAACTTCATATTGATGTCATAACAAAAGCAAACGGTAACACTGCAAATGCTGTAATTTCGGTGGCTCACACAAATTTCGTGAGATTAGCTAAAAATGATGATGTGTTGCTTGAAACATCTGTTGCTGAAGAGGTTGTAGCTGAAAACGATGATTGTAAATTAAATCTCGCCACAGTATGGGAATTTGCAACCGAAACACCTTTAGACGAAATAGCGTTCATACTTGAAGCAAAGCATCTGAATAAAAATGCCGCACTCAAAGCGTTGGAAGGAAGCTATGGACATTCACTTGGTGCGACCATAAGAAAACATGGCAAGGTGTTTTTTGGAGATACTCCAATGGAACATATGTTGGCCTATACATCTGCTGCTTGTGATGCAAGAATGGCGGGTGCGATGATTCCGGTAATGTCGAATTCAGGTAGTGGAAATCAAGGAATTACAGCCACAATGCCGGTGGTTAGTTATGCTGAAGATATTAATGCGACAGAAGAACAAACTATCAGAGCCTTGATGCTCTCTCATCTGACAAGTATATATATAAAACAAAGTTTAGGTCGTCTATCAGCATTATGTGGATGTGTTGTGGCTTCGACCGGTGCTTCTTCTGCATTAGTCTATTTGATGGGTGGTGGCTATGAGCAAGTTTGTGCTGCAATTAAGAATATGGTTGCCAATTTGACCGGAATGTTGTGTGATGGAGCAAAACCATCTTGTGCATTAAAAGTGTCAAGTGGTGTTTCAACCGCTATGATGTCGGCAATGCTTGCTATGAATGGAAAATGTGTGACAGCTGCTGAAGGAATTGTTTGTGAAGATGTAGATCAATCAGTCCAAAATCTGACATCTATTGGTAGAGATGCAATGACTGAAACCGATCGCTTGGTACTTAAAATTATGACTTCAAAATAGAATTATAGTATATAGAATTTTAGTATTGAACGCTCGATTTTGGTTGTCCCGAAATCGAGCGTTTAGTTGCCGGGATCAATGTCTAAGGGAGAAATAAAATACATTGAAATAGAATCCTTTTCAAAAGGAGTAACTACATATCTATCATATTTGCTTAATTGGGATGTTGTAGTTTTTAAATTCTCGTTATCAACTAATAGTAACTTGAGTTTTTCTGCGGTTATGACAGTGTCGATATTGTTTGGCTTATGTGTTGTTAGCAAGAAATTATTGTGCTTAATGTCAACGTCGCATGATGATGTGACGATTGGGTTGAATGATTTAGGTAGGATTATCATTTTTTTGTTGCAGTCGGAGTGAAATTTTTCAATACTAAAGCGTATCCATAAATCGTCATCATCAGGCACTCCGATAACTTTATGCAATGTCCATAGAGGAATCTCGTTGTCGCGAGTATAATCCATATAAATAATGCCGTCTTCAGATTGAGAGTATTCCGAAATAGCTTGTTTTAATTCTTTTCCTGTAATGGTTTGATAAAAGGCGAATCCACAACAATGTAATATAACTGCTGAGCAGATAATCATTGTTGTAAATTTTGTAAATCTATTCCGGCTGAATTTGAAATTAGTATTTATTAAAATAAAAATTGCTATCACTGAGAAAATTTGTGTAAAGAAACCACTTCTTCCCGGAATTCCTGATATCGTAGAAAAGATACATGAAATAAGAGCGGCAGTAAAGAATAGAATAAAGTTAGAATTAGTCAAAAGCGACATCAAATTTTGACGTTTTGACTTGTTGGTACATATAATAACTATCAAAAACAAAAGTATTAATAGATAAAAATTGTGATAGATTAAAGTGTTAAATATGTTGCTGTCGGTGTTGCTGTGGTTAAATCTATGCCATATAGCCGGAGATAAAACTACAAATATAGCACCGAGAACAAAACTGACGGCTATTATTTTTCGATTATGGTTAAAATGATATCGATTGAAAAAATATTGAACTGCAATGCCAAATGCAATAGCTACTCCGCATGCTTCATGCATAGCTCCGCAAAGAAAGCTATAAATAGTGATGAAAAATATTGATGAGCCGGATAATTTTCTACCAATGCATAATATCGCTACTATGCTGAGCCCCATTAAAGCAGCAATAGGATAATTCAACCAACAATCGTAAAGAAGTAGATAATCCCACCATGGAAGTGTGAAAATTACAATTGCAATAATCATCACACTTGTCGGTGAAAATAATGTTTTGACATTGTTGTGTTTGAATAGATGATTAGAGTGATAAATAATTAGATATATTAGTGTGCAAATAAAAATGCCCATCAAGATGTCAACAATGGATTTTGGAATAATAGAAAGGAAAAATGGTGTGAGCATATTTGCCATTCTTCCATTAGTGTCAAGCCAATGGGTAGCACAAAAATAAGGGTATGCAAGTATTCCTTCTTTTTCTACAGCACTATCCCATCGAGAAATGTATGATAAATCATCACCAATATAAGTGTAACTATGCATTGCGATTACAAAACATACGCCAACTGCAATTAAAGTAATAAGACAGCTATATTTATAAAATTTGTCATCGTTTGCCATTATCTTTTTACTATTTTGTCGGGATTTTGAGCTATGAATTGTTCCCATGACTTAGGTCCCATAGCTAATTTAGGCTTACCTGTCTCGTAGAAATGTGTCATTGCCACTGCTAAAGCATCTGTTGCATCGAGTAAATGAGGCATCTGTTTTTCCGGAATATTTAATAAATGCTTGAGCATATTAGCTACTTGTTCTTTACTTGCGGCACCATTGCCTGTGATAGCTTGTTTCACTGATAGTGGAGCATATTCCGCTATCGAAATGTCGCGGGATAATGCGGCTGCCATAGCGACACCTTGTGCTCTTCCCAATTTCAACATAGATTGTACGTTCTTTCCGAAGAATGGTGCTTCAAGTGCCATTTCGTCCGGAAGATACTCGTCGATAAGACCACTGATTCGCTCGAAAATTCGTTTAAGTCGCGTATAATGATTGTCAAATTTGTTGAGCTTGATGACACCCATCATTATCATTGCAGGCTTGTTCTTGTTTATTCCGACAATGCCATATCCCATAACATTTGTACCCGGGTCAATGCCCATAATTATACGCTCGTAATTTATCATATAGCTTTAATTGAAATTATTAAGAGGTAGAATTTCAAGTATTGTTGGGAAATATAGTATTTTGTCGCCAAAACGTTTTGTGAATGCATCGATAGCAGGCAAGAACGTGTCTTTCATCCAAGTTTCCAATGAATCAATGTCTTGCAAGTATACTTGAACGGAAAAACTTTCGGCTTCATCATCCTTCTTTTGATGAGTTGGGATAACATGTGCGAGTTGAGGGGATGTTGCTAATCCGGAAGAAGTCAATTTGGGGATAAACTCTGTGTTAACCCAAATTGAAAATTCATCTAAACGCGAATCATCGCATATGAATGTGGTGTTGTAGATGTACATATTTTTTAGTTTTGCTTTGTAGATTAATTTAAATTGATAACAAAAAACGGCATCTCTATCGCTAGATTTGCCGCCAAAACAAAATTATGAAAACATTCAAACGTAATAAGGTTGAAAATATTTTCTCCCTTTTTGAGCCTCTTGTCGGATTCGAACCAACGACCCCGAGATTACAAATCACGTGCTCTGGCCAACTGAGCTAAAGAGGCAAACAGGGCAAGCTGACTACATCGCACCGCTCGACCTACTACCCTTGCTTCGGTCAAGACCTGGGGGAATTCGCAAGGAGCTGGTCGTATAGGACTTACCCGAGTGCAAAGGTACAACATTTTTCAAAACTACCAAAATTTTTTAGATGTTTTTTTTAATAAAATTTGCATAAATTTTATTTTTCTCTGATAATCAAGTGGTTGCAAAATGAAATTTTTGCGAAAATTGCTGCTCCTTCCTATATTCCGCTTCTTGAAAATATAAAATCTCTTATTCAGAAACCTCGTTAATATTTTCTTGCTCGTGTTTAGACAGTGGAATTGTGTATATGAATGAGAATGTGCCTCCGATTTTGCCGTCTTTTGAACCAAAGCCGGGGATAAACCATGGTGTTGAATTGGAAGCATCTTTACAATTAAAAAGGAATTTATATCTAAAATTCCATCCCATAGAAAAATTTTTCCAAATTTTTACTTTTACTCCAAGAACTAACTCTCCATAGAATGCCGATGATTTTTGGTCTAATATGTCAAATCCGTTTGATTGATTCCAATATGCAGAGTTTATATCTATATTTGTGATGTCGTATGTGAATGATGAAAATCCGCCTCTTATGCCGGCAAATATTTGATAGTCAGAATTGCTGTTACGCATAAAATTATAGTTGACTCCGACTTTAGCATAAAATGACGGCTTGCCTTTGTAAGTGAAGTTTCCTTCTTTGGGTGTGTTGTTTGCAAATCCCAATCCCATTTCTAATGTAGGGAAAATCCAATTGTGGATTGATAAGTCGGCTGAAATGTCGAAACTTGCGTAGCTTTGACCTGCGGCAAGCATTATGCCATCCCAAACATTCAGACCTATCGAGACTCCATTCAGTAAAGGATATTTCAACTTGCTTTTAGAGTCTTCATCAGTGATGGTGTCTAATTCAGAATGTGACATAACCGGTTCTTCGAGTGGATTGCCATGTTTGTCATAATATAGAAGTGCCGGTTTGCGAGGTTTCTTATCGTCTGTTTCTATAGGAGTGACTTTACGCTGTGCCAAACAGCACGATATGCTTAAAATAGAAATCAATATCAGTAAGATGCGTTTCATCATATTTCTGCACTTGATGTTCTGAAGTAAATTCGAATGTTTTCAATAGCCTTATTATCGATTACATCGTATGGACATACGACAGAATCGATCGCGTGCTTTGTGTGATTTATATGTGTGAGTTCATATTTATAGATTACTCCACAAGCTGCCGATACAAAATAAGGTGTAATATTATAATTAAATTCTATGGTGTCATTATATCTGTCGTCACTTAATGCTTTTTGATTATAGTGAAAAACAAAGGATGTCTGAGGAACATCTATTTTAAATGGCATATACAGGCTGTGTACATTAGAATCGTTATCTAATAATAAACTATCGTTTGCTGTATCTATCCCCCAAACAGATATGGAATCTATTTCAATCGCTTCGGGGGATGGTTGGGATGAATAGAAACCTGCCAAAGGAAGACTGTTCTTATTGTCGGAACATTCATAAGAATTGCAGCCAATTATTAGAAGGTTGACAAAAAAAAGAATTGTTATGTAGCTAAAACGTTTCATTTTATATTTCTTCTCTGATGAGATATTTATTACGCTCTGCTGAATTTCTCATTATGAGTTCGCCAATAAATCCGGTTAGAAAAAATTGTGTTCCCATCACCATTGCAGCTAATGAAAGATAAAAATATACAGAGTTTGTGGCATAAAAATCATATGAATCAGAACAGATGCTGATTATTTTTAATAGCAGTACAATAAAAATTGCTATAAATCCAATAAAAAACATAAGAGAGCCTAATAATCCGAATAGATGCATCGGTTTTATACCGAATTTTGTCTGAAACCAAAGTGTTGATAGGTCGAGGTATCCATTGACAAAACGGTCTAATCCGAATTTAGTTTTTCCATATTTTCGGGCTTGGTGTTGAACCACCTTTTCTCCAATTTTTGAGAATCCTGCATTTTTAGCAAGATATGGGATATAACGATGCATGTCGCCATAGACTTCGATGCGTTTCACTACTTCGTTTTTGTATGCTTTCAAGCCACAATTGAAATCGTGGAGATTTTTGATGCCACTTACTTTTCTTGCTGTAGCATTGAATAGCTTAGTGGGGATTGTCTTGGATAAAGGATCGTAACGTTTCTTTTTCCATCCCGAAACGAGATCATAACCCTTTTCTGTTATCATTCGGTATAGCTCGGGGATCTCATCCGGACTATCTTGTAAGTCAGCATCCATAGTGATGACCACATCGCCTTTTGCTCGTTCAAAACCGGTGTTCAATGCCGGTGATTTCCCGTAATTACGTGAAAATGCCACTCCATGAATGTTCGCATCTTCTTTTTGAAGATCTTTTATAGTATTCCATGAATCATCTGTGCTTCCGTCATTAATGAAAATGATTTCATAACTAAAATGATTGCTGTCCATTACACGTTTAATCCATGTGGCTAATTCAGGCAAGGATTCTGATTCATTATATAGTGGGATGACTACTGAAATGTCCATAAATTGTGGGTTATAAATTTTAGTTTTGTTTTCGATAATGCACGACAAATGCCATTATTGCCGAAAGTATAGAGCCAAAAAAGGCTGTGGACCAAAGCATTGTAAATACGAATTGCATCGGTGTTGGATATACTCCTTTGTCAACCGCTTGTCGTAAAGTTTCTATCTCTGTGGTATATTCAATCGCTACCGGACTTTGTGCCATTGTTTCGATTGCATTTGTCATGTATTTTAGCATAAAATCAGGCTCAATTAAAATGAAGTATCCACCGGTTATTACTCCGCATATCATCGCTCCGAATAAAAACATAAATACTCCCATTGACCACAAACTGCGAAAATTGTGATAAACAGGTTCTTGTTTTGACATTCTAATCATTAAGGCATAAACAATTATAGGAATTCCTAATGCCAATGGAAATGTAAACAGTATAGTAGGCGAATAATGAACGCTTGCTATCAGACATGCTGACATCAGTAAAAGGTATAAGCCGCAATATATTCCATATTCGGCACTATATTTAATTATCGATTTTGATGCTTTAGTTGACATTTTTTTTGCAAAGATAGTGAAAATATTAAAATAATTTGTAAATTTGTCAATTCATAACAATTATTAATTTTAATTTACCTAAATATAATCGATTAATCAACTTATAAATCAAACGGAAATGAAAAAAAACCAACTTGCTTTATTAGTGCTTTTAATTTTTGTGTTTGTCGTATCAGCGACGGCTAAGCAGTGGAAACAAGAGAAAAAACAGCCGGAGTCGCTGTTGAAAAATGAATATGCAATTGACATTAATAAGAAGCCTTGCGAGGTGTTCCCTAATTGGGAAACCACTTGTGTAAATCCTGTGGCTAAGTACGAAGGTGCATCTAATTTGAAAATGTATGGATTTTCCGAAAATGACTTAGATTATACCCAAAACGGACTGATCACATTTAATAGTAAGACTCCCCAAACAATTACTCGAGTTGCGAATGTGGATTACAATGTAACTGCGGGAGCTTTTGCCGGAGATGCCTATTATGCAATGTGTACGTATCAATATTTCTATCCCGGAGGTATATATACGATTGATCTTGAAACCGGAGAGAGAACCGAAGTGGTCAGCTATGTAGAAAATGAGTCCGTACGTCAAGCAGTAGAGATGAGTTACGATTACACTACTGAAACAATGTATATGTTGTATGTTTCTGATTATGATGCATATAGCACAGCATTTGCGTCTGTCGATTTAAAAACCGGTGTTCAGACTGTAATTAACCCTAATATGAAACGATATGTCAGAGCTATGGCTGTTGACAAAGATGGTGTGGTATATGGAATCGACCAATCAGGGTATTTAATAATAATAGATAAAGAAACAGGCGAATGTTCGGAAGAGGCAGAAGTCTATCAGATACCATTCTATCGTCAAAGTATGGAATTTGACAGAGCATCAGGTGATTTATATTGGGCATATAGAGATTCGTGGACAAATAGTACGCTTAAGAAAGTGGATGTAACAACGGGGAATGTCACTGATTTAGGCAAAATAGGCGATGGAAATGAATTATTGGTAGGATTATATATCCCATATGCTCCTTGTGCTGATGGCGCTCCGGACAAGGTGTCTGATCTTTTGTTAGTACCTGGTGCAGAAGGGGCTTTGTCTGCTAAATTATCGTGGAAATGTCCTACAACGACCTATTCGGGTGAAGAATTAACTTCTATCGATAAAGTTGAAGTTTTGCGTAATGATGTAGTAGTCTATAGTTTTACAGATGAACTTGAACCCGGAAAAACAATGACATATGAAGATGTGGTGGATGCGAATGGCTCATATTCATATAGGGTAATTGCCTACAATGAAGAAGGAGCAGGCATGTCAGCAAATATATCTGCGTTTATTGGTAAGGATGTGCCAAGGGCTGTAGAGATTACATCTGTCAAACGCGAAGGTCGTAATGCTATAACATTGTATTGGGATGCTCCCGCAATTGGTGCTAATGGCGGTTATATCGATTTGTCATCCTTGAAATATAATGTGTATAGAATAAATGATAATAAACTCCTTGCTGAAGATATAACAGAAACTCAATTTACAGACGACTCTATTGTCGAATTAGCGAGCTATCGTTATGCTGTTGAAGTTAGTAATGCGGAAGGAACGGGTGGTACCACTACTACCGGCTATATCGTAAATGGTCCTGCAAGAACATTGCCAATGATGTCAGATTTTGCTGATGAGGAAGAGGCATATTTATGGAGTGTTGGAGATGCTAATGCCGACGGAGTCTATTTCTTCTGGCAATATAATAATTATCAGGAAAGAGGATTTTATTATTATGAAACACAGTATGGTAGAGATGCAAATGATTGGCTGATTTCTCCTGTTATAGAGTTTGAAAGCGGCAAAGCATATAAAGCAATAGTTACAGCATGTTCTTCATCTCCTGATAGCTCTGAACAAATAGAATATTATCTTGTCAAAGACTATAATATATCAACAACAATAAAAATAAGTGATACTATTGATGTAGTGGCACAGACCGATGAATACGGAAATGTTCTGCTTAGCGAATATCGAGTTAATTTTGACAATATAGAAACCGGAGAATATTCATTTGCAATTCGTTGTGTGTCTTCTAACGAATATGGGCGTTATGTTTGTGTTTCAGATATAGAAGTTGCTGAAAATAGAGATGGAAATATTCGTGGTGATGTTTGGGATGATAATGAAGAACCTGTCGAAGGCGTTTTGGTCACTGTAGATGGTACAGATTATTACACTCTTACCGATAATAGAGGACAGTTTGAAATTAAAAATGTGTTAGAAGGAGACTATTCCGTAACTTGCTCAAAACTCGGATATAAAGATGGAAATACAAATGTAAGTGTCGAAGCATTAAAAACTACTACAGTGGAGCTTGACGTTGTAAAAAGAAAAGAATTTACATTGTCCGGTACCGCAAAAGATGAATATGGGAATACTTTAAAAGATGTGTCAGTGCTTGTTAGTGGTTACAATGAATATTCGACAATGACCGATGAATCGGGTAAATTTAAAATAGAAGGTGTCTATGAATCTGAAACACCGTATTCTGTGCAAGGTACTAAAAATTTCTACGACGAAAGTTTGGTAGAAGTGGAAATTACCACAGCCAATGCTAATGTGGATTTGGTTTTGAATGATAGTTTGTTGTCTCCCGGATATGCATCTGCTGAAATAAATGAAGATGCCACTGCGGCGGTTATTGATTGGTCAAAACCGGGCTATGAAGCAAAAATCGGTTATTATAGTGAATATGGCTCTTATACATTTGGTGCCGAGGATGGTGATGAAACTACATTGATAGGTGTCGTATGTTATAACCCGATTTTATTGGAAACATTCTCTTGGTGTGCATATAATGATATGGAAACGGCAAATGTAGTGGTATTGGCTTTAGATGAAAATGGCAATGCTACTGACAACGTGTTGTACATCGATGAAGATGCAGCGAGCAATCCATATAATTATACCACATACAATTTCAGTGAGAGTGTATATGCTCCTAATGGATGTTTCATTGGGTTAAGCATTGATGAGGGTAATTTGTCTGTATTGACTACAGTGGCGACTGAGGACAGACCTTTTATAGAAAAGTATAATGCTTATCTTGAAGATTATACTGCGAGCCAAGAGCTAAATTTCGTAGAAAGTCTTGGTAGAGACTATCGTGAAAATTATTGTATGGATTTTTCAGGGATGGTACTTGCCGGAGAAAATGCACCTTCGACTACTTTCAACGTCTATCGAATCAATAGTAGCGATGCACAGAAACTACTTACAGTAGAATCTTTGGATGAGTTGACATTCAATGATACAGAATGGCCGATTGTAGAGAATGGTACATATACTTATGCTGTAGAAGCAGTATATAAAAATGGTAAAAAATCAGCATGGACCATGACATCACAATTGACACAAAAAGATTCAGGTGTTGAAGCTGCAAAAATAGATAGTATATGTATAGTCAACGATATGTTGTATCTTCCATCTCAAGTTGAAGAGTTGGCAATTTATTCTGTCGCCGGACACAAGATGATTGAGGCAAATGAAGTGTCGTCAATTTCGATTGCAACACTTGATTGTGGCGTTTATGTCGTTGTATATCAAAATAATGGCAAGCAATATAGCGCAAAATTTATGATTAAATAATATGATAAACAAATCATTTCTAATAGGTGGTCTATTATTGTCGACCGCCCTCTTTTCAAAAGCAGATGGTGTGATATTCTCTTGTGATTTTGAAGGAGGAATCCCGTCTTCGTTCGCAACCTACGACCTTGATATGAATCAGCCGTCAAGAAGTATGAAAAAGTACGGATTTAGTCAAGGTGTGGCTTGGGTTGGCTATACGGAAAATGCTGACTCTGAGAATGAAAATTCAGTAGCATATAGTGGTTCATGGTATACAGAAGTTGCACCGTCGAATGATTGGATGATAACACCTGCAATCTCTATAGATGATAAACGTAGCATACTCGGCTGGAAAGCCTATGCTTTAGATGCTGATCGTCCGGATGGTTATTCGGTGTATATTTCCGAAAGTGGAAATTCTCCCGAAGATTTTAATGATGAGCCTGTGTTTACAGTCAATGAAGAAAATTCATATTGGACCTTGCATACTTTGTCATTAGAAAAATGGGTGGGAAAAGACATTTACATCGCATTTGTCAATAATAGTGAAGATTGCAATCTGCTTGCTGTGGATGATATAACTGTCTTTGCTCATGAACACAGCTTTAATTTTGAAAATAATACTCCGGAAGCAATTCCGCAACCGGGTGTCGCTAAAGTATGTGGTTCTATTGAATCGTCCGGATTTGTGCCTCTTGAGGGATATAAAATCGAATTGATATATGATGGCAGTTCGTACACAATAGATGAAAGCGAAACAATAGTAGAAGCAGGCAAAAGTGTGGATTTTGAATTTGACGTAGATATAAATGTTGAATTTGAAAAAACGGTTGACTATCAATTGATTGTGAGTAGTCTTAATGGTACGGATGTAATGACGGTAAATGGTAGTATATCTTGTTTTAAACATCTGTTGGTGGTGGAAGAAAGCACAGGTACATGGTGTGGGTGGTGTCCCGGCGGACAATATAATATAGGATTATTACACGAAAAATATCCCAATGACTTTATAAGTATAGCCGTACATCTTGGTGATGAAATGGAGGTGGATGAATACAGCCAAAATATGACAAAATATTTTAATGGTGTTGCTCCCTATTGTGCAATAAATCGTAATTTCGAATATTTGGCAAGTCCGAATGACGATGAGATGGAAAACACTTTATTAGTCGCTATGCAAGAAGGGGCAATCGGGAAAATAGATTGTGAAGCAGTATTAAATGGTGAAAATAAAATAGAGTTTACTGCCACAGCTGAGTTCGGAAAGAATCTTGATGAGAACTACTACAATCTTCAAGTGGTGGTAGTAGAGGATAGAATGACCGGTTCTGCTCAAGCTAACTACTATGCCGGTGGTTCGATAGAAATGGGTGGGTTGGAAAATCTTAAAGACCCTATTCCTAAAGGAGAGTATTTATTTGCTAATGTAGGACGAGCTGTTTATCCTTCATTTGCCGGCGATAGTGAAGCATTCTCTGTCGGAACAGAACGCCACACCCCAATTAATATTTCCCGAATATATGATTTGCCTCAAGGAATTCAAAATTTGGAAAATGTGAAAGTTGTGGCTTTGATTATCGATAATGAAACATCTGAGATTGTGAATGCTTGCCAAACATCGCTTAAAGATTCAGGTGTTGATGAAATTAATAATGACGCAAGTATAACAGTGCAATCTGCACCTAATAGTATAACGATATTATCGAACGATGAAATTAAGTGGGTGGAATTATGGAACCTTTCGGGTGGATTGATGACACGAACTATTCCCAATTCTAATGTTTGTAATTTGAATGTTAGTAACGGTGTCGTTGCTCTGTTAAAAGTGGTAACAGACGCTACAACAGTCGTTAGAAAAGTAGTCCTATAAGCGAAGTTATAGAAACTGTGATAAAATATTTCTCGCTATTGTATCTTCTTTGGAGATATAGCGAGAAATATTTTTGTACATAGCTGTCTTGACAGTGAAAAATAATCGGAGGCTGCCATTTGTGGCAACCTCCGGTTTATATCGTGAATTTATTAATAATCAATTCTGATTTATTTGAATAGATTATTTTTTAGGTTTGATGTCAAATTTGACAGGATGCAACATGTTTTCAGGGCTGAGGATTGTGTCAAGCTCTTCTTTTGTAATGATGTCATGTTCAAGAACAAGATCATAAACGCTGCGACCGGTTTCGAGTGCTTCTTTTGCGATTTTAGTTGAGTTTTTATAGCCAATAACCGGATTAAGAGCAGTAACGATACCAATGCTGTTGTGTACCATTTGGCGACAATGTTCTTCGTTAGGAGTGATACCTTCGATACATCTGCTAACCAATGTGTCAAAACCGTTACGCATTAAATCGATTGACTCGAAACAGCATTGAGCCATAACAGGTTCCATTGCATTAAGTTCCATTTGAGCAGCATCGCCGGCCATTGTTACACATAATTCGTTACCAATTACTTTATAGCAAACTTGGCTCATTACTTCAGGAATAACAGGGTTTACTTTTCCGGGCATGATTGAAGACCCCGGTTGCATTGGAGGAAGATTGAATTCAGCAAGACCACAACGAGGACCACAAGCTAAAAGACGAAGATCGTTGCAAATTTTATTGACTTTAACTGCCAAGCGTTTAAGAGCAGCTGCATAGCCTACCATACAAGATGTATCGGAAGTCGCACCTACAAGATCGGCTGAAAGTTTGAATTCAAGACCGGTAATATCGCACATCGCTTTTACACATTTTTCAGAATAGCCTGGTTCAGCACAAATACCTGTGCCGATAGCAGTAGCTCCCATATTAACAGTAAGGAAGTCTTCAGCGGCATGGTTAAGGTGAGCGATCTCATCTTTAAGGATGCTTGCGAAGCCATGGAATGTTTGTCCGAGTGTCATAGGTACTGCATCCTGAAGTTGTGTACGTCCCATCTTGATTACGTGAGCCATTTCATCGCCTTTTTTATCGAGAGCATCAATTAGACGTTGAAGATGAGGCATAAATTCAAGATGAGAATAGTAAAGACCTACATGAATGGCAGTAGGGTAGGCATCATTAGTGGATTGAGCACAATTGACATGGTCGTTAGGTGAGCAATATTGAAATTCACCGCGATTGTGTCCCATTAGGTCGAGTGCTCTGTTGGCAATAACTTCATTAGCATTCATATTAGTAGTTGTGCCGGCACCACCTTGAATCATATCGATAGGGAATTGATCGTGATGTTGTCCATCAAGAATTTCTTTGCATGCTGCAATAATAGCGTTGGCTTGTTCATCAGTAAGCAGACCAAGTTCGTGGTTTGCCATTGCAGCTGCCATTTTAGTTACAGCGAGTCCGTTGATGAATTTTGGATACTCATTTAAATGAAACTTACTAATTGGGAAGTTTTCGATACCGCGAAGAGTTTGTACGCCGTACAATGCTTCCGCCGGAATTTCACGTGATCCGAGCAAGTCGCTCTCAATACGAAATTGTGATTCTTTCATGTTGAATATATAAGGTTAGTTATTTGAATTATTCATAGCCAAGACCTATCGTATTGTAATAAAAGCAAGAATACGACAAATCTAACTTTCTGCAAAATTACACACTACAAGCGAATTGACCAAATTTTAACAATAATATTTATTTTAAATCATTATTTTAAATCATTGTCGAATTTAGTCGGAATTAAAAAAAACTAAATTAATTTTCTTAATTTCAGAATTATACGTTATATTTGCACTTCAGAAAATAAAGAAACAATTAATCATTACCGGTAAATAATAAACTTGAAAATATGAAAAAAACTCTACTAATTATTATTGCGATATTTGCTACACTCACAGCAACATCCGCTGAAACCATTCTTTTTTATGAGTCTTTTAATAGGTGTGAAAAAGATGGAGGGAGAGATGGAACGTGGGAAGGGATAACTTCATCTACAATCTTAGCTGACACATATACAGATAATGTCGGTTGGAAAGCTACTAAAGGTTATTTAGCATATCAATGTGTAAGAATAGGAAGTAAAAGTAATAAAGGAAGTATAACTACTCCGGAAATCAGTGAGCTTAATGGTAATGCAATTCTGACATTTGATGCAGGTGCATGGGATGAAGATAACACAACTATAAATTTGTCAATGTCCGGTGGAGGTACATTATCTGTAACATCGATAGATTTATCTAATGCGGAATTTAAATCTTATACAGTAGAAATTACAGGTGGAACATCTTCTTCAAAAATAAAGTTCTCTGCAAACCAAGATTCACTAAACAGATTTTTTCTTGACGATGTAAAGATAGTTGCTGTAGAATCAGAACCACCTGTCGCAGAGTTGGTTGCTCCGGCAATTTCTATCTCTCCGACTAAAGAGGACAATAAATACTATGTGTCAGATGCTCCGACAGTCAGCATTTCTTATCCTACTTCCGCTACGTCAATGACTGTCAATGTTAATGGCACAGAAGAAATCGTAACAGCCGAATGGAGCGAGCAATTCACAGAAGTTGGTACTTATACTATTGCGGCATCTGCTACAGATGGCACATCAGCTATGGATGCGACTCCACTCTCTTTCAGCATCGAAGCTGACCCTGTCGTGGAATCCAAACAATACAAACTTGTAACCTCGGCTACAGAATTGGAAATCGGAGCAAAATATCTGATTGCATCCGGCAGTAGTGGCACTGCTTACGCAATGAGTTCCGTTCAAGATAATAATAATCGTAAAGGAGTTTCAATAGAAATTGTTGACAAAGTAATATCCATCACATCCGAAACAGTGTCAGCGTTTACATTACAAGAAGGAATGGTCTCAGGTCAATATTCATTTTATGATGAACTAAACGCCGGTTATTTATACGCCGCATCAAGCAGTAGTAATCACTTAAAAACCCAAAGCACGTTAAACGAAAATGGTAGTACTACAATAGAAATATCCTCCGATGGAGTAGCAAGCATAATATTCCAAGGTTCCAACACTCATAATATAATGCGTTGGAATTCCCAAAGCTCATTATTTGCTTGCTATGCGAGTGGACAAAATGATGTATTTTTATATAAAGAAGTAACAGGAGAAGTAGTAGAAACCACTTCAACTCCGGTTATTACCCCGGTTGATGGCACAGAATTTGATGAAAGCGGACTGACTGCCTATATTACAGCCGAAGAGGAAGCCGTTATCTACTATACAACTGATGGAACAGAGCCTAATGTGGAAAGTAATCGTTATAATGCGACTATAGGCATATCAATCAGTGGTGCCAACGATGTTACACTCAAAGCAATAGCTATAGCAGCAAATAAAGAAGCAAGTGCAGTTGCTACTGCTACATTTAAATTTAAGTCATCTGTAATTGTTAGCCCTACTGAGAAAAAATATAGCTTGGTAACGTCTGACAGTGAATTGGAAGTAGGAGCAAGATATGTGTTTGTAGGATTGGTAAACAAGGATAGCCAATATTATGCAAATAGTAGTTTTAATAAAAATAATTTAGCTGCAGTAGAAATCAATGCTCCGGTTAATAACGAAATAACTATTACAGATGAAGCCGTTGAACCGTTGATTTTATGCAGTACAGACACTGTAGGTAAATATGCATTTAAGATTGAAAGTTCCAATCTTTACATCTCCAAAATCGGTACAGATTTAACAACAACTGAAACTATTGATGATAATAGCAAATCAACCATTACTATAGAAAATGGAAAATCAACAATTCTGATGGATCCCGAATCATATAATCTACAATTCAATGCTCAAAATCCACGTTTTAAAACCTATAATAATGATCAGCAACCGATTTATCTTTACAAAGAAATCGACGAACAGATAGAGACGCAAACAGTAGGAAATATAGAAGAATTTTTCACTGCAGGAGAATCTGCCGAATCTATTTTAGATGAGAATAACGCACTCAGTGTAAGAGGCGAACTATTTACGATGGATTTTCCAATGTATGTTGTAGGTCAAAGTGGAGAAAGTCTGTTTGTCACAGACGGAAGTGAAAATTTCAATAATTGTATGACCGTTTTGCTTAAAGGCAATACAGATAATTCTCTATATAGTTATGAAGCAGGAGATGTGATTGAAGCCGGTTCAATAGGTTATTTTGTGTATTTTAATAATGTCGTGCCTGAACTATATATTAATCCGACATCTGAATGTAAAATGGGAGAGAAATCTACATTAAAAGAATACAAGCAACCTGAAGTAACAGATATCAACAATGTTTTATTGCATTTGTCAGAAAGCGATATGACTTATGTAAGCAAATATATGAGATTCTTATGGGTATGGTATGACCCTGCCGATGATGCCAACGGAATTGTAGGCTATATTTCTTTCCCGCAAGTAATAGAAGAACAACTTTACGGTCCACGCAGAGCTTACGCTGCAGGAACAGAAACACTCAAAATTTATAATCTATTTGGGCTTTCGACTCTGCCTAAAGAATCCGGACTTATTGGATTGACCGGAGTGTTGGATTATTCGACTGCAGATGGTGTGGGACATAGGTTTGCTCCAACATCAGTTGATATTGCCACAGGAATAGAAACAATCATCGACAATAACCAAATTTACGTTTCAGGTAATAGTATAATTGCACCTAATGATGCTGAAATTTTCAGTATAAACGGAATTAAAGTTAATAGCGTAGATTTAGAAAATGGTATTTATTTAGTCAAAGTCGGGAATAAAGTTACAAAACTTATTATTCGATAAAAGATAATCAAATTTCAATTGTTGGAGAGAGCCTGATTTTCGGTTCTCTCCAATTTTTTTCTATTAAGAGCCAAATTTTTTTGCAAATTAAAAATATAATAGTAACTTTGTCGCTGAAAATGGAATCAAGGGAATCAGGTGAGAATCCTGAGCAGAGCCGCTGCTGTAAGCCCGATAAAAAGGTTCGACAATTCCACTGCAAATGATGTGGGAAGGAATGTCAAAAAAGGACCGGGTAAGCCAGAAAACCTGCCACTTTCTTTTAATTGTAGATGCTTTCGGATTTTAGAGCAATACAAAACATGAGAAAAATATTAAAAATATCAGGAGTCGTAGCATTAATTATGCTTTTGTCGGTGGATGTAAAATCCATTGGCAAAATAGTTGTACCGGTTGATAGCGATACAGTAGTGCATCAATTGGCAGAATTTGAAGTAATAGCCCAAGGACGTCCTTATGCAGAAGTAATACCATCACAAAAACTGTCAGGTGAGCAACTTGAAGCCCTCAATTCGCATAGTGTGGCAGATGCCGTCAGATATTTCTCCGGTGTGCAAATCAAAGATTATGGGGGTGTTGGAGGTGTGAAAACCGTTGATATTCGTAGTATGGGGACAAACCATTTAGGTGTATTCTATGATGGAATCCAGCTTGGCAATGCTCAAAACGGTCAAATCGACTTAGGGAAATTTTCACTCGATAATATTGAAGAAATTTCAATGTATAATGGTCAAAAGAGTGACATTTTCCAATCGGCAAAAGATTTTGGGGCTGCAGGAACCATCTATCTCAGAACCAAACACCCCGGATTCAAAGACGGTAAAAATTATAATCTTAACGTAACAATTCGAACAGGATCATTTGGCTTGATTAATCCTTCTGCTCGTCTTGAATACAAAATCTCAAACAATGTGAGTGCCTCATTTAACGCAGAATACACCTATGCAAACGGTAAGTATAAATTCCGTTATCGTAAAATGTTTTCTGATGGCACATTAGCGTGGGACACCACTGCTACACGAGAAAATGGGGATATTCAAGCTCTTAGAATTGAAGCCGGAGTATTCGGTTCAATCAAACGTGGGAAATGGAATCTTAAAGCCTATTACTACGATTCTGAAAAGGGTATTCCGGGAGCTATAGTCAACAATGTGTGGAAAAATGCTCAGCGACAATGGGATAGGAATTTCTTTGCACAAGGAAGTTTTCAAAAATATGTTGCCGACAACTATGAATTTATGGTTAATGCAAAGTATGCTCGCGACTATATGCGTTATCTAAATCCCGACACTACATTAATGTATTTAGACAATCAGTTTTGGCAGAATGAAATCTATATTTCAACAGCTAACAAATACACTATATTAAGGAATTGGGATGTTAATTTGTCGGTAGATTATCAATGGAACAGCCTTGATGCTACACTTGTCAATTTTTCAGATCCTGACCGACATTCATTGCTTGCAGCATTAGCAACAGCCTATCGATGGCAACGCTTGAAAGCTCAAGCAAGCATATTAGGTACATTTGTTTTTGATAATTCAGTTATTAAGTCAGGACAAGAAATTTTAGGCAGACGTACAAATAAATTTTCCAAATTCACTCCTGCAGTGTTCTTGTCATGGCAGCCAATTGCCGAGCAAGATTTTAATATTCGAGCATTTTATAAACGAATATTCAGAATGCCAACATTCAATGATCTTTTCTATACAGATATAGGAAATGCTGATTTGAAACCGGAATATGCCACTCAATATAATCTCGGCTTCCAATATGAATTTAATTTCCCCACCACAATTTTTAAGCATCTGAATTTAAGTGCAGATGCCTATTACAACGAAGTAAAGGACAAAATCATTGCCGTACCTAAAGGAACAGGTCAATATCGGTGGATGATGATGAATATCGGTAAGGTACGAATTCTCGGAGTCGATTTTACTGCTCAATTGGATCTGCAACTGCCTCATGATATACGTATTGGCGGGCAACTCAACTACACCTGCCAAAGTGCCAGAGATTTTACAGATCCAACTGATAATTTAGATGAAGCCGGTACCTACAAGGGGCAAATTGCATATATACCATGGCATAGCGGTTCGGCTATTCTCAACGGTAGTTGGCGTAATTTGGATTTGAATTATAGTTTCATTTACGTCGGAGAACGTTATCACAATTCTTCTAATATTCCTGCTAATTACGAACAACCTTGGTATACTCACGATATTTCCGCTTCATACAATTTTGCACTTGGAAAATGCTTACTGAAGGCAACATTAGAAGTAAATAATCTATTTAATCAACAATATGAAGTGATAATGAACTATCCAATGCCGGGACGCAACTTCAAAATAATTTTAAAATTAGACATCTGATGACAAATTTGCTAAAATATTTATGGCTTGCTACGTTTGTAATGATGACGTTGATGCTTGGTAGTTGCAGGGAAGAAGATATTATATTCATCCCCGAAGAAGTGGAAATTTCCACTCCGGAATATACCTCAATAGATGGTTTTTATCTTCTTAATGAGGGGAATATGGGAAGCAATAAAGCCACATTAGACTATTATGACTACACTACAGGTATGTATACTCGTAATATCTATGGAAATGCTAATCCGTCAGTACCCAAAGAAATGGGAGATGTCGGTAATGATTTAAAAATTTACGGCTCTAAATTGTATGCTGTCATCAACTGCTCTAATAAAATTGAGGTTATGGATGTACGCACAACTAAAAGAATCGGGCAAATAGAAATACCCAATTGTCGCTACATTCAATTTCATGAAGGATATGCCTACGTAACTTCGTATGCCGGACCGGTTGAAATTAATCCTAATTATGAGCAGAAAGGTTTTGTTGCAAAAATTGACACTGCTACACTTCAGGAAGTGGATAGATGTATCGTCGGTTTTCAACCGGATGAATTGGATATCGCTAATGGAAAGATTTATGTAGCCAACTCAGGCGGATATATGGTGCCTCGCTACGAAAATACAGTATCAGTTATCGACCTCGCAACATTTTCAGAAGAGGAGCGAATAGAAGTGGCTATCAATCTGCATCGCGTAAAATGCGATAAGCGTGGCAGATTGTGGATTTCTTCTCGAGGAGATTATTATGATACAGAATCAAAACTTTATTGTTATGATACGCGAAAAAAACGCATCGAGCGTGTGCTTAATGTGCCGTCTACAAATATGTGGTTAGATGGAGACTCTCTTTATGTGGTAAGTGCACAATGGAGTTATACATTAATGAGTAATGAAATTACTAACGCAATCATCGATGTGGAAAAAATGGAAAAAGTGTGTGATAACTTTATCAAAGACGGAACAGATAAAGAAATAAAAATTCCATATGGAATAGCCGTTAACCCGATAACCAAAGATATTTATGTGACAGATGCTAAAAATTATGTCAATCCCGGCTATCTACATTGTTACGGTCAAGACGGAAAACGGAAATGGAGTGTTCGCACAGGCGATATTCCGGCACATTTTGTTTTTGTGGGAGAAGAAACGAATAATTAACATTATAATCGGATATATGAAGGAAATAATTATTACTCTATTTTTAACCGGAGTGACTTTCGGTGCAGCAGCATCAGAAAAATCACCATACATAAGCAAGGTATATGATTTTCTGCCTGCTCCGGGTCAGTTTGTCAATGAATTGCCTGAATATGAAGAAGGTGATTCAAAAGATGATATATTAAAAAAAGTAGAAGAACAAATCTGTGGGGCTGAAAATCCGGGAATGATTTCGCTTGGTGCATATGGAGGCTATGTTGTATTTGGATTTGATCATCCTGTTGCAAACGTAAAAGATGCATACGATTTTAAAATATATGGTAATTCATTTTTAGCATCAGGCTCGTCATCAGGCGGTAGTTGTGAGCCGGGCATTGTAATGGTTTCTGTCGACACTAATGGCAATGGAATAGCTGATGATGAATGGTATGAATTAGCCGGAAGTGAATATAATAAAGAAACAACTACGAAAAATTATTCGATTACATATTACAAGCCATCAAGCGACAAAGAAGCAGATCCTGATCCAAATAATAAAATGATAACTGATCGGACTTACATTCGCTACACGACCAATGATGAGAATAAACTTGAAGGCTATGTAATGAAAAACTCATTTCATCAACAATCATATTGGCCTGAGTGGTACGACGGAGAGACAATAGAATTTACCGGTACAAAACTTGCTGATAATGCTGTTGATCAAAGTGGTAACGGTTCGTATTTTGTGTTGAATTATTATGATTGGGGATATGCAGACAATCAGCCTAACGACGTAGACAATGGTTTTAATATTGATTGGGCTGTAGATGCCGAAGGAAATCCTGTAGAACTTCAATATGTTGATTTTATAAAAGTATATACGGCTGTTAACCAGTATTGTGGGTGGATAGGAGAAACTTCCACCGAAATATGTGGAGCTGAAGACCTTCATCCTGATGCAGAAATAACAGGAATCGACTCTATCGAGAATCCTGCACATGATGTAAAAGTATTTCTCCAAAACAATGCTATTGTAGTCCGTTCATCAGCCGACGGCATTAAGGTCGAATTATTGTCGATAACCGGATGTTTAATCGATTACCTTACACTGCAAAGCGGAGATAATATGATTGACATTTCTAATATGCCGACAGGTATATATTTATTAAAGACGGACAACCGAGTTATAAAATTCGTGCGTTAATTTTTCTCGATTCTCAAGGCAATATATGCCTTAAATATAATATTAGCAAGAGTGCTAATATTCAGATACATAACAAAATAGCATATTGGTTCGATTTAATTTAAATTAAATCTGATTAAAAGGGAATAGGGTGAGAATCCCTAACAGACCCGCTGCTGTGAATTTCATATCTTTAGAGGGATAATTCGAAATTTCAAATGCCATTGGAGAAATCTGAGAAGGTGAAATTTCGAAATGAAACAAGTCAGAAGACCTGCCATGTGCTACTAACCAATGAGCTTACCGGGACTTAAGCAAAGGTTTAATGATTTGTTACATTCATATCATTCGTATTCTATAACTCATAGGATAAATCTACACTCCCTTTTTTATGTCTTGTAAGCTTTCAGTAGAGCAAATTATTTTTTAGTTATTAATTTTAATAGATTTACAAGACATGAAAAAGTTTTTTTATTTTGGGCTGTTAGCCTTGGTTATGACAACCTTGAGTGGTTGTTATGATGATGATGAACTATGGGATAATGTTAATGATTTGACAGACCGAGTAGAAACAATTGAGCAAACATTAGCTCAACTCAACAATGAAATCAACGATATGCAGACTATCGTTAATACACTGAATCAAGGTGCTGTAATTACATCTTGTGAAGACTTTGGCGGTGGATATCGTTTGACATTCAGTAATGGTAAAACTCTTGAAATATTCCACGGTAAAGATGGAATTGATGGCAATGATGCTCCGGTAATAGGTGTAAAAGAAGATGCTGATGGAATTTACTATTGGACAATTACTATAGATGGCATCACTGATTGGCTACTTGACGAAAATGGCAATAAGCTTCGTGTTACAGGAGAAGATGGAAAAGACGGAATTAACGGAACTGATGGCAAAGATGGTCAGGATGGTCAAGACGGAATCAACGGAACTGACGGTAAAGATGGTCAAGACGGTAAAGATGGCAAGGATGGAATAACTCCGATTATAGGTGTTGATGAAGAAGGTTATTGGACTATCGATACGGGCAACGGACCTGAACGCATTACGGATGCCAATGGACATTATGTAAGAGCTATAGGCATTAGTGGCGACTCTTTCTTTACTAATGTTGCAGTAGGAGAAGATGAAGTAACATTCTATTTGGCAAGTGGAGAATCATTCACAGTGTATCGAGTAGATAATTTTGGAATTGAATTCGATTTTGAAAATGAATCTGATATTGAAGTTGTTGTAGGTACTACAAAAGAATTTAAAATGACTCTTACTAAAGTCAATACAGTATTTGTTGCCGGAATCTCAAAAGGTTGGGAAGCTATGGTTCAAGGAGAGTCGCTCTTTGTAACAGCACCTTCTGAAATTACTAATGAAAATGAAGTCGGAGAAATAAATATCATCGCAGCAAATAAACGTGGTGATTGCAGGGCATTTACGATGGTATGTTTAGCTGTGTCTGATCTCGCTATTCTTACATTTGAAGATAACGATGTGAAATTCACATCTTATACTCTTGATTACGCCGGTGTTACAATCAATAAATGGAGCGACCTAATTGATAGCGAGCAATACAACGGACCTCTTACATATGATTTTAGTGGCGGAACATATTCTTGGGATGATGCCAACAATACATGGCTAAGCCATAGTTTTACCACACCTTACTGGAGTGGTGGTCACGCAATTTCAAATTATGTAATAGAAGATTATTCTACATTGCCGGAAGGATACTATGGATGGTATGAACTTCAATTCTCGATTCCTATTAAAGGACATAATGACTCCGACAACTTCTGTATACATAATGGATATGTAGATGATTTCAATTCATCATTAGGATATGGTGCGTATTGCCCGGGATTCAAGTTTAGCGATGGGAAAGAACGCATAGTCGATCATATGTATATTACAAATACTTGTTATGTGCTTAACTCTCTTACTTATGGTGATGGATTCTGCACTGCAACCACCGAAAGTAGTTATTATAAAGTTAACGCGTACGGATATGATGCAGAAGGTAATAATACCGGTACGGCAGAATTTTATCTATGCAACGGAACAAGTTTAATCACCGATTGGCAAAAATTTGATTTAAGCAGTCTTGGTAAAGTCGTGGAAATCAAATTTAATTTTGAGGCAAGTGAAGACTTTAAAGGAGATTATGGGCTAAATTGTCCGGCTTACTTTGCCTACGACGACGTCGCTGTGAAAATGTAAAGAGATAGTTTCTCTCAGTATAGATTTGTAAAAAAAGAATCAGCAGCTTAGGCATTTGCTTAAACTGCTGATTTGTTTTTGGTTGGATTATTCCCATTCTATTGTTGAAGGTGGTTTTGATGAAATGTCATAGACCACTCTGTTGACACCACGTACTTTATTGATGATTTCATTGCTGACATTACCAAGGAATTCAAATGGTAGATGACTCCAGGTAGCAGTCATACCATCAGTGGAATTAACAGCACGAAGTGCTATCACATTTTCATAGGTGCGTTCATCACCCATAACACCTACGCTTCTAATTGGCAATAATATTGCTCCTGCCTGCCATACTTTATCATATAGGTCGTTGTCTCTGAGTCCTTGAATAAAATAATGGTCGGCTTCTTGAAGAATTCTTACTTTTTCTGCAGTAATCTCGCCAAGAATTCGAACACCCAAACCGGGACCGGGGAAAGGATGACGACCTATTAATGATGCTGAAATACCAAGTTCTCTACCCACACGACGTACCTCATCTTTGAAAAGAAGACGAAGAGGTTCGACAAGCTTCAAATTCATCTTTTCAGGTAAGCCTCCCACATTGTGGTGACTTTTGATTACCATTCCTGTAATCGATAATGATTCAATCACGTCCGGGTAAATTGTACCTTGTGCAAGCCACTTTATGTCTTTGAGCTTGTGTGCTTCTTGGTCAAATATATCAATAAAGCCTTTGCCGATAATTTTACGTTTCTTTTCAGGGTCAGTCACTCCTGCAAGTTCGCGATAAAAATGTTCTTTTGCATCAACACCAATCACGTTAAGTCCCATATTTGAATAGTTCTCAAGTACTGATTCAAATTCTTTATAACGCAACAAACCGTTGTCGACAAATATACATACAAGGTTTTTGCCAATTGCTTTGTTGAGCAATACTGCTGCTACAGTAGAATCCACACCACCTGACAATGCTAATACCACCTTATCATCGCCAAGTTTTTCACGAAGCATTTCAACTGTGGATTCAATAAATGAAGCCGGTGTCCAATCTTGACGACTGCCACACACTCCACAAACAAAGTTTCCTAATACAATTTTGCCATCTTCACTATGGAATACTTCAGGATGAAATTGAACGCCCCATGTTTGTTCTCCTTCTATACGATAAGCGGCATTTTTTACATCTGATGTGGAGCCTACATTTACAAAACACTCCGGTGTATCAACGATTGAATCGCCATGACTCATCCATACAATAGAATTGTCGCGAACTCCTTTCATAAGGAGGTCATTTTCGTCATGCCATACTAATTGAGCTTTGCCATATTCGCGAGTCTTTGATGATGCTACTTTCCCACCATTCGTATGTGCCAAATATTGTGCACCATAACATATACCAAGCAATGGGTATTTCTTTCTAATTGATGTTAAATCAATTTGTAATGCTTCCGGATCGTTGACCGAGTATGGACTTCCTGATAAAATTACACCTATAATACCCTCATCTTCATGTGGAAATTTATTATACGGTACAATTTCACAATACGTGTTGAGCTCACGAATGCGTCGTGCTATCAACTGCGTGTATTGAGAACCGAAATCTAAAATGATGATTTTTTCCTGCATATAATTTATACCTATATTAAAAATATTTTATTTTATCTTATCTATATTAGTTGGATCTCCTACAATCCATATCACATCACCTGCTTGCAATTGGATAGTAGCAGTTGGTTGGATGTATTCTTCTCCTCGCTGTATTTTTACGACCATCGAATAATAGTCTTGCCGTATTCGTGCATCGGCTATACATTTTCCTACAATCGGAGAATCTGTCGTCAATTTCACACTCCGAAGTTCTACTTTTGATGTGTTTTGCGGCATATTTTCTGTTGCCTTTTCATAACTTTCAATGTCATCATTGAGACGTTTTATTTGATCGTCTGTCCCGATTATGCCAAGTAAATCCCCGGGAAAGATTCGTGCGTCTTTATTCGGTAAAGGTAGCATCACTTGTCCGCGTTGGATGCTTGAAACACTCACTCCGTAATCTTTTCTTAATCCGGAATCGCCTATTTTATCTCCTACAAACGGACAATTTTGACTTACTTCTATATATGCTAAGTGAATATCGCTAATTAAATTGTTGTTCTTGCCTAAACGTGTATTTTCTCGAATATTCAAGTTGTCGATAAATTTCTTTTCCATAGTCCTGTATCGACCTTTAATCTTATTGGATGCAATGATTATCATTAGCAATAAGAATCCGATACCGACCAGCCATGCTACACTTATTGAATAAGCGATTGATACAAAATACATTATAAAGAACATGGCAACCAAATAGCGTATTATTGACAATATTACTATTGGTACATCCACGAACGATGCTGTGGAGTGTAGCTTCATTCGTTCATCAGGTTTTATTGAACTGAACGACAATGCTACAATAAATGGTGACATACATAACAGTGTGAGTATTGTGGCAATAAGATGTCCCCACGACTCATTCATCTTTTCTAACATCGGGAATAATAAGCTGCGTGACAATAATATTACAGCTAATAGTATTACCGAATATAACACCATACGCCATACATATCTAATCAAAATTGCTTTCCATAATTTTTTTGTTTCGCTCGTGTCTTCCGATTGCTTTGAATATCTGTCGATTAAGAATCTTAGCCCTCCCGGAAGTTGCTTCTCGACAAAACGATATGCCGAATCAGACATCTTTATGAAATATGGAGTAGTAAAAATTGTTATTACCGACACTGCCACTATTATTGGGTAAAGTGATGTATCCAATACTCCTAAGCTCATACCTAATGATGCTATAATGAATGAGAATTCTCCAATTTGCGTGAGTGAGAAGCCACTCTCAATTGCCACTCTCAAATTCTGCCCTGTGATAAGCATCCCCAACGTGCCGAAAACTATCATACCGCATATAACTACGCACGCAAGTATCAAAATCTCACTCCAATATTCGGCTATAATATTTGGGTCAACCATCATGCCGACAGAGATGAAAAAGACTGCACCAAATAAATCTTTTACAGGTTGTACCACCTTCTCAATGCGTTCGGCAATCATAGTCCCTGCCAATATAGAGCCGGTAATAAATGCTCCAAGCTCTAATGAAAATCCCGATTTGACTGAAAATATCGCCATGCCGAAACACAATCCCATTGCTACAATAAGCAATGTCTCATTATTCAAATAAGAACGTGTCTTGTCAAATAAAGTAGGGAGCATATAAACCCCTACTACATACCATATTATCAAGAAAAACAACAATTTGCCAATGGAGAATAATAGTTCACTGCCTTCTACATTTCCCATTGCAAGCGATGATAGTAGCACAAGCATCAACACTGCAAAAAGGTCTTCTATAATCAGTACTGCCAAAACCAATGAGGCAAATTTCTTCTGTTTTAACCCCAAATCGGTAAATGCTTTCAATATTATCGTTGTGGATGACATCGATAACATCCCTCCAAGGAATATCGAATTTATATGATCCAATCCAAGCAGACATCCAACACCAAAGCCCGTAAAGGTCATTCCGCAGATTATTATCAAAGCTGTGCCTATGGCGGAGCTGCCGGCATTTACTAATTTTTTAAAGCTAAATTCCAATCCGAGTGTAAACATTAATATCACAATTCCCAACTCAGCCCAGAAGTCGATATTTTCGAATGTCGAAATTGATGGCAAATATTCAAATTTTGGACTTGCTAAAAATCCTGCAAGAATATAGCCCAATACAACCGGTTGTTTCAATTTCTTGAATAATATTGTTACGATTGCTCCCAACAATAATATCCAAGCTAAATCTGCTATCAATCCTTCAGAATGATTTTCGGCCTCTGTTGCTGAAGCTTCTATTTCTTGAGAAGTGGTGATCTTTGAATTTGTCGTTTCTTCGGCGTAGGCATCAAATCCCATCAATGCAGGTATTGATACGGCTAATCCTAATGCTGCATTGCATTTCGACTTTGTCTTATAATCTTTGTTCATCATTTGTGTTGTTCGGAATTACTTTAGTTCTGTTATAAATCTACTTGGCTTGATAACGAAATTGATTTTGTGGAGGTTATCTCTCTCAATTCAGCAAACAATCGCATAAAATCGACATCTTTATGCGACATCAGCACGAAATTGATTTCGGTCACATTAGCATCATATTTACACTCTATGTAATAAGTGGAAAGATGCATTTTATGACGTTCGAAGATCGATTTATAACTTTCTATATCTGTTAAAATCTCGTTTATACTGACTTTGATTGTTTTTGTTTCTTGTCCTATCTTTCTGCGATGTTCCCACCATTCAAAGCATATGAGAATAAGTAATATCAACAATGTTGCGAACAATGATGTCAGGTACATTCCTACTCCGACTGCCATGCCAATAGTTGCTACCATCCAAATTCCGGCGGCAGTTGTAAGCCCTCTTACTGAACCTCGCATCCGTATCATTACTCCGCCACCAAGAAATCCGACTCCGGTAATTACTTGTGCTGCAATTCGTCCCGGATCGCCATTTTTCAATCCGAGATATTCTTGTGGCACATATATCGACAACAGCATTGCCAGACATGCACCCATCGATATTAATGCAAATGTGCGAACTCCCGCCACTTGCCCTTTTCGCTTTCGTTCCAAACCAACCATCGCACCTAATATCATGCTGATAGTCAACTTTATGACAGCATTCCACAATGTTACTTCTTGGGAAGTAGCAATATCACTCAGCCATTCAAAAGCGTTTTTTAATATTTCCATACTGCAAAGTTATAAAAAAAATAGCACTTTGTCAAATAATAACAATTCTACTCAGCAAATAATAATTGTTACCTATATTTTTCACATCATTATTATCGAGCTTTGTTTTGTTTATTTGAATTTTGTGATTATATTTGCAAAATATTACTTGTGCTAATTTTAAAGAACCATGAAAAAATTATCGATTTTTATCATTTTTTTGTTGAGCGTATTTGTTACCATTTTAATAAGTGGGACAGAAGTCAAAGCTGATTC